>CAXMMT010000100.1:0-37341 GCA_964194555.1 uncultured Boseongicola sp. | reverse complement strand
ACTATTCAGCCTCCGCCGTTTTCGGCGGCGGCCACCGCGGCGACCGCGGCGCGACGCTCCGCAGAACGGTTGGCATCACCTTGGATCTCTACGAGTTGGAGGCGATCCGCCTCGGCGATCTCCTCGGCGTTGGCGTCGGCGTGGGCGAGTCGGGCCTCCACACCTTCGTCCACCAATTTTTTGGCCTCGTCGAGAAGTGCCTCGACCATCTCAGCCTCGGGAACAACCCGCACCACCTGGCCTTTGATGAAGAGATGGCCCCTACCCCGCCCGGCGGCAATGCCGATGTCGGCCTCACGCGCCTCACCGGGGCCGTTGACCACACAACCCATGACAGCAACCTGGATCGGCAGATTGGCTTCCTCCAGAGCCTTCTGCGCCGCCGTGGCCACCTCGATGACATCGACCTCGGCGCGACCGCAGGACGGACATGCAATCAGGTCCAGGCCTTTCCGCTCACGCAACCCGAGAAACTCGAGCAGTTGGCGCCCCGCTTTGGCCTCTTCGACCGGATCCGCCGTGAGCGAGAACCGAATCGTGTCTCCGATTCCCTCGTTCAAGAGGGTTCCGATTCCAGCGACCCCCTTGATCAAGCCTGCCGGCGGTGGACCGGCCTCCGTCACACCGAGATGCAGTGGATAATCGATGGTGTCGGCGAGCAAACGATACGACTCGACCATTGAGGGAACGTTGGAGTGCTTGACGGAGATCTTGATGTCGAAGAAGTCGACCTCCTCGAGATAGCGGATCTCCTTTTGAGCCGACTCCACAAGAGCCTCCGGAACAGCCGAGCCATACTTCTCCAGCAGATCCTTGTCGAGAGACCCGGCGTTCACGCCCACGCGGATGGGTAACCCGCGGTCCCTGGCTTCTCGGGCGACGATCTTGATCTGATCCTCTTTGCGAATGTTTCCAGGGTTGAGACGGAGACCCTGGACGCCTGCCTCGATGGCGGCGAGGGCCAACCGATACTGATAGTGGATGTCGGCGATGATCGGGACCGGGCTTCGTGGCATGATCTCGGCAAGACCCTGGGCGGCCTCGACATCGTTGCACGTGATACGAACGATGTCGGCCCCGGCTCCAGCGAGGGCATAGACCTGAGCGAGTGTGCCGTCGACATCCGCGGTTTTTGTCGTGGTCATCGACTGGACGGTTATCGGCGATCCGCCGCCGACAGGGACATCGCCAACCAGGAGCTTTCGTGTCAGACGTCGTTCGAAGGTCACGGTCTAACGGTAGACCGATGGCTCCGCTTGCCAGGGGGTCGACACAAGCGGCGCCTACCTACAGTCTGATCGGGTTGGTCATGTCGAGGATGATGGCCACGAACCCCAGAAACAAGAAGAGTCCGATGACTGCCGCCGCAACCGGTGCGAGCTTGCGAATGTTCGCTGCTCTTCCGGTCAGCTTCTCGTAGAGAGCTACCGCGAAGTGGCCTCCGTCGAGTGGAAATATGGGCAGAAGATTGATGGTGCCAAGGATCACATTGACATAGGCAAGAATCCCGAGAAAGGCCGCCGCATTCTCCGCCTGGCTGCCTATTGAAACGATCCCGATCGGACTCACCGGTCGGATTTCATTTGGCACGTCGGTATCCCCCAGAAAGACCCCAAAATACTGGACCAGCGACGAAGGGCGCATCATCTGGAACAGAGCAGCGAACGTATCCGTTACGGCACCCCAGACCAGTTGACCCGCCAGCCCTATCGACTCGATCGGGCCAACATCGATCTGCTCACGGGTCGGGGCCACCCCAAGAAAACCGGCCCCGGCTATCAATTCGCTCTCGTCGAGATCAGCCTGGAGACTGATCAATTCGCCATCCCGATCAACCGTGACCGTCGTCGGGCCTGGCCCCTCGGACTCGAGGGCCAAAACGAGTTCCTCCCACTCCGTGACTTCGTGGGGACCGATCGCGACTATCACGTCACCCTCTGCCATCCCCGCCTCAGCCGCAGGGGATTCTTCGACCACGAGTCCTACCTCGAGTGATGGTCCACCCGGCACTCCTATTGCAAGAATGATCCCGTAGAACATGATGAAGCCGATCAGGAAGTTCATCCCTACTCCGGCGAGGACGACCACGCTCTTCTCCCAGAACTTCTTTTCCCGGTAGGTACGCCCCAAATCGGCGGGGTCCACCTCTTCCAGAGGGTTCATTCCGACGATCCGCACGTATCCACCAAGAGGGATCCACTTGAAGCCGTACTCGGTCTCGCCTCTTTGAATCGACCAGATCTTGGGTCCGAACCCGAAGAAGAATTGAGTCGCCTTCATTCCCACTGCTTTGGCCGCGAGAAAGTGGCCCGCCTCGTGGGCAGTGACAAAGAAGACGATGGCTACCGCTGCGGCTATGCCCCCAATCACGAGGTCACGGTACCCCCACGTCGTACTTACTCAGCGTCCACTTGCGATAATCGAGGCGGCCACCGTCCTCGCCTCGGCGTCGACTGCGAGCACATCATCAACCCTTCGGAGTTCTCGCCAATCAACCTGGTCGAGGGTCTGGGCAACGACATCGGCGATCTCGAGAAAGCCAAGTCGACGCTGAAGAAACGCCTCAACGGCCACCTCGTCGGCAGCGTTGAGGACGGCGGGGGCGGACCCTCCGCTGCGACCGGCAGCGTAAGCCAGGTCGAGCGCAGGAAAGGTCTCCCGGTCAACATCCTCAAACGTCAGTTCCCGCCCTGCGAGCAAGAAGGGATCGGCGGGTGAGCTCGATCGCATCGGAGCAGTGAGGGCGTATTGAATGGGGATGCGCATGTCGGGTTGTCCGAAGTGCCCCTTCCAGGAGCCATCCACGAATTCGACCGCAGAGTGGAGGACCGATTGTGGGTGGATCACAACGTCGATCCGATCGTAAGGAACACCAAACAGATAGTGCGCCTCGATCACTTCGAGACCCTTGTTGAAGAGAGTCGCCGAGTCGATCGTCACCCGTCGACCCATGTCCCAGGTCGGATGTTTCAGGGCTTCCTCTGGTGTCACCTCCTGGAGCGACTCCCGGCTGGCACCGCGAAACGGGCCTCCGGAGGCAGTCAGTACCAGTTTGGCGACAGCTTCCGGCGGCTCACCTTGCAGACATTGGAAAAGCGCAGAGTGCTCGCTGTCCACCGGAATCATTTCACCACCATGCGCAAGTGCCTGCTCGACGACCGGGCCTCCAGCCACCAAACTCTCCTTGTTTGCCAGTGCAAGACGGTTCCCCGCTTCGAGAGTGGCCAAGGTCGCCCGGAGTCCAGCGGCTCCAACGATCCCGTTGACAACAACCGCTCCTAGTGTTGCCGCGGCGTCCAGAACTGCGGGAGAGTCGAATTCGACAGCCCTGCCGACGGCGGACTCGAAATCGGCCCTCTCTTCTGATGAGCCGCCAACGACTATCACCCTCGCGTCCGGGCGGGCAATGGCCAATTCGGCAAACAGCGGCGAAGGTCTCAGGGCGGCTACGGCAGCCACCTTCATACCGAGAGCATCTGCCACTTCAAGGGTCTGGGATCCAATTGAACCGGTCGCTCCGAGGACGACAACCGGGCGACTCACAGCAATTCGAAGACTCTGAAGAGGAAGTAGATGGCAGGAACGGCAAACAGGAAGCCATCGATCCGGTCGAGCATCCCTCCGTGACCGGGGAGCACCGAGCCCATGTCCTTGATGCCGATGCTTCTCTTCACCATGGACTCGACAAGATCACCGATGGGAGCGAACACGCCGACCACGGCGGCCGCGCTCAGACCCTTTGCCAGACCAATCGACTCCCAAGGCGGGAAGGTGACCAAGATCGACGCCACCACCCCAACAACGATCAAACCTCCAAGGAGACCTTCGACTGTCTTGTTTGGCGAAACCTCGGGGGCCAGCTTTCGTCGGCCGAAGGCACGGCCGACAAAGAAGGCCCCAATGTCGTTGAGAGCTATCAGAAGCACGACAAACAGGACGAGGGCAACGGGATTGGGCCCCTTTGCCAACAGGACCGCAAACGAGAGCATCCCCACCCAGGCGACACCGAGAACCGTCACCGATACGCTCTCGAGTGGGTTCTTCCTCGGGGTCAGCGAGAAGAAGAGAACCGTGGCCAAGACAACAAAGACGCCCCAACCTCCGATCGCGGCGGCCCCCCAATTGTGTGCGCCCACACCCATCAGGACCACGCCAACGATGCCAAACAAGGCAATCGGGCGATAGTCCTTTGTTCGAAGATTGGCGTACAACTCTCCGACGGCCACGATCATGATCAGGATCACAAACGCGGTGAACCACCAGCCACCAAGTATCAGACTTCCCAAGAACAGGCCGAAAATGGCCAGCCCAGACGCGATGCGCATCGTCAGATCAGATGCCGCAGCCTGCTCGACAGCCTCATAGGACTCCTCGGAGTCGGTTACCTTTCCGGAAACGTCCTCGAACCCGACGAGACCACTCTCGACTCCGGGCACTGTCGCAGCGACCGCCTGCATCTTCCACTCCTCTTCGGCGGCGCGACTCACGTCTTCCGCGAGCTCCTTGTATTCCTCGGTGGTGGCGGAGACATAATGGTCCGACGTGTAGTCGTCAATCCCGCTCGGGGTCTCGACCATCGCATCCCAATCGACTTCACCCGAGTCAAATTCGGCGGTCTCATCTGACGTCGTCTCGTCTGACTCACCTGATTCATCGGGCTCCGCGGCGAACTCCTCGGCCAATTCGAAGACTTCCCCATCGGATGAGTCATCAGACTCGGATGCATCGATCCCGGGAAGGGGAACTACTTCGGCAGCATCGTCGTCGTCTTCCCAGGGGCGGATGAAATCCTGTCCGTTCTGGTCTGTGGAATCTTGATCGGCCAAGTCAGACCTCGAGGAGCTCTTCTTCTTTATTGGAAAGAAGGGATTCGATCTTCCCGACACTCCGGTCGGTCAGATTCTGAAGCTCTTCCTCTCCACGTCGAATGTCGTCGTCGGAAATCTCCCCATGCAACGCCTCCATGTCGGACTTCGAGTGACGGCGCAGATTGCGAACGGCGACACGACCCTCCTCCGCCATGTGTCTGACGACCTTGATCAACTCCTGGCGACGCTCCTCGGTGAGAGGTGGAAAGGCGATCCGGATAACGGTTCCGTCATTGGAGGGGTTGAGCCCGAGGTCGGCTTGCTGAAGTGCCTTCTCGATGTCCCCGAGAGTTGAAGTGTCGAATGGCTGAACCATCAGCAACCGTGGTTCGGGCACGGAGATCGAAGCGAGTTGTTGGAGTGGTGTGGGAGCGCCGTAGTAATCCACTGTTATCCGATGTAGCAGCTGAGGATTGGCCCGACCTGTTCTGACGGTCGAAAACTCGTTGCCCACGTGATCAGCCGCCATCTCCATCTTATGTTTGGCTTCTTCCAGATGGTCGCTGATCATCTCGTTCTCCTCGCTAGGAGACCACTGTGCCGACCTGATCGCCGTGAACAGCCCTGACTATGTTGCCAGGAGTGGTCATACCGAATACATGGATCGGCACGTTGTGCTCTTTGCACATCGTAACGGCGGTGGTGTCCATCACCCGGAGCTCGCGAGCAATGAACTCCATGTAGGAAAGCTCGCTGATTCTGCTGGCGTCCTCGTTGGTTGCCGGGTCCGAGTCATAAATGCCGTCGACCATCGAAGCCTTGAGTAGCGCGTCGGCACCAATCTCGATGGCGCGTAGAGCGGCGGTTGTGTCGGTGGTGAAGAAGGGGTTCCCCGTGCCCGCGGCGAATATCACGACCCGCCCTTTCTCGAGGTGTCGGATAGCCCTCAGCCTGATGTACGGCTCGGCCAGCTCCTGCATGGTGATTGCACTCTGCACCCGGGTGATGACACCTTGGTTCTCAAGCGCATCCCTCAAAGCGAGAGCATTGATCACCGTGGCGAGCATCCCCATGTAGTCGGCGGTGGCTGCATCCATCCCTTTGGCGGCTTGGGAAACGCCGCGGAAGATGTTTCCTCCCCCAACGACGATCGCAACCTCGACTCCGGTTGCCACCGCCTCGGAGATCTCGCCCGCCACCCTGTGAACAGTGAGCGGATCGATGCCATAACCAACGGAAGGATCGGCGAAAGCCTCACCGGAGAGCTTGAGGAGCACTCGTCTATTAGGGGTATCAGACACCATCAGCCTCCAACAGCCACACGTGCGACCTTACGCACCGAGATGTTCTCGCCCATCCTCGCGCCCACGGAACCGACCATGTCGCCAACGGTTCCCTCAAACCTCTCACTGTTGACGAAGCGCTGGTCGTAGAGAACATTCTCGGCGTACCACGACTCGATCTTGCCGTCGACGATCCTCTCGACGATTTCCGCCGACTTGCCCTCACTCTTGGCCTGACGGGCGATCAATTCACGCTCCTTGGCCAGTGCGTCCTGGTCGACATCATCTCGGGAAACCCACTGTGGGTTGGACCAACCAACATGCATGGCGATGTCGTCAGCCACCTGTTTGAACTCGTCACTCTTGGCGACGAAGTCTGTCTCGCACGCAAGCTCGATCAGCACCCCAAGCACGGGACGATCAGTCTGAATGTGCACGTAGCTGCCAATAACACCCTCTCCGGCTTCACGGTCGGCACGTTTGGCCATCCTGGCCTGGCCACGCTCGCGCAACAGATCGAAGGCCTGATCAATGTCGCCCCCCGAATCTGTGAGGGCCTTCTTGGCATCCATCATCCCGACGCCTGCGTCGTGGCGAAGCTTCTGTATGTCTTTGGCTGTGATTTCTGTCACGTGGATCAGGATTCTTCCGTCTCGGACTCAGCCTTTGACGGCTTCTTCTTGGAGGCAATCTCCTTGCCTTCGATCACCGCATCGGCGATAGCACCGGCGATCAGGTCGGCAGCACGAATGGCGTCATCATTGCCGGGAATCAGATAGTCGACCGCATCGGGATCCGAGTTCGAGTCGACAAGGGCGATGATGGGTATACCAAGACGATCGGCTTCTTTGACCGCGGTGGCCTCGGTGTTCACGTCGATGACCAGCACGGCCTGCGGAAGTCGCGACATATTGACCACACCGCCAAGGTTGAGTTCGAGCTTGGTGAGCTCACGACGCAACTTGAGACGCTCCTTCTTTGGGAGCGCGTTCATGTCGCCGGACTCCTCCATTCGCGTCAACTCTCTCATGTAGAAGATGCGTTTCTGGATAGTCGTGAAGTTGGTGAGCATCCCGCCAAGCCATCGATAATTCACATAGGGCTGGCCGGATCGAGTCGCATGGTCGGCCACCGGTGTTTGGGCCTGCTTCTTTGTGCCCACGAAGAGCACCGAGCCGCCTTCGACTGCAACGTCGCGGGCAAAGTCGACCGCTTCGGCTACCTGAGTGACCGTTTGGCGAAGATCGATGATGTGAATCCCGTTGCGCTCCCCGTAGATATAGGGGCGCATCTTTGGGTTCCAACGTCTGGTTTGGTGGCCGAAATGGACGCCGGCCTCCAAGAGTTGCTTCATTGTGACTTCAGTCACAAGTAGCTCCTTTCTGGTTAGGTTCCTCCGCCCGCTGGGTCCGACCCCACCCCAAACGGGGTGCCCCTTCTCCGAACTGTCTCAATTTGAGAATGCTCAACCAGTGAGGGGTTCGCGAGCGTGTGTGATGACCGGGATTGTAAATGAGCCCGGCGCCGTTTGTGTAATCAGTCCTCGCAGCGATGCCAGAATCAGCACATGTCATCGGGCTTGGCGGAGCAACTGCAGAGTATCGGCGCACAGAATGGCGCCGCCGCCGTCGGAGTGGCCAAGGTCGCCCCGTTCGACCGTGAGCTGGCGACACTCAACTCACACAAGAAGAACGGAATGGCCGGTCCCCTTCACTTCACCTACTCCGACCCTGCGCTCGCCACCAACGTCAAGGCCACCTTCCCCTGGGCGGAGAGCATCGTTGTTGTCGGCTACAACTATCTGGCGTCTGCAGCGACACCGGCTTCGAGCGGGGCGATCGTTGGCCGATTCGCGACATCCGATCATTACAAGAGTGTCCGACGAGCGACAGATGCGATCTCAGCTCATCTCCACTCAATCGGGGCTAGAGCGGAGACGCTCAGCGATGACAACCGGCTTCTCGACAGGGCTGTGGCGGTCCGGGCGGGTGTCGGTTGGACCGGCAGGAGCACGATGGTCCTCACACCAGGATCGGGTCCATGGATGCTTCTCGGCTCCGTGATCACCGACGCCGAACTCCAGGCAACGTCCCCAATGCAAAGGAGTTGCGGTACCTGCATCGCTTGTATCCCGGCGTGCCCGACCGGGGCCATCGGTGAAAATGGTCTCGACGCTCGGAAGTGTCTCTCCACATGGCTGCAAAGCCCGGGGTCGATCCCGCGTTGGATACGACCCCATCTCGGACGACGCATCTATGGCTGTGACGATTGCCTGACATCCTGCCCTCCCGGTGCGAAGACACTCGAGAGCGCAGGGAACAAGCCCATCGAACTGGCCTTTATGGATCTGCTCGCGATGGAGGACGGCGAACTGCTGGACCGGTTCTCGTGGTGGTATGTGCCACGCAGGGAAGGCAGATTCATCAGACGCAATCTTCTCGTGGCGCCGGGCAACTCCGGCGAAGAGGCCGCGTGGCCGGCCATTCGCGAGCATGTGCGTCATCGCTCCTCGATGATCAGATCGCATGCCGTCTGGGCCTTGGCCCGATCGCTCGGATCGGACGCCAGAAACGAACTAGAGCAAGCCACTGTCCGTGAGACAGCCCCTGAGACTCTCGACGAAATCGACTACGCCCTGGGAATGATCGAAAGCTAGCCCCGAGCATCACCTATCGCCTGCCGTGTGGCGGCAGCGACCTCTACGAATCGATGTGTCTGCTCGATTGGCTCACCGTCCGGCCAAAGAACAAAGCTGTCTTTGCCATGGATCCGGGTGAGTTCGGTGAGTTGATCGACCCATCGGTCGGGCAGGACCCCGGAGAAAGCCTTCTGATTCACGGTCGGTGATGACACCGTTGACGTTGGCAACTCGTCGGATGGCGGCTGGATCGCGACCGGCGCTCGTGGCCGCCTCGTCGATCGCGGCGTTCTTCTGAACCAGAGATTCCACAGGCATCGTCGGTAACGAAGGCACCCATCCGTCGGCCTTCTCTCCTAGGAGTCGAAACGCGCGAGGACCGTAAACTCCCAGCCAGATTCCCATTTCGTGAATGGGTGCCGGGCCGGGTTTGACGCCTGACAGCTGGTAATGATCTCCCGAATAACGCACCGATCTTTCGCCACTCCACATCAGGCGAATCACGTCGATTGCCTCGGAAACCGCCTTCAACGCTTCACCGGGAGTCCGACGCCGGCCGCCTATCGCCTCGATGGCCTCCCAGAACGATCCGGCTCCGAGGGCCAATTCGAACCGTCCCTCGCTGAGAATGTCGATTGTCGCCGCCTGCTTGGCAAGGACCGCGGGCGGCCGGAGTGGAAGACTGGCAACGTCGGGGAACACTGTCACGTTCTTGGTTCGCGTCGCTATCGCGGTCATCAATGTGAAAGTGTCCACATATCGTTTCTGATAGGGATGATCCTGAACTCCCACCAGATCAAGACCACCATCGTCGGCAATCCGCACCATCTCGAAAACCCCGGCGAGATCGCTCGCCAGCGGTATCGGAAATATTCCGAATTGCGGGGTTCTGCCGTAGTCGGTCATGGGCAGCTCAGGCTGGCATGTTGGTCTTCGCCCAGGTGGCAAAGTCGGTGAACGGCTTCGTGGTCACCACCTTGCCGTTGGTAATCTTCTCGTCGGCGTCGGGTCCGAAGTAGGTGTGCGCTTCGAAGTAGGCAAACATCTCTCGGATGCCCCATGGGTCCTCGGAGGTTTGTGAGTACGCCAGGTCGTGACCTTGGCTGACAAGGGTGGCGACGATGTCATCCCAGCTCATCAGATCGCCCGATAGCGCGAGATGTCGACCGTCTCCAACGGTCTCCGGTTGCTCGAAGACGCCGCCAACGATGTTGCCGAGCTCGGTGATGTCGCCCATGTGGATGCCCCGCACATCCGACTGCATCGGAACCGACCAGGTCGGGGTTCCATCCGGCCCGGGATTCGTCGGGTACATCGGCGAGTTCAGGTTCTGGAAGTAGAACGGCGGCTCGACAAAAGTGAAGTAACTGAAGCCGGCGTTGCTGACCACATCGTTGACTTTGGCCTTGTTGGAGAAATGCGGAACGTCGTACATCCCGTCGGAGATTCTCTCGACGTTTGGCAGCGTCGACCAGACGTAGTGCTCGACACCTGCTGTCTTGGCGGCTTCGACGGCAGCAGTACCTTGGGCAATCTCGTCGGTGTCGGGGCCCCCAAATGAGTTGGTGTTGGCGAAAACGCCGTAGACACCTTCGAGTGCGGGGCCGAGTGTTTCGGGCCGGGTGAGATCCGCAGCAACGACCTCGTCGGCGAGACCTCGGGCACCGTCCGGATTACGCGTCAACGCCCTGACTTTGAATTGTCCGCGCTCTTGCAGCGCTCTGACCACGCCACCGCCTTGCGCCCCTGTCGCTCCGATAACAGCAATGGTTCTTGATGATTCCGATGCCAAATTCTCTCCTTGTTCGAGAAACTGGACAATAATTGTCTACCAAACTATTGTCAAGACAACTAACAAGAGATGAACACTGGAACAAGCGCACTGGAATGAACTCGATATCGGAAGGATATTTCGACCGAGTGGACTACTCCTCGAAGCAGAGAATGCGATGGGGCGCGCCATCGACGTGCTCGCCGTTGCCAGAACCAACTACAACCCGACAACGCTCGACCTGCTTGTGCGGCTGAGCCTCGCTCCGCATCATGAGCTTCGTGGCGTCGACCTATGCCGGCAGCTTCTAAAATCTCCCGGGTATGTGTCACGGGTCATCGACCAGGCAGAGAGTGATGGTCTGGTGATTCGCCGGGCCGACCCCGATGACCGACGGGCTCAGCGAATCGCTCTCACCGAGGCTGGAGAGACTGCACTCGAAGCATTCGTTCCCCATGTTCTCGAGGTCCTCGACCGGACGGTCTACACCGCGCTCAAAGATGATGAGATAGAAACGCTGATTGATCTGCTCACCAGAGTCGCCGACTCAGCCCATCAGCTTCTGGACGAATCGGACAACGTTTCAACATGAACAGCGGGCACCGGTGTCACAACTAGTCGCCCGAGCCGTTTTGTGAAGATTCGCGCGGCCTATACCCGCGAAAATCTTCACAAAAGGTTTGAGTTATCCCCAGGCGGGGTCGCCGAGACGGTTGCGGAGAGACATCATCGTCTTGGCGTGAATCTGACAGACCCGGGACTCGGTTACTCCGAGCACACCACCGATCTCAGCAAGGGTCATCCCCTCGTAGTAGTAAAGGGTCACAACGAGTCGCTCCCGATCCGGAAGCCTGTTGACCGCATCGGCCAGACCTCTCCGCGTCTCCTCCGACTGAAATGCAACTTCGGGTGAGATACCGGCAGGGTCGGCGAGCATCTCGCCCATCGAGGTCTGGGAGTCACCGGAGACAAACTCGTCGAGCGCGGCGATGCCTGACCGGCCGATCTCGGCGAGAGCATCGCGGAGCTCGGACACATCCATCTCGACGTGAAGAGCAAGCTCCTCCTCGGTCGGAGTCCTTTTCAGCTTGTGCTCCAGCTCGACGACTGACGACTCGATGCGACGCGCCCGCGAGCGCACCGACCTTGGTACCCAGTCGAGAGCCCTCAACTCGTCGAGAATCGCTCCCTTGATCCGGTTGATCGCATAGGTCTCGAACTTGAAGCCACGCTCAGGCTCGAACTTGTCGATCGCATCGATGAGCCCAAATAGCCCATAGCTGGCGAGGTCGTTCTGATCGACCGAGCGTGGAAGCCCTGCACCAACCCTTCCAGCCACATATTTCACCAGTGGCGAATAGTGGAGAATCAGTCGTTCACGAACATCAGCATCACCGGAAGCCTTGAAGACTTCCCACAGACCCTCGACCTGATTCTTCTCAGGCTCTCGGGTGGCTTCGGTCATAGGTTCCTCTCAGATGCTGACGCGTCACGGCAGTGTAGATCTGGGTGGTCGCCAAATCGGTGTGTCCCAACAGGTCCTGGACTGTGCGCAAGTCTGCCCCACCTTCGAGCAGATGGGTGGCAAAGCTGTGACGGAGTGCGTGAGGGAACGTGGCGAGCCTATCGGAGACGACCCGTCGTATCCCCCGAGAGTCCAGGGCCCCCCCGCGAACCCCAATCCACAACGCTTCCCCCGCGCCGATTGAAACCAGATTCGGCCGACCATCCCTCAGGTAGAGATCGATGGACTCCTGGGCGGGTCGACCCACTGGTACACGACGTGTTTTGGCGCCTTTCCCGACCACGGTGACTGTGTCCGAACCGACATCCGCCGTTGACATGGATGCCAACTCCGAGATTCGGAGACCGGTGGCATACAGAGTCTCGATCAGGGCCTTGTCGCGCAAACCCTTCGGATCGGAGGTGTCAATCGCGTCGAGAGCGTGGCCCACAGTTCGTGCCGGGAGGGCATGGGGAAGGGGCCTGGCAACCTTGGGGCGGGCTACGCCGTCGAAAGGGTTGATCTCAACAAGGCCACGCTCGGAGGCGTCGGCATAGAAGGCCCTGACCGCCGAGGCCTTTCTTGCCATCGAGCGGCGGGAGTAGCCCCTGGTGTCGAGAAACGCCAGATACCTGCGGCAGTGACGTCGTTCGACATCAGAGACGGCGTCGAGATGGCCGCGATCGCAGTAGTCGAAGAACTGATGCAGATCGCGTCGATAGGCATCCACTGTGTGAGGGGAGAGACCCCGTTGTTCGGCAAGCCGCCTCAGGTAGGGCTCAACCGAGGGCCTAGCCCATGTCGGCAATTCGGGAACGTGCACATGGAAAGGCTATTGCATCGCATCCTCTGACGCCGGTAGCACTCAGACGGGGAAGATCGTCTCACCTTCACGGCGCACCTGTCCGTCGAGTTGCAGCTTCCCCACCGTCACCAGAGCCTCAGTCATAGTGACCGACCAAAACTCAGGCAGATCATCAAGGGAGATCCCACCAGGTGGAAGGGTTGCATCCTTCTCCAAGGTTGAGTCACGCGCGGGTGGCCCCAGGATCAACGAGAGCTCCTCGATCAGGTCTGCGGCTCCCAGCACCGGATACGCACCGTCGCGGATGAGGAGGTTGCACCCCTCGGACGCCGGTCGATCAACGTCCCCGGGGACGACGAAGACGGGACGGCCTATCTCGGCAGCAAGCCGGGCCGTGATCAGCGCTCCACCGGTCCTGGCGGCCTCCACCACAACGACTGCGCTCGACATCGCAGCGATGATCCTGTTCCGGGCAGGAAATCGCCAACGATCCGGAGGCGTGCCCGGCGGATACTCGGAAACGACAGCGCCGTCCCCCGTCAGAATCCCATCGAACATCGACTGATTCTCCTTGGGATAGCAGACATCTATCCCCGAACCGAGAACCGCCACCGCGTGGCCACCATCACGCAGACAGCCACGATGAGCAGCAGCATCGATGCCCCTGGCGAGGCCGCTGACGGTGGTCCACTCGGATCGAGCAATCGCAGCGCCAAAGGCTTCGGCGAGATCAATGCCATATCGAGTGCACCGACGGGTGCCGACCACCGCCACTCCGGGAATCTCGCGAAGCTTCCCATCTACGAAAATCGACGGTGGGTCCTCGAGGTCACTAAGCCCGGCCGGGTACTCCGGCGAGGACCTCTCGATCAGTCGATGTCCCATCACCACTCGCCGCGGAGAGCCATGGCCTCGGCCACATGGTCTTCCTCGACCCTCGTCAAGAGAGCGAGGTCGGCGATCGTACGAGCCACGCTCGTCACCCGATCCGCCCCACGGGCGGTCACCGCGGCTGAATCCAAGGCGTTGAGAACCATCTGCCGGGCTCGTGGATGAGTCTCGGATGGGCGGTCTCGTCTGAACTCCGCTGCCTGTTCGACCCTTCGCCGAATCACGCTCGAGCTCTCCCCCGGGGGACCGGCCGCCTCCGATGCTTCAACACGGCCGACCTTGACAACCAGATCGATACGGTCGAGAAGCGGCCCTGAGACCCGCTGTCGGTATCGAGCCAGAACGGCCGGCCGACATTCGCAGGGTTTACGACGATCGCCATAGAAGCCACAGGGACAAGGATTGGAAGCACCAACGAGATGAAAAGACGAAGGAAACTGAGCCGTCACTCCCCGACGCGCCACAGTCACGAAACCATCTTCCAAGGGCTGGCGCAGTGTGTCGAGATTGCCCCGTGGGAATTCCGCCAACTCGTCCAGGAAGAGGACACCTCGATGCGCCAACGATGCCTCCCCGGGAACAGCGACGCCGGACCCACCACCCACAAGAGCAGCGCGTGACGCCGTGTGATGCGGAGACCGAAACGGGCGAGAGGAATCCAACCCTCGCCGCAAACCCGCGGCCGCGTAGATGAGCGCGACCTCCACCGCCTCATCATCTGTAAGTAGCGGAAGAATCCCCGGCAGACGCCGAGCGAGCATGGTCTTGCCTCCGCCGGGAGGCCCATGCAGCAGCAGATGATGTCCACCGGCCGCCGCGATCTCGACTGCCCGACGTGCCAGGGCCTGACCCCTGATATCCGACAGGTCGGGCCCATCCCCCGGCCGAGGCGTTGGGCGAGGACTCACAGCATCCTTCTGACCAAGACCGAGCCTCAACAACTCCACTGCCTCGGCCAACGACCCGACACCGTAAACAGTCGAACCCGGGACGGCGGCAGTGTCGGCCGCTGAGTCGTTCGCTACGAGACAGGGACGTTTGGTTCGCGCCGAAAGCACGCCGGCGCCGAGTGTGCTCGACCCGGATCGCACCGTCCCGTCGAGGGCCAGCTCACCCACGACGACCGCTCCATTGGGGTTCGGTATCTCGCCACTCGCCGCCAACACGCCAAGGGCAATCGCTAGGTCGTAGTCGGTGCCGCCCTTGGGCAGATCCGCCGGGGCGAGATTGACCGTGACGGTCCTATTCGGAAAGCGCATGCCGGAGGAGGCCACCGCTGCTCTGACTCTGTCCTTGGCCTCGCGCACCGCTGTATCAGGAAGTCCGCTCAGTTTGAACGTGTCCTGCTGACGGCCGACATGAACCTGCACCTCTACCGGTCTGACATCTCCCCCGACGAGCGCCACCGATGTGGTCGCTGCGTACATACCGATCAACGTACGGGGCGGGCGGGACAGGTTCTAGAGGGGTGCACCCAAGCCCGGCGTCGAGCCAACCTCGAGGTTCAAGGCGCGTTGTCGAGAATGTCTCTGATCACTTGGAGTGTTGCCTGCCCGGCGTCAGTGTCCGGATAGATCACGTCGTTGTGATTCGCATCGGGTACGACGACCACTTCAACATCGGTCCCGTGGGTTTTCAAGGCTTCGGCGAATGCGGCGGTTATGTCCGCGTTAGTCACCGAGTGTTGGTCTTGGCTGCCAACCAGTAGAACCATCCGCAGAGGGTTCGTTGAAGGGAGTGCACTGTAACCGGGCCACCGGCGGTCACACTGTTCATCGCGGTGTAATCCACACCCTCCCCTCCGCAACCGGGCCATGGCTCTCTCACCGTGGCGTTGCACACTCGCCTTCGAGATTTCGAGCACCTCGGCAACCTCGCTTTGCGTCCAGTCATAACCGTGGAGAAGCAGAACGACCGTTCGCTGTCGTTCCGGCAGGTCGGCGACGGCCTGGGACAGACCCGGCTCCACCCACGGCGCCCTCTCCACCGGCACATCAGGAAAAAGCGGTCGGCGAGGTTGTGACATGCGACGCCCCCGATCCCTGCCGACCGTGTACAGATATCCGATCGAGTTCTCCATCGACCGGACCCGCTCCCAGTGCTCCCACCCATAAGCCAGAGCGTCCGCCGCGGCATCCTTGCCGACGTCTAAACCGAAACGGGCGGTCAAAGCGTGACGGAGACGAGCCTCATGCTCTTCGACAAACGCCGAAAACGTCCTGCTTGTCGTCTCGTCCCTCAGCATCACATCATTCCCGGGCGGTATAAATCGCGCCGCCTACTCAATGAAAGTTAGGAGAGCCGACTCCGCATGACCGATTTTTCTTGCAAGTTGAAACGTTCTCAGCCCACGACGGCAACCGAGCCGTGGCGACGGCTGTCGGCATGACCGTGAAGACGACCATCCTCCAAGGCAGCACCATTGACTCCCCCGAAGTACATGTGGCGACCTTCGAAGTGTCTCAGGGGATACTCGACACCGTCGAGATCGAGATCGGACTCCACCGCTATGCGAACCCCCCAATCACCGAACTCCGGGTGAAGACGTGGCTGTTCGATCGCATCCTCGAGATCCATCCCACCCACCAGCCACTCGAGGGTGACAACCAGTGCGCTGGTGATTCGGTCGGCTCCCGGTGTACCGATAGCGACCACGTCATGACCGGCTCTGGCGACGGTTGGAGCCATGTTGGACATCATCACCTTGCCCGGCCGATGGGCATCAGGCCCGCCCGGTGTCAGCTCGATCTCGCCCACGGCATTGTTCATCATCAGACCTGTTCCTGCCGGTGTCACCCCGGACCCGTATCCGGCTGAACAGGAGACCGCCACCGCGCCGCCATCTTCGTCAACGGCGGCGACGCTGACGGTGGACGGCGAGCGAAGACCGGCCTTGACCAGCACTTCGTTGGCCGCAACTCTGAGGTCGGGGTGTGGCTCCAACTCCTCTGCCCTCAGCGTGTACGCGCTAACGAGAGAATCCGCCCAGACGCGAGGGCCCGCGCCGGCACTCTTCGCTATCTGATCTAGCGCGAGGGCCACGGTCACTCCTCCAACGGCAGGTGGTGGGTTGAGCTCCAACCTCCAGCCCCCGATCCCCACGAGGAGGGGACGTCTTGCCAAGGCGGCATAGGAGGCCATGTCATCTCGGGTCAGTTGGCCACCCATGGACTCGAGGTCAGCGACGATCGATCGAGCGAGGTCACCTTCGTAGAACACCCGGGCGCCCTGGTCGCCGATGTATCGAAGCGTCGAGGCAAGGCCCTCGAACAGCACGGTCTCCCCGACATCGCGCAGTCGCCCATCATGGGAGAGAGCGTCACGGGCGGTGGAGTCGGCGGAGAAAATCGGATCGAAAGAGTCAAGAAGGTAGTGGTGTGCTGCCTGACCCAGCGGAAACCCATGTTCTACCGTCACTGCAACCGCCTCCATGAGGTCCTGCCACGACGCGGTTCCAAACATCTTCCATGCCAACTCGTAGCCGGCGAAGACACCGGGCACGGCTACGGACCCGGCGTCGACCAGCGTCGTCACACCGCCTCCGTAATCCATTGTGATCTCACGCATGTTGGGCTCGCCGGAGAATCCCATCCCCGGATACGACATATAGCCGTCGATCACCACCGCATCGGCGCCGGGCACGTCGATGGTGAGGAACCCGCCTCCCCCCGGCGAGCAGATCCCCGGCTCGGTGCACATTGCGGTGAGCGCCGCCACGATGGCCGTGTCCACAACAGACCCTCCACCGTCCGCTATCAGGCCCGCGGCATCGGTGACGAGTCGGTTGGGCCCGGCGATGGCGATTCGTGACATCGTTCCAGGGTAGGAGCCATAAGATCCCACCACATGAAAGACAACGGCCTGGAGACGGCAATCGAGGAGGCGCGGCTGGGTCTCGAGGAGGGCGGTATCCCGATCGGGTCGGCGCTGGTGATCGACGGCGAGGTTGTCGGTCGAGGTCATAACCGCCGGGTACAGCAGGGTTCAGTCATCCTCCACGCCGAGATGGACACCCTCGAAAACGCAGGCCGGCTGGCTGTCTCGGCATATCGCCGCTCCACGATCTACACGACGCTCTCACCATGCGAGATGTGCTCAGGGGCGATCCTCCTCTACAAGATTCCCAAGGTCGTTGTCGGGGAAAACAGGACCTTCATTGGCGCCGAGGAACATCTGAGATCCCGCGGCGTACTCGTCGAGGTAGTCGATGATCAGCGGTGTGTTGACCTGATGGAGGGGTTCATCAACGCACACCCCGACCTGTGGAACGAGGACATTGGCGAGGACTAGTGGTCTGTCGCTCAATTGATGCAGGGGTGTCACCGAGTCATCGGCGTCCTCTGGCCAGGACACACAACGAAGGCGCAGCCTTAGCTGCGTCAAGGCGGAGGACGCCGCCAGGGGCGTCGAGAGCCGGTGAGACCGGGTAGCTATTTGGGCGACAGGCCACTGGCTGGTGTCCTACTCACCCCGCCAGTCGGGCTCACGCTTCCCCAAGAACGCGGCGACACCTTCTTCGAAGTCGGCGGTCCCCATGGCGATTGCCTGCGATTGGCCCTCCCAACTGAGACTCTCCGCAAAGCTCGACTCGAAGGAAGCATCGAGTCCCTGCTTGGCGAACATCTGAGCGATCGGAGCACCTTGCAGAAAGCTCTCGGCCATGCTCTGAGCGCGATCGGAAAGCTCATCTGGCGGAACGACCTCGACCGCCAGGCCAATTGCAAGAGCCTCTTCGGCGTCAACGATGCGCCCCGATAGAGCGAGTTCTTTGGCGCGCTGCAAACCAACGACCCGGGGCAGAAGCCATGTTCCTCCAAAGTCGACCGTCAATCCCCGCCTGACGAAGATCTCCGAGAACCGGGCCCTGGTGCTGGCGATGACGACGTCGCAGCCGAGGGCCAGGTTCATCCCGGCGCCCACGGCAACACCATCGACGGCGGCAATTGTCGGTTTGGTGGTGCGATGAAGGGTGAAGGCCGCCTCTCCTACGGTCTTCATCCTCTGATGCCGACGAGTAACCGACTCCCCCATTGCAGACCCGCTCCGGTCGAGATCGGCCCCGGCGCAGAACTCACCACCGGCGCCGGTGACTATCAGCACTCTCGCTGCGGACTTCTCGAAATCGGTGAACGCATCTCGCAGAATTGGCCAACCCTCGGGAGGCAGCGCGTTCTTCCGTTCCGGCTGGTTGAAAGTCAGACGGCGTATCTCACCCTCATCTTCGGTCAGGAGCCAGCTCATCGGTGTGACGGTAGACAATCCCCCAGGGCGGTTACCGTTTCGACGTGGGATTCAACCCTTTCCGAGCCCAGGAGAAATCGGCCCTGGACATAGCCGTGGTGGTCATCGCGGTACTGGCGACATTGGCGGTCATCGCGTGGGCGATCTTCTCGACATAACCGTCAATCCGATCCAGCCCTACCAGGCGAAGAAGGAGTACCTCTGCCCGGGATGCGAGACGTCGATCCCACCGGGCACGTTCCATCTCGTTGTGATCCCGCACGAGACGGCCGACCTGCGCCGTCACTGGCATCACGGCTGCTGGCACAAGGAACTGCGCCGGCGTTTCGGCGCTCAGGCGTCGCGACGCTGAAGCCCCCACCAGGTCAGCCCAAAACCAACAAGGGCCCAGCCCAGGGTGATGACGATTGCGTGGGTCAGTGAGAGGTCGGCGCCGGGTATGAAAATGCTGAAAGGACCGTCACCCCCGACGTCGAACATACCATTGGAGGCCGCCGTGAGGGATACGCTTTCGTATGGGGCGATGAACGGAGCCAGGATGCTGTCCAGAAACGAGAACCCGAGAGCGATGCCCATGGCGGGTCCGATAGACCTCGTAATGGCGACAGCCCCGAGCCCGATGGATGTCCAAGCGACAGCGATCAGGGCAAAACGCCATACCAAGCCCAGCCACTCTGCCATCTCCAGGGACCCGGACCCGTCAGCCGCAAGCCATGTCACGACGGCCCACACTCCCGTTCCAAACAGAAAGGCAAGCCAGGAGGATGCCGAGAAAACCAGCAGCCGGGACCCGACATGGTTCAGCTTCCGGGAGTCTCTGGTCAATGCGGTTGCCCAGGCCGTCCCGCTCAGTTCACCACCCAACACAGATGTGGCCAGGATCACCGCAAACCACCATGCCTGACCGGCGACTTGCTGTGCGCCGAACACGAAGGCACCCGGCCGCTCCGGCACCGGCGAGTCACCCCCAAACTCGGGAATAGCCGGTAAAACGACGAAAAAGAGAACGGCCGTCAACAGCATCAGGAACCCGAGGATGAGGAGCATCACGGGGAACAACTTTCGCCGGCTCATCTTCAGGTACTCGGCGTGAATGAGACTCATGCCCTCTCCTCGCCGGTGATCCCGAGAAACAACGACTCGAGCGAGGTCCGCTCCGGCCTGACTTCGCTCGGGTAGAGCCCGGCTTGGGCAAGCGCCCTGACTATGTCTACACCGTCCGAGGCGTCGACAACGAGCCCGCCATCATCTGTCCGGCTCTCCATTCCCGCAGCCGACAAAACCTCGGCTGCAGCGTCGACGTTGTCAACAACCACCCGGATCATTCCGCCGTCAAGCAAGTCCTCGAGTGGCCCCTGAGTTATGAGCCGGCCGTGATCGATCACGACCACGTGGTCGGCAAGGGCCTCGATATCAGTCAAATCATGACTGGAGACCACAACCGTGCGACCCTCATCGGCCAGGGCTCGAAGTCTCGCCCGGAAGGCATGTTGGCCCGCGGGATCGAGACCATCCAGTGGCTCATCGAGTAGGAGCAGTTCCGGTTCACCAAGAAGTGCCGCCGCCAAAGCCAGTCTCTGTCTCATCCCCTTCGAGTACTCGTCCACCCTGCGATCGGCATCGCCGGCAAGCCCGACGAACTCGAGCATCTCTTCGACGCTGTCATGACCGAATCCGAGAGTGTCGGCTGCGATCCGAAGATTCACCCGCCCCGTATGCGCTTTGATGAGCCCAGGCTCTTCAATGATCGCGCCCACCTTCTTGGCGATTTGTGAGAGATGGCGCGGCACTTCCATGCCAAGAATCTCGATGTCGCCCTCGTTTGGTCGGGTCAACCCGAGCAAAGATCGAAAGGTAGTGGTCTTGCCGGAGCCGTTGGGACCGAGAAAACCGGTGACCTGGCCCGCGGGAATCTCGAAATCGAGCTCTCGCAATGCCTCGGTTCGTTTGTACGTCTTGGTGAGCCCGCGGACTCTGACGGCTGCTGGGGACGGACTCATGTCATCAAAACTAGAAAAGGTCAAACCTGATCGTCAATTCGACCCCGGGAGCCAATGAACGTCGAACCCGGTGCGATCGACGCGAATGCCAAGAAAGTCGACGCGGTCGGCACCAATGCCCCGGGCGAGGTTGGTCACGCGGCGACGTTTTGCCTCGCCCACGGCATCGATCGGATCCGACCCGTAACGGGTCGTCCTCACTTCAACGACAACCTTGCTGCTTTGGTCGATCGCAATCAGATCGAGCTCACCACCGGAGATGTCGAGGTTGAAACCCAGGATGTGGAGACCGTGGTCAGCAAGAAACCAGCCAGCCAGCCTCTCCCCAAAGCCCCCGAGTTCCCGACCGGCTAGATCGAAAGCTCCGCCTTTTCCAGCTCTTCGACGTTGACGTCCCGAAACGTGAGCACCTGGACGTGCTCGAGGAATCGGGCCGGTCGGAACATGTCCCATACCCATGCGTCATTCATCTCCACTTCGAAGTAGACCGAGCCGTTGACTTCCCGGACGTCGATGTTCACATCGTTGGCCAAATAGAAGCGACGCTCAGTCTCGACCACGTAGGTGAACATCGGCAGGACGTCGTGGTACTCCTTGTAGAGCTTCAGCTCCACCTCGGACTCGTAGCGTTCCAGGTCTTCTTCCATCTCTCCTCGTCACACAAAAGGGACCCAGCGATCATACGACGGACCACGATCTAACCCCTACGCGAGAGGGGTGTCAGTTTCTAGTGGTATGTCGCTCAATTGATGCGCGTAGCTATTTGGGCGGCGGGCCACTAGAGAGGCCCGAAGTTGGAAATCGGCCAGATCGTTATGAAGGCGCGCCCGATGAGATCGTCATAGGGGATGGGCCCAAAGCGCCGACTGTCAAAACTGAACTGGCGGTTATCCCCCATGACAAACACCTCGCCGAAGGCGACCACGAAAGGACCCTCGTCAGCCATGGTCACATCGGGACTCAGATACGGCTCTGATAAAGGGCTTCCGTCGATCATCACGTGATTCTCCAAGATCACAACAGTCTCGCCGGGTAGCCCGATAACTCGCTTGATCAGATCGTCCCGTCCTCGGGTGCGGATGCCGATCGCCTCCAGGACAGAACGAACTACCACTTCGGGAATCGACTCTTCGACATGAGGTTCGGCCGGATCGCGGAATACAACGATGTCGCCTCTCCCGGGCTCGTCCCAATTGAATGCGAGTTTGTTGACCATCACCCGGTCGTTCACCTCGATCGTGGGGAGCATCGACTCGGATGGGATCCAGAAGGGTTGAACCAGAAAGGTCTTGATGACGACGGCGATGACGAGGGCCGTCAGCAGTAGGCCGGGGAGTTCCGCCCAAAATGAACGCCGACGCGAGCGCTCTGACGATTCGTCAGGCTCCTCCAGCTCGTGCGTGTCTGGCGTCTCCAAACTCAGTCGCGGAGCTCCTTGATCCGGGCTGACTTGCCAACCCGATCACGAATGAAGTAGAGCTTGGAGCGACGGACGTCGCCACGGCGCAAAACCTCGATACTCTGGATGATGGGGGCATTCAGCGGGAACACTCGCTCAACACCGACTCCAAAACTCAGTTTGCGAACGGTAAAGGAGGCACGGGTGCCTGTGCCGTTGCGAGCAATGACCATGCCCTCGAAAGCCTGTATGCGCTCACGGCTACCTTCGACAACACGGACATTCACCCTGACATTGTCGCCGGCGCGAAACTGGGGAATGTCATCGCGTACATGCGCGCTCTCAACTGCTTGAAGATCGTTCATGGAAGGACTCCTAGACGCGTCCGGAATGCGATAGGCGGGATTCGCTACCTAATTCTATCAGGTATTGGAATCCTCGCCATTTCGTAGCAGGTCGGGTCGACGTCGGTGTGTTCGCTCGACCCTCCGTCGCGCCCTCCACTCTTCGATCTTTCCATGGTCGCCACTCAGCAAAACCCCCGGGACCGTCCACCCGTCGAAATCGGCAGGCCGCGTATAGACGGGCTCCTCCAGAAGACCGTCGCGAAACGACTCATTCTCGGTGGATTCCGGGTTGCCAACCACCCCTGGCAACAACCGCGCCACCCCTTCGATCGCCGCGGCTGCCGCCACTTCTCCACCGGCGAGCACATAGTCACCGAGACTCACCTCCTCATCGATGAAGTTGTCGATCACACGTTGGTCAACACCCTCGTAACGTCCACACACGAATGTCAGCTCATCGATCTGGGCCCATCGATCAAGTGTCATCTGATCCATTGGATCTCCGGAGGGTGTGAAGAGGACACGGTGTGTGCCTTTCAACGGCTCCAGAGCGGATGCCAGAGGCTCGATCATCATCACCATCCCCGGGCCACCGCCGAATGGCGGGTCATCGAGCTGACGGTGCCTACCGATACCGTGCTCTCTGAGATCGTGGAGATCCACCACCAAAAACCGATCTTCAATGGCCCGGGCCACGATGGAGATACCCAGAGGGCCTTCGAAGTACCCGGGGAACATGGTGATGACGTTGATCTTCACGGTGGGAAGGCTAGATGCGGGGCCTCTCGTAGCATGTTTTGTGGGGGTGGTAGAAAAAGATCTGTGAATCTGGTTCAACCCCCTGGCATCTGTCGGTGGGGTCCTGTACGGTAGAACATATGTTCGATTCAGAGCTGATTCCGCAGCTTTCCGACCGGGAGATCGAGGCGCTCACTGTCGCCGAAGCGGCCGCCTGTGATGAGGTGGCAGCGGAGCGGCAGAGGATCCCGACAGGCTGGATGAGTGGGGTCCCGGACCGTTCCTGGCCGCAGTTCTCTCGTCAATCGACCCTCCCGGCTCAACGGCCACGACACAGTCGTCCTGATGAAAGCCCACGTCCGCCAGGTCGCTCACGACCAGGCCGGCTACCACAGCTCTGTCGGTGAGGTGGCTACCGCCGTCCCCACGGATGCGGATGGACGTGCGGGGCCGGAAACGAAGGGTTAGCCCTCCTCGAAAAGGGTTGGAAAGTCCATGCCATCAACAGCGAGCCCCGCGCCATTGAGCTTCTCGAGTCGAGAGTCGGTGATGATGACCTACCCCGGTTGACCACCCAGATCGGGGCATTCGATGAAATAGATCGCCGATGGCCGACCTGGTTTTCGCTTCGTTGTCACTCCCGTTTGCCGGTGACAAACACGACTCATCGGTTCGACGAGCCCTCGCCGCGGTGAAACCGGGAGGCTGGTTTGTCGGAGTCCTTTTCGGTCACAACGGCACGTGGGCGTCGAACCCGGCTGTTTCGTCAATTGACAGGGGTGACGTCGTCACATCTTTTCGGGTTTCGACCCGATCGAAATCGAAGGGAGGAGTTCGACGGGCCATCGAGTGTCGGAGAAAGGCACTGGTACATGATTTCCGCACGCCGACCATCGGACTAGTTGAGACGCTCCACGATCATCGCCATCCCCTGACCACCGCCAACACACATCGTCTCCAGACCGAACGTGGCATCGAGAGTGCTCAGGTCGTTGAGTAGCGTTCCCATGATCCGGGCTCCCGTCATTCCGAAAGGATGACCGAGGGCAATTGCCCCACCGTGAGGGTTGAGCTTGTCCATATCGATGCCGAGCTCATCCGCAGACGCCAACACCTGGGCCGCAAATGCCTCATTGATCTCGATTACGTCCATATCCTCGAGACTCATCCCGGATTGCTCCAGAACCTTTCGGACGGCGAACACCGGGCCCATCCCCATGTATTCGGGCTCCAGACCCGCTACCGAGGATGCGACGATCCGCGCAAGAGGTTTCAACTCGAGTTCGGCCGCACGCCGGTCGGACATGACCAGAACGGCGGCGGCGCCGTCGTTGAGGGGACATGAGTTCCCTGCCGTCACCAAACCCTCCGCCTGGAAGGCCGGAGGAAGGGATGCCAATTTTTCCAGGGTGGTGTTGGGACGCGGACCGTCGTCGTCACGAATGGTCCGGCCGTCAGGTATTTCTATCGGGGTGATCTCCCTGTCAAAGAATCCGTTCTTCTGAGATTCGACCGCTCGATCCTGTGAGCTCTTGGCAAACTCGTCCATGCGCTCTCGGGTTATCCCATACTTAGCTGCAACGTTCTCGGCGGTGTTACCCATCGGGATGTAAACGTTGTTGATGAAATCATCGCGGGTGGCATCGGTGAAACGCGGATTGAGATCGTCGCTGTCGAAGGCTTTGCCGTAGGTGCGGCTCACCGACTCGATACCGCCGGCAACATAGGTGTCGCCCTCCCCCTGGCGGATCGCATGGAACGCCATCCGAATCGTCTGCAATGACGAAGCGCAGAACCGATTGACCGTGGTCGCCGGTACCGAGTCGGGTAGACCGCCGAGAAGGGATGCCGGCCGGGCAACGTTGTAGCCCTGCTCGTGATGAGTGAGGGCGCAGCCGACCATGACGTCATCGACCGAAGCTCGATCCACCTCGGGCACTTTCTCCATGACGGCGTTGATGGCAAAGCCGGCAAGATCGTCGGCACGGACATCGATGAGCGACCCTTTGTAGGCCCGTCCGATCGGAGTACGTGCGGTGGCAACGATTACTGCTTCAGGCATGTTCACTTCCTAACGTGCTGTGGCCCTTCAAACCTAGCGGTCGGCCGTACCATTCCCGACATGAGACTTCGGATGACTCTCGGTCTGCTGACGATCGTCGTGGTCGCGGCATGTGCCCCCAACGGTGCTGACTCGCAGGCCACAACGACTCGGCCCGAGCCCGTCACCACCAGCGCCCCCACAACGACCGTGCCGCTCGTGGCGGGATGTCCCGATGAGGGGGAGTTCGTCGAGGACGGGACAATCGCTTCCTTTGAGCAGGATCAGTCCGACAGCAGTGTTATCGGCGATATTTCCTGGACGACGGACGAGTCGTGTGACACATTCACCCTCTCCTTCATCACTTCGGAGGGGGCCCCTGCAACGACGCCGCCGACGGTCACCGCTACTTTTGTCGAAGGAGCTCCGGTTATCCGCATCGCCGTCGACACCGACCAAACGGTCATCACCGACCAACTCATCGAAACAGCACTCATTGATCGTCTATATGTTGTCAAGGCATTGGATGGTGGGATGTTCGTCGACCTCCACCTGGTTGGACCAACACAAGCTCGGATTCAGACCGAACGAACCCCAGCCCGGGTAATCCTGGATCTTCAGCCGGGAATCGTGAAGTATGCGACCGCACCTGCGTACTCCGACCTGGCAGTTGTCGTGACCCCGCTCGATGGCGAAATCCTGGAAGGAACTCTGTCGGTATCGGGCTACACCCGCACGTTCGAGTCCAACGTTTTGATCATCGCGACAGCCGGCAACGAAGTCGTCGCCGAAACGTTCACAATTGCGGCCGGGGATTTGGTTACCTGGGGAGAATTCCAGACGGACATTGTTCTACCTCCAGGCGATTTGTCCCTTTTCGTCGGCGATGAAAATGCAGAAAATGGGGGTCTCGAGGGGGTGACGATCAGTTTAACGGTTCGCTGATACCCTCGATCTCGACGACTTCGACATATCCAGCTTCGACATCGATGGTCGGCACGAACTCAACGACAAACGGCACCTCGAACCTGGCTCCGTCCCGCTCGACGACAAGACGATCCTGTGCTGCCCCGTGGACCACATCGACGACGGTCCCACCACCAGGCCGGACCTTCAAACCGACCAATTGGTCAGGCCAGAACTCTTGTTCGAGGAGTGCGCGCCGTTCGGAGACAAAGACGTCCTGGTTTCGAATCCGCTCGGCTCCTTCACGATCGACTACATCTTCGAACGCGACCTGATATCCCTTGTGGGCTGGACGAATTGCCCGCACCACCAACGGACGATCCTGAATGAAGACCGTCGAGCCGCGGTCGAAGTAGTCGAGGTCGGCCGGATCTACATACAACCCGAGAAACCCGTCAAGACCATGGGGTCGGCCGAGTCGTCCGGCCCGCACATCGGGGCTATCAGTCGAGGAACTCGACCCCAGCTGTGATCCCCTCTTCTTCGCCGGCAGCACTTGCGGCGGCGCGAACGGCTTTGGCCACACGCCCCCGTCGTCCGATGACCCTGCCCATGTCGCCTTTCGCTGTCCGCACCTCGGCGACCACCTCGTCGGGTCCCTGCTCGACAACGGTGACTGTAACCTCGTCCGGCTCGTCGACTATTGCCTTGATTATGTAGCTGACTACTCGCTCAACGATATCGCCCTTGGCCAAGCTCACTCCTCCTCGGAGATGGTGTCTTCCTCGTCCTTCTCGATGCCGATCACGTGAATGCCACCTGTTTTGACCTTCATCGTGTTCATTGCACCCGAGATATTGAGGAGTTTTTCTACGGTCTCGCTCGGACTGGCTCCTTTGGAGAGCCAATCGGCAGCCCTTTCGTTGTCGATCTCTACGATCGACGGGTCTTGGAGCGGCTCGTATCGACCTATCTGCTCTATATAGCGGCCGTCGCGCGGGGCGCGAGAGTCCACAACCACAACGCGGTACATGGGCTGTTTCTTCTTGCCCATCCGCATCAGTCTCATCCTGACAGCCATCAATTCACCTCTTTGTTCGCTGACCGCTCATCAAGCCTTCCAGGGATGGCATTCCCTGACCTCCGGCCAGCGTCTTCATCATTTTCTGTGCCTCGACGAACTGCTTCAAGACCCGATTCACATCCTGGGGCTTGGTGCCCGACCCGGACGCGATCCGGCGCTTTCGGCTGCCGCCGATGATCTTCGGATTCCGACGCTCATCAGCTGTCATCGATTGGATGATGGCCTCAACCCTCTTGAAGTCGCGATCATCAACATCGACCTCACGAAGGAGCGATCCGGAACCCGGAAGCATAGCAAGGATGTCTTTCAGAGGCCCCATCGACTTCATCATCTGAAACTGGGTGAGGAAGTCCTCGAGTGTGAACTCGCCTTTCTCGAGTTTTCTGGCAGCTTTCTCAGCCTCCGCCTCGTCAAAAACCGACTCGGCCTTCTCGATGAGAGTGAGCACGTCGCCCATGCCCAGAATCCTGGAGGCCATCCGCTCAGGATGAAACGGCTCTAGCTCATCCAGACCCTCTCCAATACCAGCGAACTTGAC
This sequence comes from uncultured Boseongicola sp., assembly GCA_964194555.1. Lineage (GTDB taxonomy): Bacteria > Actinomycetota > Acidimicrobiia > Spongiisociales > ZC4RG35 > SZUA-217. The sequence goes on along the minus strand of CAXMMT010000100.1, from coordinate 9,347 downwards.
CGGCGCACCCGTCACCTCACGAACCGAGATGGCGGCGCCGCCCCTGGCATCTCCATCGAGTTTGGACAAAACCAACCCGGTAACACCTATTTGATCCTGAAATCCTTCGGCGACGTTGACTGCATCTTGCCCCGTCATGGCGTCGACAACCAGCAAGACTTCATCCGGCGCAGCCACCTTCTTCAGGGCAGCAAGTTCTTTCATCAGGCCGTCATCGATCTGGAGTCGACCGGCGGTGTCAACGATTACCACGTCATGCCTGGAGCGAGACGCCTCCCTCATGGCAGCCTTGACCAGCTTCGGGGCCTTCCCACCACGCTCGACAAACACAGGGACGTCAATACTGCGACCGAGAGTCTCCAGTTGGTCGATGGCGGCCGGCCGTTGAAGATCGGCGGCCACCAGCAACGGATTCCTTCCCTGGCCTTGAAGCAGCTTCGCCAGCTTGGCGGCTGACGTCGTCTTCCCCGAGCCCTGGAGCCCGACCATGAGGATCGTCAATGGAGGAGGGGCCTTCACTAGCCCGGCCGTCTCGGACCCCAGGGTGGTGACAAGCTCCTCGTGGACGATCTTGATGACCTGTTGGCCCGGCGAGATCGCTTTGGCGACATCCTCACCGAGAGCCCTCTCTCGGACCCGGGAGAGAAAAGCCTTGACCACCCCGACATTGACGTCTGCTTCGAGCAGAGCCACCCGAACCTCTCGGAGAGCCCTATCGATGTCCTTCTCGGACAGTCTTCCTTTGCCGCGCAATCCGGTGAAGACCGACTCGAATCGCTGGGTCAGCGTGTCAAACATGAGCGTCTAGGTTATGACCGATGGCCCTCCAAGTGGACACCGTGTTCGTGTGGGTGACAGATCTCGATCGGTCGGTCGAGTGGTACGCCAGCCTGGGCATCGATGCAGGACCTCGTTACGGAGCATGGCAGAACATGGCTGTCGATGGCGAGACCCGGTTCGCCCTCCACGAGGGAGATCGTCCCCAAGGCCGAGCAACCGGTGCTTTGGCATTTCGTGTGAACGACCTCGACGCGGAGCTCGATCGTCTTGCCGGCCTCGGCTTTCAACCGACGGACTCTCGGATAACCGACACCGGTGTTGCCCGATTCGCCACCTTCGCTGACCCCGACGGCAACGACATCCAACTTCTCCAGCGTCGCTGACCATTTAGGCTCTCCTCCGTGATCCCTTCCACCATCGACGGCCTTGCAGCCAGTCTCGACGAACAGAACTACTTCGCAGCCGACGATCTCACCATCGCCATCCACCTCGCTCTCCAATTGGGACGTCCCCTCTTCCTCGAAGGCGAGGCCGGTGTTGGCAAGACCGAGGTGGCCAAAGTGCTCTCCTCAATGACCGGCGAAGACTTGATTCGATTGCAGTGCTACGAAGGCCTGGACGTTGGCCAGGCGCTCTACGAGTGGGATTACGCCCGTCAGATGATGGAGATCCGCCTGCTCGAGGCCCGCGGCGAAGGATCATCTGCCCGGGCACGGGACATCATGAGCAGAGAGTTCCTGATTGCACGGCCACTCCTCAAGGCCGTCGAGACCTCCCGCGACGGTCATCGTCCGGTGCTGCTCATCGATGAGCTCGACCGGGCCGACGAGGAGTTCGAGGCGTTCCTCCTCGAGTTGCTTTCCGACTTCCAAGTGACCATCCCCGAGATCGGAACAATCAAGGCGGACGTTCCCCCAATCGTAGTTCTCACTTCGAACCGAACAAGAGAGATTCACGACGCGCTCAAGCGACGGTGTATCTATCACTGGATCGACTACCCGTCCCCGGACCTGGAGGCTTCGATCGTGATGAGAAAGGTGCCGAGCATCGAGGCGGATCTCGCCCTCAGTCTCTCTCTGGCGATGGAGCGTCTTCGTCAGATGGATCTCTTCAAACCCCCCGGCGTTGCCGAGACTCTCGACTGGGCCGAGTCGCTTGAGCTTCTCCACGAAGGCAGGCTCACACCCAAACTCGTCGACCAGACACTCGGAGTTGTCCTCAAGTACAAGGATGACATCGACGCTGTACGGGCCGCCGGCGTCGAAGTCCTTGTTGGATGACGCCGGATGAGACCAGGTTCGAACTTCATGAAATGAAGTTCACATGACGGGACCGGTCCGCGACCTGACAACTTTCGCCGGTGCCCTCCGTCACCGCGGAATGACGATCACGCCGGATCAGGTTGCAGATATGGCCCGATGTCTTGGTCTCATCGATCTCGCCAGTCGAGATCAGGTCTATGCAGCCCTCCGCTGCATGGCGATCACCGATCCAAATCACCGAGTGGCGTACGACGAGGAGTTCCATCGGTTCTTTGGGGGACTCCATCCTTTCACAGCGACCGCCGAGCAGCACTCCAATCTCACGGAAGCCTCCAGATCTCAGCCCCTGCTCCAGTCATCGAGCGAATCCACGCTTGATGAAGTCGATTCAGAAGCGGGAGCATCAGCCATCGAGAGAGTCGCCTCCAAAGATTTTGCCGACTTGGACGAGGAAGAGCTGGCGGAGGCAAGAAGGCTCGTTCTCACAATGCTATGGCAACCGTCTGACATCCGCACCAGAAGATGGGCCAGCGAGAAGCGAGGACGACGCCCGGATATGCGCCGAACCTTGCGCAAAGCCGTAAGACCTGAGGGCGACCTGATGAGAATCCAGATGCGTCGCCGGACGGTGCGACAACGACCGCTAATCATCATCGCCGACATCTCCGGCTCGATGGACAGATATGCCGAGATGTTTCTCGTCTTCGCCCATGCGGCCCGGCAAAGACTGAGACATGTCGAGGCCTTCACATTCTCAACACATCTCACACGAATAACGGAGGACCTGAAGCGGCGCAGCGTCACCGACGCCTTGAAGCGGATGTCCCAAACCGTGAACGATTGGTCGGGTGGAACCAAGATTGGCGAAGCAATCGGGGACTGGAACAAGGGGTGGAGTCGTCGCATGGCCAGAGGAGGGCCGGTCGTCATGGTGCTTTCCGACGGCTGGGACTGCGGAGACCCCAACCTTCTGTCGGCAGAAATGGCCGGACTGGCCAGATCCGTTCACAGTGTCCTGTGGCTCAACCCCCTTGCCGCCCGATCCGACTATCTCCCGGCCACCCGTGGCATGCAGGCCGTACTCCCCTACATCGATCACCTCTTGCCGGCTGCCAGCGTCAACGACCTTCGGGGTGTGGTCCGTGTGCTCGAATCGAGCGTCGCAGTCAAGTAAGTCGATGTTCGAATTCGTCACGGGCCGAGCTGATTTGAAACTTCCGACACAGGCGAGATCGATCCTGTAGGTTACGAATCGTTCACAGCAGAGGAGCAGCCATGTATCCCAGCAAGTTCGACTATCTCGCGCCGGAGACTCTCGAGGAGGTCCTCGCCGTTCTGGCAGAACGCGGCGATGAGGTGAAGATCCTCGCCGGGGGGCAGAGCCTGATTCCGATGATGAAACTGCGTTTCGCAGAGCCATCCACTCTTCTCGACATCAACCGAGTGCCCGGCCTCGACGCGATCGACATCCAGGATGGTCATGTTCGAGTCCAGGCATTGGCCCGTCACGCCGACGTGGTGCGCTCAGAGGTCATCAAGAAGGAGAACGACCTGATGGCCGGGGCCGCGCCCTGGATCGCCGATCCCATCGTTCGTAATCTGGGGACCATCTGTGGCTCCCTCGCTCACCATGACCCCGAAGGCGACTGGGCTTCGGTCATGCTCGCTCTCGACGCAGAGGTGGTCGCGGTGTCGAAGGAAGGGGTCACCCACTTCCACCCCGGAGCAGACGGAACCCAGCACACCGGGGGAACAAGGGTCATCTCGATCCAGGAGTTCCTGGTCGACATGTTCACGACCTCGCTCTATCCCACGGAGCTGCTGACCGAAGTCCGCATCCCACGGTACGAGCGCGGCGGAGGAAACTACCAAAAGCTCGAACGCAAAGTCGGGGACTACGCGACGGTTGGGGTTGCGACACATATCGAGCTAGGCGACGACGACCGTATTACCAAGGCAGGGATCGCTCTGACCTCCGTCTACGCCCACAACCTGAAGGTGACAGATGCCGAAACGGCCCTGGTCGGCCAGACCCCAAGCGACGAGTTGTTCGCCGAGGCCGGGCGGATCGCGTCGGCGGCGTGTGACCCGGCCTCCGACACCCGCGGCTCCGCCGAGTACAAGCGCCACATCGTCGGATTGTTCACAGAGCGGAGTCTCGCCGAGTCCCTGAAGATCGCACAAGGAGGTCAGTCGTGAACATCACTGTGACCGTCAACGGAATGGAAAACACCGCCGACGTTGAGCCGAGACTTCTCCTCGTCGACTTCATACGAACCAACCTCGGACTGACCGGAACCCATATCGGCTGTGACACAACCAGCTGTGGTGTCTGCACCGTCCTTATCGACGGGACTCCTGTGAAGACATGCACGATGTTCGCCGTTCAGGCAAACGGAAGGTCGGTGACAACCGTGGAGGGTCTCAAGCAGAACGGCGAGCTGTCAGCCATGCAGCAGGCTTTTCGTGACAACCACGGACTGCAGTGCGGGTTCTGCACTCCGGCGATGATGCTGGTAGGCACGGCCCTGATAGAAGAGAACCCGGATCCGACAGAGGACGAGATTCGCTGGGCGATCTCGGGGAACCTTTGCCGATGCACCGGATACACAAACATAGTCAAGTCGATTGAGGCAGCCGCCGAGACGACACGCGAGGGAGCGAGTTCATGACGACCACCGAACGCAGACCACACACCTCACCAGAGATCGGTGGCATTGGACATAGCCGGCCACGTGTCGAGGACGCCCGATTCGTCGAAGGCCGGGGAAACTACGTCGATGACATCACTCTTCCGAGGATGCTGCACATGGCGATTCACCGCAGCCCCCTTGCCCACGCGCGAATCATCTCGATCGACACCTCGGCAGCCGAGGCGGTCGACGGAGTCGTTGCCGTCGTGACCGGCGAGCTACTGGCGAACTACAACCTCGCCTGGATGCCAACAATGTCGGGTGATACCCAGGCCGTGTTGGCCACCGACAAAGTCCGATTCCAGGGACAGGAGATCGCGGCGGTCATCGCCACCGATCGTTATGTCGCCCAGGACGCTGCCCGTCTTGTGGAGGTCGAATACGAGGATCTGGAGCCGATCGTCAACCCTCAGCGAGCCCTCGAAGAGGACGCTGTGGTGATTCGAGACGACAAAGAGGACCAGACGTCGAATCTCTGCTTCGAGTGGGAGTCGGGCGACCAGGCGCTCACCGAGGCGGCCTTTGCCAGAGCGGACAAGATTGTTTCTCTCGAAACCCACTATCCGAGGTCTCATCCCGCCCCACTGGAGACATGCGGGATAATCGCCGACGTCGACTCGGCCACCGGTCAAACGACGCTCTATATGACGTCGCAAGCTCCACACGCCCATCGCACTCTCTTCGCTCTGGTGGCCGGCCTGCCGGAACAGAACATCCGCATCATTTCGCCAGACATCGGCGGCGGATTCGGAAACAAGGTTCCGATCTATCCCGGCTATGTCGTGGCCACGGCGGCGTCCCTCGTGATAGGGCAGCCGGTCAAGTGGGTCGAGTCACGGAGCGAGAACCTGATCTCGACTGGCTTCGCTCGGGACTACTACATGAAGGGTGAACTGGCCGTCACCAGTAACGGAAAGATCCTGGGTCTGAGAGTCGAGATGTTGGCCGATGAAGGCGCCTTTTACGCGGATGCCCAGCCGTCGAAGTTCAGAGCGGGCCTCTTTCATATCGTGACCGGCTCCTACGACTACCCGGCGGCATATGTCACCACTCGTGGTGCCTACACCAACAAGGCGCCTGGCGGAGTGGCCTACCGATGCTCATTCCGGGTGACCGAGGCGTCATACCTCATCGAGAGACTCGTCCAGAATGCGGCTTACGAATTGGAAATGGACCCGGCGGAGTTTCGTTCGAACAATTTCATCCAGGCTGACCAGTTCCCCTATCACTCGCCTACGGGCTTCGTATACGACTCCGGTGACTACGAGACCGCAATGCGTCTGGCAATGGAAATGGTCGGATACGCCGACATTCAGGCCGAGAAGGAACAGGCCCGCCAGGAGGGTCGTCTCGTCGGTATTGGAATGGCGAGCTTCACCGAGGTAGTCGGAGCAGGGCACGGTGATGACTACGACATTATCGGGCTGAAAATGTTCGACTCGGCCGAGCTTCGCATACATCCGACGGGCAAGGCGATCCTCAAGCTTGGTGTGAAATCCCAAGGCCAGGGTCACGAAACCACTTTTGCTCAGATCGTGGCAGAGGAACTCGGCATCCCTGCCGGCGATGTGAAGGTGGTGGAAGGTGACACGGACAACACTCCCTACGGATTGGGGACCTATGCCTCTCGGAGCACGCCTGTGGCCGGCGCAGCGACGGCGGTGATCTCTCGCACTCTGCGAGAGAAGGCCAAGAAGATCGCGGCCCACCTGCTCGAAGCATCCGAAGAGGATCTCGAGTGGGAAACTGGCAAGTTCTTCGTAGCCGGGGATCCAGAGAGTTCTGTCTCGATACAGGACATCGCCTTCGCTGCCTATACCAACCCCCCACCGAACGTCGAGGCTGGACTTGAAGGAGTCCACTACTACGACCCACCCAACATGACTTACCCGTTCGGCACCTACATCGTTGTCGTAGACGTCGATCCGGAAAGTGGCCAGTGGAAAGTGAGACGTATGGTCGCTATCGACGACTGTGGCGTGAAGATCAACCCGATGATCGTCGAAGGCCAGATCCAAGGGGGTCTCACCGAGGGCTTCGCCATGTCATCCATGCAGCACATCACTTTCGATGAGACTGGAAACTGCCTGGGTTCCAACTTCATGGACTATCTGGTTCCCACCGCATGGGAGACACCAAGGTTCGAACTGGGTGAAACCGTCACACCATCTCCACACCATCCGATAGGAGCGAAAGGTGTTGGCGAATCAGCGACAGTCGGATCTCCAGCGGCGTATGTCAACGCAGTGGTTGACGCTTTGCAGCACATGGGGGTCCAAAATGTCGAAATGCCCATGACGGCAGACCGCGTCTGGCATGCGATGCAGGACGCAAACGGGGGATGAACCGGGAACTGCTGGAACTGGCCGGCGAACTGAGCCGTCAGCACCAGCCGTTCGTCACCGCCACCGTTGTCTGGGCGCGCGAACCCTCATCCGGAAAGATCGGATCGACCGCGCTGATCATGCCAGATGGATCCAAGTTTGGCTGGATCGGAGGAGCCTGCGCCGAGCCCGTCGTGCTCCGCGAAGCGCTTGAAGCGCTCGGTGATGGCAAGCCGCGCTTGCTCTTCCTCGGGACAGACGCAGACATCGAAGCTGTTGCGCGACCAGATGTCGTCACGGTGCCGATATCCTGTACTTCCGAGGGGGCATTGGAGGTCTATCTGGAGCCGTTTGTGCCACAGCCGCATCTTCTCGTAGTTGGCTCATCGCCGGCCGTCCACACCCTGACGGCCCTCGCATCTGCACTTGATTGGCGGGTCGCCGTCGTCGACGACGGTGGCTCCAGATCCAACCACCCCGACGCCGACGAGGTAGTGACGACGATCTCGATGCCCGATGACGTCGGGCACTCGACCATGATCGTCGTCGCCACCCAGGGCCATTACGACGAGCCTGCGCTCGAAGCCGCTCTTCAGACAAGCGCCGGCTACATAGGACTGGTCGCATCGGCCCGCCGGGCCGAAACCGTCCTCGGCTACCTCGCCGACCGGGGTGTTGGCAGTGACCAACTGAAGCGGGTGGTTTCACCGGCAGGGATCGATCTTGGACACGTGACTCACAGAGAGATCGCAGTGGCGATCCTCGCCGATCTCGTGCGTCGACGGGCAGCCGGCGAACTGGATGGAAGAGCGGTCAGTGGTTCCGACCCCCACGTCGCCGTCGACCCCGTGTGTCACATGGAGGTGGAGGTCGCCACGGCTCGGTGGATAGCTGAGCACGATGGCGAGACTTATTACTTCTGCTCCCCGGGTTGCAAAGTGGCCTTTGAGAAGACTCCGGTCGAATTCATCTCGGCCTGAGCCGGAGGTACATCGGGTCGGCCGTTCACTTCAGGACATCAAAAGCACTCGGCTAGCGTGAGTCGTCCGTCGACCATTTGGATCAAACATGAGAAGCCAACTCGAACTCAGGAATCGCTGGATCGAAGAAGGAAAGGAAGTTGCCGTGGCCACTGTGATCAGGGTGCACGGCAGCGCGCCAAGACCTGAAGGCTCCAAGTTTCTCGTCTCCTCGACCGGAGACATGGAGGGCTCGGTAAGTGGTGGATGTGTTGAGAACGACGTGTTTCTTCACGCCCAAGAGGTGATCGAGACAGGAAAACCCAAGACCGTCACTTATGGCATCGCCGACGAGGACGCCTTTGAGGTCGGCATGGCGTGCGGGGGCACCATCGACGTCTTCATCGAGATCTGGTGAGCGAAGCCTTAACCGCCATCCAGGAGATCCTCGACGCCGAGCATTTCGGATCGGTTGTCACCTTCGTCGACGGGCCCTCCATCGGCACCAAGGTAGTCCTCGACCCCGACGGGAAACCCCTCGTCGGCGAGCTACCTACAGAAATCGCACAGCATGTGACCGAAGATGCACTCGTGCTGATGAATCATGAGCAAAACCGGGCGATGACCTATGGGGACCACGAGGTGTTCTTCGAGACTCTTGCTCCCCCGCCCGACCTGTTGATATTCGGTGCGGTGCACGTCGCCCAAGCCCTCACCACGTTCGCCACCCGGATGGGGTATCGGGTGACGGTGGTCGACTCACGGGCTGTCTTTGCCACCGAGGAGCGTTTTCCGGAGGCCAAAGCCGTTCTCAAGGGCTGGCCCGCCGACCTGATGGACCAACTCGACTTCGATCGGAGGACCTGGGTCGTGATCCTGTCCCACGACACCCGGCATGAGACGCCTGTCCTGGAGGCGGCCCTCAAGAGCGAGGCCCGGTACATAGGTGCGATGGGGAGCAGACGGACCCACAAGCTCAGAGTGGAGCGGCTTCAAGGGATGGGATTCTCAGAAGAGGACACGGCTCGCATCCGGGGACCGGTAGGTCTGGATATCGGGGCTGAGTCTCCGCAGGAGATGGCTGTTTCGATACTCGCCGAGATGACAATGATCCGATATGGAGCCGGAACCGGCATGTCACTTCATGGCACCAAGGGCCGGATACACAAACAGCGACCCGAGGACTCTTGACGCCTATCTAGCCTCTCAGTCGTGACAAACAAGGATGACGCTCTTCGCGCCGATATCCGTCGGCTGGGTTACCAACTGGGCGAGGCCCTCGTTCGACAACACGGGCAAGAGCTTCTCGACCTGGTTGAGAAAGTGCGA
>CAXMMT010000099.1:0-4279 GCA_964194555.1 uncultured Boseongicola sp. | reverse complement strand
CGTCCTGAGTACCGGCAAGCTTGCCGGCCAGGCCAACGGAGCCGTCGTCGCCAAGTTGGGCGGTACCGAAATGTTGGTTACCGCCACCGCAAACACCAGGATGCGAGAGGGCATCGATTTCTTCCCTCTCACCGTCGACTTTGAAGAGCGGATGTACTCCGTGGGCAAGATCCCCGGCTCGTTCTTCCGCAGGGAGGGGCGCCCTTCGGAGCAGGCCACCCTCACCTGTCGGCTCATCGACCGCCCGCTTCGCCCATCGTTCCGTGATGGCTACAGCAACGAGACCCACATCGTGGTCACCTCGCTTGCCGTCGATCAGGAGAACCCGTTCGACGTCATTGCCCTCAACGGCGCGTCCGCAGCGCTTTCGGTATCCAACATCCCGTTCGAGGGCCCGCTCGGCGGTATCCGCGTCGGGCTGAAGAAGGGCGAATGGATTCCGTTCCCCACTGAAGAAGACCTCACCGAGTCGGTCTTCGAGCTGGTCGTCGCAGGTCGTCGCAATGACGACGGTGACATCGACATCACCATGGTCGAGGCCGGAGCCACTCCCAACGCCATGACTCTCATCGCCGACGGCGACCGCCCCTCTGACGAGGATGCCGTAGCTCAAGGCCTCGAGGAGTCGAAGGAGTACATCGGTCAGATGATCGATCTCCAGCTCGAGCTTGTTGCGACCGTAACGATCATGCCGGCCGAATGGCCCGCCGTGGTCGACTACAGCGACGAGATCTATGCCAAGGTCGATGCTGCTGCCACTCCCAAATTGGATGCTGTGCTCGCTATTGCCGGCAAGCACGAGCGTCAAGACGCAGAAGCAGAGCTCCGTGATGCTGTCATCGCCGAGTTGGGTCTTGCTGAGGACGACGCCGATGGCCTGGGACAGGCCAAGCGAGCGTTCAAGTCGGTCTTCAAGAAGGTCGCTCGTAACAGGGTGGTCGAAGACGGTGTTCGTCTTGATGGACGCGGTGCTACCGACATCCGGCCGCTGACCATCGAGGTTGGTGCCGTAGAGCGGACCCACGGGTCGGCTTTGTTTCAGCGTGGCGAGACTCAGGTCCTGAATATCACGACTCTGGGCATGCTCAAGATGGAGCAGATGCTGGACACTCTCGGACTCGAGGAGTCCAAGCGCTACATGCACCATTACAACTTCCCACCTTTCTCGACGGGTGAAGCCGGCTTCATGCGCGGTCCCAAGCGTCGTGAGATCGGTCATGGCGCACTTGCCGAGAAGGCCCTCCTTCCGGTCGTCCCGGACTCGGATGAGTTCCCCTACGCGCTCCGCCTGGTCTCGGAGGTTCTTGCCTCGAACGGTTCGTCGTCAATGGCATCAGTCTGCGCGTCGAGTCTCTCGATGATGGACGCCGGCGTGCCGATCTCCGATCCGGTTGCCGGTATAGCGATGGGTCTGATCCATCAAGACGGCAAGTACGTCACTCTCACCGACATTCTCGGTGCGGAGGACGCTCTTGGCGACATGGACTTCAAGGTTGCCGGCACGGCTGGCGTGATCACGGCTCTTCAGATGGATACCAAGATCCAGGGTCTTCCTTCTGAGGTGTTGAAGAACTCCCTGAGCCAGGCTCGTGAAGCCCGGCTGTTCATTCTCAACGCCATGGCTGATGTCATTTCCGAGCCACGCAGCGAGATGAACGAGTGGGCTCCGCGGATCGAGTCGATCGAGATCCCGAAGGACAAGATCGGCGAGATCATCGGACCCAAGGGTGCGGTTATCCGCGAACTCGAAGAGGTGACTGGCGCCAAGATCGAAATCGACGAGGCCGACGGTCACGGAATTGTCAGAATCGCTTCGGCCGACAGTACGGCCCTCGCGGCTGCCAAGGAGAGGGTGACGCAGATCGCCTTCCCACCGGAAGCAGAGATCGGTGCCGAGTACGACGGCAAGGTCGTCAACATCACCAAGTTCGGCGCTTTCGTCAACATCCTCCCCGGGCGGGACGGCCTGCTTCATATCTCGCGTCTCGACGGGTCGAAGCGAGTGGAGCGTGTTGAGGACTACCTCGATGATGGTCAGGAGCTAAAGGTGAGAGTCCGCGAGATCGACCGCGGCAAGGTCAGTCTCGAACTGGTCGACGCTCTGGAGGGCGCAACCTTGCCCTCCGGCGAGGCGCCCAAGCGGGGCGGCGGCGATCGCGGACGTGATGATCGCGGACGTGATGATCGCGGGGGCCGAGGCGGTCGCGACCGCGGACGCAATGACCGCAATCGCAGTCGTGATGATCGCAACGAGGCCAAGAGCGGCAGTCCCAGTGGCGATGGAGGACAGCAGTCATCCGGAGGCGAGGGTCGTCGCAGCGCACCTAGCTTCGAAGAGAGCTTCGAGGAGACGCGTCAGAACTGACGCACCGTCTCAGACTTGATGAAGGAGGGACAGGCAAATGCCTGTCCCTCCTTTCGTGTCGCCATACAATCGACGCGAAGCAGCACGGGATAGACCGTTGACATTCGAGACTCAAGGAACGGTCATCATGCGGGGCGAGGGCGGCGCAACGGTTGCCGTCAGTGTCGTCGTAGATGGCCCGCGTATCCGCCTGGTGTCGGGCAACGAGTTGATTGGTGAGTGGGAGTCGGCCACGCTGGGCATCAGCGCACTCAGCGATGGTTTCGCAGTCCGGGCCGAGGGCGAAGAGTTCATTCTCAAGACGGAGGACGACGCCGGCCTTGCCGAGGGTCTCGGCATGGCCGCGACCTCCCCCCGATTGGCCCGCCAGGTGGCCGCGTCACATCCTCCCGAGGAGCGTGAGGCGGAACCTGAAGTGGAGACACCCCGTTCTCGGGTTGGTGCCATCGTCTTCGCGGTTGGGGGCGTGTTGGTGCTGGCCGGTGGCACAGTGCTTCGATCCATGCCGACTACTTCGGTGGCGGGAGAGCAATCACTCTCCTCCGGTGGATCGGGGCAGTTCTGGATTGCGTTTGTCGTGGGCGGCCTTCTGATGGCGGCGGTCGCCTACATCCTGGCTATAGGAACGAAATGGGCGCGCATCGCGTCGCTGGTCGCGCTCGCAGTAGTAATCGGGATCTTTGCCCTCGCGGCTCAGACCGCATCAATCAGCTCCACCCAGTTGCCTGCCTATGGCTTCATCGCCGGAGGGATCGTGGTCGGAGTGGCTGTAGTGTTCAGCGGGAGCCTGAGCGACTGAATCGTTAGCGTCTCTGCCATGCCGGAGCTTCCCGACATTGTTGTTTACATCGAAGCCCTCGAGCGCAGGGTGGTCGGCAAAACACTGCGCGGGCTCCGGATTGCCTCTCCCTCGGTGTTGAGAACCTTCGATCCGCCCTATGACGCTCCGGTTGGGCTTGACGTGGTCCGATTACGGCGAGTGGGAAAGCGGATCGTCTTCGAGTTCGAGGGTGAGCTCTTTCTCGTGATCCATCTGATGGTGGCCGGCCGACTTCGTTGGGAGGAGCCAGGGAAAGCCATTCCGAAGAAGGTTGGATTGGCGGCCTTGGATTTCGACGACGGGTCGCTGGTCCTGACCGAGCAGGGCACGCGCAGGAGGGCCGGGATTTGGCTCAGCCGGGGATATGACGGCGTCGCCGAGTTGGATCGCGGGGGAGTGGAGCCGCTGGATGTGACCGCCGAGGAGTTCGGAGTAGCGCTCAAAGCCGAGAACAGGACCCTGAAACGGGCCTTGACGGATCCTCGGATCTTCTCCGGGATTGGGAATGCCTACTCCGATGAGATCCTGTGGAAGGGTCGATTGTCTCCGGTGAAGCGGACTTCCCATCTCAACGACGACGAAGTGAAGCGTCTTCACCGGGCAGTTGTCGATTCATTGAACGAGTGGACCCAGCGTCTGCGTGACGAGGTGGGAGAGGACTGGCCGAAGAAAGTGACCGCGTTTCGGAAAGATATGGCGGTTCACGGCAAGTACGGCGAGCAATGCCCCCGGTGTGGGTCGAAGGTGCAACGAATCGTCTACGCCTCGAACGAGACCAATTATTGCGCCACCTGTCAGACCGATGGCAAGCTTCTCGCAGACCGCTCGCTGTCTCGTTTGCTGAAGGATGACTGGCCCAAGACCATCGAGGAGATGGAGGAGGGCTGACGCTCACTGTCGTGCCTAGCGTCTCGTTTTCCGGGACATTCTGCACGCACGACCCTCTGGACACTGGCATGAAGCCCCCTCTTGCTATCGAACATATGTTCGATATGATGGAGTGCCCGACAGCGGAGTCAGCTTGGGCATCGAGGCCATCGAGGGAGCCACCACTGCGTCTCTTCTCAATCTAAATGAGCGGGAAGAGGGCTATC
>CAXMMT010000098.1:0-3127 GCA_964194555.1 uncultured Boseongicola sp. | reverse complement strand
TGACCTTTCGCCGGACAGGAGTGCGCCTGGCGGCGTCCTCGTTCTCGACGCACCGCTGCGGGTGCGCCTTCAACCTGCGTCCTACCCAGCCACCCGCCTGTCTCGCCGAAAGGCGCCACCGGTCCAACGAGACGGAGCACTGATGCGCAGAGCCCCAGCCCAGAAACGCAAAGTAGACCCGGACCCGGTGTTCCGCAGCACGCTCGTCGCCCAGGTCATCAACAAGGTCCTGCTGAAGGGGAAAAAGGATCTGGCTCGTTCCATCGTCTATGACGCTCTGGAGACCGTCGAGCAGCGCACCAGCCAGGACCCGACCATCGTTCTCAAACGTGCGGTCGACAACATCAGGCCGGCGGTCGAAGTTCGATCGCGCCGTGTCGGTGGAAGCTCCTATCAGGTTCCGATAGAGGTCTCTTCCCGCCGCTCGAGCACTTTGGCAATTCGTTGGCTCGTTACCTTCGCCCGCAAGCGCAGGGAGCCGCAGATGGCTCATCGTCTCGCCAACGAGATCCTCGACGCATCCAACAACACCGGAGCGGCTGTCAAACGCAAAGAAGACGTCCACAAGATGGCGGAATCCAACAAGGCTTTCGCCCATTACAGATGGTGACGTGCGTCGCTAAGGCAGCCTTCGGCTGCGAGCGACGCATTGGAGTTCGCTGAAGCGAACTCCTCTCGCCAGAAACACAGATTTTACAACTGAGAGCGTTCCGTCAGGCGGGTCCCAAAAGGCTCGGGCCCCGAACCATCGGAACACTGGACGGCAGTTCCAACGTGACCGAAGATCACGCAGGATCTGCAATGTGCTCCCGAAGGGAGCACACGTTCACAACCGAATAACGAGTCGGAGTAATTGAGAAGTTGAGCAACGAAACTGCGCTACATCACCTGCGTCAGGTGCCCCTGAGCCGGACCCGAAATATCGGGATCATGGCTCATATCGACGCGGGCAAAACCACTCTGACCGAGCGCATCCTCTATTACACCGGCCGTAACTACAAGATCGGTGAGGTCCATGAGGGCTCCGCAACCATGGACTGGATGGAGCAGGAGCAAGAGCGTGGCATAACGATCACCTCCGCTGCCACCACCTGTATCTGGCATGACCACTGGATCAACATCATCGACACTCCCGGTCACGTCGATTTCACCGTTGAGGTAGAACGTTCCCTCCGGGTGCTCGACGGTGCCGTCGCCGTGTTCGATGGTGTTGCCGGTGTCGAGCCACAGTCCGAGACCGTATGGCGCCAGGCAGACCGCTACGAGGTCCCCCGAATCTGTTTCATCAACAAGCTGGACCGCACCGGTGCTGACTTCTACTACGACGTCGATTCCATTGTGGAGCGTCTCGACGGCAAGCCTCTCGTCATGCAGTTACCCATCGGAGAAGAGGCTGATTTCGTCGGCCTCGTCGACCTCGTGGAGATGAAGGCCCACATCTGGAAGGGCGATGACGGCAAGCACTGGGATACCATCGACATCCCCGCCGATATGGAGGAAAAGGCCTCCGAGTATCGGGAGCGGTTGCTCGAGACTGTCGCAGAGACCTCCGAGGAGCTTCTCGAGGCGTATCTCGAGAACGGTGATCTCACCTCCAAGGAGATTCAAGCCGGCGTGCGCGTCGGGACTCTTGCCGGCGACTTCACACCGGTCTTCTGCGGATCAGCCTTCAAGAACAAGGGCGTCCAGCTTCTTCTCGATGCCATCGTTGCCTACCTCCCCAGTCCGTCTGATCTACCCGCCATCGTCGGTTTCAAGCCGGGGGATGAGGAGGTGGAGATGGTGCGCCATCTCAACGACGCCGAGCCGTTCAGCGCACTCGCTTTCAAGATCATGACCGACCCTCACGTCGGCAAGCTCACCTACTTCCGCGTCTACTCCGGTCACATGGCAAAGGGTGACACCATCCTCAACTCGACCACGGGCAAGAAGGAGCGCGTCGGTCGTCTCCTCCGCATGCATGCCAACAGCCGTGAGGACATCGAGGATGTGTTTGCCGGTGACATCGTCGCCGGAATCGGTTTCAAGGGGACTACCACAGGAGACACTCTCTCGGCTGTGGGCTCTCCGATCCAACTCGAGTCGATGGAGTTCCCGGCGCCGGTGATCTCGGTGGCCGTCGAGCCGAAGACGAGGTCGGACGAGGAGAGACTCTCATCGTCCCTCCACCGCCTCTCGGAGGAGGACCCCACCTTCCTGGTCCGGTCCGACGAAGAGACCGGCCAGACGATCATCTCGGGCATGGGAGAACTCCACCTCGAGGTGCTGGTGGATCGTCTTCTCCGCGAGTTCAGGGTCGATGCCACCGTCGGCAAACCACAGGTCGCCTATCGCGAGACAATCCGCAAGGGCATCGAGAAGGTTCGTTACCAGCACGTCAAGCAGAGTGGTGGCAGGGGCCAGTACGCCCATGTGGTTATCAGCCTGGAGCCCACCGGACCCGGTGGCGGCTACGAGTTCATCGACAGGATCAAGGGTGGCTCGATCCCCCGCGAGTTCATTCCATCGGTCGACGCCGGTATCGAAGGCGCCCTCGATCAGGGAATCCTCGCCGGTTACCCGCTGGTGGATGTTCGCGCCATCCTCACCGATGGTTCGTCACACGATGTCGACTCGTCGGAGATGGCCTTCAAGATCGCCGGGTCGATGGCTCTTCAGGACGCCGCCCGCAAGGCCGGCGTCAAGCTGCTGGAGCCGGTGATGGATGTCGAGGTGACCACACCCGAGGAGTACATGGGCGACGTCATAGGCGATCTCAACGGCCGGCGCGGCAAGGTCGAGGGGATGGCCCAGCGTGGCAACAGCCAGGTCATCGACGCCCAGGTCCCGATGTCGGAGATGTTCGGTTACGCCACCGACCTGCGTTCCAAGACACAGGGGCGGGCCACATACTCGATGCAATTCAATTCATATCAGGATGTGCCGCAGTCGATCGCCGAGGAGATCGTGGCGCATCGTCGTGGTGAATCTTGATGTCAGAGACGGACGACTAGGAAAGAGATTGAGGGTTTGTTATGGGTAAGGCGAAGTTTGAGCGGACGAAGCCGCATGTGAATGTTGGGACTATGGGTCATATTGATCATGGGAAGACGACGTTGACTGCTGCGATTACCAAGGTGTTGGTGGC
>CAXMMT010000097.1:0-58599 GCA_964194555.1 uncultured Boseongicola sp. | reverse complement strand
CGCAACAGCTGTTCCGGGTTTCTGAGCAACTGCCTGATAGGTATCCCGACGCTGAGAATGTTCTCCTGGAGATTGTTGGTGACACTCCTGAGGAGACCCGTCAGATCCTCGACTACTGGCAGCACACCGTCGACCAGCCGGTGTGGTCATCGACGAAGAATTCCAGTTGCAACGGAGACGTTTCGACTACACCCGTAAGGGCAACGGGATGGTGGCCGGAACCTTTGAGATGACCAGTGTGGCCGGTGAGACGTTGATCACTGCCCTCGACGCTCTGATGCCCCCACCAGGAGAAGACGACAATCGGACACCCGCCCAACGTCGTCATGACGCTCTCGAAGATTTGAGTCGCAGCTTTCTGGAAGGGACCGCTTCTTCTGAGGTGGGTGGGGAGAAACCTCATCTCAACATTCATCTCGACCTCCCAGCACTACAAGGTGTGGCCGGTGGTCTCCACGAAACCGAAACCGGACAGGTACTCAATGTCGAAACCATCCGCCAACTCGCCTGCGACGCCTCGGTCGCCAGAATCCGTTTTAGGACCCGCATCAGAGATCCTCGACGTTGGACGTAAAACCAGGGTGATACCCGCCGGGTTACGCCGGGCTGTCATTGCCAGGGACCGTCACTGCACCGCTCCCGGTTGTGGCCGGTCTGCCCGCTAGTGCGACGTCCACCACATTGTCTTCTGGGCAGACGGAGGCGAAACCATCCTCGACAACCTGTGTCTCCTCTGCCGCTACCACCACACTCTGGTCCACAGACAACAAGCCGAAAACCTCGACCAACGAGAAACACCCGTACCCGCCGGACGCCGACGACCTATCTAGGGCCGAAGGCCCCTCTCCACCAACCGGCCATACTGAAGACGATGCATCGTCCCGCTGCCGTACTCGAGACCCTCCTCGACCAGATTCTCGCCGCACCTTCGGACACAGGGCGGGTCGAGATGATCGTTCGGCGCCCTGCGGACGGTGAGCGTGAAGTCGTCCAGAACGGTCAGTTGAGTCTCGAGGATGGACTCGTGGGCGACAACTGGAGAACAAGACGGAATGCCAAGACCGAGGACGGAGCCGCCGACCCACAGGCTCAGGTCACGCTGATGAACGCCCGGGCCACCGATGCCGTTGCCTCCACCCGTGATCGATGGGCCCTTTGTGGTGACCAGCTTTATGTCGACCTCGATCTCTCCATCGACAACCTCCCCACCGGGACGCGTTTGGCTGTGGGTGATGCCGTTGTTGAGATCTCGGTGAAGCCACACACCGGCTGCGCCAAATTCTCGCAACGGTTCGGGTCAGAGGCCCTCCGATTCGTCAATGTGGGTATCGGCCGGGAAAACAGATTCCGCGGGGTCAACACCTTCGTAGTCCAGCCAGGTGCCGTGGCCGTAGGTGACAAGATCGCGAAACTCGATCCCGCCTAGATCGCGGCGAACCAGCCCATCGACCCTCGCTCGGCCAGCCAATGCTGATGGGGGTGGAACATGTATCTCCCATAGTGAGGAAGGGTGAGCTCGATCATCGGCCCGCTGTCCCTGGGTGAGTGCGATTGTGTCGTCCCGGAATGTCGGGGTTTCGCCCATTCCGGCCGGATAGACGTCAAAAGTCTCGGCGTGGATATGAAACGAGGCCGGTGGCTCATACTCCAACAGGTTCACCACGTATGCCCGAACCGGTTCGTCCCTGACAACCTTCCCGGCCGCAATCACCACTAATCCCAGAACTCTCTTCAACTAGCTATCTGGGCGACAGACCATTAGGCGTCACCAACAATCAGAGTTCCAGCCATTCCAGCACCTTCACTATTCCCGTGGAATGTGCAGAAAAAGACATACTCGCCAGGCTCGGTGTAGATGATCACGGCTTCGTCACCATCGTGCTGCTCGAGGCTTCCGAACACATCCTCGGTGGACCACGACCCGTCGCCATCAACGGAGTTGTGTGCATTACGCCCGGCACCGACCCAGTTCACCGATCCGCCTGCTGGAATGTGGATCTCGGTGTACTCGAATCTGTCGTCGAACATGTTCACCGACACGTCGCTGCCCTCGAGAACACCGGTCGTCTCGCCCTCGTCCGAGCCACACGCCGACAATACGAGCAAGCCGGCAAGCAGAGCCAGAATCAGCCGACACTTCATCTGCCTCCCTTCCCGAAAAGACTCTTGAACCATGCCCAGAGGGAAGAAAAAAACAGCGACACCCCTCTTACTTCTGAGGCTTCGATTGCCCCAGCCTCCTCCTCGGAAGCCGCTTCCAGCTTTGCTTCGAGACATGACACGAAGTCCTCGATGAGCCGTCGAGACATCTCGTTGATCAAACCGGTACGACCAAACTGCGCAGCCGGTCCGGAGAGTTGGATGTTGGCGTCGACCAAAACCTTGGAACCGTCTTCGTCGGGCTTCACCGAGTATTCGACCTTGACCTGACCTCGAGAGCCGCCCTTCTTATCAACGCCCTTGCCTTCAAGAATCGCCGACATGGCCTTCTCGTCCGTCGTCACAGTTGCCTTGCCCTCGAATGTGGCCGTCATCGGGCCAAGCTTCGAGGAGAGAGTTCCCTCATAGGCCCCGTCTTCGGCCTGACCCGTCAGCTCGGCACCAGGGAGACACTGCGCCACCGATGGGACGTCCTGGAAGAATCGCCACACCATGTCGGGCGAGCTGGCCACTACGAATTCTTGTGAGATCTCCATGATCCTCCGGAAATGGGCAAGGAAGCGCTCGAACCGTAGTGATTCGGCGGGCCCTATCTAAATGAGAAGCGAGGAGATCAGTGGTGCTGGGTGTCGCCGGACAGGAGCTGGATCGCATGAGGAATCACGTCCAACACCGCTTCGAGACTCTCTGCGGCACCACGCGGTGAGCCCGGAACGTTGATGACCAGCGTCTCCCCGATCGAACCTGCCCGAGCCCGGCTCAAGGCCGCCATTGGTGTCTTCTCCAGACCGCCGGCCAGCATGGCGTGTACGAGACCTGATGCTTCCTTCTCGAGCACCGAGGCCGTTGCCTCCGGTGTCACATCTCGATGACTGAATCCCGTTCCCCCGGTGGTGACCACAAGTTGGGCAGACGAGGAAGCATCCTTGATCGCGCTCGCGATCTCATCGACCTCATCGGCAACGAGCATCCTCCCGACGCCAAATCCCTTTTCGACGAGAAGCCTCTCGAGCACAGCGCCCGAGAGATCCTCGCGCACGCCTGCCGACACGCCGTCGCTGACGGTGATGACGACCGCTGCCGTGTTGTCTAACCCCACAGTCTCGGGTCCAGGGAAATGCCCCCAACCAGAACAGTCAGGTAGAAGACCAAGATCACCAAGAGCGTGACACCGAGACCGTATGGCCAGGGGGTAACGCGCTCATCCTCCGGACCTTGGGCGGTCGTGGTGCCAGGGGCGGCGGCGAGTGTTGCCAGGAACATCACGGCTGTGAGCGGCAGCGATCGGATCACGAGGCTCTCGGTGTCCGGAACGAAAAACGGAATCGCCAGAAACACCGAGGCGGCTGCTGGGATCAGGGCAATCCAGAGAGCGAACGTGAGTCTTCTTCGCGCATTCGAAACCAACCTGCGATGAGGGGTGAATGCGAGGAAGGCAGACGCCGCGGCGAGGGCGATCAAAAGCAGCCCCACGCCTCCACCGGCAGCGATGACCACATCTAGTCCGGGTGGAGCATCGAAAGTCGAGTATGCAAGGGCGAGTTGGCTATCACCGTCAAAGGGCAACATGATCGCCTGGCCCATGGCCTGCCGAAGGACGTGGAGGACCATCCAAAGAAACGTCAAACGTGGGATGCCATGACCGCGCTGGGTCGGGTACGCGAAGAGGGCTATGAATCCCACAATCAGGCAGAGCAGAAACCCTCCTGCCCACACCACGTCGGTGGCTCCCGTGATCTCGACGCGGTTGTTGTAGAGGACCGCATCTCCACCGAGGATCTCAGCGAGCAGACCATCGCCGAAGTCGTCGAGGAATTGAGCGATGACAATGCCGAGAGTGGAGCCGAGGACAGCGGCGATCACCAGCGACCGCCCGATTCGTATCACCGGCCTGGGCGCCTCTGTCTCCGTTGTTGACGTCTCACCGGTCACGGGGTGTGATGCTAAACGCGAATCCTGATGGAACCAGGCCTCGGTTACCGTTCGTTCCTCGATGAGCCAGGACCACGCGGGCGTATATCTGCCCACCGATGACCCGAACACCTACGAGACGACGGCTTTGGCGAACGCCGGTTGGTACGAGGAAGGACAACACGGCGGTGCCCTGACGGCGCTGATCATCGGCCACGTCGAGGAGGTTCCGACATTGACGCCCATGGAGATCGCGAGGATCACAGTCGAGATGTTCCGCGTGGTGCCGTTGGTGCCCCTGACGATCAGCACCGCGATCATCCGCGAAGGCAAACGAATCCAGACGATCAAAGTGGACATCACAGACCCGTCGGGAGTGCTGCTTTCCATGGCCAGCGTGCAGCGGCTCCGAACGGCTGACCGACCCATCCCAAACCAGGCCGAAACCCAAACGTCGTCGTTCGCCGGGCCCGATGAGTACCCGATCTGGGATGCAACGAAATGGGGACCCGGAAAATTGGGAAAGACAATGTTTCACCGTGGCGCCGTCGAGGTCCGGGAGATATATGGTGGGTTCGGCGAAGCGGGCCCCGCAGCCGCCTGGATTCGCCTGACGAAGCCGGTGATCGCCGGAACGAAGAACTCCCCGGCCCAGATAGCCGCAGCCGCAGGGGACTTCTGCAACGGGCTTTCGGCGGCCTTGGCAAACGACTGGCTGTTCATGAACAGCGATCTCACCGTGCACCTCGGCCGCTATCCCAAAGGCGAGTGGGTGGCACTCGAAGCCGAGTCCCACTACTCGGGCCTGGGCAGGGGTGTGGCAGCGGGGTCCTTATGGGACGAGGAATCGTGGGTAGGACGATCGGGCCAGACCCTGTTCCTCGACCATGCCTGAAATAGTCGGAATTGGGACAGACTTGCGACAAATCTGCGTCCGGCGGGAATCTGACGACCTTCCGTGGGCGTTCTTCCGGTTGTGAAGCATCGCGCGGCCATCCTCATCGCCATTGCCATCGCTCTCGCCGCGTGTGGAGGAGCAAATGTGGACTCGATACCCAACCCACAGCCCACCGCCCCAAACAGCCCTGATGTCATGGAGGATTTCGACTCCCAACCCATCCCAGCCCAACTGACAACCATGGCCGCCATATGGGAGACGGATTTCTCGAACAGCGTCATCGACCTCAATGAGCTCCTCGTCGGCATACCAGCCTCGGATCCGCGTGACGCCATCCCACCCATCGACGACCCGCAGTTCGAGCCAGTGCCCGAAAGCGATTGGATCCAGGACCAGGAACCCGGTGTGCTCATCGAGATCGAAGGGGATGCGCGCTTCTATCCCCTCTCGATAATGACTCGACACGAGATCGTCAACGACGATATTGGTGGAATCCCGGTCGCCGTCACCTACTGCCCCCTGTGCAACACCGCCCTCGCGTTCGATCGGCGTTTCGAAGGAGAAACACTGCGCCTCGGAGTCTCCGGACTGCTGCGACACTCCGATCTGGTGATGTGGGATGACGTCACCCAGACTCTGTGGCAGCAGATCACAGGCGAGGCGATCGTTGGCGAGCACGCAGGAAAGTCTCTGACACCCTTGGGATCGGCGATTGTGCGATGGGCCGACTTCCGTGACAACCATCCCGAAGGCCAGGCTCTCAGCCCCGAACAAGGCTTCGGGCGGGTATATGGCACCAACCCATACGAGTTCTACTCATCACGGGCCCGGCCTTACAGCTTCTTCAGCGGCGAGATAGACGACCGATTCCCGGCGCTGGAGCGGGTCGTCGGAGTCAGCATCAACGGCGTAGACAAGGCTTACCCCTTCTCGCTCTTGAACGATGTCAAGGTCGTCCATGACAATATCGCCGGCCAGGAGCTGGTCGTCTTCTGGGGAGCCGGCGACACAGCCGACGCCTTGGACAGCGGAGTCATCGCCAATGCAATCGGGATCGGCACCGGAATCGTCTACGTCCCGGTGATCAACGGCCAGACACTCACCTTCGAAGCGTCCGGTGACACCGAGTTTGTCGACAACGAAACGGGCAGCACCTGGACGATCCTGGGCAAGGCTATAGCGGGAGAGTTCGCTGGCGAGGAATTGGAGCTTCTACCCCACCGAAACGAGTTCTGGTTCGCATGGCAGGCGTTCTTCCCGGATGCGCAAGTTTGGACGGGCTAACCACCGGCAACCACCAACGTCCCGATCATCCAGATCAGGAACAACCCGATAGCGACCAACAGCACCGGCCCGGTTCGCTTCCAGTTGAAGACCATCCAGCCGCCCCCGGTCAGGACCAGCAGGCCAAGCACAACCGACCACCAGGCTGGGGTGAGGCCTGAGATGGCTCCTCCTGCGGCAAGAACAACCACCATGAGCACAAACCCAACGGACACCAGGGCGTAGAGGACCTGACGGGGAGTCGTCTCACTCATATGACGCCGGCCGCCGAAGCGACTTTGCGATACCATTCCGACAGCGACGCGACTGTCTCGTGGGCATTCAGGCCGCTCGGGTTGGGCACAAGCCACAACTCTCCGTTGCCAACCGCTTCGGCCTGTTTTCCGAGGAGCGCCTTGGGCCGGGCAAAGGCCTCCCGGTAGGCGGTGACCCCGGCCATGGCGACCACTTTGGGCCGTACCTCCCCGGACAGGTCGTGGAGTCTCCGGGCACCGTCTCTCAACTCCTCAAGTGTCAGTTCGGACGCCCGTATCGTCGCCCTGTTGACCAGGTTGGTGATCCCGATCCCTGATCCGACGAATTCGGCACGTTGGCGATCATCCATACCCACCGCCGAATCGAGGTCCCAGTCGATAACACCGGCAAGACGCAAGGCCGGATAAAAGCGGTTGGTTGGATGACAGAAGTGAGTATTGGTTGCGGCTGTCCACAAACCGGGGTTGATGCCAACGAATAGGAGCCGAACATCGGGTCCGAGAAGGTCAACTACCGGTTTATCCCGGAACGACTCGAGTTCGGACCGAGTGAACCGGGCCATGACGTCTTACTGCTTCGCTCTTCCTACTTCTTCTGGCTCTCGTAGTAGGGGTCGTCTCCGGACGCGTGATCGGTCACGTCGACCACCTGGGTCAGCTCATCGATCGACTCCAAGATGATCTTCTCGATTCCCTGCTTGAGAGTCACCTGGGCAAGCCCACATCCCTGACAGCCGCCAAACAACCTGAGATAGGCAATGGTCCCGTCGACCGAGACCAGTTCGGCGCCGCCTCCATGGGCAGCTATCGCCGGATTCACCTGCTCGGTGATCACCTGATTGACTTGGTCGACCAATGCTCCGGAGAGATCGCCCTTCGGTGCCGACATGGCAGGCGTCTCCGGCGAGTTCGGGTTGTTCATCGCCAGACCCTCATCCGTCAACTCGAGTGTCGAGCCTTCCAGTTTTTCGATATCGGCCTCGGGGAAGATGATCGCCAGATCGTCGTGACGCTCCTCGATCCAACCGTCCTTCATGTCAGCTAGAGGAATGAAGGCGAGTTCATATGAGAATTGCGGGCCGCGAAAACCGGTCACCTCGACCGAGAGGGCGAACTCCTCGTCACCGGGCTCGTTGTCTCTCAGTTGACTGATCATTTCGAGGGCGTCTTGGGCTACGCCCAGAACTGTGGTGTCAGACATCTGCGAGAATGTTAACCCCTTCAGGATCAATAAATGACAAGAGCCGTCGTAATACTCCCCAGCACCACTTACCGAGCACACGACTTCGTGTCTGCAGCAGAGTCGCTGGGGATAGATCTGGTAGTGGCTTCGGAGAACCCGCCGCCTTTCGACATGGGCGACAGATATCTCCACATCGACTGCTCCGACCCCCAAGGCGCCGCTGATTTGATAGCAGCGCTGGGCGACGAGACCGCCCTCGACGGTGTAGTCGCTGCGGACGACGCCGGAGTCGTGGTCGCGTCGCTGGCCGGCACAACGCTCGGGCTTGCTGCCAACACACCAGACGCGGCCCGTACCACCCGTGACAAACACCTCCTGAGAAATCGTCTTGCGACGACCGAGGTACCGCAACCCCGCTTTGCAGTGCTCGAGCCAACCGGACAATCGGCTGAGAAGGCATCCAACGCGGTCGGTTTTCCGCTGGTTGTCAAGCCGCTGTCCAGATCGGCGAGTCAGGGTGTCATCCGGGTCGACCATCTGCGAGACCTATCTCCGACAATCGACCGCGTTCGTCACATAATTGGAGACCGCCGACATTCCCAGCGTCTTCTTCTCGAGGCCTACCTGCCCGGGGACGAGGTAGCCGTCGAGGGAATCATCGGCAATGGCGAGTTGATGGTTCTGGCGATCTTCGACAAACCCGACACCAGTGAGGGCCCCAGCTTTCCTGAGACGATTCTGGTGACGCCGAGTCGGCTCTCTGACGAGGACCAGCAGGAGTGCATTCGTATTGCAGAGGCAGCGCTACGAGGGTTGGGACTCACCCACGGACCGGTTCACATCGAACTCAAGATTCACAACGGCCGGGCCAGTGTCCTCGAAGTCGCCGCAAGATCTATCGGCGGGCTCTGCTCGAGAAGTCTCAACTTCGGACTCATGGGAACGACCCTCGAATCCCTGATACTCAGAAACGCAGTGGGGATGGACAAACCCGAGCTTCGCCGCGAGCAACACGCCAGTGGAGTGCTGATGGTCCCAATTCCCAGGTCGGGAGTCCTCAGCTCGATCGAAGGCATCGATCAGGCCCGGACAATCCCCCACATCACTGGTGTGGACATCACCATCAACGTCGGTTCGGACGTTCTGGCGTCACCGGAGGGGGATCGCTATCTAGGCTTCGTTTTCGCCCGCGGCGACACTCCTCACGCCGTCGAAACGGCGCTTCGGAAGGCCAAGAACACAATCTCAGTTTTGGTGACATGAATGATGACCCCCCGCTTTACCTTCCGTCACCAGGACCAAAGCACCGTCAAGCTCAACTTGACGGTTAACTCTTACCCGCGATTTGGCGCGTAAGACGATTTTGTCATTTGCATGGATACAGTCCTCATCTTCACTGGCAGCGAGGCGCCACAGCTCGAGATACACGAGGAGCTCCCCAGACCCGACTTGGTGGTCGCGGCCGACAGCGGATACGACTACGCCGTCCAGCTCGGTTTTCGAGTCGATGTGCTTGTCGGCGACATGGACTCGATCACCGCGACCGAGATTCCCGACCATGTGATCATCGAGCGTCATCCGACAGACAAGAATGCTAGCGATCTCGATCTTGCCATGGATTTGGTGGCCAGAGAGGCACCCGAACGGGTAGTGATCGTTGGCGGCAGCGGGGGACGACTCGACCACGAGCTTTCGACGGCCGGCCTGCTCTGTGCCGATAGGTGGCGACGCATCGATGAGATCGACTGGGTTTCGACCAGCGGGTG
Source organism: uncultured Boseongicola sp. (assembly GCA_964194555.1). Lineage (GTDB taxonomy): Bacteria > Actinomycetota > Acidimicrobiia > Spongiisociales > ZC4RG35 > SZUA-217. Next base: position 49,143 of record CAXMMT010000097.1, on the reverse strand, counting down.
GGCCTATGTGGTGAGAAGACGAAGGATCATTCATGGAGATTCCGGGACGACCCTGTCTCTCATTCCGATGGGCGGCGATGTGTTGGATGTACACACCAGCGGTTTGAAATGGGATCTCAGCGGGGACACCCTCTTCTATGGAAGCACCCGCGGGCTTTCCAACGTCATGCGCTCCCCCGTCGCCGACATTCTGATCGGAGAAGGCTGTCTGCTCGCGGTCGTAGGCGACTAGCCGCCCAGGCCATCCGAGACAGCGGGGTGCAGCGCCAGGTACCCCTTGAGATACTCCACCCTCTCCTTTTTCAGCCGAGCGACAATGGACTCATACTCCTCGAGTCGGCCCTGGCCCTCATACAGACGGCGTGGTTGCAGGAGCTCGATATCGGTCACACCCGGCACTGACGCTGCAACGTCGTAGCCGAAGTCCCCATCCCTCTGCCAAGAGATGGTGCCCTCCACGATCCCCTGAACTATCGCTGACGAGTCCGGAATATGGACCTTCTTCGAGCCATCTCCTTCTCCCCCAACCCGTCCCGTGTTCAGGACATACGCCTCCAGGTCGGGCATCGTGTCCAGCAACTCTGCCAAACGGTTGCCTTGCATCGAGTCGTCATCGAAGAAGAACGGGTTTGTACCGGGCACCCGGAGACTCTTCCCCGCTTCTGCGGCCCCGCCGGCCGACGTTCCCTTGGTCTCTCCAAGCATGAAATAGGCCGGGATCTGTTGGCGACTGAGTCGGGCCACCGCCGGAATCACATGATCTGACCTATTCAGGATGAGTAGATAACTGGCCGGGGGCACGGCCATTGGGTCTCTGTGCCGGATATTGGCCAGAGGAAACGTACAACGACCGTTGGCCGTGTAGGAGACGTCGAAGAAATCGACCAATCCTTCCGGGGTAACCGCCACGTTCTCGAGCCAGGCGTCCGAACGGGTCGTGCCACCGTAGATCGTCGGCTCATCGTCCGGGTCCAAACCGTATGTCTTGGCGAAACATCCGGCCTCGGTGGTGTGCACCAAACCTCCCGGCATCAAACCTACAAAGTCGTCCTGGCAAGGAAGTGATCCTGCTTGCTGTCTGAATGTGGTCGTTGTCTTTCCGGTTCCCGACAGTCCGATGATCAACATCGACTCTTCGGTGCCACTGCGTGTCGCCTGGGGTGGAAAGGTCTTCAGACCGGCATGAAGAGCGAGACCACCGTGGTCAAAAACAAGACGGTTCCACATGCGGAGACCACCCATCTTCGACTCACCGAAGTAGTCGGAGCCGAAAACGCGGGTTACCCCCTTCTCGAGATCAACGATGATGAGTCGGTTGTCCGGTTTGCCTGGAGCCGGCAGATTCGGCGTGTAGACGATCGTGAGCTCGGGTGTCCATTCGGCATCAGGCGGGAAATAGAGATGGGACTGCATCCCGGCGATGTTTGGCTGCGTCGCCTCTATGAAGAGACGAGACCCGGTGCGGAACTCCGGGTCGGGACCGATATATCCTTCTATCAGAAGCATGTCCTGAGATGCGATATGGGCGTCCTGTCTTGCTACCCACTCCTCGACCTCCGCCGAGGTGATCCGGTTCTGATGGATGTCGTGATCAGAGACGAAGAACGTCGAGTTCTTCAGCCGTGCGGTTACTTGAGCCTGATAGTTGAGGTTCTCGAACTCAGTTTCGGTGAGACGCGGCAGAACCGCCACGGCAAGCTGCCGCAACCTCTCCTGGTCTGGATTGCGCTCGACGGACTTGGCGTCGGGCAGTCGAAACATTGGCAGAGTTCTCCCTGAGCGTCTGTGGACCATGGCAGGGTAATCTCCCAAACAGGGCTATCCGGCTGTCGGGTAGGCAGCAGGCATCGAGCGGCCTTCCAGACCTGCCACAAGATTCTCTACCGCCAACGCCGCCATTGCATTCCTGGTTCTGACGGATGCGCTCGCGATGTGGGGCACCACCAGGCAATTGGGCACCGAGAGAAGCGGGTGATTCGGAGGAAGTGGCTCGGGATCGGTGACATCGAGCGCTGCACCGGCAATCCCGCCCGAGCGCAGCGCTTCGGTCAGGTCGACGGTGTTGACGAGAGGTCCCCGCGCCACGTTGACCAGATAAGCCGTCGGTCGCATGAGACCAAGCTCCGGGGCGCCAATCAGGCCCCGGGTTGCCTCGTTGAGTGACGCGGACAGAACCACATGATCCGACTCGGTCAGAAGTATCTTCAGAGGAACATGGTCGGCGTCGGCCAGATCCTTGGGAGTGGGTGACGAATAGAGGACACGCATTTCGTAGCCGGCAGCTCGTCTGGCGATGGCCCGGCCAATGCGGCCCATGCCCACGATTCCAAGTGTGGTGTTGTGAAGATCACCGCCGGTGAGATGAAACGGCTCCCAGGGTCCCCACCTCCCCGAGCGAACCTCTCTCTCACCCTCGAACAGCCGACGTGCCGCAGCCCCGAGCAAGGCGAAGGCCGAATCGGCGACCGTCTCGGTGAGAACTCCAGGCGTATGCCCGACGAGAATCCCCCGCTTCGAGCATTCGTCGATATCGATGTTGTCCACTCCGACCGCCATCTGGGAGATGACACGAAGGCGGGACGCCCGATCGAGAAGAGAACGTCCGATCCCATCGGTGATCATGCAGAGCAAACCGTCGGCCGACGACGTCTCGGACACCAGGACGTCGTTGGGAACAGGTCCCTCGCCATCCCAGATCGTCACACTATTCTCGCTGCGCAACGGAGCAATGAGTTTCTCTGGCAACAGCCTCGTGACAAACACACGATTCACGAATCGAAGGCTAAACGGCTCTGGTCGAGAGACCGATAAGGTTATGTGATGAAAAAGGGCGCGCTTTCGGTTGTTCTCGCCATCGTCATCGCTGCATGCGGCGGTGCTGTGGTATTCGAACCTGCCCCGACCACCATCACAGCGGCCGCTGCCGAGATCCTCTCTCCACCGGATGAGGTCGTCGAAGAACCCGTCGAATTGCCAGAGACCGACGACCGACCCGTCTATCGGGGCTTCGAAGCCGGTTTGGCTGAGCACAGCTCACTGGTGGCGATGACACGAGGAGATACCGAGGTTTACTCCACCCCGAGCTATGAGGAGCCCTTGGTAACCTTGCCGGCCACAACCATCCTGAACACCGTCACGGTTCTCACAGTGATTGGAGAGCCGGCCAATGGCTGGGTAGAGGTCATGCTGCCGATCCGCCCCAACGGCAGCACCGGGTGGATCCACACCGACCACGTCGAGCTCTACCTGGTGGAGGGCAAGATCGTCATCGACCTGAGTGACAAGACGCTCACCTACACCGTCAACGGCGAAGAGATGATCAACTCCACGGTTGCCATCGGGACCGACCAGAACCAGACACCCACCGGAGTCTTCTTCGTCACCGACAGCGTGACACTGGCGAACCCAAACAGCGTGTGGGGACCCCACGCCCTTGGCCTCTCGGCGCGTTCGGACACCATTACCGAATACAACGGAGGAGATGGGATCATCGGGATTCACGGAACCAGCAACCCTGCCTCGATCGGCCGGGCGGTGTCGCTGGGTTGTGTCCGCTTGCCCAACGATCTGATCACCGAACTCCACACGATGGTTCCGCTGGGGACCCCGGTGGAGATCCGGGCTTAGTGGTTTTCTTCTAGTGGCCCGTCGCTAGCTTCGCACCGTTACCAAGGCATTCGAGAGTACGGTCGTCCCCCGCTCTTTGATGCTCGCTTCCACAATCAGGCCATCGACCTCATCCCAAACCCGCGTGATCAGTGTCTCTCCCGGAAACACATGCCCGGTGAAGCGCGCTTTGAAGGAGGCAAGCCTCTCTGGCTTTCCGTTGAGGGCGCTGTCCACGACTGCTTTGGCCACCACGCCGTAGGTGCAAAGACCGTGGAGAATCGGTCGGTCAAAGCCAACGAAGCTTGCGAAGCCGGGATCTGCATGCAACGGATTCTTGTCGCCCGAAACCATGCGGTACAACAAGGCCTGCTGGGGCAATGTGGGCGACTCGATCCGCTGGTCCGGCTCCCGATCCGGCGCCTCGTTTCCCCGGGGTGGGCCAGATTCGCCGTCAAAACCGCCCTCGCCCCGGACGAATATCGAAGGACGATTGGTGAAGAGAGACTCACCAGTCTCGTCCAGGACCGAGACGATCTCCATGACGACCAGGGCTCCTTTTCCCTTGTCAAAGACATCCACGACACGACCGCTTTGAGAAACAGTCCCCGATGTCGGAATCGGGCGGTGGACCATCAACTCCTGGGAGCCATGAAGAATCTGGGTGAGATTGATATCAACCCCCTCGATCATCCCCATGCTCATCATCATCCCGAACGGCGGAATCGTCCCGAAGCTGGGGACCGCCTGGAGGTCGGCCTCGTAGGCGTACTTCAACTCCAAGGGGTCATTGGGCGGGTTGCCGGCACCAACGGCGAGGTTGTAGAGAATCACATCGTCGTCGGTCCACGAATAGCCCTCGGCCACCAGTTCGGCCCCAACAACCCTGGCAAGATCAATCGCCATGTCAGCCGGCCAGCATCTGACCGAGCAGCATCAATTCGTCGTTGATGTTGGACGGGATGATGTGCTCGCCTATGTCGCGGATCTCGTCGAGATGCTCTGAGAGCTCTTCCACCGAGGGAACGGCCCCCTGACCGGCGAACCAGCCCTCATTCGTCCCGATGAAGATACGCCCGAAGCGGCCACCGCCGGCTGTGAAGATCTCGTGGGTGTACTCGTTGGACTCCGAGCAAAGGTAGACCACCATCGGCGTAACCTGGTTCGGGTCGACCATCTCCGCAAACGGTCCGAGAATGTCTGCGGTCATCCTGGTTCGCGCCACAGGAGCAATCACATTGGACTTGATGTTGTACTTCATCCCCTCGATGGCAAGGACGTTGGCAAGACCGACAAGTCCGGCCTTGGCAGCGCCGTAGTTCGCCTGGCCAAAGTTGCCGAATAGCCCAGCATTTGATGAAGTGAACACCAGGCGGCCATAGCCGTTGTCCTTCATGACCCGAAAGGCAGGCTGGCTGACATAGAAAGCGCCTTTCAGATGAACCTCGAGAACCGCTTCGATCTCAGCCGTCTCCATGTTGGCAAAAGACTTGTCTCGAAGAATCCCGGCGTTGTTGACCAAGATGTCCACTCCACCAAACTCATCGACAGCAGTCCCTATGATGCCCGCTCCCCCCTCCTCGGTTGATACCGAGTCGTAATTGGGGACGGCCTCCCCACCGGCACTTCTGATCTCGTCGACCACAACATCGGCAGCGGACACCGAAGCCCCCGTGCCGTCTACAGACCCGCCGAGATCGTTGACCACGACGCGAGCGCCGCGACGGGCAAGCTCGAGCGCGTATGTCTTCCCGAGACCCCCCCCGGCCCCGGTTATGACGGCGACCCGCCCATCGAATGTGATTGGCTCACTCAATTACTGACCCTCCGTTAGAGACCAAGAGAGCGTCCGACGATCTCTTTCATGACCTCGGTCGTTCCCCCGTAGATGGTTTGCACCCGAGCATCTCTGAACGCTCGGGCTATCGGATACTCCTCCATGTAGCCCCAGCTCCCAAACATCTGAAGACAGCGGCTTATCACTTTGTTCTCGAGTTCAGTGACCCACCATTTGGCTTTGGCCGCCTCCTCTGCGCTCAGCTCACCGGCGTTGAGCGCCGTTACCTGGGCGTCGACGTAAGTCTGTGCTACGTCCAACTCGGTGCGCATCTCCGCCATGGCATGTTTCACAGTCTGAAAGCTGCCGATTGGCTGCCCGAACGCATGCCGCTCCTTGACGTACTCGAGTGTCCAACCAAAAGCGGTCTGGGCGTGTGCAATCGAACCAACGGTGAGCGAGAGCCTCTCCTGGGGAAGGTTGTCCATCAGGTGAACGAACCCCCTGCCTTCCTCGCCAAGCAGGTTCTGCAGTGGGACTCTCACGTCATCGAAGAAGAGCTCGGCGGTGTCCTGGGCGTGAAGACCGATCTTGTCCAGATTTCGTCCCCGGGTGAATCCCTCCGTGTCATCCTCGATCACAAGAAGACTCATCCCGGTATGTCGCTGCTCGGGGTCGGTCTTGACCGCCGTCACGATCAGGTCGGAGTTGATTCCGTTGGTTATGAATGTCTTCGAACCGTTGACGAGATAACTATCTCCGTCGCGCAGTGCGGTCGTAGTGATTCCCGCCAGGTCAGAGCCCGCTCCCGGCTCGGTCATGGCGATTGCGCTCATCAGCTCCCCGGAAACCAGCCCCGGCAGCCATCGCTCACTTTGCTCCTCTGTCGCCAGCTCCATGAAGTAGGGCAGGACTACGTCGTTATGAAGGGTGATGCACAGTCCGGAGCCCATCGCGTCACCACGCATGAGCTCCTCGACTATCACCGCATTGAAACGGAAGTCGTCGACACCACCACCGCCATACACCTCGGAAACAGCCATGCCGAGCATCCCCGCCCGACCGGCCTTTCGAAAGACCTCCTTGTCGACGATTCCCGCTTTCTCCCACCTAGGGACGTTTGGGGTCATCTCCCGTTCGACGAACTCGCGGACCGACGTTCGGAACAGGTCGTGATCCGACTCGAAAATAGTCCGGTTCATCCGGGGTCTCTTGTGGTCAGACGCCGGTGTACATCGCGTCGATTTCCTCGGCGTACTTGTCGAGAACAATGTGACGCTTCAGCTTCAACGACGGTGTGACTTCACCTGATTCGGGAGTCCACTCATCGGGCACGATGATCCACTTCTTCACTTGCTCGGCGTGGGAGACGGTCTCGTTTGCCGCTTCCACAGCAGCGGCGATCTCTTCCTGCACCCCCAGAAGCTCTGAGAAGCCGGCCAGGTCGCTGTATTCGATTCCATGTGCCGCGGCCCATTCCGGGGCCTCCTCACCATCGAGTCCTATAACCATCGAGATGAACTTGCGCTGGTCCCCGACCATGCATGCCTTGGAGATGATCGGGTGGTTTCCGAGGGCCGTCTCCAGTTGGGCCGGGGCGACGTTCTTCCCGGCGGCGGTGATGATGATCTCCTTCTTGCGACCGACGATCCAAACGAACCCGTCTTCGTCGATCCGGGCAAGGTCTCCGGAGTAGAGCCAACCGTCCTCGCCATAGGTCTCACGGGTTGCTTGGTCGAGTTTGTAGTAACCCTGAGTTATCACGCCGCCGCGCATGAGCAATTCGCCGTCGTCGGCCGTCGTCACCTCAACACCCGGGATGGCTCTACCAACAGATCCAATCTTGACCGCTCCCGGAACGTTGGTGGTCGCGGGCCCGGTTGTCTCCGACATTCCGTAGAGCTCATAGAGAGGAATTCCGATCGTCATGAAGAACTTGACCAGATCAGGATTGATCGGGGCGGCTGCGGTGATGGCGACCCTGACCTGACCCATGCCGAGCCCGTCTCTCACCTTGGAGAGGACGATCTTGTCGAGGAGGCCGGCCAACATCGGTCCACTCTTGCCCTCCATCTCGGCGTCGACCCGTTTTGCGTTCTGCGCAAGCGCCTGGTCGAGAAGCGTCTTCTTGATCCCCTCCTCCCCGGCGAACCGGCCCATTAGACGTGCATGAAACTTCTCGTAGACGCGAGGGACTGCAACAAACAGCGTGGGTTGCGCCGCCTGGATGTAGTCGAGTACGGCGGCGATCGAAGGGCAGTACCACACCTGGCCAGCCAGATAGGTACCGAGGTAGTGGGTAGCCAGGCGCTCGGCGATATGGGCCAGCGGCAGGTAGGAGACCATCCTTGCGCCGATCTCGAGATCAGCAGCCCTCCGCAGCGACTCCAGCGTCCACACCGCGTTGTACTGACTGATCATCACGCCCTTGGGTGTGCCGGTGGTGCCCGAGGTGTAGATCAGGGTGGCGAGGGTGTCAGGTGCAACCGCCCCGGCCGACCTGTTCACGGTCTCGGGGTCCTCACCGAGCCTGTTGGTTCCTCTGGCGAGCAACTCATCCCAGCTCAGAACCCAGTCGGAGGTCTCGTAATTCTCGGCACCCGACATCAGAACGACATAACGAAGGTTGGGCAGCTCGGAGCGAATCTCCTCCCATCGTTTCATGAAGTCCAGGTTCTCGAGGATTGCAACCGTGGCCTTACAATTGTCCGCGATGTACTGCACCTGACTCGCTGCCAGCGTTGAATACACAGTCACCGGGGTCCCACCGGCGTGGACCGCGGCGAAATCGGCGATCACGTGCTCGGGCCGGTTTCCGGCCATGACAGCAACAAACTCGCCTTCACCGACGCCGAGGGACTGGAGCCCTGCGGCGGCCTGGTGAACCACATTTCTGTACTCAGACCAGGTCAGGACGCTCCAGTCGCCGTCCTTCCAATGGATCGCCGGCTGATCCCCGTACTGGTCGGCGTTTCGATTGAAGAAATCAACAAGGGTCTTGCCTTCCACTACTGCATCGATCTCGGCTCGCTCTGCTAGCACAGCCTGATTGTTCACGGCTCCTCCATTGGGTCAGATGACTGCTCCGGATGAGCGGAGCATACTGATCTTTTTGGAGTTGTATCCGAGCTGATCGAGGATCGTGTCGGTGTCGGCGCCGGGAACACTCGGACCACTCGAAACAGTGGGCACCGTGGCCGAGAATCGGGGCGCGGGGGCCGGTTGTGTCACATCGTCGATCATCACGAAGGTCCCCCTCGACCTGTTGTGAGGGTGGCCCGGCGCCTCCTCCATCGATAGGACCGGGGCAACGCAAGCGTCGGTGCCGTCAAAGTGCTCCGCCCACTCATCTCTCGTCCGCTCCAGGAACTTGGCGGTGAACACCTCTCGAAGCTCGGGCCACCCGGAGCGGTCGGTCTGAGGGGGCAGGTCCCCTGGTTCCAGACCCAGCCCGTCGAGCAATTCCGCATAGAACCGGGGCTCGAGAGAGCCCACGGCCATATGCCTCCCGTCCGATGTCTGGTAGGTCGCGTAGAAGGGAGCACCCCCGTCGAGAGGGTTCGATTCCCGTCGAGCGGATGCCCAGATACCCTCGGCCATCAGTCCATGATGCGATGTCGTCAACAGTGCAGAACCGTCGACCATCGCGGCGTCGACTATCTGGCCCTGATTGGATTCGCGGGCATGGAAGAGTGCCGCCATCACCCCGAGAGCGAGAAGCATCCCCCCTCCTCCATAATCACCGACCAGATTCAGAGGCGGAATCGGACGCTCAGCAGGCCCGACGGAATGAAGCACGCCGGAAAGTGCGATGTAGTCGATGTCGTGACCTGCGGAGGAGGCCAATGGTCCCTGCTGGCCCCATCCGGTGACCCGTCCGTAGACGAGCGCCGTGTTGGCAGCCAGACATTCGGCCGGCCCGATCCCGAGACGTTCCGTGACACCGGGCCGGAAGCCCTCGATCAGGATGTCCGCTCTCTCGACGAGACCCAAAACCACCTTGACGGCATCGGGGGTCTTCAGATTGAGCCCGATGGATCGCTTACCCCGATTGTGCAAGTCGTGTCTGCTGCTCGAGGCGTGGTCACCGACCGTTGTATCGGCTCGATCAACCCGGACCACTTCGGCGCCGAGATCGCACAGCACCATCCCGCAGAAGGGAGCCGGCCCCAGTCCCGCCAGTTCGACAACACGGACTCCAGACAACGGGCCGGGCATCAGGAATCGCTCACAAACGTCTCGGCGCTCTCGATCAGCACCGGTTTGAAATCGAGGTTGGGGCCGACCCCAAATGCGCCATTGAACATCGCGGCGAGAACCAGCGCCGTGTCCGAGTCATGGAGTATCAAGGGATTGAGTGACTCTGGCTCTGAGCCGAGGGCGATCACGATGATCTCCTTGCCGGACCAGGCTGCGACATTCCACAGGTCGGTGGAACGTGAGATATTGAGCTCGGGCCCGATGAGTGCCGTGTTCCAGGCGAGGAAGGCCGGTTTCTGATAAAGCGGTATCAGCGCCAGGTCATTCAGGTACGCCGTGTCGGCATCGTTATAGGCTCGTACTCTCTGGCCGCCGTCGGCAATGTCGTCCGTCGAGCGCACCAGTGAGTCGACGTCCTCGTCGCAATAGCGGTTCACGTTCAACGCACCGAAACCGTTAGGAGCGGCGCCATCGCAGAAGTACGTGCTGTTGGCAAGGTGCGGGTCGGCAGCAGCCTTCCACGAGAAGTTAATGATCTGCCATACGCCGGGACCGCCGAAGAACACTTCGGACGAGAACAGGTCCGAAGGGGTCATGAAATCACCGACCAACTCCACCCCTATTGCCTCGAGCGCCAGTCGAGCAAGCTCGAAGTGTGTCTCGCGGAACTCATCTCCGAGAGTGGTGGCCCAGACAAAGGACATGCGTCGTCCCTGACATGAGTAAATGTCGTCTTCGCCCCTCTCACAGAAATGGTCGAGGAGTATCTGCTCGGCAATCTCGGGGTTGTAAAGGTCCTCGAAGTTGGATTGATAGTTGACCGAGTCGACCATCCATACCGTGCTGTCCAGTGCGGTGGCCTCGGGGTCGACCGTGCGCACAGTCCCGTCGAGCAGAGCCTCTCGATCAATGGCGAGAGAGATTGCCTCTCGAACCCATCTTTGCGACAGAAGAGGGTCATCATGATTGAAGTCGATGTGATCCCAGAAGGGTCCCGGTCCCAGTTGGTAGGTCACCTCCTCCATGTCGCCGACCTCGTCCACCATCCAGTCGAGGGGTCGAGGGTTGATCAGATCGATCTCACCGTCCTCAAGGTCGCGAAGCATGTTTCGAATGCTCTCGGGGTAAACGAAATGGATCTCGCCGACGTCTCCCAGCGGAGCGTCGGACAACGGGTCGTTCTTCGCCCAATACCGGGGGTTGCGTCTCAGGATGATCCGATCGCCTTCCACAGAATCGTGAAGCACGAAGGGGCCTGCCGTGGTTGCCAGCGCTCTCTCCATGGGGATCCCAGAGTCGAAGCTGGCGAGCACATGTTTGGGAAGTATCACCTCGAACAACGTCTGCCAGGGCCCATAGACCCTGGAGAACGTGAACAGGACCGTTTTCTCGTCGATGACATCCGATCCGGTAATCAGGTCATAACCGGTCCCTACGGCCGCCCCGTTGAGTGGATCGACCATGACTTCGTGGGTATAGACGAAGTCACCCGCCGTCACCGGTGTGTCATCGGACCACTTCGCCTCAGGACGAATGTGATAGACAACGCAGAAAGCATCCGGACACGAATCATCTTCTGTGGTCGTGGTCACCAGGGGTGCCGTGGTCGTGGTCACCGGAACTGTGGCGGTGGTCAGGGTCGTCGACGGTTCAGCCTGGCTCTGGGTACAGGCAGCGAGTACCAGGACAAGCACCATTGGGGCAGGGCTGAGACGTCGCCAAATCCTCATAGTCGGGGATGAAACGCCTCGCGGCACCCATTTCCAAGGACCCGGAGAGTATTTCCTCCCCGATCACTCAGGGGACCAGGTGTTCAGGAGCGGAGTTCGAGAACCGCGCGCTCGCGTCCTGTCCACGAACCATCCGCCGTGACCAGATGACAGGCGACCAGATGGTCGGTCCCACGGTCGTACAGATCCGGATGGGGATCGGTCCTGCACTGATCAACGGCAAAAGTACAACGTGCTAGGAAGCGGCACTCCGGGGCTGGGTTGATGGCCCTGGCAATACCACCCTCGATCTCGACCTTTGGTCGTCGGTAGGAGGGGTCTGGTACGGGCACCGCCGACAAGAGAGCCCGCGTGTATGGATGCATCGCGGAGCCGAGCACATCCTCGGTGGGCCCCATCTCTACGATCTTTCCCAAATACATCACTGCGATCCTGTCGCACATGTAGCGGGCTACCGCCAGATCATGGGTGATGTAGAGATAAGTCACGCCGAGCTTCTCGGCGAGTTCCAGCATAAGCCGCATGATCGAGATGCGAATGCTCACGTCGAGCATGGATGTCGGCTCGTCAGCGACGACGAACGAAGGCTCCAGCACCAGTGCCCGGGCGATGGCAACTCGTTGACGCTGGCCACCCGACAGTTCATGCGGGTAGCGGAACAGGAACGGCTCGGGTGGAGTCAAGCCCACAAGACGCAGAAGATCGATAACGCGCTTCTCACGCTCCCCTGTGGTTCCAATCCCTTGCACGAACAACGGCTCGGCAACGATGTCGAACACCGTCCTTCTCGGGTTCATCGACTCATACGGGTCCTGGAAGATCATCTGGACGTTTCTGCGGAACTCCTTGCGGTCTTCCTTTGACTTGACATCGTCGACATGGGTCATTTCGTTGGTCGCGTCGTCACGGATCAGGATCTCTCCACTGCTGGCCTCATCGAGCTTGACGAGAATCCGCCCCGTTGTCGTCTTGCCGCAGCCGGACTCTCCAACGAGACCAAGACTCTCGCCTGCCTTTATCTCGAAACTGACACCGTCTACAGCGTGGATAAAGTCGGTCGACTTGCGAAAGAGTCCCTTCGAGATCGGAAATAGCTTCTCGAGATCTTCGACCTTGACGCGTATCTTCCCGTTCTGCTCGGTCATCATTCACCCCTCGCAAAGGTCACCGGCACCTGCTCATGGTTCCAGCAGGCAATGGAATGCCCGGGCTCGATCTCTGTCAGCGGTGGCTCGTCCTTGGCGCAGACTTCGGTGGCAAAAGGGCACCTCGGGTGGAAACGGCATCCTGAGGGCGGATCAAGGAGGTTTGGCGGCTCGCCCTCGAGTGGCGCGAGCTGACGCCGGGGACCGGTTATCGACGGAGTCGATGAGAGAATCAGCCAGGTGTAGGGATGACGGGGCCTGGCAAAGATGTCACCTGTGGGGCCAAGCTCGACCAGCTTGCCTGCGTACATGACACCCATGCGATCGGTGATCTCGGCGATGACGGCGATGTCATGGGAGATGTAGATGATGCTCATGCCCAGATCTCGCTGGATCTTCTTGAGCTCCACGAGTATCTGCTCCTGGACTATCACATCGAGGGCCGTCGTCGGCTCGTCGGCGATGATGAGCTTCGGATCGCAGGAAAGCGCCATCGCGATCACAGCGCGCTGTTTCATCCCTCCGGAGAACTCGTGGGGATAACGGTCGATCATCTCCGGATCGATTCCAACGAGATTGAACAGCTCTTCGGTCTTGTCCCTGGCCTCCTGGGCGGAGGGGGTTGGATCCCAATGGATGTCCATTGCCTCTCGAATCTGCTGACCCACTGTGTACACCGGGTTCCACGAGTTCATGGCGCCCTGGAAGACCATCGACACATCCGTCCACCGACGCTTTCTCATCTGCTCTTTGTCGAGTTCGAGAAGATTCACACCGTCGAGTATCACCTCGCCACCGAGGACCTTGGCGTTGTTGGCGGTCAACTGCATGAGAGTCAGGGCAACCGAGGTCTTCCCACACCCCGACTCACCGACTATCCCGAGCGAGCTTCCTTTGGGAAGTGCGAAAGACACATCCTCGACAGCTGAGACCATCCCATCCTTGACTTCGTAGTTCATGACGAGGTTCTTCACCTCGAGGATGGGGGGTTCGGGGTAGGCGTCTCCAGGGCCGCGGTCGGGTTCGGCCGCCGTCGTCCGGGTATCCGTCATCGGGCTCTGAGCCTGGGGTTGATGACCTCGTCCATCGCCCTGCCTACGAAGAAGAACCCCGCGGCGAGCAGCGTGACGGCCAGACCGGCGGGGATCAACAGCCACCAGAACTCGAGCCCCGATCGCAGGTAGCCCTGGCTTTGTGAGGTGTTGAGCATGATTCCCCAACTCATGTCGATGTTCAGCAGACCGAAGAATGACAGTGTCGCTTCCAGTGAGATGGCCTCGGTCACAGTGAACATCATGAACAGGAAGCTGAGTGGCAAGACGTTGGGAATGATGTGCTTGAGAATGAGATGGGTGTTGGACCCGCCTGAGACCCTGGCGGCGTCGATGAAGGGCTTCACCTTGATCGAGAGAGCCTGGGATTTGAGAACGATCGCAGTCCCACCGAAACCCGACAGGACTCCGATCAACACTCCCAGCAGCGGAAGGTTGATCGTCCACAAACCTGATAAGACGATCAGAATGGGAATCAGTGGCAGAAGCAGCACCAGGTCGGCAAGCCGCATGAGAAAATTGTCCACCCAGCCGCCGTAGAAGGCGGAGATCGAACCGATCACGGTCGCCACCACCACGGTGACCACCGCGGCGATCAGCCCGAGCATGAACGCAGAGCGGGTGCTGAACGAGAGTTGGGCGGCTACATCGCGCCCTAGCGGGTCGGTGCCGAGGATGTGCCCTTCAGACGGAGGGGCCGGTTGCAATGGAATCTCACAGATGCCACCCGGAGTGACACCAAAGCACCATAGTTGAGCGGTGTTGGCGTCCATCTGAGTCGCCGGGTCGGTGACCTCCGCATCTGTGGCCACGATCTCGAATTCTTGAATTGGAGCGTCGTAGCCGATGACCGGGTCGTAGATGTTGTCGTCCTGCCATGGTCCGACAGCCCGGAAGACGGGGTAGGCAAGGGCCATGAGGGCGAACAAGACGATGATGAAAAGACCGAGAAGCCCGATCTTGTTCTCCATGAACAGCGCCCAGTTCTTCTTGAAGCCCTTCCATGCAAGACCGAGACGAACCTTCCACAAGGACTCAGGCAGGTCCTCATCAGCGCGGATCAGAGCATCCGGCTCCTCAGAGGATGCGACATCTACCTTCTCTGGCTCCTTGATCACCATGACAGTTCGAGGCTCTTAATTCGCATCCTGAATCCTGATCCGTGGATCGAGCACCGCATAGAGGATATCAACAACGAGGTGGGCTATCAGAGCCAGGACCCCGATGAATGCAAGGGCGCCGGTGGCCACAGGCACATCTTCGGCGACCGTGGCCGTGAGAAGTAGAGAACCCATTCCGGGCCAGGAGAACACTGTCTCGGTGACAACCCCTCCACCGATGATGAACGCCAGTCCGAGGACCAGTGATGTCACAACCGGAAGCAAGGCATTACGAGCGGCGTGCTTGTCCCGGATGTCCTTCTCGGGAACGCCTTTCGCCTGGGCGGTGAGAATGTAATCCTCCTTGAGGGTCTCCAGCATCGCCCCACGGGTGAGGAGCATGGTGCCGGCGAAGGCGATCAGAGACAGGGTGACTATCGGGAGTATCGAATGGTGCGCTATGTCCTGGGCGAAGGGACGCATCTCCGGTTTCGTCAGCCAGAAGAGGACCATGAAACCAACCCCCGCGCTATACCCGATCCATCGCACCAGACGTGCTGATGATCGCTCATCCTGGCTACTGGCGAACCACTTTGTGGCGAGAAGGACCACGGCCATCACAGCGAGCGATAGCAACATCTGGGCGAAAACCTCATTGCCGCTGTAGGGCGCGTTTCTCCAGAAGCTCGGCGTCAAAAAACCGTTGATCGGAAACCATCCGAGCCCAGAGGCGAAGAACAGAATCATGAGGATGGCGAACCATGGGTAGAACACGGTGTAGAGCAGGACGCCGCTGATGGTCACGGAGTGCTCGGAGAAACCACCCCGCCTCCAGGCCAGCCGTTTGCCAAGGGAGAATCCGATGGTGTAGGCGAGCAGTGTGGCGAAGGTGAAGAGGAACAGTGTCCGCGGAATTCGCTCCGCTATCACGTCGATCACGGGACGTGGATACTGCTGGAAGCTGACGCCGAGATTGCCGGTGACGAAGTTGGTGATGTAATTCCACCACTGCGTCCAGATACTGCCATCGAGACCCAGGCGCTCAACGATCTGGGCGCGGACCTCGGCAGGGATCGTCGGGTCGAGGAACTGGGCGGTTATATCGCCCGGCTGGGCCTGCAGCAGAAAGAAGACCAGAGTGAGGAACAAGAAGAACAGAAAAACCATCTGGATCAGACGTCTTCCGATGAACTTCAGCAAAACATCACTCCCGATACCTCCTCAGCAGTGCGGCCCGGGGGCATCCTAGACGTGCCACCGGCACAGGCTACTGGCTCGATGACAGCTACGCCCACGCATCTATGAGGAAGAGGGGAGGGACCGAAGTCCCTCCCCTCTCACTAATTCAGCGTTGCGCGAAAGCGACTACTCGCTTACCTGCACCGCACTTGGCCATCCGTTGGGGAAGCCGGAGTGGCCACCCATGATGGTATTTGCCGGGAACACGACACTCGAGACGTAAGCCTCGATGATTGGCGTGCGGAACAACACCACGTATGGAAGCTCCTCAGCGAGGATCAAGTCCATTTCCTTGGTCAGCTCAGCGGCACTCGCGACGTCGGTAGCTGCCTCGAAGGCATCGGCCACGGCGTCGAACCGGTCGCTCTTGTAACCAGGTGTGTTGAACCCACCGCCGGTCACGGCATCTTCACGTGAGTGGAAGAACGCCACCTGTGAAGTACCAGGCAGTGATACGTCGCCACCACCCCAACCAAGCATGTACATGTCCCATGCAGTTGCGCTCTCCTCTGTCTGCGGTGGGAACACCGCAGAGACAATGGCGTTGAAGTCGGTCGGATCGGCGACTGCCGGTATACCGAGATCGTTCATCCACTGCTCAACCCAGATGGAGAAGGTGGCCCGGAACGGGTCATAACCGGGGCCAGGGGCCAGGATCCGGATCTCCGGAATCTTCGTCCCGTTTGGCATGGTCAAGCCAACGCCAGCGGTGCCAACCGGGTCCGCGTTCTCCGGATCGATGATCGGCTCTGCATCCCAGGTGTAACCGGCATCCTTGAGGATCTGGACAGCGTCCAGGAAGCGGTCGGCCTCACTCAATGGTCCGTCATCACCCCATCCAGCCCTCGGCACGTCTGTGTTGTAGAACACTGTCAGGCTCGGGTGGATGATGGTGTAACCGGGGAACACCGCGCCGGCAAGGACGGTGTCGGCCACCAGTTCCTTGTTGATCACAATGGCTACCGCCTGACGGAAGGCCAGATCGGACATCGGTGCCTTACGCACGTTGAATGCCAGATAACGGAAGCCTTCGGTCTGGTTGACCGAGAAGTTGAGATCCGGGTTGGAGGCCAACTCGTTACGAAGACCGCTGGTGATCCCAGTCGGGTCGTACACGTAGTCGATCTCACCCGCCGCGAGCTTCTCGTATGCCGCGTCTTTGGTGCCGTGCTCGATCCAGAGAATCTCTGAGACAAACGGTCCCTCGACGTAGGAGTCGACGGGGCCACCGGAAGCGTCTCCACCGTAGACAGCATCCTCGCCACGATCGCTATTGACGATCTGGAAGGAACCATCCGCGTAGAGAGTGTTCACGGTGCCACTGTCGAAGTATGACGCGTTGGACACGGTGGCCGCGAAGGCACCCGTCTCCCACTGGTCGAATACCTGGCTGCCGGCCGATGGCTCCATGGGAGCAGTGACCGCGTACAGAACCGTCAAGGCCTCATTGGCCACCGAATCGGCGATCCAGGCGTCGATGTCTTCCTGAGTGACGTCCTCTTCTGCGATGTCGGTCTCAGGATCTTCATCCTCGAGCGACGCCGCGACGATTGCCTCTACGGCTTCCTCGTCTGTGACGGTCGAGGCCAACTCTGCAGCCGCGGCACGCGCATCTGCGACATGTGGTGCCCAGAAGTGCGACGGAACGAAGGGAGCGAAGCCAACACCGTTCTGCCACACGGCCAGACCGGGTTCTGTCTCGAATTCGATGCGAACCACATCATCCGAGGGTGCGGTGACGCTCAGGACAGCTGGCACAAAACTGGCCGCGTGGTTGCTGCCAAGGTTGAACTCGCGTGTCACATCGAAGTAAAACGCAAGATCGTTGGCAGTGACGGTCACACCGTCCGACCAGACCATGTCTGTGCGTATGGGCTGTTCGACAACCCAGACATCACCTTCCTCGACCGCCGTGACCGGCTCCGAGGTGGAGGCGATGCCCGGTACGTAGACGAAGCCGGGGTTGGTCAACGTGAACAACGCCGTCTTGGCATTACCCAGGTACGCCTGGTTGTAGGTCGAGCTCAGTGTGTCGAGAGCTGCCCACCAGTTGTCGGTGGTGATGTTGGAGATGAATCCGATGTTGAAGGTGCCGCCCTCTACAGGAGCAGCCTCATCACCATCATCTTCAGTCGTATCGGTTGTACCGTCACCTTCGGTGGTGACTGCTCCTCCGCCATCATCCCCTTCGGTCGTGTCGGTCGTGTCACCACTGGTGCACGCCGCCACAACGAGGGCGAATACGGCAAGGAGGGCAAACAACCTAAGCCCAAAGGGCTTTGTTGCTTTCACTAGAATTTCCTCCGAACTAGGGATTTTTGGCACACCTGTCAAAAAGATAGGTATGCGAGACCACAGGTTAAACAGATCGGGTCTGATATGCCCACCACGGAGCGATCAGGTGTCTAGTCCTCGGGCTGTGGTTCGGGGCCACTGTCGACATCATCGAGGATCACGTCGTGACGTTTCGAGGACTCCGAGATGATCGCCTGGATGATCCCCGCCATGGGAAGGGCAAGAACCACACCGATCCCACCCATCAGCTTGCCACCGATGATGATGGCCGCTATCGAAACCGCAGGGTGGATCTCCATGGTTCGCTTGGTGATGCGGGGGGAGAAGACGTAGTTCTCCACTTGCTGATATGCGGTAAAGAAGACGATCACCCAGATCATCGTGGAGGTGCCGTTGGACGAGAGTGCGACGATCGCAGGCAGAATCATTGCGAGATAGGTGCCGATCACCGGAATGAACTGACTGAGAACACCGACCCAAATACCCAGCGACAACGCAAACGGGACGTCGAGAAATGTCAGAAACATGGTCGAGAAGGCGGCGCTGATAATGGCAAGGATCAGCCGGGAGTAGATATATCCACCCATCTTCTCCACTGCGATGTCCCAGATGTGAAGAGACCGACGTTGCTGATGCTCGGGCATGAACTGAAGGACTGTCCGCTGCAACTGGGGCAGTTCGGCGATCATGTAGAAGGTGAACAGCGCAACCGTGGTGACGAAGATCAGGAAACCAAACACCGAAGCTGTCAGTCCCACGATCCCACCAACCAGAAAGCTCCCAATGGATTGGATGCTGTCGGCGACGTCGGTACCGGCCGATTCGAGGTCGAACTCGGAAAGATCGAATCCGAACGTGCCCTCCAGAAAGGACAGAAGCGAATTGACGACGCCGGGGATGGCGTCGATCAACTGATTGATCTGATCGATGAACAGAGGGGCCAAAGCCCAGGTAAACCCGATGATCATGAGAAACACAACGAGGAAAACGACACCGGTCGCCGATCCCCTTCGCCAGCCCCTCTTTACCAACAGCTGCACGGGAGGAACCAGGGCAACAGCAACGAATATCGACACGAAGACCATGAACAGGATGTCGCTCAAAGTGAAAATGAGCCAGATGACAACTCCAAGCCCCAGAAGGACAAAGGCGGCAGCCAAAGTCCGTCGCTGGAATCTCTGTCGATCGGCGATTTCCTCTTGAGTGACCATGAGGCGAGAGGCTAGGAATGGAGAAGCCGGCTCCCCGGTATCTTCGATAACCTACTTCGATCACCATGAGGGCCCATGGAAAGCTTTGAAATCGCCTGGAGACCCGACGAGGAACGCGCCAGGAGAACCAACACGGCCCGATTCATGGCCAAACACGGGATCGCCACCTATGACGAGTTGGTGCGTCGATCGACATCAGACCAGGAGTGGTTCTGGCCGGAGGTCATCGAATTCATCGGGCTCCCCTTCGAAAGGCCGTGGTCCGTTGTGCGTGACACATCGCGGGGGCACCCATGGGCGACCTGGTTCGGCGGCGGCGCATTCAATCTGTCCGCAGCGTGCGTCGACCGATGGGCGCTCGAAGATCCAACCAGAATTGCGGTTCGATCGAAGAAGGAGTCAGGCGAGACGTCCGAGCTGACCTATGGCGAGCTGAAGAGTGAGATGAGCCGGTTGGCGGGCGCGCTCCGGTCTCTGGGTGTCGTCCGGGGCGACGCAGTCGCCGTCTACCTTCCGATGTCCTCGTTTGCAGTCGTATCACTACTGGCAATCGCCCGGATTGGCGCTGTGTTCATCCCGGTGTTCTCCGGCTACGGAGCAGATGCCGTTGCCACCAGACTCGAGGACCCAAAGCCAAAGGTGATCATCACCGCCAACGGGTTCGAGCGGCGTGGCAAAACAATGAGGATGAAAGAGATCATCGACCAATCCATCGAACTGGTCGGTGGAATAGAACACACGATCGTCGTCGACTACACACCCCGATCCGACACACCGATCAGCCAGGGTCGCGATCTCTGGTGGCACGACCTGGTGCCAGAGACGGAACCGGTCGAAGCGGCGTCTACCCACTCGGAGGACCCGGTGCTGATCGCATACACCTCGGGAACCACCGGGCGTCCCAAGGGTGCTGTTCATGTGCAAGCCGGACTCACGGTCAAGATCGCCGCGGAAGGAGCTTTCCAGCTCGATATCCACAAGGACGACGTTCTGATGTGGGTCACCGACATGGGCTGGATCATGGGACCGTGGATGGTGATAGCCGGGTTGGCCAACGGAGCTGCCATCGCGGCCTTCGACGGAGTTCCCAACTACCCGGGGCCCGATCGCATCTGGGAAGTGGTCTCACAACTCGGTGTGACCATCCTCGGACTGTCCCCGACACTGGTGCGCGCCCTCCAGCCTCACGGAGCCGAAGAAGCGGATCGTCACGACTTGTCCAGGCTGAAGACCTTCGGCAGCACCGGAGAGCCCTGGAATCCCGAGCCGTGGTGGTGGTTGTTCCGCGAAGTCGGACACGAAAGAATTCCCATCGTGAACATCTCAGGGGGCACCGAGATCGGAGCGTGCATCCTTTCGGTCAATCTCCTCCAGGGGATCAAGCCGACATCGGTTGGCGGCCCTGCGCTGGGAGTCGACGCCGACGTGTACGACGATGCAGGTGTGCCGATCCGCGGAGAGGTGGGAGAGCTTGTGATGAGGGGCTCATGGCCGGGAATGACAAGAGGGTTCTGGGGCGAGCCGGAGAGATACATCGCCACCTACTGGTCGCGCTTCGACGACACTTGGGTCCACGGCGACTGGGCGTCCATTGACGAAGACGGGTTCTGGTATCTGCACGGGCGCTCGGACGACACCTTGAACATCGCCGGAAAGAGAATCGGGCCTGCCGAGATCGAGTCGGTCGCGGTGTCGCTCGACGAGGTCGTCATGGCTGCTGCCATAGGAGTACCTGACGACTTGAAGGGCGAATCCATTGCCCTCTTCCTCGTACCGGCGCCTGGTGTGACTCCAGATGACACGCTGACCGCAAAGGTCGAGACGAGGACAGACGAAACACTCGGCAAAGCCTTCCGCCCCAAAACCATCCAGTGGGTGGATGACCTGCCCCGGACCCGGTCGCAGAAAATCATGCGTCGGGTGATCAAGGCGGTGGCGCTCGGCACCGAGCCGGGAGATCTGACCGGTCTGGAGAACCCGGAGAGTTTGCACGGCTTGCAGCCCCTCTAGGAGTCTGCTGGCGCCGGGTCGTACTGGATGTCCCGGGCGACCTCACGGGCGCGCTCGGTGGAGTGAAGCCGGGCAACCAGATGCAGGGCCATGTCGATACCCGCGGAGACACCCGACGCGGTGATGACCTCCCCGCTGTCGACAAAGCGGTCATCGGGTCGAATCTCGATCGTCTCGTCCAGACTCGCCAGACGGTCGAGCGAGCCCCAGTGCGTCGTGGCCGGGCGGTGATTCAGCAGACCCGCAGCAGCAAACACCAGCGAGCCGGTACACACAGAGGTCATCAGCGTCCCCATCGCTGCCTGCTCGGAGAGAAACAACTTCACCCGTGCGTCGTCCACATGGCGTCTGGTCCCACGGCCCCCCGGATAGACGATCACGTCAACCGTCCCGATATCCTTGACACAGATGTCGGCGGTGATTGTCATTCCTTTCGCACAGGTAACGGTCCGGCCATCCGTGGAAGCGGTGAAAACGTCGACATCGTCTTCCGGATGAGTCAGTTGCCACATGCGTAACACCTCCCAAGGGCCGACCAGATCCAACTCCTCCATATCGTCAAAACAGATGAGGGCGATCCGGGTGGTCATCTCGGGATCACTTCGGAGGCATTCTGGCCGCGGCATCGAGTCGAATCACCTCACCGTTGATCATCTCATTCTCGATAACAGCCTGAACGAGATGAGAGAAGTCTTCGGCCGTGCCGAGCCTTTGAGGAAAGACATGAAGTTTGGCCAGCGAGTCACGCAACTCCTGGGGAGCGCCGGAGAGAAGTGGGGTGTCCATGATGCCCGGCGCAATCGTGACAACGCGGATGCCGGCTCCGGCCAGATCACGGGCGATTGGCAGCGTCATCGCAACCACGCCACCCTTTGAGGCGGAATACGCGGCCTGACCGACCTGGCCCTCAAAAGCAGCTATCGATGCAACATTGACTATGACCCCCCTCTCCCCCGTTTCGCCAGGGTCGTTTGCCGCCATGACCGCGGCCACGTTTCTGATCATGTCAAACATCCCGATGAGGTTGACTCCGATAGTGAACTTGAACAGATCCAGATCGAACAGCACCCCGTCGCGGGAGACAACGCGCTGTGCGGGGGCAACGCCTGCTGCATTCACCAGCACATCGATAGAGCCAAAGGCCTCCAGCGCACCGGATACGGCCGCACTCACGTCTTCGGAGTTGGATACGTCACAGTGGATAAACCGGGACTCGTCACCGAGCTCTTTCGCCGCCTCCTTGCCACGCTCCTCGTTTATGTCGAGCATCACCACCGAAGCCCCTTGACGAACCATCCTTTGAGCTGCGCCCAGGCCCAAACCAGAGACACCGCCGGTGACCACCGCAACCGAACCTTCCAAATGCACCGACTAC
This sequence comes from uncultured Boseongicola sp., assembly GCA_964194555.1. Taxonomy (GTDB): domain Bacteria; phylum Actinomycetota; class Acidimicrobiia; order Spongiisociales; family ZC4RG35; genus SZUA-217. The sequence continues at coordinate 26,403 of CAXMMT010000097.1, read as the reverse complement.
CTCCTTCGAACCGATGGCAAAACTACCAGCGACTGGAACGACCCATGACCGGACGCCCCGATTGATCGGTGTCTTCGACTCGGGAGTCGGCGGGCTTTCAGTTCTCGTCGAAATCAAGACGCTGGCACCCGACGCTGACCTTCTCTACGTTGCCGACCGCGCCAGGGCGCCGTACGGAATCAGAAGCCTCGACGAGGTCCGCTCGATGTCCCACGAGGTGGCCACCTGGCTCATCTCCCAGGGGGCGGAGACACTGGTAGTCGCCTGTAACACGGCTTCCGCGGCAGCCCTGGACTCGCTGCGGGAGTCTTGGCCGGCGATCCCGATAGTCGGCATGGAGCCGGCTGTGAAACCCGCGGCCGCCACTTCTGAGACAGGAGTAATCGGTGTGTTCGCCACCGAGGCCACATTCCAGGGTCGTCTTTTCGAGTCCGTGGTGAGAGACAGCGCGAGAAAAGCCAAAATGGTCACTCGAGCCTGTCCGGAGTGGGTCGAAATGGTCGAGCGAGGAGAGTTCGCCGGCCCCCGTGTCGACGCGACTGTCGCCGCCGCACTGGTTCCGGTAATGGATGAGGGGGCAGACGTCCTCGTTCTCGGGTGCACTCACTTCTCCTTCCTCAAACCGACCATCGAAAGGATCGCCGGCCCGGGGATCACCGTCATCGACCCGGCACCGGCTGTGGCAGCCCAGACGAATCGAGTGGCAGGTGTCATCGAAGGCGAGGGCCGGGTGCGGCTGGCAGCGTCCGGTGATCCGTCCGTCTTCGCCCGACTGGCAAGCGGCGTTGGCATCGTCGACTCGTCCGGGGAGGTCCTACCCTTCCCGGAGTGACCGAGGCCGCCCAACCCAATCTGGCGTGGATTCGCCACGGCCGTGCCCTAATCGGTCGGGGCCCATCTCAGAGCTTCGATCCGGGAACCGGGCCTCTTCGCTACCAGCGAGCCCTGACAGCTCTTCGGAAGAGTGGGAAACAGTTCGCCATGGCATCGTTCACTTTCGACCTCGAGGAGAAGGGCTCGGTCATCGAGATGACGGGGGATGTCGTTGATATGGATGTGGAGGAGATTGCCCCACCCGATTGTACCCTGCCCGATGGCCGAATCGTATCCGACGGGGCTGTCGCCTGGCAATCAGCAATGTCGGCAGCACTGGAATCGATCGAAACCGGGGCGATCCAAAAGGTGGTGATCGCCCGTCAGGTCGATATCGAGTTCGATTCGGAGGTCCCCATCGAGGTTGTCGTTGATCGTCTCCGGGCGACCGAATCGGATTGTTACACCTTTCAAGTCAAGGGTCTGGTGGGAGCCAGTCCCGAGCTTCTGGTCTCACTCCAGGATGGCCGGATCTCGTCACTGGCCCTCGCCGGCACCGCGTCGGAGGCAGAAAACCTCGTCTCGGACAAGATGAATCGAGAACACGCCCTTTCATCATCGTCTGTCGAGGAAGGGATCAAGGCTCACACGACTTCGCTCGACGTGCAGCAGCGAACGGTGCTCCGGTTCGGCGAAATCAACCATCTGGCCACCAGGTTCGTGGGACCGGCGGCCACCGGCACGACCGTCATGGACGTGCTGGGGTCCCTTCATCCAACGGCGGCCGTTTCGGGAAAGCCACCGGACGCCTCAACGAGGATGATCAGGGATGTCGAGCCAAGATCTCGTGGCAGGTACGGAGGGCCTGTCGGCTGGTTCAACGCCGACGGAGATGGTGAGTTCGCCATCGCTCTTCGTTGCGGTCTGTTCTCCGATAGGACGGTCACTCTGTATGCCGGAGGCGGGATCGTGGCCGGCTCGAACATCGACTTCGAGTTTGCCGAGACCGAGCTGAAACTTCGCCCGATGCTCAAGGCGCTAGGGCTGCAATAGAGACACAACCCCCCGACTCACCTCGTCGAGCATCTGACGGGTTTCCAGGTCGGCACTGCGGTCGATTGGCACGCGGATCAGATGCCGGCCACCTCTGCCGAGTCCCTCCATAGACGCGGAGCGTGCCTCCTCGGGAGTTTGGACTGTCATGAACCCGAGGTTGTGGAATTGCGCCAGTTGCTCGATGTCCCGGCCGTGTGGAGTCACAAAGAGCCTCTCGTATGACGGCGCATGGGCCGCCGGTGGGAGATCATCGAACAGCCCGCCTCCATCGTTGTCGAGCACGATCATCACGAGATCGTCGATCGCATCGCAGAGAAAGCCATTCGAGTCGTGGAGCAGCGAAAGATCGCCCGATATCGCCAAGGTGCGTGATGTCGTCGAAGCGACTCCGAGGGCCGTGGACACAAATCCATCGATTCCCGAGGCGCCCCTATTGGCTATCACGGTGCCCCGGCGGGTGAGGTGGCTGTCGACCTCACGAATCGGGAGGGACGAAGCAACCACCAGCCTCTCCCATGAGACGCCATTGAGAGACCGAGCGATCGAAGCGCCGGATGGAACGGTGACCTCGTCGAGACTCTGGTCGATGGTCTCACGGAGCTGTCGGTCCGCCTCCACCCACGCTTCGACCCAGCGGGAATTCGTCTTGGTGGTGGCTGCCCGGATGAGGGTCGTCACAGGCTCGGCGTGGAGAACACAGGTGGCGTTCCGACGTGGATCGATTCTCCTCCCCCGAGCGTCTACCCGGATTCGCTGGCCGACCGCAGACTCGATCAGGTCCTCGAGACGCTGACTCGGGCCAACTGCGCCAACCACGTAGACCGTCTCGGGAGTCAGATGCTGAGGAACGCCACCAATGAGCAAATGGTGATAGGTGCTCACCACGGACTCGCCACGCATGCCGGACAAAGCCGTCGCCAGAACCGGCCACCCGAGAGCCTCGGCCGCCTCCATCAAACCGCCTCGGTCGTAGTCACCATCACCGGCGATGACCAGCCCACGTGACGAGCCGACCAGACGCAGATCCGCCGACGGTGGCACCGGGATGACCGGATTGATCCATGGCGCAGCGTCCCGTCGACCCTCGATGGAGAACGGATATCCGAGATCTTGCGTCCGCCCGTCATCGGTGACCGGAACCGTCGGCTCACGGAATGCCAGGTTGAGATGCACCGGGCCCGGTCGGTCTCCTTGTCCGCGTGCGGTAGCGACAGCCTCGGAGACGATCGAGCGCCAAGATTCGTTGAGATTCACATCCGACCGGGGAGCCTCCACGTCGCCGAAGAACCGCACTCTGTCGCCATAGAGTCGTATCTGGTCGATCGTCTGGTTTGCCCCGACACCACGAAGCTCCGCGGGCCGATCCGCCGACAGCACGACGAGAGGGGTCAGCGACATGTCCGCCTCAACGACTGCAGGTAGGTAGTTTGCGGGAGCCGTCCCTGACGTGGACACCACCGCGGCCGGAAACCCGGTCGCCTTGGCTCGCCCCAACGCGTGAAAGCCAGCCGATCGCTCATCCAGCACGACCCTGGTCTCGATGTCGGGGTGCTCCGCAGCGGCGATCGCCATAGCCGCCGAGCGAGAACCCGGCGAGATCACCACAAGACCGATCCCATTTCTCCACAGCTCATCCACCATGGCCCGCGCCATTGCCGTGCTCGGGTTGGGTTGACTCAAGTGAGCACCTCGGCAGCCGCTCGCAAATTGCGGAGCAACTCGGCCGATCGTGAGCGTTTCGGTCGCCACCGCTCGAGAAGATCCGGATCCGGCTCGGGGCGTCGCACTTCGAGCATGCCGTTTCTGGGGATGAGCGGGCTCGGGGTCGGGTCGCCTTCGATCAGGGCAACCGTCCCCAGACCACAGGCGTAGGGCAGCTCATCGAGCAACGACGCTGCAAGTAATCCGGCGTACATGCCTACCGAGGTCTCGAGCGCCGACGAAATAACGACAGGGACAGTGGATCGCTCGGCGAGGTCGAGCACCCGTATCACCCCGCCCATGGGCTGGCACTTCAGAATCAGCACGTCGGCTGCGCCTTCCTCGAGAACCCGCAGAGGATGACGGCTCTGTCGGACGACCTCGTCGGCCGCGATGGGAACATCGGTGCGTTGGCGCAGTTTGGACATGTCCTCGATGGTGGCAACCGGCTGTTCGGCGTACTGGAGGTTGAATCGCGAAAGCGACTCCAGCCGCCTGCTGGCGGTATCGAGATCCCAGGAGGCATTCACGTCGATGCGGATGTGGCCGGAGGCGCCCAGTGCATCTCGCACAGCGGAAACCCTCTCCTCGTCGTCGATCTCGGTATCACCCGGGTTGCCGATCTTCACCTTCGCGGTGCTGGCGCCCGACTCCATGACCAGCGATGCCGCGGTATCCGGGTCGACTGCGGGAACCGTCACATTCACCGGTATCGCCGAGCGCCCGGCGTCGGGGATGCCCCCACTTGCGAGTTCCAGCGCCGCCTTCAGCCATCTCGTGGTGACGGCGGGCGGATAGTCGGGAAACGGCGAGAATTCGCCCCAGCCCGATGGGCCTTTCATGAGCACAGCCTCCCGGTGATCGATACGACGAAAGGGATGACGCATGGGGATACGGATCGGATAGAGCTCCAGTGGTTCGAGTACCGAGGTCATCCTTTCTGCTCATCTCGGAGGTAGCCGACCAGACGATCGAGTTGGTGTTCGTCCAATGAGGAGGAGAAAGACGGCATGCTGCCCCGCCCGATCATGATGGCGAATTCGAGGAACTCGTCTGGCTGACTCGCCGCGTTTGAGCCAGGACCGAGCGGAGGCCCGATACCGCCCTCGAGGTCAGCGGCATGACAACTGACACACAGTTGTCGATAGATCTCATCGCCGTCGGCGTCATCTGCGGGGCGACCGACCGAACATGCCGATATGACAAGGAACATCACGACAATGAAACGTCGCACAACTTCGATGTTACGAGGGCTTCCCGGCCTCAATCAGGCTCAACACGCTCGGCGAGGTCCCTGACCATTTGTGACTGGTTGCGCGCCACGACGAGAACCGCATCTGGTGTCTCGACGACGACAACGTCGCTGATACCGGCGACTGCCACCGTTCGGGACGTGGCCTTCACGAGAGAGCCCTCGACATCGATGAGGACGGTGTCCCCTGATGTGACGTTTCCCTGATCATCCTTCTCCGAGATCGACCAGAGTGCCTCGAAAGATCCCACGTCATCCCAGCCCACATCGATCGGCATGACTACGGCCTCCTCTGTCTTCTCCAAGATTGCGTGATCCAGGGAGATATTCTCGACACTCAGAAACTCGGCGCCCAACTCCACTCTCCCATCGACCGGTGCCCGCATTGACGCCGCAACACCGTCGAGAATCTCGGGACAATGCTGCCGGGCCTCCGTGAGGAGGCCACCGGCCGAGACAACGAACATCCCCGAGTTCCAGACGTGGCTTCCGTCCGAGGTCAGCCGTTCGGCCTCATCCCGGTCGGGCTTCTCCTTGAAGCGACGCACCCTGTAGACACCGGACAACGGTTCTCCCATCTCGATGTGGCCGTAACCGGTCTCGACTCGTGTTGGCACTATCCCGAAAGTCACGAGAGAACCGTCCACCGCATGTTCCACTGACCGGATCACGGCCTCGGCAAAGTCCTCTCTATCTCGAATGAGATGATCGGAGGGGAGAATTGCCAGTACATCGGCCGGATCTGACGACAGCGCGGCCGCCAGTGCCGCCGGAGCGGTGTTCCTGCCCTCCGGCTCCACGAGAAGCACGTGAATGCCGACGCCGGCGTCGGCAGCGGCTGCCGCAACGAGGTGGATGTGAGCCGATCCGGTCACAACGATCGGCGGGGACACTCCCTGTTGTTCGGCAAGACGCTGCAGAGCTTGGACGAACAACGAGTCTTCGCCAACCAATGGGGCAAATTGTTTGGGGAGATCCGGTGTGGAAAGCGGCCACAGACGGGTTCCGGCCCCGCCGGAAAGAATGACTGGTCGGATCAATGCCACCAACTGAGCGTACCGGCGACGCCGGGGACACGTGCTTCAGTCGGACGAGGAGATCGAGACGTAGCCACACTCCTCGCATATGGAGCGACCGATGCCAATTCCACCTGGCGCCTCCACGAGGTCATGAACGTGATTGCGTCCACTGCGGCTGAAAGCACTCTTGACGGCACCCATGATTCCCGACTTCTCACGGGGCGCGCCGGCGAGAGCAGGCTCATGCTGAGAATCCGTGTCGGAGTCGGAATCGGGCCTCGGCTCTGCGGCAGGTTCCTCGAACTCGCCCAGATCGACAACCAACTGCTTGGAAGCCTCAGAATCATCGCTGTCGCCTGATGTCGAGAGAATCTCCTTGGCCAGCTCGGGCTGCGTCTCCTCGACAGCGTCCTCATCCTGCGCCTTTTCTGCTTCGAGACGCTCCCGCTCGACCCTCTCCACCTCGGCCCGTTCAGCTGCGGCCTTCTCGGCAGCAGCACCTTCCTGCTCTAGTTTCTCGGCTTCCAAACGCTCGATCTCGGCCCGATCGGCCTCCAGACGCAGATCCTCGGCGCGCTGCGCCTCAAGTCGTTGCATCTCGGCCTGGATGGCCTCCCGACGCTCGGCGTCGTGCCTCTCTTGTTCGGTGCGCTTGGCATCGGCTCGCTCGATCTCCTTGCGCTTCTTCTCGATACCCGCCAGTTCTTTGCGAGCGGACTTGGCACGTTTGGCTTCGAGACGCTCCATGTCGGCTCGCTGCTTCTTCAACTGATCTGCTTCTGCCTTGGCGACCTTGAGTCGCTCACTCTCGAGTCGCTCTCGCTCAATCCGCTCCGCATCGAGACCCTCCATCTCGGCGCGCTCGGCTTGAAGTCTCTGCATCTCGACAAGGGCCGCTTCTGATCTCTCTGCTTCAAGACGTTTCTGGTCATCACGCTCCGCTTCGAGACGCTGCATCTCGAGACGGAAGGCCTCGACGCGGTCAGCTTCCATCTGCTCCGCCTTGAAACGCTCCGCCTCCAAACCCTTCTTCTCTGCATCGAGTCTCGCCCGCTCTTCTTCGATCGCCCGTTTCTCAGCTTCGAGACGGGCCGATTCAATGCGCTGTTGATCGGTGCGTTCTACCTCGGCCCGTTGCGCTTCGAGACGGTCTCCCTCATCACCAGTGGTTTCACCAATGACGGGGATGCGGGTCTCGGTTGCCGACTCAATCGACTCGACGCTTCCCGCACTGTCGGACAGCGATTCGATTTCCTGTGCCACCGACTCCGCCGTGATGTCGTCCTGATGGACAGGCTCCGTCTCTGTCAGGAATCCACTGCGGTCTGCCTGAAGGTTTTCAACCATCGCATCACGAAGCTCCGAGATCTTCGATGCTGTGGTGCCTCTACGTGATCGACGGACGGCGATGGGTCGACGGGCGACGCTCATCGACTTGAACCGGGCCCAAACCTCGGCCATGTGCTCGACACCGCTATAGGCGAAGTCGATCGGATCATCGGCGAGGAAAGTTATCTCTTCCTCCGCCAACTCCACCTGGAAAGCACTGGAAACGAGACGTCGCGCGTGAACGTCATAAAGAGACCACCGACCGAGAGATTCGCCCTCGACTACCACCTCAGCATGGACGTCTTCGATCAAGAAGGTGGCCGGAACTCCCGGGTGGTCGATCTCTGGTACCCGGATTTTACCGGTGAATTTCACGCATTACCTACCCATCAATCGCAGCCAACTGGATCGTGACAGGTAACAATCCCACTGCTTGCCAGAATGTCAAGGCCGGTCTACCTGTAGGCGTCCAACGGAGGGCACGCGCAGATCAGATTTCGATCGCCACCCACACCGTCGATCCGGCCTACCGGCGACCAATACTTGTCGATCCTGAGACTCTCGAGTGGGAAGGCTGCGCGCTCTCTCGTATAGGCCCGATCCCAGTCGGTGGCCGCGACATCCTCTGTGGTATGTGGAGCGAGAACCAGTGGATTGTCGTCCAGTGGCCACTCCCCCGAGCCAACCCGGTCCGCTTCGGCGCGGATTGCGATCATCGCCTCGCAGAATCTGTCGAGCTCGGAAAGACTCTCCGATTCCGTGGGTTCGACCATCAATGTCCCCGCCACCGGGAAGGAGAGGGTGGGAGCATGGAATCCGTAATCGGCGAGACGTTTTGCCACGTCCTCGGCGGTTATCCCCGTCTCCTTGGTGAGAGGACGCAGGTCGAGGATGCATTCGTGGGCAACCCGGCCGCCCTCCCCCGAGTAGAGGACCGGAAAATGGGGGTCGAGTCGTCGAGCAACGTAGTTAGCCGACAGGATCGCCACCCGGGTTGCCTGTCGCAGTCCGGATGCTCCCATGAGACGGAGGTAGGCGTATGGGATAGCCAGAATTCCGGCCGATCCGAAAGGAGCGCCTGACACAGGACCAATCCCTGACTCCGGACCGGCTTCTCCCAGAAGAGGATGGTTCGGAAGAAAGGGCGCCAGATGGGCCGCAGCCCCGACCGGCCCAACCCCTGGGCCACCGCCGCCATGGGGAATGGTGAAGGTCTTGTGAAGATTGAGATGACCGATATCGGCGCCAAACTCGGCCGGGCGAGCCAGACCCACCAACGCGTTGAGATTGGCGCCATCGACATAAACCTGGCCCCCATGGGAGTGAACTGCCTCCGTCAACCGCTTGATCCCCTCCTCGAAGACACCATGAGTGGACGGATAGGTCACCATCGCCGCCGCCATCTCGTCGGCATTCTCAGCGAGCTTGACGTCGAGATCGTCGAGGTCGATGTTGCCTCCCTCATCGGTGGCGACGACGACAACGCGCATACCGGCCATTACCGCCGACGCGGCATTGGTCCCATGGGCCGATGCGGGGATCAGGCAGACATCACGATTCTCCTCACCCCTCGACCGGTGATAGGCGGAGATGGCAAGAAGACCTGCCAGTTCTCCCTGAGATCCCGCGTTGGGCTGCAAAGAGACAGAGTGGTAACCGGTGATGTCGGCGAGATAGCCCTCAAGCTCTCTGATCATCTCCAGATACCCTGCAGCCTGATCGAGCGGAACATATGGGTGAAGGTCGGCGAATCCCGACCATGTGATCGGGATCATCTCCGTCGTCGCGTTGAGTTTCATGGTGCACGAACCAAGCGGGATCATGCTGCGGTCCAACGCCAGGTCCCTGTCTGCGAGCTTTCGCAGATAGCGAAGCATCTCATGCTCCGACTGGTAGAGACCGAACACGGGATGGGTCATGAACGGGGATTTTCTCGCCGCTTCGACCGGGATGCCACCGACACTGGAGGAACGAGGCTTCTCCGCCCCAAATGCCGCCAGGACCTTCAGAACGATCTCCTCGGTGGTCTTCTCATCGAGTGAGACCCGTACATGGTCGTCGTCAACAGGACCCAGGTTGATGCCGGTTTTCAAGGCGCCGGCCAGAATCTCCTTGGCCTTCCCCGGTGCCCGAACCGTGATGGTGTCAAACCACGTCTCGCTCGTGAGTTGAAAGTCCGACTCGGCCAAACCCTTCGCCAAAAGAGTCGTGAGGCGATTCACTTCGCCGGCAATCGCCTTGAGACCTTCGGGTCCGTGCCAGCACCCGTAGAAACCGGCGATCACCGCCAGAAGGACCTGGGCAGTGCAGACATTGGAAGTCGCCTTCTCGCGACGGATGTGCTGTTCCCTCGTTTGAAGCGCAAGCCGATAGGCGGGGCGACCGGAGCGGTCCTTGGAGACACCTACCAGACGCCCTGGTAGACCTCTGACCAGATTCTCACTGGTGGAAATGAACCCCGCGTGGGGTCCTCCATATCCAAGAGGCACCCCAAAACGCTGTGCCGAGCCGACAGCGATATCGGCTCCCCACTCCCCCGGCGGCGTCAGCATCGTCAATGAGAGAAGGTCGGCGGCGACCACGACGAGAGCATTGGCCTCTCGAAAAGAAGCTGTGAGGTCCCGGTGATCGCGAATCGCGCCGCTCGAACCCGGATACTGGAGAAGTACACCAAAAGCGAGGGACGGATCTGCCTCATCGTCCAGGTCACGGACTTCGATTCCCGCGGCTTCTGCCCTGGTACCGACAACGGCCTTGGTGGGCTCGTGACAGTCTGGATCGACGTAGAAGATCTTGCCGCCGCCTCGATGAAGACGACGGCACATTGCCATGGCCTCGGCGGCTGCGGTCGGTTCATCGAGAAGGGAGGCATTTGCGATGCTCAGACCGGTGAGATCGGACACCATCGTTTGGAAATTGAGGAGCGCCTCGAGGCGACCCTGGGAGATCTCGGGCTGATAGGGGGTATACGAGGTGTACCACGCCGGATTTTCGAGGACATTCCTCTGAATCACCGGAGGCATGATCGTGTCGTGATAACCAAGCCCGATGAGGGAGGTGAGCACTTCGTTCAGCCCGGCGAGCTCTTCGAGCCTCGCCACAACCTCGGGTTCCGTGAGGGCGTCGGGAAGATCCAAATGTGTGTCGAGAATGGACTCGGGAACCGTTTGACCTATCAGGTCATCGAGCGTTGTTGCCCCGATGGTGGCAAGCATCTTCTCGACGTCGGCACTGCGTGGTCCAATGTGTCGGTCTGCGAACCTCTCGCTGGGATGGGGCATTGGTGTCTCCTAAACGACTTTGCCCTTCCCGCTGTCGTGACCTTCAGCGCTGTCTCGACCGACGGTCCTTCTGGCCTGAGAGATTCCGGGAAGGAGTTGCCCCTTCGGCGCCCCTTGGTCGGGGCTCTCCCGTCGACTTCATTGACAGCTACATCATAAGGCGAATCCGAACAAAGCGCGTGCGGCGACCGAGCACCAGTTCAGACATTGAATCGGAATTCCACAACATCGTTGGGTTTCATGACGTATGACTTGCCCTCGGTTCGAATCAGGCCCATGGAGCGTGCCGTCTGCCAGGAACCGGCGTCCACCAAACTGTCGTAGTCCACCACTTCGGCCGCTATGAAGCCACGCTGGAAGTCGGTATGAATCACACCTGCCGCTTCGGGAGCGGTGGCACCGGTGTGAATCGTCCAAGCACGTGTCTCCTTCTCGCGACCCGTGAGATAGCTCTGAAGACCCAGGACTCGATAGGCCATGCGGATCACAGCGTTCAGACCGGGCTCGTCCTGACCGACCGACGCCAGCAGCTCGACTCGATCCTCGATGGTCAGCTCGGTCAGTTCGGCCTCTATCTGGGCGTCCAGGAACAGGGCCTCGGCTGGTGACACGATGGCCGCGAGATCCGACTTGCGATCGGGCGACGCTGCCAGGCTCTCGTCGGCATTGAAGACATAGATAACGGGCTTGGCCGTGAGAAGAGTGAGGTCGGCGAACTCGGTCCGGCGACTCATCAGGGCAGGGCTCCGACTCACCATCTCCCCAGATGCAACGACACCGCGAAGGGTCTGCAAGAGATCGACCCGGGACCGAAGCCTTCTGTCGATGGTTGCTTCTTTCTCCAGGCGGGGCAGACGCCTATCGATCGTTTCGAGATCTGCAATCGCCAACTCCACCTCGACGGTCTCGATGTCCCTTCGCTGATCGAAATCGTCATCGACATGGGCGACGCTGGAGGACCCAAAGGCACGCACAACGTGACAAATCGCATCTACGTCACGGATGTTGCCAAGGAACTGGTTGCCGAGGCCCTCACCCTCGCTCGCCCCCTTCACAAGACCGGCGATGTCAACAAAAGTGACTGTGGCCGGTGTGATCTTCTTCGACCCGAAGAGCTCTGCCAGCGTCTCGAGACGTCCGTCGGGGATGGGGACGACTCCGGTGTTGGGATCAATGGTCGCAAACGGATAGTTGGCGACGAGAACCCCGGCATTGGTCAATGCGTTGAAGAGGGTGGACTTGCCAACATTCGGTAGACCCACGATTCCAATGGAAAGACTCATCGGCGAGGAAGATTAGGAGCGGTGCCCCGCTAGCTAGCGTGCCTTCCATGCAACGCATCGCCGTTATCGGGGCGGGGTCGTGGGGAACCACGGTGGCTTCTTTGGTCGCGAGATCTGTCTCCACCACACTCTGGGCACGTCGCAGTGAGCTCGCCTTGGCAATCAACGAGACGAGAGAGAACAGTGACTACCTCCCCGGCAACCCACTGCCCGAGCTCCTCGACGCGACATCCGACCTGGAGAAGGCCGTACGGGACGCCGACGCCGTGGTGATCGCCGTCCCGTCGCATGGGTTCAGGGCCGTCTTCAAAGCGGGGGCAAGGGCCATCCACCCCGACACGCCGATCGTGTCTCTGACAAAGGGCATCGAGCAGGACACGTTGGCGACAATGACGGAAGTCGTTTCTGCCGAAGCTCCAGACCACGACTCATCGCGGGTGGGTGTTCTCACCGGCCCCAACCTCGCCACCGAAGTCATCGAGGGGCAACCGACCGCGACAGTCATCGCAATGCGAGACGCCGAAGCGGCACGCTCCATTCAAGATGTCCTCATGGGACCCACCTTCCGTGTCTATACCAACGACGACGTGGTCGGCTGTGAGATGGGAGGTGCTCTCAAGAATGTGATGGCCATCGCCGCCGGGATGTCGGATGGCCTGGGATTCGGCGACAACTCCCGGGCCACTCTGATCACCAGAGCACTGGCCGAGCTGACACGTCTCGGGGTGGCGCTGGGTGGAAGACCGACAACCTTCGCCGGGCTTGCCGGCATGGGTGACCTGATTGCAACCTGCAGCTCCACCCGCAGTCGAAACCACCAGGTCGGAGTAAGACTTGCCAAGGGGAAGAGTCTCGATGAAGTGGTCTCCGAGATGAAAATGGTTGCCGAGGGAATCAAGACAACGAAGAGCGTCCTCGGTCTCGCTGCTCGTGCCGGCATCGAGATGCCGATTGTCGAACACGTCGGGCAGGTGCTGCACGATGGCCTCCATCCGAGGGATGCCGTCCTCAGTTTGATGACCCGCGAGCCAAAGTCCGAGCGCTCATGAACGAGAAATCACGCATACGCAGACTTCCCGAGCGGGGAGTCGAAGATCGCGAGAAAATCAACGAAATCCTCGATGAAGGGCTCGTTTGTCACGCTGCATATGTCATCGAGGACCGCCCGGTGGTGATCCCGACGTTGTACGTGCGGAGCGGTGACCGATTGCTGCTCCACGGTTCTGCCACCTCGGGTCTGGTCAAGGCAGTCAGGGATGGCTCACCTCTGAGCGTCGGAGTGACCCACATAGACGGGCTGGTGGTGGCGCGGAGCGGATTCCACTCGTCCACCAACTATCGCAGCGTGGTGGTGCACGGACAGGGACGTCTTCTCTCCGGCGAGGAGACGGAGAAGGCCCTGGACGTGATCGTCGACAGCTTGATCCCCGGCCGAGTCCTCGATATCCGCCGGCCGACCGCATCGGAGATCAAACAGACCTCGGTCATCGAGCTCTCCCTCGACGAGGTCTCGGCCAAGGTGCGCTCGGGGGGCCCCGATGACGATCCCGCTGATCTGATGTCGGATGCGTGGGCGGGTGTCGTTCCACTCACCGTCGTCGCCGGAGAAGCTGAGCCATCAGCGGACCTTCGCCACGGGATCCCGAGCCCGGACTATCTCCAGCCATACAGCCGTCAGCCGTGACTCGCTCCGTTGCACCATTACCGCGTAATGGTTGTTTCTATCACTGACACATGGACACGCCACGAATTCTGACAACTGCGCACGGGACCAATCGAGAAGCCTTTGCGCTGCCGGATTGGGGCTTGTTCGTATCACTGAGCCTGATCTGGGGCGCATCATTCCTGTTCATGGCGATCGGACTCGACGCCTTCCACCCCGGGCTGGTCACATGGCTGAGAGTCGGTTTCGGGGCGGCCGTGATGGCTCTCATCCCGAGGGCTCGCACAACCAAGATCGCCGACTCCCAAGATCGCTCCCGTGTCGGAATCCTCGGCTTTGTCTGGATCGCGCTACCACTGACTCTTTTCCCTATCGCGCAACAGTCGATCGACTCGGCCGTCGCCGGGATGCTCAACGGCGCCACTCCGATCTTCACCGCCCTGCTGGCGACCATCCTCCTCCGGACCCTTCCCAGACGGCTCCAGATGGCGGGACTTGCCGTTGGTTTCGTGGGAATCGTGGCGATCGCTCTGCCCTCCACAGGATCCGGTACGACGGCAGCCATCGGTGTGATCATGGTCCTCATCGCCACGGTTTGTTACGCCGTCGCGATCAACATGATTGCGCCACTTCAACAACGGTACGGATCGTTGCCGGTCATCGCCAGGGCCATGTGGGTCGCCGCGGCCGCGGTGACCCCGTTCGGAATCTATGGACTGACACGATCGGTGTTCGCGTGGCCATCACTGCTGGCGTTGCTTGCTGTCGGGGTCCTGGGAACAGGAGTGGCCTTCGTGGCAATGGGCACTCTCTCAGGTCGTGTCGGTCCGACACGATCCGCTTTCATCACATACGCGATTCCGGTCGTAGCGATGATTCTCGGAGTCGTGTTCCGCGACGAGATCGTTGCCCCGGTGGTCGTGATCGGTGTGGCCCTGGTAATTGCCGGGGCCGTGTTGGCGTCACGACAAGAGGTCTAGGACCACCGACCGGGATGCCGTCCGGAGAGCCCGCATGGCCAGCTCTTTGTCGCCGAGACGATGGCGAAGCTCACGCTCCAGCCCGCCGATCGGATAGAGATTCTGGGGAGCGCGGGGGTCCTTGTGCCTCGCCGACGCAAAACGGGGAAGCGTGGCGCTGACACGTGTCGCTATTCTCGCGGCATCCGCCACAGACTTGTTGGCGTCTATCTCGCATCGCACCAGTCCACCGGCCGGCCCCTGGTGATTGGCCAATCGGAGATACCAGGAGAACCGGCTCCAGGAGGTTGTAGTGAGAAACAGCGGTGTGCGATATCCGGCAGGCAGCTCGGTCAGAACCGATGCCAGCTCCATCGGCAGATACTGGACCTTCTGGGTCTTTACGTAGCCAACGGCATTGTCGAGATCCCTGGTATGGGAAAGTGGTCCGTCGACAACCACCAGCTCGGCGGTTCCGGCCTTGCGAGCGGCGACCGCCTCGAGATCACCCATTCGCTGCTGAATGCCGAGCCAGAGCTCCTCGGAGGTGGTGCCCTTCGTCGCCTTCACCTCGTAGGTGCCGACGCTAGTGGAGACGTCGGCCGCGGAAGCTGACGTGAAGAGCCCTCTCTCCACCTCGGCGACCTCAATGGTGGCCTTGTCGTTGCAGCGCACGGCGCCCGCTGCATAGGTGGCCGCCAGGGCGAAGCCCGGAAAGTCAGGCGGTTGATCGATCCAGAGACTGGCGTCGACACGGCGAACACCATCGATAAAGAGAATGTCATCGAGATGGTCGACCTCCGGCAACAGCGGGCGCCAGGCGTCAATCGGGAACTCGACCGAGGGATCAACGTTTTGGGAAGCGTCGTCGAGCTCCTCTGATGTGGGCGCTCCGTAGTCGGAGTCCCATGCCTCAACTGTGAAGTTCATGACAGCTTCACCACCTTCGACCCACCCGGTTCGGAGGACACCACGAATCGAACAGGGGCGCGTGATGCCAGTTCCTTGACGTGGGTGATCACCCCGACCACCAGTCCCTTGCCGGCCAGATCCTCGAGAACCGAGGCAACGGTGTCCAAAGACTCATCGTCTAGTGCCCCGAAGCCCTCGTCGAGGATGATGGTGTCGAGGTCGGCGCCCCCGGCGGCGGCCAGTGTCTCGGCTAGGGAGAGAGCCAGAGCGAGAGAAACGAGAAATGTCTCACCACCGGAGAGGGTGGACACCCTTCGCGTCTCGTTGGCATTGCGGTGGTCGACAATCGAGAACGTGCCCTCATCGTCAGACTTGAGCGAGTAGCCACCGTCGGACAACTGAGAAAGAAGGTCATTCGCCCCGGCAACCAGGTCGGCCATCGCTCCGACCATCATCCAGTTCTCGAACCCATTCGCCTTCAGGTGATTGGCCAGACCGGCGGCCACCTCCATCGCGGACTCCGATGTCCGAACCACTTTGGCCAGTTCCGTTGCGTCTCGCTGCGCTTTTACGATAGCGGCAGACCTCTGACGGGCTACCTCCAATTCGGAGGCAACCTGGACCGCGAACGGCTCGACTGCCGTTACAGCGAGGCTCTCCAATCTGGACACCAATTCGTCTCTGGCGGTTTGAGCCCCGGCTTTGGCCTCTGCGACTCTGGTTTCGGCGCCGGCCACTTCCACAGCCAATCTCTGACTGACCTCGTCTCTCCACGCCATGAGCTCCTTCCACTGAACGATCACGTCGTCACTCTCAGGAACCGGCGGGTTCAGATCGGCCACTTTCAACTGAGCCGCAGTGAGGTCTTTTCCCACCCTTCGCACGGAGTCGGCGCTGTCCTCCAGGGTGGTGGCCTCCAATCTGTGCTCATCCTCCCTGCGTCCGACGTCCTCGCGGGACGCAGCGAGATCTGAGGTCGTTGACATGACCTCTTTCTCGATTCGCTCGAGGTCGTCAAGCGACGGAGCTCGCTTCATCTCGGCGGCCAACTCGTCATGCTGGGCCTGCTGCTCGGAGACACTGGTCTCCAGCTTTGCCATCACATTCTTTGCCGCATCGAGGGCCAGTCGGGCCCTTGTCACGGATGTGGCGGCGGCCCCCTTCTCATTCTCCAGGTGTGTCACCTCCGAAGAAGACGGGCGCGTCGGTATCACTTCCACTTCTCGATCACACACCGGACAGGGTTCCCCCACGGTCAGCTCCGCCGTTAGGGCGTGGGCAGCGTGCGAAATCAGACCGGATGTCAGACGAGCATCGACCTCCTCGAGATGTCGCTCCGCCGAACTCAGATCCGACCCGGCGATTGCCAGAGTTGCCCGGGCGCCGTCCAGGTCATGGGTGGCCAGTCGCTTCGCGATCTCCTCCATTCTGACATGAGACTTCCTGACAGCCCTGATCTCCTCGACCGACTTGAGAGAGGCGGCCTTGGCCTCCATCCTTTCGGCCCGTAGTCGCGCCGCTGTTAGTGCACTCTCGGCATCGGTGAGTCTCTCCCTTGCCCCCGCGGCCAGTTGATCGAGCTCATCAATGTGCGCCGGGGGCTCGATGCCGGTGAGTCGGAGCAAGGATTCATTGATGTGCTCGACCTCTTCTCTCACTGCTTCGGAGTCGGAGTCGAGTCGGGTCAACCGCTTCTCGTCGGCAACGATTGTGTTCGCCATCGCATCGAGGGTTTCGAGACGGTCGTTTGCCTCGCCGACGATTTCCTCATCTGGAAGTTCGATGGCTTCGAGCTGACGTCGAGCTGTTGAGGCGCGCTCGCTGGCCACCGATTCCCGCGTCTTGGCCAGGGAGCGAACGGCCGAATAGACATCGAGGCCAAGCAGGTTTCGCAGCAAGGACTGGCGCTCCGCTTTTGGCGAGGTGAGGAAACGAGCAAACTCGCCTTGGGGCAGCACCACGGTCCGTGTGAAATCGTCGAATCGAAGACTGAGAAGATCCTCTACCTGACGGCTGACATCGTCGGCGCCATCAGCGAGGACGTTGTCACCTCTCTGGAGCCGGGCTTCCTTGACCGTGGCTCCTGACTTGGTCCGTTCCGCCATTCGCACCGCGGTGTAGGTCACCCCACCGACCTCGAAGTCGACCGCCACCCTGGCACGCACGGCGCCGGCGGATATGACAGGCTCCACCGCATTGCCCCCGAGACGAGGCACACGCCCGTAGAGGGCAAAGATCATCGCGTCGACGAGACTCGACTTTCCCGACCCGGTAGGCCCCGACAGTGAGAAGAACTCGACGTCTTCCAGATCCAGCTCGACGGCAGATCGATAGGCGGAGAAACCTTCGGCACGGATACGAAGTGGCCTCAACTCTGCCTCCTCATTTCACTGCCTCGTCGAGGAGTTCGGCGAACAGAGACTCCATGAGGGAATCCTCGACGCCTTTCTCGGTGAGATACCGGTGAAACGCCTCGGTCGGCTTCAGCTTCTGACGCGACTCTGACTCGCGTCTCACCGGCTCTGACGATTCGAGAACCACCTCGACGACTTCGGGAATGGCGGCGCGGACCTCTTCGGACAGCCCCACCCTGGCCTTCTCGACAAGTACGACCTTGACGTAATCGTCGGTCACATCGTCGGATCGAGCCAGGACTTCGTCGAGGGTCCCCCGAATCGTCTTTAGCCGCCGCCCCTCAGAGAGAGGGACCGCGGTGACCTTGGCCGGGAGCCCGGGCAAAGCCTCCACGAGAAGGACGCCCTTCTGGTCCCCTACCTCGCCGAAATCGAGTTGGAGCGGAGAGCCCGAATACCAGACGGCGCTGGAGTGCGGCATCTTCTGCTGACGATGGAGATGGCCGAGGGCGACGTAGGAGAGGTGTCCAGGGAACAAGCTCGACGGAACGGCGTATCCAAAGATGTGAGCCTGACGCTCCCCACCCCCGGCGAGCGCTCCATAGACGGTGAGATGGCTCACAAGGACATTCACCGTCTCGGCGGTCATGTCCCGGGTCAGGCTCTCGACAATTCTCCGGAGCCGATCCTCGAACAACCCTGCGTGCTGGTCGGGATCGGAGCCCATGATGTCCTCGGCCTTGACGATGCCACGCTGAGAGACGAAAGGCAGAAGCGCGAGCTTCACCCCGATGTCCCCGAGTTCGATCGTGCCGCCATCGTGCGGAGAGCGGGGTGCCCCAACAGCGGTCACGCGACCCATCTCGAGCAGGGGCGCAACCGCATCCAACCGAGCGGCGCTGTCGTGATTGCCGGCAACGACGACGACTGGTGACACCTCGGCCAGATCCATCAACGCCCGCCACACGATCTCCTCCGACAGAGCGGTTGGCGACGAAGCATCGAAGAGATCCCCGGCGACGACGGTGAGATCGACTTCGCTCGAAACCGCGATCTCGGTCAACTCGTCGAGCACCGCCCGGTGTTCCTCGGACCGATCCCGGCCCCGAATACGACGGCCCACATGCCAATCGGATGTGTGGAGGATCTTGACTGCCACGAGACCTACAGGTCCTCGAACGGGTCGTCAGGCCCGGCATCGCTGAGCACTGCAACCGCTTCAGAGGCACGCGTCGCCCATGCTGGAAACGGGAACTCGAGAACCAGTGGCACCGGCAACTGGGGTTGGGTGAGGATCATCGTTCCCGGCTTGAGGATCGTGGCGCGTTGACGATGAACCGTCGGGAGGAATCCGTATTCCTCTCTCGCTGCCTCCGCCGAGTCGAGGCGACCCACGACGCGTATCGAAGAGTTGGCGATGATCCTTCTCTCCACTTCGGAAGCCGTCTGCTGGGCTCCGATCAGGATCACGCCCAATGACCGGCCTCTCTCCGCGATATCGAGAAGGATCTCCTTGATCGGACTGGTTCCCTCCCGTGGCGCGTACTTGTTCAATTCGTCAAGCACCACCAGGAGGAGCTCTTCGCTTTGACCGGCCCTTTCCTTCTCATCGAAGGCCCTCCTCAGGGTGACACCGACGACAAATCGTTTGGCTCGATCGTTCAGGTTGTGCAGGTCGACCACGGTGACCTGGCTCTGATCGAATTCGATGCGATGACGATGCGGGTCGGGGACATCGGATCGGATCAGCCTGCCCAGATGACGCACCGACCCTTGCAGTCGGCGAACAAAGGCGTTGATCGTTCCTGTCCCCATGGCCGGACCGGCCCACTGATGGCGATGGTCTTCGGACTGGACCCGATCTGTGATGAGATCGGCCAGCTCTCTGAAGGTCCGCACTGCCACGCCGTCGATGACCGCTGCACCGCTGTCATCCGGCTCGGCGCGTCGAAGCTGCGCCATGACGTTGTAGACCACGGTGGTGTACTGGGCACGATCATCCTCGGCGTCCGCGAACAGGAAGGGCAGGAGATCCTGGGAGCAGAAGTCGTGGATACTCCAGAAGAACGAGGTGACATCGGAGCGTGAGGCGACGTCGGCGGTTGCCTTCGGGTCGTCGAGACGAGGCGGGGCGAAGCTGGCGACCGACTCGAAGGGAGTCGACGGAAGCTCGAGGTTGGTGTAGCGGACACGGGCTTCATCGTCGAGACGGGAGTTGACCCGGTCGAGGTGAAGCAGGTCCTCACCCTTGACATTGAAGACCAGGGCCTTGGTATTGACGGCGGCCTTGCCCAACACCCCCGAGGTGAACAGTGAGTGCAACAGGAAGGTCGCATAGCTCGTCTTGGTTGCCACGCCCGATATCCCCGAGATGTTGACGTGGGCGCCACGCTCCCCGTTGAGAAACTCGAGGTTGACCCAGAGAGGTTCACCATTTCGAGCCGCCCCCACCGGGAACCTGCGCTCCATCTGGTCGAAGAACAGGGCGCGCTCGCGCTCCTCACCTTCGGCGATGCGCACCGGCTGACCGGGTCTGGGTGGCACGAAGACCTCCGGCTCGAACCGTGTCGCAGTGACGTGAGCGGCCTCGGAGACCTCAGCAGGAAGAATGCCGTCCTCGATCAAGAACACATCGGAGTCGAACCGAGCGCCTTCGTGACGGGCCACCACCTGACCCACGGTGCCGTACATCCGCACGACCTCACCGTCAGGCAGGACACGCTCCAGTGCCACGACATCATCGAGTTGGATGAACTCGCCGGCGGCCACCCCCACCCAGAACTCGAGAGGTGTCGCATCCTTGGTCCCGAGGACCCTTCCAGCCATCTTCTCCATCACCGCCGAGAGTAAACGTCCTCCATGACAGATTTGGGCTGCAGCGCGAGGATCCGCGACTGAAAACCCCCCATGAGCCAAGATGCTCACCAAATGAGCATGCTTTTCGTCATTCTGGTTGGTATTGCCGGAGGTCTCGCCGGTGCACTCCAGTCGCAGTCACTCGGCATCATGGAAGACAGGGCGGGAACTCTCGTCTCCACATTCGTCACCTATGCCGGTGGCGGCCTGGCAGTAGGGCTGCTGATGCTGGCGATGGGCGGCGCCCGCCTCTCCGATCTCCGGGAGGTTCCATGGTGGGCATTCACGGCCGGTCTGATGGGTCTGGTTGTGGTGGCGTCCCTGGGAATCACCGTGTCCCGACTCGGACTCGGCTCTGGACTCACCCTGTTCACCGGGGCAACCCTGATTCTGGCGGCCGTCATCGACCATCTCGGTTTGTTTGCCGAAGCCAACACTCTCGACCCGAGACGACTGGCCGGAGTGACCTTCGTCATCTTCGGCACCTGGCTGGTGGTCGGCGGAAGCTGAGGGGTTCACCCGAGAGCTATCGCAGCCAGGGCAACCAATGTCATCACAATCCCGAACACCTGCCGACCTCGAAGGTGCTCCTGGTTGACGACCCTTGCCAGAACCACCGTCACCACGGGGTAGAAAGCAGAAGACACCGCGACGAGGGCCAGCGGCCCAACACGAAGCCCCGCCAGAAGTGCGATATTCCCGGCAACATCGAGGAGCCCGCTTCCGATCACGATGCCGCGCGGCACCTGAGCAAACCCAGTCACTTTCCACGTGCCGATAGCCGCCAGGGCAAGGACCACCACCATGGTCGCGGCGCGCGCCGTTATCAGGGGGAGCAACTCCGAACCAGCACTCGTTCGATCGATGATCACCAGATAGCCGCCAAAACCAAGGCCGGCGATGACACCGAAACCAACCCCTCCCCAGGGGAGATTTCCCGGATCGGCGACCCAGGAGCTGAGGACGATTGCAGGAATCGCCAGCCCCACACCCAGCCATGCAAGGGTCGAAGGGCGTTCTCCGGTCGCCACCGCGGCAACCACCGGCAGAATCGCCGCAACCGAACCAGCCGCGGGAGCAACCGCAGCAGCGTGCCCTTTCCCCAGCCCTGCGAAAAGGAACACCAACCCCAAGGCTCCCGCGGTGCCGGCCGCCGCACCAATGGCGAAATCGGCACCCGATGCCGAGCCACCGTTGACAAGGGCAATCACCGAGACCAGTGGGAAGGAAACGACACCAGCCCACAGGACGATCGCAGCCGCCGGCGCCCGCTTTGCCCCCTCGCCCCCTAGGAAATCGCCAAAGCCGTAGAAGAGAGAGGTGAGGCCGCCAAGGAGAATCCCCACTTAGGAGACTCCCCGCGCTCCTTGGTTTGCCACCGCCGACCGAATCGAAGAGGCAGACCTTTCCAGCTCCTCGCGTTCGACTGATACCGCGGCATTGGCAAAGTCGAGATCGTGAACACCGTCGATGGGGACGAGGTGGATATGGAGATGGGGCACCTCCAACCCGGCGATCATCAGACCGACCCGTGCGGGTGAAAACACCTGTTGTATTGCAATGGAGATCGTCTGGGAAACCTCGAACAGATGGTCCCTGAGATCGGATGGGCAATCGGTCCAGAGATCCACTTCCAGTCTGGGCACCACCAGGGTGTGACCCGGTCGAAGCGGATTTATCGACATGAAAGCGACACAGCGGTCGTCACGCCAGACAAAAGTGCCAGGAATCTCCCCATCGATGATCTTGGTGAAGATGGTTGCCACGAGATGGAGCCTATCCGGGAGGATCAGCCTCGCACCACCACCATTGCCAGAAGACTGTTGGTCGTCAGCACATACATCTCGCCTTCACCGTCGACCCCAAACCCGACGACCCGTCCGGGCACGCCGACCAGTTCAGTCCAATCGGTCTCGTCGGTTACCCCAGCTTCTTCGAAACGGAAGCTGCGCAGGTATCCACCGCAGTAATCCGAATAGAAGTAGACGCCTGTCAGCTCCGGGATCGCCGCTCCCCGGTAGACCACCCCGCCGGTGATCGAACAGGTGCCGGCGTCACTGTGAGGCACCTCGACCAGTGGAAGGGTCAAACCGGCGGTGTCACATCCCAAGGGTGGTCGAAAACAATGCAAACCTTCCGTGATCGGCCAGCCGAAGTTGATCTCTGGCGCCAGACGGACAACCGAAACCTCCTCGTAAGCGCCCTGACCGACGTCAGCGATGTAGATGACGTCGTCATCGATCCAGAAACGCCAAGGATTGCGCAGACCCGAGTTGAACAGGATGGGATCGGAGTCACCGTCCACCGAGATCGAGACGATCCCGCCGAGGAGGGTGTCCAGATTCTGTGCGTTGTTGAAACGGTCGTTGGCGCCGCCACCGTCACCCAAACCCACATAGAGGATCCCGTCGGGGCCGAACTGGATCATTCCCCCGTTGTGGTTTGCGGCAGGTTGGCTGAGACGCAACAGAACACGCTCCGAGTCCGGGTCGCCCACCTCTGCTTCGATGAGAGCAAACTCGGAAACCACGGTGTCACCGTTGTTCGCCGTGTAGTGGGCGAAGAGCCTGTGTGGATCCTCCGGGTGAATCACGATGGATAACAGTCCACGCTCCCCCTCGTTGAGCACCCGCTCGGTGAGGTCCAACACGGTGTCGTCACCGATGGCGACACCGTCGTAGATCCAGATTCTCCCGTCCTTGGTGGCGACATAGGAGACAGCGCTCCCGGGGATTGAGGTCAGCTGAACCGGGAACGGCAGATCAGCGACCTTCTCGTAGGCAAGCGACTGGAGCGGATGAAGGTTTGTAGTCGTGGTTGTCTGACTCGTCGTCGTCGTCGCGAGCAGAGTCGTGGTGGTGGTCGGCGCCGTCGTTGGCAGCGGAGTGGAGTCCGTCGTCGAAGGGCTGACGGGTGTCGATGGCGCCAGCTCCTGTTGGGCCGAGCAGGCGGCAACCACAGCCAATAGAACCACCGCTGTCCGCCGCATGCGCACCCAGGTTATGCCTAACTTGTGTCTTCGTGAGCGAAGTCCAGAAGAACGACCCACGCACCATTTTCGGATGGGCAATGTACGACTGGGCCAACTCGGCCTACATAACGGTGTTCGGAGCGATCATCGCGGTGTTCTTCGCATCGTCGATCGTCCCCGACGAGGGGTTCGCCGGTTATTCCGGTGAGACGCTGTGGGCGGCGGTGGTCGGCTTTGGATCGTTCATCCTCTTCCTGGTGATGCCTGTGCTCGGCACCGTCGCCGACTACGCGGCAGCCAAGAAGCGATTTCTTCGTACCTTCGCAGTGATCGGCGCCGCCACGACGATTGTTGTCCCTCTGGTGCCTGATGGCGCCGTGGTTGTCTTCCTGTTCGCTGCATTGATCTCCCAGATCGGCTTCGTTGCTGCCAACGTCTTCTACGACGGCTTCCTGCCGATCATCACCACCGACGAGACAATCGATCGAGTGTCGTCGAAGGGCTTCGCATATGGATACATCGGTGGAGGCCTCTACCTCGTGCTTGCCTTCGTCTTGATCTTCTTGAGTGACACCGGAACGCTCGGGATGTCGGTTGCCACGGCGTCGAGAATCTCGATCGCGGGAGCCGGTGTCTGGTGGCTGCTGTTCAGCGTCGTGACCTTGCGCCGGTTACCCGACGAAGGGGAGCCCCGGCCTCTTCCTGCCGAGCTCGCCGAGCGCTCGCGATGGATCGCCTATGCGCGTATCGGCTTTGGAGACACGTGGAGGACGACCAAGAAGCTGGCAGAATTTCGAGCATTGCTGCTCTTCGTGGTGGCCTACTTCCTCTACAACAACGGGATCAACACCATCATCGCGGTGACCGGGGCGTACGCAGTCGACACGCTGGGGCTGGCCACAACCCAGATCGTCATCACATTCCTCATCGTCCAGTTCGTCGCCTTCGGAGGGGCACTCTTCTTTGGTTGGCTCGCCGAGAAGATAGGCACCAAAACTGCGATCGCCCTCAGCCTGGTCATCTGGATCGCCATCACAATCGCGGGTTTCCTGCTCCCGGCCGGACAAGCGACGCCCCTGTATGCACTTGGTGCTGCCGTTGGTCTGGTCCTCGGCGGGTCTCAGGCCTTGTCACGTAGCCTCTACGGAAGCATGATCCCCGAGGAGTCCTCAGCCGAGTTCTTCGGGTTCTTCACTGTTTTCTCCAAAGCATCGGCGGTCCTTGGCACCACTGTCTTCGCCCTGGTCAGCGGTATCACCGGTTCTGGCCGTCCGGCGATTCTCGCGCTGTTGGGTTTCTTCGTGGTGGGGCTGATCCTGCTGATGCGAGTCGACGTCGAGGAGGGGCGAACCTCACGGGACGATTGGGCGTTGACGGACACCGTTTAGGCTCGTGTAGATGGATGAGATCCACGAGATCGAGGAGCAGCTAGAGCCTCCTCGACCTGAGGAGGCCTCGGTAGGTCTTCCCTGGGGTGGAATCATTGCCACCGTCGGGCTGATTCTCGTTGTCGTCTTCGCCGTGCAGAACACCGAGACGGTTGCCGTCGAGTTTCTCTGGATGAGCGGTGACTTCCCGTTGTCGATAGTCATCCTGGTGACGGCCGTGGCATCCGCGGTCTTCGCAACGTTCGGTGGGGTCTTCTACCGAAGGAGACGCCGCAGGCGACTGGCGGAGAAACTCGAACTGAGACAACTCAGGGGAGACGACTGAGAGGCTCGCGGCTCGTCCTGTTGTTGGCTGCGCTGATGGTTGTGTTTGGGGCGCTTCTCTTAGTTGTCCTCGTTGACGATGACCCTCCGTCGGTCTTCTTCGCAGACGACTCCCTCGTCCTCTCCGTAACCGATGGCGACACGATCAGGGTGAGTCGCCCGGGTGGGACCGCCATGAGTGTGAGACTCATCGGCATCAACACTCCGGAGATTGACGAGTGCTTGGGGCCCGAATCCAAAACTGCCCTCGAACAGCTGGTAGACGGAAAAGAAGTCGTTCTGGTTGGCGACGTCGCCGATGTGGACGACCACCTGCGCCTCCTCCGCTACATCTATCTGCCAGACGGCACTTTCGTCAATGAGGTCATGGTCCGCGATGGGTTTGCGCTGGCAAATGAATTCCCGCCCAACGTCACCGAGTCAGAGACTCTGTCAACAGCTCAGGAGCACGCACAGCGCGAAGACCTGGGACTCTGGGCAGCGGACACCTGTGGTGAGGCCAGCGAGGAGACCCTCATCATCACCCATGTCGAGTACGACGCGCCACGAGACGACAACGACAACCTCAACGGAGAATGGGTCGACATCGAGAATCGGGGCAGCACGGCCGCCGATCTGACGGGGTGGGTGCTCAAAGACGAGTCAACAAGTCATCGATTCAGATTCGAGAGCGGGATGGTGCTCGATGTCGGGACGAAGATGAGGGTGTTCACCGGATGTGGAATCGACATCGTGTCGCCATCGTTCGCAGAGATCTACTGGTGTGAGAGCGGAGCAGTGTGGAACAACAGCGGAGATACCGCCTTTCTCCTCGATCCCAGAGGAAACATCCACGACAAGTGGGGCTATTGAGAAGCGCAACTATTTCTAGAGATATTTTTCGGGATTTTCTCAGTTTTTGGCGTTAACCTCCTTGACTTTGTCTCTGATCGAACGTATGTTCGATGGTATGGATTGGGAGAGAATCACCAACGACGAGATCGACGAGACGTTGACCCATTTCGTCGGTTTGACGTCTGCATCTCAAGCTCAGATTTGTGAACTGGTCGGTGAGGTTGACCGTCGTCAACAGTTTCTGGCGGATGGTTCCCGGAGTCTGGTGGACTGGTTGTCGGCAAGATTCTTCATCCGTCATCAGACGGCACGACAACTGGTTTCAGTTGCCCGCAGACTTCAGGATCTTCCCATGTTGTCTCAACGGTTTGCGACTGGTGACCTTTCGTTGGACCAGGTCGACGCTAT
>CAXMMT010000096.1:0-26351 GCA_964194555.1 uncultured Boseongicola sp. | reverse complement strand
TGCTCTCGGCGGCCTTGCTGGTGCGATTGCAGGCGTTCTCGTTTTAGGTGTCGGTGGGCGTTTCGTCATGTTTGTGTCCCGGCTCCTTCATCCCGAAGCTTTAGGCCGGATAACCGAGACCGGCAACCGGATTGGCGAATTCACAGTTGCAGGGACCATTGGACTAATCATTTTTGGAGGACTCCTCAGCGGGCTTTTGGCTGGGGTGGTCTGGGTGTTGGTTCGGGAGTGGATACCGAAAAAGGCTGCACTAGTCGGATTAGGGGCTGTTGCCATTGGAGGGTCCTTCCTCATCCATGCCGGCAACAGGGACTTCTTCATTCTTCAAGACCCCAGACTTGACCTAGTCCTGCTGGTCGGCCTGCTCTTCTTGTTTGGTGTCGTGTTGTACTGGGTTGATGGACTGCTCGACAACAAGATGCCCGACCAACCACAAACCTTCGGCATCGTTGTCTACTCGCTCATGATTGCAATGGCGGCACCACTCATAATCCCGACGTTCGCCAGCATGTTCACCCGAGAGTTCTGTTCCTGTGCGAGGCCGCCGATCTGGACAGGTGTATTCCTCACAGCAACATCACTTTCGACCATCGTCTGGTGGGTTCAACACCTACGAGGTGCAGACACCCCATCACAAACCCTGAACAAGATCGGAACCACATCAGTGGCCCTCACCGCAATAGCCGGAGCGGTCGATCTGACAACAGAGATCACACACATCCTCTAACGACAGCCGCCCATAACCGGCATTATGAGCGGTGCTATACGGGTCGTGGATAGCCGGCTGGTGACGTATCACTATCAGCATGGATGGGCTTGCGTGTCCGATTGTGGAAGGCTGGGTAAACAGCAGAAATCATCCTTCGTCGCGCATCTGCCTTCCAACGTCTTCCTCTCGGAGCATGTACGCGAGTGTGGCTTCCCCGAAACTTCGAGCGGCAGCCGCCTGGATTCGTTAGAGCGCTTCTTCATACGGTCCTTGAGGGTCTAACGGTGCCGATCGTGTGAGTTCGAGGGCCCATCGCTTTGCCCTCTTCCAAGGGACAATCAGGTCCTCTTCGTCCGCTGCGGCTGTTGCTAGGTCGCCGGCGAGTTCACCCCACCAGTCCCCGAAGGTCTTGGCGTGTTGAATGTCTTCGGGTCGTGGTTCGTAGTCGATCATCTTGTTCACTTCTCCTAGTAGTCGAGGGCTTCCATCACAGCCCATAACTGTTCTTTGGTGGTCCTCGTGTAGCCGGCGGTGGTTTGGGGCCTGGAATGCCGAGCAAACTCCATGACCGACCGCAAGTTTTCTGTGTTGTCGAGGGCGGTCGTCAGCGACGTGTGCCTCAACTGGTGAGTTCTCACATCGCCGAGACCCGCTGCACGCGCAACTTCTTTGGTCCATTTCCACACGGTTGCCGGCGAAACGTGGTCACGGACACCGGTACGACCAGGGAAGATAAACCCGGTGGTACGCAGCGGGGCGAACTCCTCGACGACCACCGGATGCACCGGGATCGTCGCCGTCTTATCCCGCTTCCCGGTCACCCGATACCACTCCATGTTGTCGTCAAACCGGGACCATTCGGCTTTAGCGATCTCCTCCCGACGCGACGCGAGGTACATGCCGAGAAGGACAGCGGCGCCTTGCGGCCACCAACCTCGAGCCGTCTCGATCAGGGCTCTCGCCTCGTCAGGCTCAAGGGCTTGACAAACCAACTGCGGTTGGGGTGGGACTCTCACCGCGCTCAACGGCGCGTCGTTGCGGTTCTGCCAGCGGTAGTAATACTTCAACCCTGAACGCAGTTGGGCTCGCATCGAATGAGACGGTCCTATTTCGTCTGCGACGGTCACCAGCATCTGCGGTGAAGCAGTGCAAAGGTCGCCTCCCATCTCCTGGCACAATTCAGCGGCACGGTTGACATGCCACGCGTAGTTACGAATCGTCCCCGGAGCCAGTCCGACCGAGACCAGATAGTCCTCGTAGTTGGCTGACCGCTCCCACGATCCGGCAACCTTCACGCTGGTAGGACTCCATTCCACCCAATGAGGAGGGTCATCAACCTCCTCATAACGGAACCAGTGTGACAACGCCGCGCCCAGAGCCTTCCGACGCGACGTTTCAACCTCAGCCACCCTGTGTGCCATCGTCAGCAGCATTTCAGAATCGACGGTGTGTAAGTCGACTCCCATCTGCTCACACTCCTCAAGGGCCCGCCTCACGAAATACGAGTAGTTGACGATGGTCGCGGGAGCCAGACCAGCCGACGCCAGATACTCCTCGAACGTCACCGGAGGGTCGGTGTCAACACCAGGGAACGGGAACACTCGAGCCAGGTCGCTCATCGGTTGAACTTCGACAGGATGAGATGTCGGCTGGCGGCTCTGGCTGCCCAGGTGCGGGGTTGGACGGGGAAAAGAAGAACGTTGTCCCGTTGGGTAACGTGTTCCATTGGGTCGATACCTCCTCGACGTAGGTGTCGGCTTTGGCTGGTCCGGTGCATTACCACCGGACCAGCCTTTACTACTGAAACAACCTAGACCCGCTGTAGCCGTGTTGTTTGCATCCTATGTACCACCAATGAGCCCGAAATAGGATCCGAACTGGCAGGTACATTTTGGGTCCGGTTTCCGATACAGCCCCCAAATAGAACGCGATCCGTGCGATCCGACTGTACCGACTGTACCCGACTGTACCTGCCAGTTCGCCTGATGGCACCTACGAAAATTTCTTAAGATATTTTTCGCGACCTTGCAGAAGCTCCCTAAACGCGGTCGCAAGACGAGGCTCTCTCTGCGGGCCGGTGGCCTATGCGGCTCACTGGTAGGCCATGCCGTCCGAACCGCGCGACCTGGGGGCATCCTCGGCCGTCTGAGCCGCCCATAAGTGCGGTGGTCACACCGACATGGCTTAATGAATGAATGACCGCCACCGGCGACCCGTTCTACGAGGCCATTGCAACCGTTCGTGATGCCGTACGAGACCTAATCGAGTCGGTCGACCTGGAGTCCAGCACACTGCCCGACGCCGAGTTTCCAGCCATGCGTGAGATATCGCAGCAGTATGAGTATGTGGGGGAATGGGGTGCTGAACCCGTTGAGCACGCGCACGTTCTCGGAGTGTGGAAGCTGGGTCTGGCTGTGGATTGCGCCAAGGCAATGATCCGAGACCTTCACACAGGTATCAAGCTGCGACGAGCGGCCATCGGGTTGTCGTCGAGTGATGTCAATCTCGCCTTGGCAGTCGGCGGCATGGGACTAATCAGAGCAATCGAGAACGAGCGTGTGCTAATGGGACGTGAAACGGAGGAATGGAGTGCAATCCGTTCGGCTGCGCTGGAGGCGTTTGGGGCTGCCATGGTCCTGAGCGTCAGTGATTGAATGCAGAATCTTCGCTGTTCCTCTAACGGATCCTCCAACGGATGGCTGTCACGGGCCTAATCCGGGTCCTCGATTCCCTTACATGAACCACCTCGCGTTCGAGTACTCGTTCAGTACGCGAATCACCGAGAAACAGCCACTACCCGTTGTGAAATGATGAGACAGAATCATTAGCTACCCGCTGCGCAACTCACCATTTCGCCTGGTCAACGGAACCCTCCGAGCAGTTGCCGCATCCGGAGGTCGTTTGTGAACTGGTCGAGGGTCGACTTCCGGACGAGGCGCTCTCTGGGCTTGCCTACGGATTCGTTACCCGGAATAGAAGTGAGCGAGACCGTCACCGTGACCTGGGATGGTGAACCTGCAGCTACAGCGGGTCGTCGAATGACTTCGATCCACTCACAACCGATCCGCGTCGAGTTCGTCAACCTCACCTCTGAGTACCGGCGTTTCTCTGGATACCACGACTCATCCTTCGACTTCGGCACCGAACTTTCGACCCTGGTACGGCCGATGGCGAGAAACACCGGGTACCTCACTCTGAGCCAAGGCAGATACGAGTTGGGTTGCGAGCCCGACATTCGTGGAGATTCTTCCGACGAAGAGCATGTGGCAGCGATATTGACCGTCCGATCTCCTTGACCGGACCATCTCCAGGCGAACCCAAACTCGCGCTGACCGGCAGGCATCATGCGTGAATTCAGACTCAGTTTGACGACATCGGCTGAGTTCGACGTTCCTCTCAGAAGTCCGAGTTTTTGTTGAGCAAACCCAAAAAACACCAAATACAGCACTATATGGTGTTTTTTGTGTTTAGATGCTATTGTGTCTCTCATGAGGAAGCACATCGCTGAAGCACAAATACAAGAAGCACGTGACGATGAGCTCCTGACAACGGGTGAGTCGGCGCAAATCCTCAATTCCTCGCGCCAACACGTGGTCGATCTGTGTAATCGAGGAGATCTTCCGTTTATCACGGTTGGAACTCACCGTCGTATACGACGGAGCGACGTCGAGGCCCTCGCGGACCGCACTCTCAGGTTGACACGAGACCAACGCCGCAGTCTCTGGTTGACATTTGCGATCGCTGGCCGGGTAGTCGTCGACCCGGCGACTGTCCTCGAAACGGCGAAGCGCAACCTCGACGGGATGCGCAAGTCAGCGCGCGGCCGAGCGCAGTCATGGCTTAATGAGTGGGAGCGTCTCCTCAACGGACCGATTCCGGCGCTTCTCGGCGCGATGACGAGTCGGTCCCCGTTCGGGAGAGATCTGAGGCAGAACTCACCCTTCGCTGGGATCCTGAGCGAGGAAGAACGAGCGAATGTGCTCGAAGCTTGGAAGAAGCACGAAGCCAGCACCAACACGTGAGACGCGCCGATCTAGCCCACATCCTCAGAGCAGCCGCAGAGGTCACTGACGACGGCCGGATTCTGGTGATCGGTAGCCAGGCGATCCTGGCCGCCTATCCGGAGACCGAGCTGCCGCCCGAAGCCACCGTATCGATCGAAGCCGACATCGCCTTCCTGATCGACGGCGCAGAAGAGGACGGTGCAGAAGAGAAGGCCGACCAGGTCGATGGAGCGATAGGAGAGGCTTCCATGTTTCACTCGCAGTTCGGTTACTACGGTCAAGGGGTTGGACTCTCGACGGCGACTCTTCCTGAGGGATGGCAGGAACGCGTGATCTCCTTCGAGTGGGGAGACACGGGAGCCGCTGAGGCCGTATGCCTCGAACCTCATGATCTCGTTCTTGCCAAGCTCGTGGCCGGACGCGAGAAGGACTACGAGTTTGCCGATGCTCTAATCGCTAGTGGGCTTGTCGATCCCGAGGTCCTTCTGGATCGCGTGGACGATCTACCCGTTGTCGGCGCAATCCAGCGACGAGTCCGGACCTTCATAGAAAAAAGACTGGACAGCACATAGCGGTCCGCGACCACGCTGCGACCACATGAGGACGGAAAACAAACGAGAAATGACGCGAAACGTCGCAATACATAACCCCTGGTAGCGGGTGCATTCTGCGAGTTTCGCCAGGTCTGCCAAACCCTCGATAAGCCCTTACAAGGCAGGGGTCGGCGGTTCGAGTCCGTCAACGCCCACCGATCGAAGTACTTGGTGAGCAGAGGTCACTCGGCGCTGGTTCAAGACGCCGCCGCCGAACCCGAGGCGGTGACCGCCGTTCTCGGCGATCTACATCTTTGTCTACAACACTGTAGACAAAGATGTAGGCTAGACGTATGAGCACCACGATCCGAGTCAGTGAGCAAACACGAGACCGCCTTGCTGCGCTGGCGGATTCGACTAAGCGTCCCATGACGCGAGTGCTAGACGACGCAGTTGACGCCCTCGAACGCCGTGTCTTCTTCGAGCAGTTCAATCGGCGGTATGAGGAGCTCCGCGATGATTCTGAGGCGTGGGCCGAGATCGAGGCGGAGCGGCGTACTGAGGAAGGTACGGTCGGGGACGCCTCGGAGTGACTCCGCGCCGCGGTGAGATCTGGCTAGTCGACTTCGGGGAACCGGTCGGTCGTGAGCAGGGGGGAGTGCGTCCGGCCGTGATCGTCTCGACTGATGCCATGAACGAAGGCCATTCTGGCGTGGTCCTTGTCGTGCCGGTTACGTCGGCCCGTCGCGACCTGCCATCCCATGTCGATGTCGAAGTCGGCGAGTCCGGCCTCGATCACCCGAGCTACGCCAAGTGCGAGGATGTGAAGTCGGTCTCAGATCGGCGTCTGATGACACGGCTCGGGGTAAGCGGACCCAATGCCATGTTTGAGATCGGGCGGGTGCTGCGATACCTGTTCGACCTTTGACCACCTCCTGGATCGCGCTATCCAATATGCGCCCACCCCGAACCCCGGCATTACGAGTTGTCTGTAATGTGTAATCGTATTACGCTGTGACTGTGAGTGATGTGTGGACCCAAGTCAGCAAGACCCTCGAAGAGCACGGCATCGACTTTCGAATCGGTCTGGGAGGCGACGGTGACCTCGCCAACTGCACCGTGTTGTGCCTGGCGGGTGACATGAAAACCACCGTCGCAGAAATGGGGCGCACATCCCGAGATCAAGTGGTCATGGTCCGCATCGACGAGGACACCAAAAGCGACCTGGACGACTGGGTCGAGACCGGGGCGGTCAGAAGCCGGTCAGAAGCTGCCGCTCTGTTCATACGGGAAGGGATCAAAGTCCGATCTGGGGAGCTCGACCAGCTCCGAGAGGCCCTCGAAGACGTCGGCCAGGCCAAACAGCGTCTCGCGGAACAAGCAAGACAAGTGATCGGGAACATACCCGACCCCACCGACTGAAATCTCCAATCAATGCCCAAATCCGTTACGAGACGAAGCGAAAGGAGAGCGAAATGAAAAGATTCACGATTCCCCGTGTAGCGCACTGTTCCGACGGCTGTAGACCTGAGTCCCGGGCATGACCCAAAACTGCCTTCACAACGCGAATCTGGTTAATACCTTCGCTCAAACGCTGGCCGCGACCGCCTTGCTGGCCCCGATGCGATCGCCGGACTTGGGATCGAAGAAATGCAGCTTGGAGGTATCCACCACCAACTCGACCGTATCGCCGTGCTTCACCCTTATGTCGGGGCTGACTCGAGCGATGAATTGCGTCGTGTCACCGAGCGAAGCGACGCTCTTACCGGAGTCTACGAGCAGTTCCTCGATGTCCGGCGTGATCACAGGACTTCTATCGATGGAGAAGTGGATGTAGGTGTCGGCACCGAGCATCTCGGTTACCTCGACCTGCGCCACCAGCGCACGCTCGGGGTCTTCTCCTGCCACCGCGGCGGCCTCCAGCCCACTAGGACGGAGCCCGATCACGAGTTCCTCATTCATGTGATTCTCCAGACCAGGATGAGCGTCCAGCGTTGCCTTGTCCACAGCGAGACGAGTGTTGGGCAACACCGCGATGACCTTGTCACCTTCGGTCTCGAGATGGCAATAGGTGAGATTCATTGATGGGCTCCCGATGAATCCCGCGACGAAGAGATTGTCCGGATGATCGAATAGCTCTGTGGGATGGCCCAACTGTTGGAGGTTGTAGGGGCGGGCTTCCGATACCGAGCGAAGGACGGCCACCCGGTCGCCCAGAGTCATCGCCTCGACCTGATCGTGGGTGACATACACCGTGGTAGTCCCCAAACGATTGTGAAGACGCTCCAGCTCGGCCCGCATCTGCACCCTGAGTTTGGCGTCGAGATTGGAAAGGGGCTCGTCCATGAGAAAGGCGGCAGGCTCACGGACGATGGCGCGGCCCATGGCTACCCGTTGCCGCTGGCCACCAGATAGAGCTTTTGGCTTGCGCTCGAGGAGATCGACTATCTCGAGTACCTCTGCTGCGTCGGTGACGAGCCGCTCGATGTCTTCCTTCTTGTACTTCCGCAACTGGAGCCCGAATGCCATGTTGTCATATACCGACATGTGGGGATAGAGGGCGTAATTCTGAAAAACCATGGCGATGTCTCGGTCCTTGGGGGCAACATCGTTGACCACCCGGTCCCCGATCATCATTACCCCTTCCGATATCTCCTCGAGGCCAGCGATCATCCGCAGGATCGTCGACTTTCCACAGCCGGACGGCCCGACCAGAACCAGGAACTCACCGTCGTGGATCTCGAGATCGACGTTGCCGACCGCCCGGGTCCCTCCTTCGTAGATCTTCCCGAGACCCTTCATTGTTATTCCGGCCATAGTTGTCTCCTTCTGTGGTTAGCCAAGACCGGAGTCGGCTGATCTCCTTCTGGCCGACCACCTCGCAGCACTCTATATTGGAAAAGTCGACGTTGACGAGCCACCCCATCTTTGGGACCTGGTTAGTCGAAGCCGGCATAGTCGATGAGCTCTTCGAGACCGCAGATGGCGAGGCCTATGACATGGTCGGCGCCCGCTGAAATAGACGTGGACGATGGCCCCGATCACAGAGTTGGCCCCGGAGACCACAATGCTCGCATGCCATTTCGTGTTCTCTCCCACACCGCCGAGACCGGGATCGAGGCCACTGCCAACACCCTGGGCGAACTGATCGGGGAGCTTTGCGCCGGAATGTTCGGGCTCATTGGCTCCGCCGAGCCGTCATCTGCCAGGAAATGGGTCGAGGTGAAGGTGGTGGCGCAGGCTGTCGAGGAGCTGGTGGTCGACACGCTATCCGAGCTGCTCTATCACTCCGAGGTCGAGAACCTCATCTTCTGTGCCTTCCGGGTATCGACGGACCCCGGGAACCTTGCCGTCAGGGTGAAGGCGGGTGGTGTTCTCGTCGGTGCAGTTGAGCCCGTTGGACCTCCGATCAAAGCGGTCACCTACCACGACCTGGTTGTGGAGCAGAGAAAGGATGTCTGGTACGGCCGGGTGTACTTCGACGTCTGACCTTCGGCCCTGGCAAACACCAGTCGAATCCGGCACAGTGGGGATATGGAGTATCGGCGCATCTCTGACGTTGTCTGGGAGCTTCCTGCTACCAACGGGATGGCGGTGCCTGGCCGGATCTTCGCCTCAGAGGCCCTCATGGAGCTGGTGAGATCGGAGCGTGCGTCCGACCAGGTCGGCAATGTCGCCCACCTGCCCGGAATAGTGAAGGCGTCTTTCGCTATGCCCGACATTCATTGGGGCTACGGTTTTCCCATCGGCGGGGTTGCAGCCACCGCGATCAACGAAGGAGGAGTGGTCTCCCCTGGCGGCGTCGGTTTCGACATTTGTTGTGGCGTCCGACTACTCGCATCGAACTTCACGGAGGCCGACTTCGACAGTCACAAGGACGCGGTGATGGGCAATCTCGACTGGCGGATTCCCCGCGGACTTGGCAAGGGAGCGATTGCCGAGGCTCGCTTGGTACCTGACGTGCTTGCCAGAGGGGCCGCGGCCGCTCTCGATGCGGGGTACGGCTGGGAAGACGACCTGGAGAAATGCGAAGAGAAAGGCACATCGGTCGGCGCCGACCCGTCGGTGATCAGCGATCGCGCCGTCGAGCGGGGACGGGGCCAGTTGGGCTCGTTGGGCGCCGGGAACCACTTTCTCGAGATTCAAGTAGTCGACGAGATCCATGATTCCGAAGCGGCAAGGGCGTTTGGTTTAGCC
The DNA here is from genome assembly GCA_964194555.1 of uncultured Boseongicola sp. Lineage (GTDB taxonomy): Bacteria > Actinomycetota > Acidimicrobiia > Spongiisociales > ZC4RG35 > SZUA-217. Next base: position 16,908 of record CAXMMT010000096.1, on the reverse strand, counting down.
GAGGGGATGCTGGTGGTAATGCTGCACTGCGGATCCCGTGGGCTTGGCCATCAGACCTGCACTGATCAACTGCGGGTCATGGGCCCTGCGATGGGTCGCTACGACATCGCCCTACCCGATCGTCAACTTGCCTGTGTGCCGGTAGACACACCCGAGGGGCGTGAATACCTGGGGGCGATGGCTGCATCGGCCAACTTCGCTTGGGCTAACCGCCACATACTTGCCCATGCGGCTCGAGAGGCGTTTGCCGATGCCTTCGGTGTTTCTCCGAGGGCGACCGGGATGAGCCTCGTCTTCGATGTGGCCCACAATCTGGCCAAGATCGAGACGCATGAGGTAGGGGGCCGACCCAAGGAGCTGTGCGTGCATCGGAAGGGGGCCACCCGCGCCTTCGGGCCGGGGCATCCCGACCTGCCCGAGGACCTGGTCGCTGTCGGCCAGCCGGTACTTGTGCCGGGGTCGATGGGAACGGCCTCCTGGGTGCTGCGCGGCGTGAACGATAACCCGGCGTTTGCCTCCGCAGCGCACGGAGCAGGACGTGTGATGAGTCGCAAGATGGCGAAGAAGAAGGAGTCGGGCCACCAAGTGCGCGAGCAACTCCAAGCCAGGGGAATCTCGGTGCGAGCGGGGTCGATCGGCCTGCTCTCCGAGGAGGCTCCATATGCCTACAAGGACGTCGACGAAGTAGCCGACGTATGTGCACGAGCCGGTCTGGCCGCCAAAGTGGCCCGGCTACGGCCTGTCGGCGTGGTCAAGGGCTGAGTTTCGTCTCCTCCGGCCCATGTGCCGGCGATCTTTGAGCTACCTCGCTCCAGCCGCGCGGTGTGACCTCCAATCATTGACATCACAAACCGTGGACCAGGCCAATCCGAGCTCTCAAGGGGCCAAAGAGCCATCTACGGGGCCCGGCCGACAGATGTGCATCATGCGACGCGCATCTCCTCGAGCGCTTCGAGATCCTCGCTGAGTACCTCCAGCGTTTCGGAGATGAATCCGGGCAGCCGATGTTCGGGAAGGCCGATCAATTCCGAGATCCTCGCCATAGTCTCCGGTCGCCCATCTTCCAGCCCGAAACGCAGCGTGAGCGCCCGGCGCTGGAGATCGGGGAGAGTGGCGAGGCTGCGTGCCAGTGCCTCCTCGAGGACTCGTTGCTCAACCACGAGTTCAGGATCCGGGGTATCGGCATCGGCTATGAAGTCACCGAGTTGGGCTCCATCATCTCCGACCGGGGTCTCCAGAGCAACCGTGATGCCCACCGACAGAGCCTTCTCGACGTCTCTCCGACTGATCCCGGTTTCCTCGGCGATCTCCGCCGGCGTGGCTGCACGACCGAGTGTCGTGCGAAGCGCCTCGGAGGCGGCGCGCACGGGGCCAAGGTTGTCGAACACGCCTGTCGGAATGCGGATCGAATCGCCCAGACTGGCGCGGGCCCGTTGCATCGCCTGGCGGATCCACCAGGTTGCGTAAGTAGAGAACTTGAATCCCCTGCGCCAATCAAACCTCTCCACCGCCTTGATCAAACCCAAGTTTCCCTCTTGAACGAGATCGAGCATGTCAACGTTGCCCCCGGCATAGCGCCGGGCGTTGGCGACGACCAGACGTAGATTGGCCGCGATGAACTGCTCGCGCGCCTGACTCCCGAAACGAACTGCACGTTGTAGACGAGCATGTTCGGCCGCCTTTCTTGGAGTTCCGGTGTCCAACCGGCGCCGGGCCTCGTTGGCCGTCTCCATGGCCTGGGCGAGACGAACCTCATCCTCTGCGGTGAGCAAATCGTACCGGCCGATGTCGACGAGATACTGCTTGAGGACATCGGTAGTCAGGCGGCCACTCTCGTCAACGAGCCAACTTGGGCGGGTTGTGCTGTCTGTCATCTGGTTCTTCACAATAGGTCGAACGTCTGTTCGGCACGAATTGTTCCCCACAACAGCAAATTGGCCGACCAGACCAGGACCAAGCGCCCTTCGAACACGTGATGACTTCTACCAGGCTGTCCGAGGATCTGGTTGTTGCCCGTTTGCGCTATTTTCCCTGGTGACCAGCCTGGCGGAGGAACCAGTCACAGGCCAGCACAGCCACCTTTTCCAACGCTCCGGGTTCTTCGAACAAGTGGGTGGCGCCGGGCACCACCACAAGACGCGTCTCGCAGCGAAGCTTGTTTTGGGCCTGTCTGTTGAGTTCCTCCACGATCTCGTCTCGGCTTCCGACGATTAGGAGGGTGCCGGCCCGTACCTCGGAGAGACGTGCCCCGGCCAGATCGGGTCGACCGCCTCTGGAGACGACCGTGGCAATCTGCGCCGTCGGCTCGGCGGCGGCCCAGAGCGCGGCGGCAGCGCCAGTGCTGGCGCCGAAATACGAGATCGGGACGTCCAGAGCCTCGGGCTGAGAGCGCAACCAGTTGGTGGCCTTGAAGAGACGCTCCCCCAAGAGCTGAATGTCGAAGACATTGGTTCTGTCTCTCTCCTCGGGGGGTGTCAATAGGTCAAAAAGGAGAGTCCCCAACCCTGCCTGGTTCAGTATTTCGGCCACGAAACGGTTGCGCGGACTGTGACGACCGCTTCCGCTGCCGTGGGCGAACACCACCATGCCCTTGGGGTGTTGGGGTATTGTCAGGCGTCCGGGGAGGCGAAGAGATTCGACGGATACGACGACCTCCTCGTCCCGCGCCGAATGTGTTTCTGCCGGTTCCCCCGCTGACACTTCGGTACGTTTCTCGGCTTTCTCCAGCAAATCGGTGACCTCGTCATCGCTGACCTGGGCGAAGTCTGCGCGAAAACCGCCGACGGCCCACGGTGGATCCCGCTTCTTGAAGCCAGAGTACGTCATCTGCATCCCGCCAGAGCACCCTGAGCTCGTTTCTGTCTGTCATGATTGGTCAGCCAATAGGAAGGATTCTCATTGTCAGAGATCGAGGGAAGAGTCGCCATAATCACCGGGTCGTCAAGTGGGATAGGCGAAGCGGTTGCCCGTCGTTTCAGCGCTGCAGGGGCTCAGGTCGTCGTCAACTCGGCCACCTCGGTCGCGGCCGGTGAGGATGTCTCCCAGTCGCTCCCAGGTGAATCGATCTACGTCCAGGCCGATATCAGTGATCAGGACCAGGGACGGGCGCTGGTCGATGCGACGCTCGACCGTTTTGGCCAACTCGATGTCCTTGTCAACAACGCCGGTTGGACCACTCAGGTTGCCCATGAGGATCTCGATGGTCTCACTGACGAGATCTTCCGGCGGACCTTCGAGGTCAATGTGTTTGGGACCTGGTGGCTGACCAAGGCCGCAATGCCCCACCTCAGAAAGTCTCCCGACGGCAACGTGGTCATGATCACCTCGATCGCGGGTGTCCGTCCAATCGGCAGTTCGATTGCCTACTCCATGAGCAAGGCGGCTCTCAATCAGTTGACCGTGCTGCTGGCGAAATCGTGTGGTCCGGTGCGGGTCAACGCAGTGGCGCCCGGGCTGGTGGCCACCCCTTGGACGTCAGATTGGGAAGAGATGCACAGACACGTGTCGGACACAGCTCCACTGGGTCGGTCGGCAACACCGGACGACATAGCGCACTCCGTGATGGCCCTGGCCACCAACGCCTACACCACGGGAGAGGTGATGGTCGTCGACGGGGGACTGAGCCAAGTCATCTGACAATTCTTGAAACAACCGGACGGTTCGATCCGACCCTCGCTTGAATCTTTCTAGGATGTGATCGGTGTCAGATGAGAGAGTGATGGCCCACGATCAACGAGATACTTCCACGCTTCCAGAAGGCGCGGACGAGTATGTCAGCTATGACACGCCGGCGGGGGCCGAGTATTACAAGGATGACGGCCGTCTCAAGAAACCCTTCTACGAGAGCGAACTGGCCAGGCTCCAGGAAGAACTGGTCAAACTCCAGTACTGGGTCGTTCAGGAAGGTCTTCGAGTCGCGATCATCTTCGAAGGACGTGGCACGGCCGGCAAAGGTGGTGTGATCAAGAGGATCACCGAGCGCACCAGCGCAAGAATCGTGCGCGTGGCTGCCCTTCCCAAACCGACGGAACGTGAGTTGACCCAGTGGTATTTTCAGCGTTATGTCAGTCATCTGCCGGCGGCAGGCGAGATCGTTCTATTCGATCGCAGTTGGTACAACCGGTCCAACGTCGAGTGGGTGATGGGTTTCTGCACAGACGACGAACATGAGGAGTTCTTGCGATCCTGTCCCGAGTTCGAGCGGATGCTGGTCCGTTCGGGGATAACGGTGCTCAAGTACTGGTTCTCGGTGGGTTATGCCGAGCAACGCAAACGGTTCGAATCACGGAATCGGGAACCCCTCAAGCGTTGGAAGCTCTCCGACATGGATCTGGAGGAGCATCGCCAATACGTGCGCTATTCGATGGCCAAGGACACCACCTTCCAGTTCACGGACATCAAGCAGGCACCCTGGTACGTGGTTCCGTCCGATTACAAGAGACGGGCACGGCTCAACTGCATAAGCCACATCCTTTCTCAGATCGACTATGCCGACGTCACACCCGATCCGGTCGAGATACCGGTCATGGAAAACCTCCCCTACATGAGACCACCCTTCCAGGAGCAGACCTTCGTCGACCAGATCTATTGAGGCCGAGGGTGAAGAGCGCTAGTGCTCTGTCAGGTTCGTCTATCTGATCAGGAACCCGGGATTCAGCGCGTCGTTCGGGTCGATCCACAATTCGCTCCTGCCCACGATGTGGGCGGTGCCTGAGATTTCCGGTATCACGGCTCGGTGCTCCCCGGCGATAGTGATGTCGACGATCCGGCCGATGAACTCGCTGCCGACGACGCTCTCAATGGTGATTCCCTGATCGATGTCGATCTCGCCGCGGGCGTGAAGGATCGCCAGTCGACCACTGACGCCGGTGCCGGTCGGAGAACGATCGACCTCGCCGTCTGCAAACACACAGACGTGTCGGCTGTGGTTGCCAGGTTCGATCGGTTCTCCCGTGAAGATCACTCCGTAGAGGAAACCGAGTTCGGCTTCGTCGGGATGCTCGATCGACTGGCTTGCGCTGATGGCTTTCTTGATCGCCCTACCCGATGCGACGAGTCCAGCGGCATCAGAGAGGTCGACACCGACCGAGGCTGCGTCGACGTAGGCGTAGAAGGCTCCCCCAAAAGCGAGGTCGTAGGTCATGTCACCGATTCCCGCGACCGTGATCGTCGATGTCAGTTCGGTGACGAAGGAGGGAACGTTGCTGAACCGGACCGAGGTCACTTGTCCACTTTCGATATTCGCCACAGCACTCACCTGGCCGGCGGGCGTGTCGATCCGGATCGTGCTCTCGTCCGGTTGGAGCTGAAGGATTCCGGTGTCAAGCACGACCTTGGTCAGCGCAATGATCCCATGACCACACATGGTCGAGAAACCGTCGTTGTGGAGGAACAACACAGACATATCGCTGTCGGGTTCGACCGGCGGGCCTATCCAGCCTCCGTACATGTCAGCGTGTCCCCGGGGTTCCCACATCAGCGCGATCCTCAACTCGTCGAGGTTCTCCTGAGCGAAACGGCGCCTCTCCAGAACGGTCTCGCCCGGGATGGGTGGCAGGCCCTCGATCACGACCCTGAATGGCTCGCCGCCGGCATGGGAGTCGACAACGGTGAGCTTCCGCCAGTGGTCGGGTGGCTGCCAGCCGAGTGCGGAGGAGAGGTCCATTCCGCAGAAGAGGATACGTCGGTCTCTACGATCCTGGGTGTGTCACAAGTTCGCGATCTCACCGAGGCCCTTGCAGAGCGCACCCGACCCGAGAACGCGGCCTCATGGGACCCGGTCGGTCTCCAACTCGGCGACCTGGATGCGTCCGTCGAGCGTGCCGGTGTCTGTCATGAGGTGAACGAAGAGGTCATCGAGGCTCTGGAGCAGACGCCCGTCGAATTGCTGGTGACGTATCACCCGCTTCTCTTCGAGCCGACCAACCGGTTGCTGGCCGGACGTTCCGCCGAGGCTCGTGCTTTTCGCCTGGTGTCGATGGGGGTGAACCTCCTGGTGACTCACACCGACTTTGATGCCGCCCCCGGCGGTACCGCCGATGCCCTTGCGTCCACGCTCGAACTGCGAAAGCTGGAGGCTTTTGGCGGCGATCCCACGGAGGACGCCCCCGACATCGGCCGAGTAGGTGACTTCGACGCCACGCTCGCAGCGCTCGACGCTCTTGTCTCGGATGCCTTTGGTCACAACGGTTTGCGAATCACCGGCGATCGGCGTGGCCACATCGACCGGGTAGCGGTGGTCCCCGGGTCCGGTTCGGACTTCATCGCCGCCGCAGCTGACCGGGCGGATGCTCTGGTGACCGGCGACGTTCCCCACCATCGGGCAGTTCGGGCGGCAGATCTTGGCCTTGCGATCGTCGATCCTGGTCACACCGCCACCGAGCGGCCCGGGATGCGGGCCCTTGTCGATCTCATCGTCAGCATTTCTGATGTGGAGGTGGTCGATCTGACAAACATCGACCCGCAAACTTGGTACTGATAAACCACTGAGAGTTTGCAGCTAGCCTCCGCAACTTGATGGAGCTACTGAGTCTCGCCGATCTCCTCGATGTCCAGAACTTGGATCTGCAGATAGATCGTCTCCTCGAGAAACGACAGTCACTCCCAGAGTTGGAGGTTTATAAGACTGTTAACTCCAGGCTCAAAGAGCTCGAGGAGAAGAGAGACGCCTCGGCCAACATTCTGAGACAGCTCGATCTTCAACTGGACAAGTCTGATGGCGAACTCGAGATCCTCGAGGCCAAGCTGAAGGAGCACGAGACACGGTTGTTCGCCGGTGGGATGAGCGCACGGGAGACCGAATACATGCGTCTCGAGGTTCAGGGGCTGAAAGGACAGGATGAGGCAATGGAGGAGAGGGTCCTCCAGATGTTGGAGGACATTGATCCGGCCCGGGACGAGGTAGCGGCTCTCGAATCCGAAATCGCGGTTGCGACCGGCGAGAAGGTGGAGCTCGAGGCATCCATAAAGGACCAGTGGAAGAAGATCGACGCGGAACTGGCACGCAAAGAGGAGCGGAAGAAGGAAGCCGTTCGCCCGATAGACGACGACCTCATGGAGCTTTATGAGAAGCTACGACGGATCAAAGAGGGCGTGGCTGTTGCCTCATATGACCACAACGTCTGTGGAGGATGCCATATGGCGTTCTCGCCCGCGGAGCACGAGGAGGCATTCAGCGCTGACCTGCCTCGGTGTGTGCACTGTCGCAGGATCCTCGTCGCCTGACCCATGCTGTTCTGGCACCTTGGGGCGAGCCTGTGGCTCTTCCGGTGGATCTTTCGCGATCCCAAGGTCGATGTCCGGTTTCTGTTCCTTGGTGCGATCCTTTCTGACCTGATCGATCTTCCGATCGGGACCTTTTTCCTGACTGATCGCTATTCCACAGGAGAGCTTTGGTTTCACTCCCTGATCTTGCCCAGCCTCTACATGGCTCTGGTTCTAGTGCTGACCCGGCGGGGACGCCGGCGACGCGCCTGGATGGCGTTGGGGATCGGGTGGCTGTTTCATCTCGTATTGGATGCCATGTGGGTGAACCAGGAGGTCTTTCTATGGCCGTTCTTCGGGTTGGAGATTCCTGCTGGAGAGGCTCCGTTCTGGTCGCTGGCATGGGAGCGCGCCCTGTCCGACCCCTGGCGTTGGGTGAAGGAGGCGGCAGGTCTCGTCTACTTGACTTGGCTGTGGTTCGCGCTCGGTCTCAACACTTCAGAGCGACGCCGGAGTGTGTGGACGGCGGGGAGGCTTCCCGGGTATGTGGGCGATGAGAGCTAGTGCTCTTCTCCTCGTAGCGGTGGTGGTGGTGATAGCCGCTTGTGGCGGGGGTGCTGAGAACGTCTCACCGCCCGACACCTTAGGCCCCGGCGCGCACACCCCTCAAGATGCCGTCCTCGAGCTCATCGAGCATCTAAACGCCCCGGATTTCAATGCGGCCAGTCACCTTGCCATGCCAAATCATGCCGCTCTGGCGTCTCTCGCCGAAGGAGCGACCTTTGGTGAGGTGGCCGACGCCCTGAGAAGCGACGATGTCGCGGTCGCTGCGAACTTCTGGGCAGGGTTTGCCCAGGGCTCGGGGAGTTATCTCACAGGGACGGTCACCACCGCCGAAGGCTCCGGCGTCAGTCAAGATGGCGAGGACTTCGAGACGATCGTCATCACCCCCGAAACCGGTGGTGATCGTGTGATGATGCTTCGAGACGACGACGGCTATCGAATCGATCTCTTCGCCTCGTTCGGTCCGGGGCTCGCCGACAAGATGCTCCCCTCTGTGGAGCGACTGCTCAGCACACAGACCGAAGACGCCCTGATGATCCTCACCGAGTTGAAGAGCGTCGTCCCGTCACTTCTGGTGGCAACCGGTCTGCCTGAACTGTCACCGGTGGTGATACAGCAACTCGTCCAACTGGTCGAACTGATCACCCGAGTCAGCTGACTCTGTTTCTAACGGGCAAGCGATTTGAGAGTGGGGAGAACCTCGCTGCCCAGAAGGTCGATGAGGGCGGGTTGGTCCAGGGAGGCCATCTGGAAGGTGACGATGTCGGCGTTCAGGGCCTCGACGAGTGGCCGGTAGACCTCGACAATCTGATCGGCGGTGTCGACGATGCTGTAACGACCGAGGACATCCTCACGGGGGAGTTCGTCGGCCCGTTCCCTGAGAGTCTGTGGATCCACTGCCTCGAGCCTTCCCGGGGCGCGCAAACCCCGCCAGGAGTGGAGAGCCTCCCAGGCCTCGTCTTCGTTGGAAGCGAACAGCGACCAGCGGGTCGTCAACACCGTCGGGTCGGGGTTGCCGCCCTCGGAGGCAGCGGCCCTCATCGGGTCGATCACCCGCTCGGTGGTCTCGGCCGGGTCCTTGACCGAGGTGATCACTCCCTGGGCGAGTTGACCAGCAAGAGTGGCCGACTTAGGTCCCCCGGCCGCCATCAGGATCGGTACCGGTCGCAGTGGGGGTGAATAAAGCCGGGCCCGGTCGGTCCGGTAGTACTCGCCCTCGAATGTGAGCTTGTTGCCGTCGAGCAACTGTCTCATGATCTGCAGCGCCTCGGACATGCGAGCGTTGCGTTCGGCATACCTGGGGAACTGGTAACCGAGGGGCCCTTCGTTGATGTTCTCGCCAGTGCCGACTCCCAGAGTGAATCGTCCACCAGACAGCCGATCAAGCGTCGCAGCGGCCTGGGCTACCACCCCCGGGTGATATCGGAACAATGGAGTGGTCACTCCGGTGGCGAACTCGAGACTCTCCGTTGCCTCCGCCATCGCCCCGATAGTCGAGAAGGCGAACCCAGAGGCCGAGGAGTCATCAACCCACGGGTGGAAGTGCTCTGATACGACAACCATGTCGAATCCGGCTTTTTCGGCTAATACGGCGTGGGAAACCAGTTCCTCGGGATGCCATTGCTCGTGTCCACAGAAGTAGGCGAACTTTGTCAAGAGAGTCCTTTCAATGAGAGGTGTGAACTGGAATGCCTGCACGGCAACGCGATGAGGCTACTGATGCTGGTCGTGGGCGTGGCTGCTGATCTCGCCGCGCGAAGCCGGGTTGGTCGAGCTCAAAGGGGGTATGGCCCGAGTCGCCCCCAGAGGATCACCAATAATCCCAACACGAGCAGGACGGTGAGCGTCGCATATGCGCCGTTCCTGGTTCTCCGCCAGTGAAGCGTTCCCTTCCAGGTTTGGATGACGACGAGAGCGGTTGCTGCGAGAGGTGCGAGTAGCTCGAGACCTCCGATGAAGATAGGGACGAGCAGGCCTATTGACGCCGCCAGTTCGACTCCACCGAGAGCACGGAACCCCGAATTCGAGAAGTCCATGGCGTGAGGGAGAATCGAGGAGAGCGCTTCTCTCGACCAGAAGAGCTTGGAAGCTCCAGATGCGAAGAAGGAGAGTGCGAGCGCCCCCTCGAGAAAAAGTAAGAGTAACTCCATCAATCTGTGACCCAGTCCCCAATCGCGGTTCCGCACGCTGGTGCCTTGACCAGCAACATTTGTCTCACCCCAAGGTCACCCAGGCTACCGACCGTGGCAAAAGCTGCGAAAGTCGGTCAGAACAACGTCTCCGGCTCGACCGGCTCCCTCAAGACCTCGTCGTTGTTTCGTACCGAGTTCACTTTCCTGGAGACCGGGTGCTCCATCAGAACATCAGGGTCGATTGGGACCAGGAGAGCGTGTGCCGTTTCCGGATCGGTGAGATCCCGGTCGAGCCAGGCGTCCCACACTTCGGCAGTGAGCGACACCGGCATGCGGTGGTGGATTGATGCGATGACTCCCTCGGCTGCGGTGGTGATGATCGAACAGGTCCGGCGCCAGTCTTGAGTCTCCGGGTCGATTCGGGAAGCCCAGATTCCGGCAAAGACCATTGGATGACCGTCGGCGCGGTAGACCCAGTGGGGAGTGCGCCCCTTCTCCGGAGCTTCCCACTCGTAGAACCCGTCGGCCGGGATGAGACATCTCTTGGTGGCGAATGAGTCCCGAAACGCCGCCGTCGTGTCGACGGTTTCAGCACGAGCGTTGATGTGGATCGTCTTGGTGTCGGCGGCCCAATGGGGGACCAGACCCCATCTCATCGCCTCGAGCTGTCTTTCGCCGGCCTTCTCGCCGACCACGTACACAGGGTCGGTGGGTGCGACATTCCAGCTCTTTGCCAACGACTCCGTGACCACGTTGTCTACTCCAAAATACTCGGCGTAGAAGTCGAGATCGCCGGTGATCGAGAAACGTCCGCACATGACGCCGAGCCTAAGTGCCTCCAGCGGAGAGCACTAAGTTCCCTGCTGCGCGTATCGGCGAATGGTCGTTTCCAGATACCGGAGAGCAGTGTCATAACCATGGCTGGCCACTTCGGTGGTGTAGGCCAGGACTCTCACCATCCAGACCAAGAACAGCACTTCTTCCCAGTCGTCGTCACCTTCGATGTACTCATCGAGGAGTGCCAGATAGACATCGCGCCAGAGAGACTCGTCCAGAAAAGACACACTGCCGGTGTGGGCTTGGAGCATTCCTTCCGCGGCCGGGGTGGGGAGGGCAGACAGAAGGTCCAGTTGGCGTGGGGTGAAGACTTCCGGGACGAGTCTCATGGTGGCTTCGAAGTCGTATCCGGTCTTCTCGGTGATTGCCAGAGGGACGCCTTCGGAGGGTTGGACCTCATGAGTGATGGATCTGTGGAGAACCTCGCCTCTGAGGGCATGGATGGCGGAGAAGCATTCGATCACCATGCGGCGGATGTCGCTGAGTTGTCCGTAGAGCTTGTGAATCTTGCCCTGTGGTATGTAGACCTCGGAGATCGACATGCCATGGCGCACGGCGCTGAAGGTGATGACGGTGTCGATGCCCCAATCGCTCTGTCGCGCCACCCTGGCATCACCGGCGAGGGTCTCGGCCGCTTCCCGGCTGAGTAACCACTCTCCGCCAAGTGGCTGATGGATCCGGGGAAGTTCGCTATCCGGGAAGAGTATGGCGAATCCCGGGCGGGTGATCATCCAGGTCACCATTCCGTCGGTGGCAGAGCGCGGGAAGTAGTGACGCACCATGTCATAGCCAAGGTCGGCGGATGTCTCGGATTTTGTGATCCATGTGTCATCGAAGCTGGTGATGTCAGCGTCGTAGAAGTGGAGACGGTCGTGGTGGGAGTCAACGAAGTGGCGGAGTCCGGTGTTCATCCCATCTCCTTTCCCAGGTCGCATCGTCCCGATCCGATCTTGCAGAACCAGGCCCGCGGGTGTGCCGGTCTTCGAGACGATTGCTGGAATCGCCTCCTCGACTGCCCGGTAGGTTGACTCCGTTTCGGACCCCACACAAAGAACCTCGTCGACTGATTCGTGACGCGCGGCGATCTCTACGTTCTTCAGCACGACGTCGGGTTGCTCGGTCTTGAAAGGAAAAACGACGAGACTGCCCATCGGGGGCCACCGTACCCGGCAATGGGTCGTCGGGGCCCGAAGGCCCCGACGATGCGAGTCAGTCTGTAAGCCGGATTCTGTCGAGGACGGTCATCCATCTGGGCGCTCCGTTACCGACACGCTCACGCGGCCTACCCGGGACTGTCGGCGGGCCGCCGGTCGTCCCTGCTTGGCCTTGCTCCGGGTGGGGTTTGCCTAGCCGTCACGATTGCTCGTGACGCTGGTGGGCTCTTACTCCACCGTTTCACCCTTGCCTGTGCGACCTGGTCGTAAAACCAGACGCCATCGGCGGTCTGCTCTCTGCTGCACTTTCCGTCGGGTCACCCCGCCTGGAAGTTATCCAGCACCCTGCCCTATGGAGTCCGGACTTTCCTCAACCAATGGCTGAAGCCATCGGCCGCGACCGTCCAACAGACTCGCACCAGCAAGTCTACGGCCTGGTCAGCTTTCTTCTGTCCGCGAGCCAACCGGCGACACCCGAAACGAGTATCGAAAGCACCGCCAGCCAGACAACGGTGGGAGTCGGGGCAGGGCTGCCCCCGAGGCGGGCAATGACCACTATCAGGAAGGCAATCAGCAGACCGGTCACTGCCCCATGAAATCTCCCTGAGTGTTTTGCCTTGGCTCCGGCAACCCAGCCGCCCACGCCAAGACCAATGAGAATCCCTATCACGAGCCCTATGTCGGAGCCGGTCTCAACACCGGCGATGGTCAATCCTCCACCAACCACAAGGGCGAAAACTGAGGCGGTGAGGCTGCCGGAGGCCACTCCGAGGGCAACAGCACCTATGTTGAGGGCGGCAAGCACACCACGATGTTGGCAGGAGTGGTTCCCAAATCCACCGATCGGCGGGCAACAGAAATAGCCTGACCCGGAAACCTTTGGCAATCATGTCGAGTCGAACAGACCGGACTCGTAGAGAAGGAGACCACCTTGGTTATCAACAAATATCTGGCCGAGCTATTGGGGACATTCATTCTCGTTGTCCTCGGATCTATGGGAATCCTGGCAGTTGGGGGAGCAAACGGAGCGGCCGAGATCATTGCCATCGGCTTCGCCTTCGGTCTCGCTCTGCTGGCAGGGATCTGGGTTGTGGGCCATGTGTCCGGTGCCCACTTCAACCCGGCGGTGACGCTGGCCATGCTTCTCGACAAGCGTATTTCGTTCTCCGACGCCATCGGATACTGGATAGGTCAGTTCGCAGGGGCCGGAGTCGCTTCTCTTGTGATTTGGGCGGCGTCGAGCAGAGAATCAGTCGGTTTGACCGCGACCACCTATACCGATCTCAACACGGCAATCCTTGTCGAGGTCCTGCTCACGGCGATCTTCGTCTGGGTGATCATGGTGGTCGTGCAAAGGGGCCACAACCATGCGCCTGCCGCGATCGCCTTGACGTTGGTCGGGGTCCATCTGGCCGGCATCCCGTTCTCTGGCGCCTCGGTCAACCCGGCCCGCTCGTTCGGCCCGGCTGCGGTGTCCGGAGGGGACTTCGGCCAACTCTGGGTCTACATATATGCCCCTCTGATCGGGGCCGTCATTGCCTACGGTCTGTACAGACTGTTCCCCGTTGAGGAGTCTGGATAGAGAATCCACGGATCGAATCGAAGGGCCCGAGTCAGACTCGGGCCCTTCTTCTATGAGAAGAGCGGGTCTTCCTCGAGATCCTCGAGTCCCATGACCCAACCCGCCGGGAGGCTCCAGTGTCGGGCGCCCTTGATCATCGTCTCGAGGTACTCGGGCGTCGGCAGATAGTCGTCGTCGGGCGAACCGGCGGCAACAAAGACCAGACAGTCATATTTGTTGCCCTCTCGGTCAACCGCCTTGTGGTCGAATCCGGGAGACCTGCCTTCGTGCGCTTCGGCGCTCACCAGGGCGTCGACCTGATCTTCGGGAATCTCAAACACACCACCCCAAACCGTGTGTGCCGGATCACGGGTGAGTGTCGCGGTTGCTCCGTTGCTACCCGAGTCGACGAAACCGAGCTTGGTTTCCGGATAGTGCGCTGTAAAGAGAAACTTGGCCCCGGGAGCGACTTCTCCGATGCGGTCCGGGTCAAGAAACGAGGCGTAGGCGAAATACAGAGTCGGATTGGGCACGGGAACCGAATCTTACCGGGAGCGGCGAGTTTGCAGTGCATCGGCGGGCACATCATTTATCCGCATTAAACGTCGGACGTCCTACCGTTTTGGATCGTGCGACGTCTCGTACCCCTTTTGGTGTTGATAGCGGCCTGTGGCGGACCTGCCTCTGACCAGACCCCGGTGGGTCAAGATACGGTGGCTCCCGCTTCGTCAGTTGCTGATTCCCCGTCGACCACGGCCGACGACGGCTCCACGCCAACAACTTCCAAGTCGGATACTCCTTCGACGACAGACTCGGGTAGACCGGTTGCGCCTGACTTCACACTGGTGTTGGGCGAAGGCGGCGAGTACACCCTCTCCGAAGGATCCAAACCGGTGTACATGGTGTTCTGGGCCGAGTGGTGACCGAGTTGTCGACGGGAGTTGCCCGTCATAGATGCCCTGGCGGCTGAGTATGCCGACGAGGTTGACTTCATTGCTCCTGCCTGGAAATCGAATTTCGAGGCGACTCAAGCCCGGGCAAACGAACTGTTTGCGTCTGGAAGGATCCAGTGGGGTCTCGACGACGAAGAGACAATCTTCCAGCTCTATGGAGTGCCCTACCAGCCGGTGACGGTCCTCATCGCCGGCGACAAGACCGTTGTCGAAGCCTGGGCGGGTCTTCGGGGTGAGGAAGAGCTTCGCGCAGCCATCGATGAGCTGATTGCACTGTCCGGGTGAATCCTCCCCTTTAACCTGTTGATGGCCCCGAGGAGGGACGCGTGACAGGTATCGGAAGGTTCAAAGCCAGACAGCATCCGTGGTTCGACGAGTTGCAAGAGCTCGAGATGGAGATGCTCGACCCCGGGGCCCGGGGTGACCCCGAGCGGCTTGGCGACCTCCTGCGGGATGATTTTATCGAGTTCGGAAGCTCGGGCCGGGTCTACGAAAAGCGAATGCTGATCGAGATGCTTTCCAGGGAGGAGCATATTCCTGTGCTCATTCGCGACTTCGCCATAAGAGAACTCGCCCCCGAAACGGCTCTCGTCAACTACCGCAGCGTTGGCCAGGCCGGGCAGGAAGCGCGGCGCAGCTCGATATGGATCAAAGACAATGGCCGGTGGCAGATGGTGTTTCACCAGGGAACCCGTATCCCAAACAGTTGGGGAGCGATCTCCTAACCGGCTTTCACCCCTGCTAATCAGCTCACCCTCGTAGTCTCGCTGGAGCTTGAGACAGTTCGAACTCGTCCTCTTCTTCGCAGTGGTTTTTGCGGTCGTCTGGCCCGCAGTCTTTGGCGTCAGACCAAGGAGGGGGATTGCCGCCGGTCTTCTGTCGATCAGCATCGTCCTCCAGATGCAGACCGAGGGATTTCGATGGCAGATGGTCCCGCTCTATGCGATTGCCGTGGGTCTTGCCGGCGGAGATCTCCTATTCATCGATCGTGAGCTGGCTCTGTCGAGACGGCTTGCCCGAGGTTTGTTCGGCTTGGCCGGGGTCGGGCTTGCGGTAGTCATGGCTGTCATCCTTCCCGTGCCGCAACTCCCGGTGCCTTCCGGACCGCAGACGATCGGAACTCTGACGGTGCAACTCGTCGATGTGGAGCGAGAGGAGATCTACGGGGCCACCCCGGGCGGCCCACGGCGGTTCATGGCACAAGTCTGGTATCCGGCTCAGCCGAGCCAAGGGATCGATCCTCTGGTTTGGAGTGAAGACTGGGATGTTGTGGCGCCGGCCATGTCTCGTCAGTTCGGAGCGCCGTCGTGGTTCCTCGACTACACGAGGTACACGTCTTCTAACGGAATTCCCTCGATTCCCATTGCAGACGGCACATTCCCGGTGGTCATATACAGCCACGGCTGGACAGGATTCCGAACGATCGCCATCAACCAGATCGAGACCCTCGTCTCCAACGGTTACATGGTTATTGCCATCGACCACACCTACGGCGCCATTGCCACGAGGCTGGCGAACGGCGAAGTGATCGAGCATGATCCGTCTGCTCTGCCGGATGAGGAAGTGGTCGGCGAGGAAGCCTACGCGGAGGCCTCCTTGAATCTGGTGGAGACCTTTGCTGCGGATATCGTCACCGTGCTCGACACCTTGGAGCTTGGCGAGGCCGATGTCTTCGGAGCCGTTGCGGCGAGTGCCGACCTGAGCAGGATCGGCCTATACGGACATTCCACCGGTGGCGGCGCGGCGATCAAGGTATGTCTCGAAGAACCGCGTTGCGGCGCTGTTCTTGGACTGGACCCGTGGGTGGAGCCGTTCTCGGATCGGGTGATCAAGCTCACCGCGACCCGTCCGGCCCTCTTCATGAGATCCGATGAGTGGCGTGGCAACGAGAACGACAACCTCCTTCGCGGCATTGCCGGCCGCAGTGAGAGTGTCACTTACTGGCTCGGCGTCGAAGGTGCCGAGCACAACGACTTTGTGGTGACGCCGCTGTTCTCACCGATTGGTGCTCAACTCGGTCTGAAGGGACCAATACCCGCCGGTCGCATCATTCCCATCATCGACAACTACCTGCTTGGTTTTTTTGACGTGTTTCTTCTGGGGACGGGCTCAGCGGCCTTGGACAACGTCAGTTTCGAGGAAGTCTCGGTCGAGGTGATTTCGCCCCAGCGGCCCTAGTCCATCAGTACCGGACACTTGACGAGTTGCTTGAGTCGGGGGTCCAAGTCTGGTTTGGGTGGTGGATAGAGAGTCCAGTCGGGTTTGCGAAACTGGAACATTCCGTTGGGACCCGTGGTGATAGACCAGCCTTCTTCGTGGAGGTACCGGTGGTGAAACCCGCAGAGAAGGATCAGATTGTCCAGATCGGTGGTTCCTCCTTGGGACCAGTGGACAATGTGGTGAACTTGAAGCCACTGTTTGTTGTCACATCCATGAAACCGACAGGTTCCTCCGTCACGGTGGGTTACCAGTCTTCTCAACCATCCGGGAACCGTTCGACTGTT
>CAXMMT010000095.1:0-52507 GCA_964194555.1 uncultured Boseongicola sp. | reverse complement strand
TCGGGTTGTCGAATGCTCTGTTGGATCGGAAAGCAAGAAGAGCGAACCCTCCCACCGCTGAGGACGAGAAGAACGCCCACCGGGTGCGTGCGTTGTGGATCCAACGGACTCTCGACGGTGCCTCAGGGAGACTGACCGCTCATCTACCTCACCTAGAACTCGAAGTTGTCGAAACGGCGATTCGTGACCGGGCCGACAAGATAGGCCCTAATCCTGAAACGGGGTTGTTTGACGTTTACTCACAGCGGATGGCGGATGGGTTGGTGGAAGTGTGTGCCACCACCGGAGACACGACGTCGCCTCCACAGGTGTCGGCCTATATCGATCTTGATGCGTTGATCACAGACAAACCCGGCCCCCACGAACTCGGTTCCGGTGCTCTCATCCCCAACGAGACGGCACGAAGACTCGCCTGTGACTGTCTTGTTGAAAAAGTGATCACCGACGGATCCCAAGTGATCGGGGTGGGAAGGAACAGTCGGAGTGTTCCCGGCTGGTTGAGAAGACTGGTTCATCATCGTGACGGGGGGACCTGTCGGTTCCACGGGTGTGGAAACAGACAGTGGCTTCAGGTTCATCATGTTGTTCACTGGTCGAAAGGCGGGGCCACCGATCTGGACAATCTGATCCTGTTATGTGGGTTTCACCACCGGTTCCTGCACGAGGAGGGGTGGCATATCACCCATGGTGAGAGCGGCGGGTTCCAATTCCGCAAACCGGACTAGACCCTTTATCCCGAACCCAAACCTCGACTCGAATCCAGACTCAAAGCCCTCGTCGACCGACCTATCTAGGGGCATCCGCCCCCGCCTCCGGACCATCGACAGAACACAACCAGGGCTAATCGAAGATTGATGACTACCGTCGCCTGTCAAATGCGCTGGTCAGAAGCACACATACCAACACTCCGAGACGCTCCCGCCGATGCCGAGGCGGTGAGTCATAAACTGCTGGTCCAAGGCGGTTTCATCCGTCAGCTCGCTGCGGGCTCCTACACGATGCTGCCCCTGGGCCAGAAGGTCCGTCTCAAGGTGGAGGGGATCATCCGTGTGGAGATGAACGCCATCGGTGGCCAGGAGATGGTCTTGCCCACGCTTCATCCGGCCGAAGTCTGGAAGAAGTCTGATCGTTACGACCTAATGGGCGAGAATCTCTACAAGCTCAAGGACCGCAAGGATGTCGACCTCGTTCTGGGCATGACCGAGGAAGAGATCTTCGCCATGCTTGCTACCGAGCTCTTCTCCTATCGTGACCTGCCCCAGATCTGGTATCAGATGCACACCAAGTTCCGCGATGAGCCCCGTCCGAAATCGGGTCTGCTCCGGCTTCGGGAGTTCACCATGAAGGACTCCTACACCCTGGACATCGATGCCCCGGGTCTCGACCGGGGTTTCGACAAGCACCATGAGGCTTACAAGAGGATCTTCTCCAGAATGGGGCTAGAAGCCGTTGACGTCGAGGCGTCGTCAGGAGCAATGGGAGGCTCGGAGTCCATCGAGTTCATCCAGAGAAGCGATGCGGGTGAAGACTGGATCGTCACCTGCACCAACTGCGATTACCGGGCCAATCTCGAGAAGGCGACGTCGGCGCTGACCGAGATGCAGGACGGTGAGTCAGGCGAATTGGAGAAATTCCCGACACCCGACTTGCGGACCATCGCCGCGCTTGCAGAAGCCCACCCCGAAATAGCTGCCCCTGAGCAGCAGATCAAGACCCTGGTCTATTTCGTCGACGGCGAACCGGTCCTGGCCCTTCTTCGGGGCGATCACGGGCTCCACACCCAGAAACTTCTCGATGCGGCCGCGGCCTCCGAAGGGAGACCGGGTCAGCCCGAGGAGATACGTGAGCTCCTTGGCGCCGATCCGGGGAGTCTTGGAGCAGTCGGCGCAGAGGGTCTCCGGGTGATCGCTGATCTGGTTCTCGAAGGCAGGTTCAACATGACCACTGGCGCCAATGAGGATGACTGGCACTACAAGGGCGTCGACATTTCCAGGGATATCGATGTGACCCAGTGGGCCGACCTCCGAGAAGTCACCTCCGACGAGAGCTGTATCCAGTGCGGTCACTCTCTGGAGTTGTGGAAGGGGATAGAGGTTGGCCACATCTTCAAGCTCGGGACCAAGTACTCAGAGGCCTTTGGAGCCTTCGTCCAGGATGAGGATGGAGAGAGTCAGCCGATAATCATGGGTTCCTACGGCATAGGAGTGGAGCGCGGTGTCGCAGCTGTCGTCGAGGCCAATCACGATGAGAGCGGGATCATCTGGCCCGTCTCGATAGCCCCTTACGAAGTCGTGATAACCGTTGTCCGAGTCGATGACGAGAGCACAAGAGCCGTCGCCGACGACTTCTACATCCAACTTCGAGATGCTGGGATCGATGTACTTCTCGACGATCGGGTCGAACGGCCCGGCGTCAAGTTCGCAGACTCTGAGTTGATCGGAATTCCCTACCGGGTCACGGTTGGTCCTCGGGGAGTAGCAGAGAGCGTCGTCGAGCTCACCGAACGTCGGGGGCTCGAGAAGGAGAATGTGGCTCTTGGCGCGGCTGTGGCGACGCTCGTAGATGGCGTCGAGAGGCACCGTTTTGGCATTTAGTGGTGAGGTTCGATTGGCCTTATAATCAGGCCCAGACAACAGGACGCTTTTCATCAGGTGGGCGCCCAGGGGCGCTCATCTGATTTGTCGTGGAGTGACATAAGTGACGCAGGTAGCCGACATTTGGGATGTGGTGGAGCCTTACCTCGCCGCGGAACGACTCGAGCTTGATGATCTCGAGCTTGCCGGGCGTGGCCAGGGGCGGATTCTGCGCGTCACTGTGGACGGCGAGGACATCACGGTGGATCGTCTCGCTTCCCTCGCCAGAGGGCTTTCGAGATTGCTCGATGACAAAACCGGTCTCGAGGGCCAGTACCAACTCGAGGTGAGCTCTCCGGGTTTGGAGCGAAAGCTCAAGCGACCATCGCACTATCAGAAATCGGTGGGTCGAGAGCTGGTCGCCAAAGTGTCCCTTGGTGAGACGAAGGCCACCATTCGGGGAGTTCTCGCGTATGCCAACGATGACTCTTTCACGATCGAGGCCGATGACGGTCCGAGTGTGGTCAGTTATGAAGATGTAATCACCGCCAAAACGGTGTTCAGGTGGGAGAAGGCCCCCAAGCCGGGTCATTGAAGGAGAAACATGAAGCTTGACACGATGATGGAGGCCATAGAGGTTCTCGCCCGGGAGCGAGGCGTGGCGGTGGACACCATCCTCGATGCTTTCGCCAACGCCCTGGTAGCCGCTTACAAGCGGAGCCCCGGGGCGGCCGAGGAGGCGCGGGTCACCATCGATCCCGAATCCGGGGAAGTGATGGTCTATGCCCAGGAGCTCGATGAGGATGGAAACGTCATAGACGAGTGGGAGGACACACCCGAGGGTGAGGCCTTCGGACGGATTGCAGCTCAGTCGTTCAAGCAGGTCATGCAGTTCAAGCTGCGTGAGGCCAAACGAGAGCTCGTATACGAGATGTATGAGGGTAGGGAGGGGGATCTGGTCACCGGAATAGTGCAGCAGGTGGACTACCGCTCGGTCATCCTCGATCTCGGTGACGCCGAAGCCATTCTCCCTGGCAGCGAACGAATTCCGTTCGAGCGTCTTGAGCGAGGGAATCGCGTCAAGGCTCTGATCCTTGAGGTCAGGAACGAGCCCAAGGGAGCGCAGATCGTTGTCTCTCGAAGTCACCCGGATCTTGTTCGGCGTCTGCTCGAACTGGAAGTGCCCGAGCTCACCGACGAAACCATTGAGATCGTCAACATCGCCAGAGAGCCCGGCCATCGGAGCAAGATTGCCGTCATATCTCATGATCCCAACGTGGACCCCAAGGGCGCCTGTGTGGGTGCTCGCGGGTCCCGTGTTCGTCAGGTAGTGAACGAGCTGCGTGGCGAGAAGGTGGACGTTGTCCAGTGGCGCGACGATGTTGCTCAGTTCATTGCTGAGGCCTTGGGTCCTGCCAAAGTGAAAGAAGTCCGCATCGATGAGGAGGAGAAGACAGCGGAGGTCATCGTATCGGAGCATCAACTCTCGCTGGCGATCGGGAAAGAGGGTCAAAACGCCCGTCTTGCGGCACGTCTCTCCGGCTACAAAGTCGACATCCGCTCCGATGTTGAGCCCGTAGCCGAAGATGAAGCTGCCGTCGAAGTAGAGGCTCCAGTGGAGGACACTGCCGTTCCCACCGAGGAGACGCCGCCAGATGTGGCAGTTACCGATGAGAGTGAGTGATCGCTGAATGAGGGTTTATGAACTGGCGCGCGATCTGGGCGTCGATTCCAAGGAGGTTCTGGCACACGCCGAGGCCCTCGACATTGACGTGAAGACAGCGTCATCGGGTCTGAGCGATGAGGCCGCCGAACTGCTTCGGCTTGCCTTTGCCCCGGCAGACGAGTCTCAAGCTGCGCAAGCCCCCTTGGAAGCGACAAGCCCCGAAGAGACCGCGGTTGAAGAGAAGGTCGCGGACATCGAAGAAGAGGAAGAAGCGGAAGAAGCGGTTGAGGATGTGCCGGCGCCATCCCAGGAGATTCAGCTCACTTCCCTCACAGAGGGCGCCACGGTGGCGGAGTTCGCGGAGGCCGTTGGCCAACCCGTCAGTGAAATTGTGAAGGCTCTGCTCGAAAGGGGAGTGCCTGCCGGCGCCGGACAGCAGATGCCCGCCGAGTTGGTCGACCCGGTCGCAGAGAGCTTGGGATTCATCATCGAGCTCGAGGCCGCTCCCCAGTTGTCGGCGGTAGCGGAGAGGCCCCAGTTCGATGACGACGAGTCTGATCTGGAGTCTCGCCCTGCGGTGGTGACGATCATGGGTCATGTTGACCATGGAAAGACGACCCTTCTCGACACGATCCGCAAAGCCAACGTCGTCGACGGGGAACAGGGAGGTATAACCCAGCACATCGGTGCCTACCAGGTCGACGTCAGCGGTCATAGCGTGACTTTCATCGATACGCCGGGACACGAGGCGTTCACCGCCCTTCGCTCTCGTGGAGCCAACATCACCGACATTGTCGTGTTGGTTGTCGCTGCGGACGACGGCGTCATGCCGCAGACAGTCGAAGCCATCTCGCACGCCAAAGCGGCCGGAGTGAAGATGATTGTTGCTGTCAACAAGATGGATCTTCCAGGCGCAGACCCGCTTCGGGTGCGTACCGAGCTGACGAATTACGATGTCGTCACCGAGGATCTTGGAGGCGATGTTCCCAGCGTCGAGCTTTCCGCCCTTTCCGGTGATCGCGTTGACGAGCTTCTGGAAGTCATCGATCTGATTGCCCAGCTCGAGGATTTCAAGGCTAACCCCAAGCCGAAGGCCTCTGGTGTCGTCGTTGAAGCCCAGCTCGAGCGTGGCCGGGGGCCAGTTGCATCGGTGATCGTCCAGAGAGGAACACTCAGACAGGGCGACGCGTTCGTTGCCGGTCCCGTGGCTGGTCGCGCCCGTGCGCTGATGAGCGACGAAGGAGACCCGATCGAGTCCGCGGGCCCGGCTGATCCTGTCCAGATCATGGGTTGGGAAGAAGTCCCCGCTGCCGGTGACTACTTCGAGGTTGTGAAGAACGACAGAGAGGCTCGCAAACTCGCCGCTCAACGCAGTGAGGCCGTTCGGTCCCTGGCTCATGTTGCTCCAAGCGCCCGAGATCGGCTCCAGGGCCTTCTCGAGTCGCTGCGAGACGAGGATGCGACTCTCAACGTAATCGTCAAGGCTGACGCTCAGGGATCGTTGGAGGCCCTTCGCGAGTCCATCAGCAAGATCGAACGTGAGGGTGGAAAGATTCAGATCATCCACACGGCTGTCGGAGGGATCAACGAGAACGACGTGACCCTCGCCGAGGTAACCGAGTCGGTGATCGTTGGTTTCAACGTGCGACCCGAGCCCAAAGCGCGAAAACTAGCGGAGAACGCAGGTATTGAGATCCGGACCTACGGGATCATCTATGAGCTTCTCAAGGAGATCGAACAGCTCCTCGTCGGCCAACTTGCCCCCGATGAGGAGGAGCAAGTTCTCGGAACGGCGGAAGTGCGCGCGATATTCAAGGTTCCGAAAATGGGGACTGTCGCCGGTTGTTATGTCGTGGAGGGTGTCGTCCAGCGAGGCGCCAAGGCACGTCTGCTTCGCGACGGTGTCATCATTCACGACGGCGTCGTCTCGTCGTTGCGACGGTTCAAGGACGACGTTCGTGAGGTTGCATCCGGATTCGAGTGTGGCATGGGATTCGATGACTACCAGGACATCAAGGAAGGCGACAGCATCGAGGTCTATGTGATCCGTGAGGTCGCTCGCACCTGATGCGGGTTGCGGCCCTGCGGGTCGAGATTCATCTCCCTACGCCGCAGTCTTTGAAGGAGAAGAGAGGGGTTCTCCGCCCGGTGATCGAAGGTATGCGGCGTCTTGGCTCGTACAGCGTTGCGGAGGTCGACCATCACGATGATTGGCAGAGAGCGACCGTCGGAGTGGCCGTTGTCACTCCAGATGGGCGAGGTCTGGACATGCAGATCTCAAAGCTCCGTCGCTACCTTGACTCCCGTTTCGAGATCGAAGTGATCGATGTGTTCATCAGCGAGTTGGAGGAACCCGAGTGAGTGACAGGATGCTGAAGGTCAACTCCACGCTGCGTGAGGTTCTTGCCGAGGAGATCGAGCGGATGAGCGACTCTCGTCTCGACATGGTCTCAGTGACGGCGGTCGACACGGCTCCGAATCTGCGAAGTGCCGTTGTTTACATCGACGTCCTCGAGATCGAAAGTCATCAGCCGGCCCTGGATGCACTGACTGGTGCGGCGAAGAGGTTGCAAGCTGTCGTCGGCAGCCAGGTGCGGATGAAGTACACGCCGCAACTGGAGTTCGCCATGGATCCGGGTGTGGTCGGTGGTGAGCGCATAGATGCCATTCTTCGCTCGCTCCGGGTGGAGGAATCGAAGAACCATGAGTAACACCGAAGGGCTGAATGCAGCGGCCAAGGCGATCGCCGCGACCGAAGAGATGGCACTCGCCTGTCATGTGGGCCCGGACGGTGACGCTCTCGGCTCGATGCTCGGCCTCGGAATCGCGGCGCGAAACGCTGGGAAGACAGTCAAAGCCAGCTTTGGCTCGCCGTTTGTCATGCCCCCCAACCTCGCCTTTCTCCCCTCCGAACTGCTGGTTGCTCCTCAAGACTTCCCTGCCGCACCCGACCTGATGGTCGTGCTCGACGCGGGTTCGGCCGACCGTCTCGGTGAGTTGGCCTCGAACGTCTCAAAAGCCGCCAGTGTGATAGTCCTCGACCATCACGTGACAAATGAGGGATTTGGGGATATCTCGATTGTCGACCCGAAGGCCGCGGCCACGGGGGAGCTGGTGTTTGACCTCTTGGGTCTGCTGAGCTGGGAGATCACCCCAGATGTGGCGAACTGTCTGCACACTGCCCTGGTGACCGACACGGGGCGATTTCTCTATGCGAATACGACTCCGCGAACACTGGAGATTGCTGCGGTACTTGTCGGCGCAGGCGCCAAACCGACCGAGATCGGGCGTCACGTGTATGAGGAGAGCCCTTTCGGATACCTCAAGGTGGCAGCTGTGGCTCTGGGTCGCGCCGAACTCGATGTTGACGCCCGGTTCGTCTCGACCATTGTCACCCAGGCAGATCTGACGGCAGCCGGGATTGATTGGGGGGACATCGATAACCTCATCGATACCCTTCGTCTCACGGAGGAGGCAGACGTCGCCATTCTGGCGAAAGTCCACAAAGACGGGCGTGTGAGAGTGAGCATGCGCTCTCGTGGAGACACCGATGTCGGGTCGCTTGCGGTGGCCATGGGCGGAGGGGGCCATCGTCTGGCTGCCGGATTCACGACAGAGACCGATGCGGAAGCCGCTATACGACAGGCTCGGGAGTCCATTGAGGAGTATCGGTGACCGTAGGGTTTCTCATTGTTGACAAGCCTCGGGGAATCACCTCCAACCGGGTGGTCGGAGATGTCAGGAAAGCTACCGGGATCAAGAAAGTGGGTCATGCGGGAACCCTCGACCCGATGGCGACCGGTGCGTTGGTTCTGGCCTTGGGACACGTGACTCGGTTGATCCGTTTTGTTCAGGATCAACCCAAGGAGTACCTGGCAACGGCCCAGTTTGGTGTTGCGACGGACACGCTCGATGCCGACGGGGCTGTGCTCTCTCGCGAGCCGATGGACTTCGAGCCAGATGAGCTCATGGATGTGGTGCCCCGGTTCACCGGCTTCATTCATCAGGTCCCACCGATGGTGTCAGCCCTCAAGAGGGACGGCCGTCGTCTGTATGAACTGGCGCGAAAAGGACAGGTGATAGAGCGTGACGCGCGCCGGGTGGTGGTCCACGAACTCGAGATACTTCAAATCGGCCCAGGACCATATCCCGAAGTCGAGTTCAGAGTGGTCTGTGGGAAGGGGACCTACATCCGATCTCTGGCGGACGACATGGCGGCGGTTCTTGGCGGTTCGGCGCATCTCACGTGGTTGAGGCGAACTCGCATCGGTTCATTGAAGGCAGCCGACGGCATGTCCATGGACTCGTTGGTCGACTGGACGTCCTATCTGCTGTCCCCTTCCGATGCACTGGTCGATCTGCCGGCAATCACAGTGGGCGCGGAGACTTTGCGCGGCGTTCGACATGGAATGAGGTTCGTGGGCGGTGACATTGTCGACGGCCCCGAAGGGGAGCCTTATCGGGTACTTGATGACTCCGGCTCTCTGGCGGCCATCTATCAACTTGATGGTGAACAGGCCCGACCCGAGGTCGTACTGCCGACATGAGAGTTCTGCGAGGCTCGTGGAGCGGTTGGGATCCATCTCCCGAACACTCCTCGGTCACCATTGGTGTGCTCGATGGTGTTCATCGAGGCCACCGGGCACTGATTGCAGAGTTGGATTCGGGTCTTCTGCGGACTGTTCTCACGTTTGACCCTCATCCCATCGAGGTGCTCCGCCCCGGTACCAACCCGCGCCTGATCACCACCATCGAAGAACGAGTCGAGCGTTTGGGATCGTTGGGCATCGATCAAGTAGCCGTTCTTGACCTGGCAGGAATCAAGGACCTTGGACCGGAGGAGTTTGTGGAGGAGGTGCTTGTCAGGGCTCTGCGTGTCGAAGACCTTGTCGTCGGTCCCGATTTCCGGTTCGGTAGAGGGCGGGCTGGCGACGTCGAGCTCCTTCAAACTCTCGGGAAGTTGCGCGGGTTCAGCGTCCGCGTGCTCGAACTCATCCATGACGACGAAGGCGTGGTGTCGTCCAGCCGGATACGAGAAATGGTCGAGTCGGGTCGCCTGATGGACGTTGAGAGGGCTTTGGATTCCAGATACCAGATGTCGAACATCGTTGTGAGAGGTGACAGGAGAGGAACCGAAATCGGGTTTCCGACTGCGAACCTGATGCCACCGGCGCGAAAGGTGATTCCCGCTATCGGCGTCTATGCGGCTTTTGCCCGCGTGGGCGGCGAGGTGCATCAAGCTGCTGTGAACGTCGGAGTGAGACCTACTTTCGGCGGAGGCGATCTTCTCGTCGAAGCCCATGTCCTCGGATTCTCAGATGAGATATATGACGAGGTGATGACGATCGAGTTTGTCGATTTTCTGAGGCCAGAGTTGAAGTTCAATGGTGCTGACGATTTGATTGCCGCGATGCGATCAGACGTGGAAGAGACACGGAAACGGTTAGCCACGACGGCAACGAATATGAGTTGACGTCCGATTCCTGTTAGAGTTCGGACCCAATTCCGCCTCACTTATTCAGGTTTATCGCGCAATGAAGACAACGACTGAGATTGTTGCCGAGTACGGCACTCATGAGAGCGACACCGGCTCTCCTGAGGTTCAGGTGGCGCTCCTCTCTGAGAGGATCAACCATTTGACCGGGCATCTCCGCGATCACGGCCATGACCACCACGGTCGTCGTGGTCTGCTCTTGATGGTGGGCAGGCGTCGAAGGCTTCTCGACTACTTGCGTCGTCAAGACGCGGATCGGTACCGAAGCCTCATCGCCAAGTTGGGCTTACGGCGCTAACAGATTTCATGATGAGCGGACAGATCGCTTGTCATGTCTATGCGGGGTGGCAAGCCACCCCATGCAAGAGGTGAGCCAGGTCGGTTGACAGTGGCGATGCCTTCTCCTCGGCGGAGGCATGACTACTGCCAACAGGCACGGCTCCAGAACATCTACAACAAGGAGCACAACGTGCCCGAGAACACTGTTCAAGGCACCATTGGCGGTAAAGACTTCGTCCTGAGCACTGGCAAACTTGCCGGTCAGGCCGATGGCGCCGTGGTAGCCACCCTGGGCGGTACCAACATGTTGGTAACCGCCACTGCCAACCAAAGAATGCGGGAAGGCATTGATTTTTTCCCGCTCACAGTCGACTTCGAAGAGCGGATGTATTCCGTCGGGAAGATCCCGGGATCGTTCTTCCGTCGTGAGGGACGTCCGTCCGAGCAGGCAATCCTGATCTGTCGTCTCATCGACCGTCCCCTCCGCCCGTCCTTCAAGAAGGGTTATCGCAACGAGACCCACATCGTTGTCACCTCCCTGTCCGTCGACCAAGAGAACCCGTACGACGTATTGGCGCTCAATGGTGCCTCCGCTGCCCTCACGATCAGCTCGATCCCATTTGAAGGCCCGATCGGAGCCGTTCGACTTGCCTTGAAGAAAGGTGAGTGGGTTGCTTTTCCGACCGAAGACGACCTGACCGAGTCCGTGTTCGAGCTCGTCGTGGCCGGCCGTCGTAACCAAGACGGTGGGGTAGACATCACAATGGTCGAGGCGGGAGCTACGGAGAATGGCTTGCGTCTCGTGGCCGACGGAGACCGCCCGTCCGATGAAGAGGCTGTGGCACAGGGGCTCGAAGAGGCCAAGACCCACATCGCCGGGATGGTCGATCTTCAGCTCGAGTTGGCGGCAAAGGTCGACACAATCGAAACGGAATGGCCTGTGATCGTCGACTATTCCGACGAGATGTACGAAAAGGTGGAGGCTGCTGCCTCATCCGCAATTGCTGCAGCTCTCGAGATTGTCGGCAAGCTCGAGCGTCAAACAGCGGAATCTGAAGCCAGGGATGATGTGATTGCCGGCCTGAAGATTGCCGAGGACGACGCCGAGTCTCTCGAACAGGCGAAGCGCGCCTTCAAAGCAGTCTTCAAGAAGCTGGCGCGTCAACGTACCGTCTCCGAAGGCGTCCGTCTCGATGGTCGCGGTCCCACCGACGTCAGACCCCTCGCGATTGAGACCGGCGCAGTGGAGCGCACCCATGGTTCGGCGCTGTTTCAGCGTGGCGAAACCCAGGTGCTCAACATCACCACGCTTGGCATGCTCAAGATGGAGCAGATGTTGGACACGCTCGACGTTGCCGAGTCCAAGCGATACATGCACCATTACAACTTTCCCCCGTTCTCAACGGGAGAAGCCGGATTCATGCGTGGGCCGAAGCGTCGGGAGATCGGTCATGGAGCCCTTGCCGAAAAGGCGTTGCTTCCTGTGGTGCCGAACGCCGACGACTTCCCATATGCGCTGCGTCTCGTCTCCGAGGTTCTGGCGTCGAACGGTTCGTCTTCGATGGCTTCCGTCTGTGCCTCCAGTCTCTCGATGATGGATGCCGGCGTGCCGATCAGCGCGGCGGTCGCCGGTATCGCCATGGGGCTCATTCACGAGGACGGCGAGTACACAACCCTCACCGACATTCTTGGCGCGGAGGATGCTCTGGGCGATATGGACTTCAAGGTTGCAGGTACCGCGGACGTCATCACTGCGCTGCAGATGGACACCAAGATCCAGGGTCTTCCTTCCGAAGTCCTCAGAGGCGCTCTCGAGCAGGCTCGCGACGCCCGGCTGCTCATCCTCGAGGCGATGGCGGACGTGATCTCGGAGCCCCGCGCTGAGATGAACGAGTGGGCGCCTCGCATCGAGTCCGTCGAAATTCCGAAGGACAAGATCGGCGAGATCATCGGCCCCAAGGGAGCGGTCATCCGTGAGCTCGAGGAGCAGACCGGTGCCAAGATCGAGATCGAGGAAGGCGACGGTGTCGGCATCGTGCGTATCGCCTCCAATGATGGCGAGGCCCTTGCCGCTGCGATGGAAAGGGTCCGCCAGATCGCCTTCCCGCCTGAGGCAGAGATTGGCGCCGTGTATGACGGCAAGGTCGTCAACATCACCAAGTTCGGAGCATTCGTCAACATCCTCCCGGGACGCGACGGTCTTCTCCACATCTCTCGCCTCGATGGCTCAAAGCGTGTCGAGAGGGTGGAGGATTATCTCTCCGACGGTGACGAGCTGCAGGTCCGGGTTCGCGAAATCGATCGGGGCAAAGTGAGCCTCGAGCTGGTCAACGCCCTTTCGGGAGCGACTCTTCCCGATGGCGAGGCGCCCAAGGGCGGCAATCGCGGTCGTGACCGGGATCGTGGCAGAGGCGGCCAAGGCGGCCAAGGCCGTGACAACCGGGATGACCGACGGGACAGCAGCGGCGGTAATGAAGCCGATAAGAGCGTCGAAAAGGCCGTTATCGCCGAATCCGGCGGAAAGAGAAGGGCGGCGCCGAGCTTCGACGAAACCTTCGAGAAGATGAGCGACAACTAGAAATCCGTAGTCGTTGCTGGAGACGGGATGGTCCGAAAGGCCCATCCCGTCTCTTTTTGGCCGTAGAGTCATTGCGCAGATCGGTTGGAAACTGATTGGGGCTGTCTCGAGTGGCTGTCAAGACCAACGGCACTGTGCGAATGAGAGGGGAGAGCGAACCCGGCTTGGCCGTCATAGTGCTCGTCGACGAGGGTCGTCTTCGCATCGTCTCCGGAACCGAGCTCGTCGGAGAATGGGACTTGGACGAGATCGGTATTCAGGCTCTCCAAGAAGGGTT
Source organism: uncultured Boseongicola sp. (assembly GCA_964194555.1). Lineage (GTDB taxonomy): Bacteria > Actinomycetota > Acidimicrobiia > Spongiisociales > ZC4RG35 > SZUA-217. The sequence continues at coordinate 39,640 of CAXMMT010000095.1, read as the reverse complement.
CGCCATTCGCGCCGAGGGTGAGGAATTCGTTCTAAAGGCAACCGATGAAGTCGGTCTTGCCGAGGAGATGGGTCTCATGGTCACATCCCCTCGTCTGGCCCGGAAGGTGGCTGTGTCCAACAACCCCGAGCCCCCTCCTGAACCCATGCTGGATGAAGACATGCCGCGGGAGCAGTCAAATGTTGGAGCGATCGCCTTTGCGCTCGGTGGCGTACTCATTCTCGTGGGTGGGTCGTTCCTCCGGGTCGCGTCCGGCACGAGAGGCGCTCCATTGTCTGAGCCATCGGGTGTTGAAGCAGATGGAGAGTTCTGGCTGTACTTCATCGTTGGAGGGTTGGCAATGGTGGCGGCTGCGTTCGTCATGTCGATACGCGTCAGGTGGGCGCGACCGGTCGCATCGCTGATTCTCGGGGGTGTCATCGTTCTGTTCGGAGTTGTGGTGAGCAGTGGATCCGCCGATGCCGGCTATCTCACGGCGTACGGATTCATCGCCGGTGGCCTCGTCGTGGGTGTGGCTGTCCTCTTCAGCGGGACTCTCGCCACCCCCGACTGACAACCGTTCGTGCCCGAACTCCCCGATATCGTCGTCTACATCGAGGCTCTGTGCCAACGGGTGCTCGGCAGCCAGGTGCAAGCAGTTCGAATCGCGTCTCCGTCGGTCTTGCGGACCTATGATCCACCCTTCGATGCCCCGGTGGGCTCGACGGTCGGGGACATCCACAGGGTCGGCAAGCGAATTGTGCTGGAGTTCGAGGACGATCTCTACATGGTGATCCATCTCATGGTTGCCGGCCGTCTTCGCTGGGAGACGCCAAACAAGGCCATTCCCAAGAAGATTGGTCTCGCCTCCATCGACTTCGACTCCGGTTCTCTGATACTGACCGAGCAAGGGACTGCCAAGAGAGCTGGGATCTGGCTGCTTCGTGGCTGGGATGGTGTTGCTGCGCTCGATCGTGGGGGAGTGGAGCCGTTGGAAGTCACGGCGGGCGAGTTCGGTGAGGCCCTGCGATCCGAGAACCGCACGCTCAAGCGGGCCTTGACCGATCCGCGAATTCTCTCCGGTATCGGCAACGCCTTTTCGGATGAGATTCTCTGGCAGGCGCAGATGTCGCCGGTGAAGCGCACATCGAGGTTGAGTGATGAGGATCTGGGCCGTCTCCATGAGGCAGTGGTCGAGTCGCTTACCGACTGGACAGAGCGGCTTCGTGACGACGTTGGAGACGACTGGCCAAGAAAGGTGACAGCTTTTCGTCCTGACATGGCCGTGCATGGAAAATATGGCAAGCCCTGCCCTCGTTGCGGGTCACCGGTACAGCGAATCGTCTATGTCTCCAACGAGACCAACTATTGCGCAACCTGTCAGACCGGGGGCAAGTTGTTGGCCGACCGTTCCCTGTCGAGACTGCTCAAGGGCGACTGGCCCAAGAGCATCGAAGATCTCGAAGAGGTCTGAGTCAGGTCTCGATCGTCCTCGCTGTGGTCAGCGACAGATCACTAACGCGCACCCCCTCTTGTCATCGAACATATGTTCGATATAATGGAATGCCCAGTTTCATAGCAAGGGGGGCGACCCCCTTGAACCCCCGACAGTTTCATATCAAGGGAGGCGACCCCCTTGAACCACCCACAAGGAGCCAAACTTGGGCAAGCCAAACTTGGGCATCGACGGTGTCACTTCAGCAGGGTCTGCGCCCGCCATTACAGCTCCTCTCCCCCCTCAATACACCCGGGAAGAAGGGTTTCTACATCTTCAACCCGGTCGGGTAACCGAGTTGATCGGTGTCCCCGGCACCGGGTTGACCCGGCTCGGTCTCAAGTTGCTTGCCGAGCCTTCTCGTGTCGCGCCGGTGGTTGCCCTGGATACCCGAGGATGGATCTCACCCGAAGCCGCCTGGGAGACGGGTGTTCTCGCCGAGCGACTGATCATCGTCCGTTGTGACGACCTGATCCTTTGGCCCAAGGTCACTGCGGCGCTTCTCGAGGGAGTTCGGGCTGTGTACGCCGAGGTCCCCGCCCGAATCAAAGACCATGACCTCCGTCGTCTCACGGCGCTGGCCCGTGCCCGGAAAGTGGCTGTGGTGATGCGTTCCATGGGCAACGGTCTCCCTACGGGCATCGCCCATCTCAGGCTCCGTGCCCTCGGGGTCACCTGGGAGGGTGCCAATCGAGGTCACGGCAAGTTGAAGAAGAGACGTCTGATGCTGGAGGCGTCAGGCAGAGGCGTCGCCGGGACAACCCGCCGATTCGAGGTGGAGGATGAAGGTACGGACGCTGTGCGTGTGGTTTCCGATGTGGTCGTTGATCAGGTCAGACGCGCCGTCGGACGAGCCGGTTCTCGTAGTCGATGAGCGTGTAACGGGAGCAACCGAGGATGTCCTGACAGCCGGGGTCACTCTTGGGATGCCGCGTCGGGATGCCGAGGCTCTGGCTCCCTTCGCCACCGTGCTGGTCCGTGATCTGGCCGAGGAAGCGCGTTGTTTCGAACCTATCGTCGAGATGGTCGAGAATCTGGTTCCGCGGGTGGAGGTGATGTCACCGGGTCTGTTGTTCGTGCCAGTGGTCGGCGCTATTCGCTTCTACGGGGGAGAGCGCCCACTTGCCGCCGAAGTGGCCAAGAACCTTGGCGGTCTCACCGCTGATCGGAGGGGTGGTGAGGCTCTTGTCGGGATAGCCGACGGTCCATTCGCAGCCCGTTGGGCGGCTGCCACCGCCACCAGTGACGAACCGCATGTGGTTACCGACACGATTGGGTTCCTCTCCCAACTCGACCTCTCCACCCTTCGGGCGACGATGGGCGGTGAGGAGATGATCGATACCTTTCGGTGGTTGGGTATATCCACCCTTGGGGATCTGGCGAGGTTACCCAGGGATACGCTGGCCTCCCGGTTCGGGAATCCGGGAGTGTTGGCTCATCGTCTTGCCACCGGAGAGGATCGTTTCGTCAATCCCCGAGACATCCCCTCCGAACTCGGGGTGCAGCTGTCTTTCGAGGAGCCTCTGGAGAGTCTCGACGCCGTGGCCTTTGCCGGTCGAAACCTGGCTGAGCGGTTATTGAAAGGGCTACGTGTCGCCGGGGTGGCGCCACATACGGTGATTGTCAAAGCCGAAGCCGCGTTCGGACCCAGTCGTGAGCGGATCTGGCGCTCTGCCGATCCCTTTACCGAGAAGGCCCTGACCGATCGGGTGTGGTGGCAGTTGCGAGCCTGGGTGGAGACCGCCGGTGTTCCCGGCGGGATTGTGGGGTTGAGTATCACTCCGACCGATCTGTCAGGGGAAGGGAGACAGTTGGGGATGGCAACCGACGAGTCCTCGGGCATCGAAGTGGAGCGAGCGTTGGCCCGAGCCCAGGCTCTGCTCGGGCCCGATCGAGTTCTTCAGGGGCGGCCCCAGGGCGGTCGGATGCCGGGAGAGAGGGTGGCCTGGTCACGGTGGGGTGAGCCAGAGGTCGAGAGGGAGAGAGATCCCGATGCGCCATGGCCGGGAGCCACTCCTTCACCTAGTCCGGCGTTGGTCCCACCTCGTCTCCAGCCGATCGACGTGGAGTGGGATGATGGTATGCCGAGTCGGATCCGTCTCGGGTCGCGCTGGGAGCCGGTTCTCACCTGGAGTGGGCCCTGGCGGCTCAGTGGGCGATGGTGGGCTGGAGAGCGCGACGCCGATCGTTATCAACTGGTTACTTCAGTGGGTGCGTTTCTGTGTGTGGTGTCGGAGGGAAAAGCGTTTCTGGCGGGGGTCTATGACTAGTGCTCTGGCGACAGACCACTAGGCGACTTTGCCGCCCATAGCAGTGACACGCCCGGCGATTATTTCGTGGACCTGGTCGCGGAGGGCGCCGGTGTCGGACTGATCGAGACCGGCAGTCTCGATTAGTGGGTCGATGATGATGTGGATCGGACCGCCGTGCACCCACGGCTTACCCGGCGGAAATGCCTCATAGCTGCCGTGGATCGACATCGGCAGAACCGGAAGTTGGCTGGCGATTGCCATGGTGAAGGCGCCTTTCTTGAAGCGTTTCATGACACCATTGCGAGGTCGGGTCCCTTCGGGGTAGATGATCAAGCTTCGTTTCTTGGCAATGAGTTCCTTGGCCTGGCGATTGACCGTCGCGTGTACGGCTCCCCTTGCCTCTCGGTCCACCTCGACCATTCCGACCGCACGCATGCCCTGGGCAAAGAGCGGGATCCTGAAGAGCTCGGTTTTTGCCAGAAAACGGATCGGCAATCTGATCGCCAGAAAGGCGGCCATGATGTCGAGCGTCGACAGGTGATTTGCCACAACCACGTACGAGCCGTCGGGGTCGATATGGGACTGACCTTCGACCGTGAGCTTTGCTCCGCTCATCACGATCCAGGTCCGGCACCAGACGCGGATTATCTTCTCGATCAGGGGTGAGGTGTCGTTGACGAATGCAGTGATCAGGACCAGCACCGCGCAGATGATCGTCATTGCAACGCCGGAGATCCAGGTTGCCGCAGTCCGGAATCCGATGATGAGCCAACGCATGACAGGCGAGCGTAGTTGTGCGGCATTTACCCTGGAACCATGGACAAGGATCAGATTCGGGATCGCGCCAAAGGTCATCCTTCCGTTGACCCCGCTGTCGAAGATCTCGTCGTTGCGGGACTGTTCGCGTGGTTATCACCGAGATTGCCGGGGACGGCCGCAGCCTATCTGGCGCTACCCGATGAGGTTGACGTCAGCTCTCTATTCGAGAGGCTTCCCGGATGGCGCTGGGTTCTTCCTCGGGTCGAGGGGGGCGGCGCACTTGCTTTTCGGGACCGCGACGTGCCAAGGGAGACTCATCGATTTGGAATGGAGCAGCCGGTGCGGCAGGGCGCGGTAACACCAACTCACGAGATCGACGTCTTCCTGGTACCGGGAATCGCTTTCGACGGTACCGGCGCACGAGTGGGGAGAGGGGCCGGCTATTACGACCGATTGCTGGCAGAACGGAGGTCAGATGCCGTCGCTGTCGGTGTTGCGACGGATATCAAGATCATCGAGTCGGTTCCGGTCTACGACCATGACCAGCGTGTTGATTGGCTAGCTACCGAATCTGGAATCAGGGAGTGCCTTCCCACGATGTGACCCTGGCGATCGAGATGACCACCGCCGGCCCACGGGGAGGGTTCTCGTCGTATTGGCGGTACTTGGCACTGAGGGCAGCCGCCGATTCCTCCCAGATCCGATCTCCATCGTGAATCGACGCCTCTCCGTCAACCCGGACCCACCACAACGCTGTCCAGTCCTCCGAGTAGTGGTCGGACATCAGGGTGGCGATGGGGTTGGCTTCGATGTTGATCAGTCGTTGGAGACGATTGGTGGTCTTGGGTTTGTGGTCGATCATCGTGACCAAGGAGTTCCCCACCATGGCGTAGGTCACGGGGACGATGTGGGGTCTTCCGCTTGGGCGCACGGTGACGAGTTGTCCGACCCTGGCGGAGCCCAAGCGGGAGAGAGCTTCAGCCCGATCCATTCGACTCGGGAATCAGAGGTTCGACGGTATTCCAGATGGTCTCCGCCCACCGAGCATGACCGGCCGCACTCACATGGAAGAGGTCGGCGGACCACAATCTGCGGTCCTCGTACCACGGGCCACTGTTGTCGCTGCGCTGGTGAACAACCGCCGTTCCATGTCTCTCCGCAATTCTCCAGTGTGCCCGGTCGAATACGTGCGCCCTACGCGAGATCATGTTGCTCAGTGGAGGGTACAGCCGGGGTATCGACCCCAGATCTCCCACGCCGCTTTGGATGACCACTGCTCCAGTCACGACAAGACCACTGATCAGATGGTCCAGATTGTCCTCGAACTGCCGTCTAGGCACTCCCTTGATGGCGTCATTCGCGCCGACCGACACAAAAATGATGTCTGGTTCGAATTCGATGGCCGCATCCATCTGTTCTTTGATCAGGTCGGCTGCGCACGATCCGCCGATGGCGAATGACTGAAGGATCACATGTCGACTCTCGGAGAGGCGATCGCAGATGATGGTGACCCAAATCTCGTCCGGGCCGGCGACTCCTGGGGCCGTGACCGAGGAGTCACCGAGCACCGCCACGCGGAGGTCGGGGTGGCGATGGTCGCCAAACTCTCCGGATGGGTCGAACTCGGGCTGGAAGGGAGAGGGTCGCAGTAGGGCATAGGCAGTCTCGAGGCCCACGATCATCGTTCCGGCGATAGCGCCGCGTTTTATCAGGCTTCGGACCATAACGTCCCCTTGGCAGCGGTTGGCGGCTGGTCAGCCGCTGGCAGCCCGCTCGATCCTTGCTTTGAGGCCGAATCGACCCGCGGGCTCTGTGAGGTCGACCACGGCCCCAACGGCGTCGGAGAATGCCGATGGGTCCTCCGGTGTGAAATCGAAGCTGTCTCCATCGATGTCGAGGTCGAAACGGTATATGGAGGTTCTCTCGGTGCTGATCTTCTCGATCGGCCAGGATCCGATCTGCATGCGACCGGCCGACACGCGGAAGCGCCCGTCGCTGATATCGATCAGGACCGTGGTGGGATCCAAGTTCGTTCCCTGTAACCGTCCGGTGAATTGAGCCATCCCACCACCAATGTAGCGGACTTTTTCCACAAGTGGAACAGGGAAGAATGTCCAATTCGCAAGTACAGTTGTACTAGTCCCTTACCAGGAGCTATGACGGAACCACCTGAGAACGGCTCGAGTCTGACCAACAAGGTCCGATTTGTCACTGCCACCACCCTTTTCGACGGTCACGATGCGTCGATCAACATCTTCCGACGCATCCTCCAGTCGTCGGGTGCCGAGGTGATTCATCTCGGACACAACCGGAGCGGGCTGGACATCGTCGAGGCCGCGATCGATGAGGACGCTCATGCCATATCGGTGACCTCCTATCAGGGCGGTCATATGGAGTTCTACCGTTATTTGAGAGACCTTCTGGTGGAGCGGGACGCCGGGCACATCCGGATCTTTGGAGGCGGCGGAGGCACGATCCTTCCCGCCGAGGGAGAGGAGTTGGCAGCCTACGGGATAACCCGCATCTACTCACCGGACGATGGGCGCAGGCTGGGGCTGGTTGGGATGGTCGGTGACATGCTGGAGAACTCGGATTTCGCCACCGGCGAGTTGGGCGCCGATTTTGCACTTTCTCAGCTTTCGGTCGACAACCGATCCTCAGTTGCACGTCTCATCTCGGCCGCGGAGAACTACGGCGACAAGTACGCCGACATCTTCGAGGAGGTAGAGGAAAGAGCCGCCAGGTCGAACGCACCGGTGGTGGGGATCACCGGCACCGGCGGGTCGGGTAAGTCAAGTCTCATCGATGAGCTCATCCGCAGATTCTTGGCAGACTTTCCTGATCTTCGCCTGGCGATCATCTCCGTCGACCCGTCGAAGCGAAAGTCGGGAGGTGCCCTGCTTGGCGACAGGATCCGGATGAACTCCCTTCCACATCCCCACGTCTACATGCGCTCCCTGGCCACCCGGCAGGCCAATCTCGCTCTATCGCCACACGTTCAGCAGGCGCTCAACGTGGTCAAGGCTGCCGGTTATGACCTGGTGATCCTGGAGACGTCGGGGATCGGGCAATCGGACACCGAGATAGTCGACTACTCCGACCTGACGATGTATGTGATGACGCCGGAGTATGGGGCCGCAACCCAACTCGAGAAGATCGACATGCTCGACTTCGCCGACCTGGTGGCGATCAACAAGGCCGACAAACAGGGCGCTCTCGATGCCCTTCGTGACGTTCGAAAGCAATACAAACGCAACCATCTCGCCTTTGACGCCGAAGATGAGCATCTGCCCATCTATCTGACCGTTGCTTCCGACTTCAACGACCCGGGAACCAATCGGTTCTACCAGGCCTTCATCGCGTCCTTGGCTGCGCGTGGTGTTCCGCTGGAGTCATCGATCGACCTGCCGACTGTCGACGAATCCAAACGCCATGTCGTTCCGCCACAGCGTGCCAGGTACCTCGCCGAGATCGTCGAAACGGTGCGTCGCTACAACGATTGGGCGGTTGGTCAGGCTTCCGCCGCCGACCGTCTCTACCGGCTTCGAGGTGCGGCCCATCTGACCTCGGCCGATCTCGCCGAGGACATCGCAGCTGCCACAGCCGAGTTGGATCCGGAGAATCTCCGCTCCCTGGAGCGTTGGGACGGGATGCTTGCCGAATACTCGGGTGAGGAATTCATCTACCACGTGCGAGGCACCGAGATTCGAGTCCCGCTTCACCATGAGACGCTGGCGCACATTCGGGTTCCGAAGATCGCTTTACCCCGATATCGGTCGTGGGGTGACCGACTCGAGTGGCTACTCCAAGAGAACGTCCCGGGCGAGTTCCCCTACGCGGCCGGAGTCTTCCCGTTCAAGAGGGAAGAGGAGGATCCGACTCGGATGTTCGCCGGTGAAGGCCCCCCCGAGCAGACCAACGCCCGATTCCACTATGTCGTCGGCGAGATGCCGGCAAAACGACTCTCCACGGCTTTCGACTCGGTGACCCTGTACGGAGAGGATCCCCACGAACGCCCGGACGTCTATGGCAAGGTCGGCAATTCGGGAGTATCGATCTCCACGCTCGATGACGCAAAGAAGCTCTACTCGGGTTTTGACCTTTCCGATCCGACCACCTCGGTTTCGATGACCATCAACGGACCCGCCCCGATGATGTTGGCGTTCTTCATGAACGCCGCCATCGACCAGGGCTGCGAGCTGTACATCAGCGAGAAGAACCTGTGGGCCGAAACAGAATCGAAGATCGATGAGATCTTTGGAGAGCGTCCCCGTCCCGAATATGACGGTGACCTTCCAGACGGCAGTGACGGTTTGGGTCTGCGGCTTCTGGGTGTCACCGGCGATCAGGTGTTGCCTGCAGAGGTCTATGAGGAGATCAAGGCAAAGACGCTGAAACGTGTTCGTGGAACCGTGCAGGCGGATATTCTCAAGGAAGATCAGGCTCAGAACACTTGCATCTTCTCCACCGAATTTGCCCTGAGGATGATGGGAGATATCCAGCAATTTTTCGTGACCAACGATGTTCGTAACTTCTACTCGGTGTCTATCAGCGGATATCACATGGCGGAAGCAGGAGCCAACCCGATCACTCAACTGGCCTTCACGTTGGCAAACGGCTTCACATTTGTCGAGAACTATTTGGCCATGGGCATGGACATTGACGAGTTCGCGCCCAATCTCTCCTTCTTCTTCTCAAACGGCGTCGACGCCGAGTACGCGGTGATTGGCAGGGTTGCCCGTCGGATATGGGCCAAGGCGATCCGGGACAAGTACGGCGGTGATGAACGGTCCCAAAAACTCAAATATCACATTCAGACTTCCGGACGATCCCTCCACGCCCAGGAGATCGGCTTCAACGACATCCGCACCACACTTCAGGCGCTCTACGCGTTGTACGACAACGCCAACAGCCTTCACACCAATGCATACGACGAGGCGATAACCACGCCGACCGAGGAATCGGTGCGTCGGGCCCTGGCCATTCAACTCATAATCAGCAAGGAGCTCGGATTGGCGAAGAACGAGAATCCGCTCCAGGGCAGTTTCATCATTACCGAGCTCACCGACCTGGTCGAAGAAGCAATCCTGAACGAGTTCGAGCGGCTCAACAGTCGTGGGGGGGTACTGGGGGCGATGGAGCGGCAGTACCAACGAACCAAGATCCAGGAGGAGTCGCTGTACTACGAGCAGCAAAAGGAGTCGGGCGAATATCCGATCGTCGGGGTCAACACCTTCCTTTCCAAGGAAGGATCGCCGTTCGAGATGCCAAGGGAACTGATTCGATCCACAGATGACGACAAGATCCGTCAGATAGCCAACTCGAGGTCGTTCCGGGACCGGAATCAGCAAGCCGCGGAAACGGCTCTCGCCGGCCTCCAGCAGACAGCAGTCCACGGTGAGAATATCTTTCATCAGTTGATGGAGACCGCGAAGGTCGCCTCGCTGGGTCAAATGAGTCGCGCCCTCTACGAGGTAGGCGGCCAGTACCGGCGGAACATGTAGGTCTTCTTCCCCAATTACGCTTCCGTCCCCATGACTCGAAACATCCCGGAGAAACCAGGTCTCGAAGGCCTCGAAGCGAAGTGGGACGCCCGATGGGCGGCCGAAGGCACCTACAGTTTCGATCGATCCAAGACCCGCGATGAGATCTTCTCCATCGACACCCCTCCGCCAACCGTGTCGGGTTCGCTACACATGGGATCGGTGTTCGGGTACGTCCAGACCGACACCCACGCCCGTTATCGGCGAATGGCCGGCAAAGAGGTGTTCTACCCGATGGGCTGGGACGACAACGGTCTGCCCACCGAGCGTCGGGTCCAGAATTACTACGGAATCAAGTGTGACCCATCTCTCCCGTATGACCCCGATTTCGAGCCGCCGGACGAACCCCACGATCCACCGATGCCGGTCAGTCGTCGCAACTTCGTCGATGCCTGCCATGTGCTCACCGTTGAAGACGAGAAAGTCTTCGAAGGGCTTTGGCGAGCCTTGGGCCTTTCCGTCGACTGGACTCAGACTTATGCGACGATCGACCACCACAGCCGGAGGACTTCACAGAAGGCGTTCTTGCGCAACCTGGCGCGCGGAGAGGCATACGCCCAGGAGGCTCCGGTTCTCTGGGACGTCGACTTCAGATCGGCGGTAGCCCAGGCCGAGCTCGAGGATAGGGAGAGGCCCGGGTCCTATCACCGGGTGGCTTTTCACAAACCCGATGGCGGCTCGATTCATGTCGAGACCAGCCGGCCCGAATTGGTCTGCTCCTGTGTTGCCCTGGTGGCCCACCCCGACGACGACCGATATCAGGACCTGTTCGGATCGACAGTCACCTCGCCGCTGTTTGGTGTCGTCGTCCCGGTGGTTGCTCATGAGCTCGCCGACCCCGAGAAGGGAACGGGTGTGGCGATGATCTGCACTTTCGGTGACACCACCGACGTCACATGGTGGCGTGAGCTCGACCTGGCGACACGATCGGTGATCCAGCACAACGGTCGGTTTCAGGAGGAGACTCCTGATTGGCTGAGTGGTGCTGGCGAGGAGGTGTACAAAGAGATTGCGGGCCTCTATCCCAACCAGGCACGGCGGAAGATGGCTGAGCTGCTCACCGAATCAAGAGATCTGATAGGGGAGCCAGAACAGATCACCCATCAGGTCAAATTCTATGAGAAGGGCGAGCGCCCGTTGGAAATCGTGACCAGCCGGCAGTGGTACATCCGCAACGGTGGCCGTGATGACGACCTGCGCAAGGCTCTGCTGGCCCGAGGCGCCGAGTTGGAGTGGGTGCCCGAGTTCATGGCAGTCCGCTACCAGCATTGGGTTGATGGGTTGAACGGGGATTGGCTGGTCTCACGTCAGCGATTCTTCGGTGTGCCGATCCCGATCTGGTATCGGATCGACGACAGCGGCGGCGTCGTGTATGACAGGCCGCTCATACCGGACGAGAGTGACTTGCCGATCGATCCGAGCACTGATGTCCCCAAAGGCTATGTCGAATCCTCGCGTGGTGAGCCCGGGGGTTTCGTCGGCGATCCCGACATCATGGACACATGGGCCACGTCGTCGCTGACACCCGAGATCGCCGGTCATTGGGACAACGATCCCGATCTCTTCGAGAGGGTCTACCCGATGGACATCCGCCCACAGGGCTCGGACATCATCCGCACGTGGCTTTTCGCGACGGTGGTGCGCGGTCACTACGAGCATTCGGAGCTGCCCTGGCGCAGCGCCACGATCAACGGGTGGATTCTCGACCCGGACAGAAAGAAGATGTCCAAATCGAAGGGCAACGTGATGACCCCGGCCCCTCTGCTCGAGGAGTATGGGTCCGAGGCCGTGCGTTATTGGGCCTGTAATGGCCGCCCGGGTGTTGACACGGCTGTCGACCTCGGTGTCATCAGGATTGGACGCCGTCTCGCTATCAAGATTCTCAATGCCTCCCGGTTTGCCCTCGGATTCTCCGGGGACGTCGATCCGGCCAACATCACGGAGCCGATAGACCGTTCGATGTTGGGCGGGCTGTCCCAGGTGGTCGGGCAGGCGACAGACGCCTTCGAGCGATTTGATTACGCAAGGGCCCTCGAGATCACCGAGCGCTCATTCTGGAGCTGGACCGACGACTATCTGGAGCTGGTCAAGACCCGCGCTTACGGCGAGGGCCACGAAGCGGCGTCGGCACAGGCAACTCTGCAAGTGGGGTTGTCGGTTTATCTCCGACTCTTTGCCCCTTTTCTTCCTTTTGTCACCGAGGAGGTGTGGAGTTGGTGGAGGGAAGGCTCCATTCACCGGGCGAGTTGGCCGTCAACCGATGAGTTCGAGGGCCTCGTCATCGACAGTGCCATCCTGGAGATCACCAGCCAGGTGCTGAGCGCGGTGCGGCGAGTCAAGTCGGACGCCAAAGTGTCAATGCGCGCCGAGGTCGAGAGCGTGTCGATCACCACCGATGACTCGGGGATCGAGCATCTGCGTCAGGGAGAGTCGGATCTTCGGGCCGCGGCAAGGGCGGAGAGAGTCGGTTACTCAATTGGCGAGTTCTCCGTTGACGCAGTTCTAGCCGAAGGTTGAGCGGGCTGGGGAGACCTGGCATCGAAATGACGGTGTCCCTACAGTTGCATCCATGAGATTCATCATCACGCTTCTGAGCACGGCAGCCTCGCTTTGGGTGGCCGTCTTGTTGGTCAGCGGACTGGAGTTCTCGGGTGTTTGGTGGCAGTTCCTGATTGTCGCCGCGATCATGGGACTGGCGAACGCCATCGCCAGGCCGATCATCACCTTTTTCAGCCTTCCCTTCATTTTGGTGACTCTCGGGCTGTTCCTGTTCATCGTGAATGCATTGGTGCTTCAGTTGGTTGTCTGGTTGTCCGGTCCCAACGTCTTTGATCTCGGCCTGACCTCCACGGGCTTTTTCTGGGCCACCTTCTGGGGCTCGGTTGTCATATCAGTGGTCGGGTGGATCCTCGGCCTCGTCCTGCCGGACGGAGACTGATCTCAATCGGAGAGTTGACGCTCCAGGAGTCGCGCATAGACCCCACGGGCTGCGACGAGATCTTCGTGCGTTCCCTCCTCCACGATCCGGCCATCTGAGATAACCACCAGACGGTCAGCGGCGCGCACGGTGCTGAGACGGTGGGCGATTACGAGAGTCGTGCGTCCGATCATCAAGCGCTCCAGAGCCTGTTGAACCAGACCCTCCGACTCGGCGTCCAACGAGCTCGTAGCCTCATCGAGGATGAGAATGCGGGGGTCGGCGAGAAGTGCCCGGGCGATGGCGACCCTTTGGCGTTGCCCGCCCGAGAGCTGGATTCCACGCTCGCCGACCACGGTCTCATACCCGTCGGGAAACGCGGTGATGAATTCGTGGGCGTTGGCGGCAGTACCCGCTTCCACGAGCTCCTGGTCGGTCGCATCGGGCTTCGATATGCGCAGGTTCTCGCCGATCGTCCCAGAGAAGAGCTGGACCTCCTGGGGGACGGCTGCCATCTGAGCTCGTAGATCGGCCAGAGACTGGTTCCTGACATCGACATCATTCACCAGGACTCGGCCACCGGTGGGGTCATAAAAGCGAGGTATCAGCTGTGTGATCGTTGACTTGCCGGCACCCGATGGGCCCACCAGGGCTATGACCTCACCGGGCTTCAGCTCGAGGTCGATCTCCGTCAGGACCTGGCTATCCCGTCCCTCATAACTGAAGCTCACCGACTCCAGGCGAACGGAGCCCTTCTGATGTGAAGGAACCTGAGGATCGGCGACTTCGTGGACCTCGACGGAAATCGCGAGAAGCTCGAATATGCGACGGGAGGCACCGAGCGCCTCTTGCAGTTGGGAGTAGATACCGGTGAACGTTCCGATCGCCCCGGCCACAGTCAGGGTGTACAAGAGAAAGGAAACCAGTTCCCCGGCGGTCATTGACCCGGCCAGCACCTGTCGACCGCCAACCCAGAGAACCAATGCCAGGGTCCCGAATCCGACGAAGGTGACACCTGGTACGAATAGTGCCCGCAACCGGGCTCGTCTCAGAGCGACCTCGTAGGACCGACCGATTCCCTCTGCGTAGTGGTTGGTGGCGTCCGTCTCGGCGGAGAACCACTTGACTACTCGTATCGAGGCAATCGACTCGTCGGCGAACGCGTTTGCTGACGCAATCTCATCCTGGAAAACAGTGGAGATGCGATTGAGACGGCGGCCGAAAAACGCGGCGGCAAGGATCGCTATCGGTAAGAAGGTGAGCACAGTGAGTGAGAGCCTCGGGCTCAGCACGAGCATCAAAGCGACCCCTCCGACGAGGGTGATGGCCTGGGCCAACGTCTGCGCCACCGCACTGGAGACAGTTCCCTGAATCACCGACGCGTCCGACGTCAGACGTGATGTGATCTCTCCGGTCCTTCTCTTATCGAAGAAGGGCACCGGAAGTCGCACGATGCGCTCGTAGACCGTGCGTCGCAAATCGGCGACCACACCCTCACCGACAATGGCCACTGCGTAGGAGCGTATGTAGTTGAAAGCGGCCTGAGCGAGGAAGACGCCGAGAAGAATCAGAGCAAGACGATCCAGGCTTTCAGTGGTTGTCTCTGCTCCGATGGCGGTGTCAACGAGCCCGCCCATTATCAAAGGGAAGACGAGACCCAGGACGGATGCGACCGTGACCCCGAGAATTGCGATCGCCAGCCATCCTCGATAGGGACGCAGAAACCCGAGCAGTTCTGTCAGTTGACCGATCTGTCCTCTCAGCGGAGCCGCGGAATCTTCCTCGCTGGCGCCACCACGGCGGGTTCGTCGACTCATGGGACGCATCGCCGGATTGTAAGGGTCGCCCGGTCCGAATCGGGCCGCGCGGTCTCGTCGTCGCTGACTCAGATTGACATGTCAGGTTGCAGTCGCCGGCAATTAGCTTTCTGTGGTGGCTTCGGGACCAAATGGGCGAAATCGAGTCTGGAGAAGGCTTCTGGTGATCTGTGGGCTGAGTGCGGCCGCCTTCGCCGCGCCGCTTCTGGATATCTATGGCCGCAATCCGGAGGTGTTTGTGGCCAATCGGACCAGCCCCGCACAGATTATCCTCTTCGGCCTGCTGATAGCACTTGTCGTGCCGACTGTGGCTCTGGTCGTTCTGTGGGTCGCAGATCGGATCGGCAGTCGTGCCCCCGATATCGCTTACAAGGTGATCGTCGGTGTTCTGGCGATGGCAATCGGAGCAGTGATCAGCCGACAGGTTCTTCCCGACAGCACCATCCTGGCAATTGCCGTAGCTCTCGGTGTCACGCTGGTTGTGGTTCTGATGGTTCGTCGGTTTGAAGGCGTGCTGGCGTGGTTTGCGATTTCGCTTCCCCTCGTTGTCATCATGTTCGTGGCAACCTCGGCGTCGGCACGACTGATCTGGACTGAACTGGAGACTGCGGACGCCACTGTCGAAGTCGGCAACCCGGCTCCGATTGTGATTATCCAACTGGATGAGATGCCGATCGCCTCGCTGATGGACAGAGGAGGAAGTGTCAACGCCGATCTCTTTCCCGGTTTTGCTCGTTTGAGCGAAGAGGGCACCTGGTACCGAAACTCCCTGTCGAGCTCGATCGCCACAACTCAGAGCGTCCCCGCGATCCTCACTGGAGTTCTGGGGGAGAAGGGGATGAGTCCTTCTTCGGTTGACCATCCAGACAACCTGTTCACGTTGTTGGCGAACACATATGAGATGCATGTCATCGAGTGGGTCGCCGACATGTGCCCCGAAGATATCTGCCCTGACTATGCGGGACGCGCCCCGACCCGGTTCAGCGCTCTGATCCAAGATGTAGGAGTTGTCTTTGGTCATCTTTCCCTCCCGGTCGTTCTTCGGGAGAATCTGCCGAGCATCGACAATGCCTGGAAGGGGTTCCTCGGGCAGACGAGGGTGCCGACCGGTGGAGGCGTCGAGGTCGATGGTTTGCCGGTTCCCCCTTCGGGGTCCAGGGCCAGGTGGGTCGACTGGATGCAGCGGATCATCGACGGCATCGAGGCGGGCGGCCCACCAACGCTCAGCTACGTCCATCTTCAAGCCCCACACGTACCGTGGGAGATCAATCCGACTGGCACCCATTACGACCGTCCCGAGGAGTACACCGAAGTGGAGGGTGTTGAGGGCAACGGGCGATGGGCTCTGGATTCGGATCCTGCCCTCATGGGCTTCCAACGCCATCTCTATCAGCTCGGGTTTCTCGACACGATGCTCGGTCGACTGTTCGACAAGCTCGACGAAACCGGCACTTGGGACAAGACGATGATTGTGGTCGTTGCCGATCACGGCGCCTCCTTCGTGCCGGGAGAGCATCGGCGCTGGCCATATGACGACAATCGTGACGATCTCTATCGGGTGCCGCTTTTCATCAAGTATCCCCACCAGAGCGTCGGGGAGGTCATAGACGAACCGGTCTTCGGTATCGACATAATGCCAACGATCACAGAGGTTCTCGAAGTGTCTGACGCCTGGGCGTTCGATGGTGTGTCTCTGCTTCACGTCGAGGGCGTTGAGAGACCTCACGAGCCTGTTCCCTGGTGCTGTAACACCGATGGTGCAGATACCGACCTCAGTGTTCTGTTCGAACAGGTCAGTCGAAACCACGTCTGGATCCCCGATCAGGCGAGTTGGGCCGACGTCGCGGCCGTGGGCCCCTATCGTGCCTTGGTGGGTCAGTCGGTGGATGGCCTCATCGTCAACGACAGCGACGAACTGCGCTGGTCTCTAGAGCACGGCGCCTCTCTCGCGGAGCTCGACATGGATACCGGAATGGTCCAGACATTGCTGACCGGTCGTATCGAGCTCCCCCCCGAAGTCACATCGAACAATCTGCTGCTGATCGTGAACGGAAGGGTTGGCGGAGTCGGGTTTGTCACCCGGGATAATCCGGGCGGAGGGGCCATCCGGGGAATGATCGACGAGGCACTTCTGGTTAATGGGCACAACGAGATCGACATACTCGTGCCCGTGGACGGAGGAGGATGGGTGTCCGGCTCGGCGGATGTCCTGTCTCTAGAACTGGTCACCCACGAGGGCCGTGTTCTCGATGTCCGGTCTGAGGGCAGCCGTCGGATCCAGGTGGACAATGTCGCATCGACTGATGATGGCTGGACGGTTGCCGGCTGGGCCGCTGATGTCACCCGTAAGCAGACACCCGACATGATCTATGTGTTCGCCGGTGAATCTCTCATCGCCTATGGCCCACCCGACCGGGAGAACAAGAACGTGGTTCGGTGGTTCGACAGTGACGATTTGCTCGTTTCAGGCTTCTCGTTCGACATCGAGAGCCGACTTGTGCCCCTAGATGTCGAGCAGTTGACGGTTGTCGCAGAGTTTGGCACCTACGCAGTGGGAGACCCGGCGCGCCTGACCCGCTAGTAGTTCTGTCGGGGTTCCAGCTCGAACAGGATGCGAGTGCCGGATTCGAGCGTCCGCTCCGAGACCACCTCGAAGATCTCTGCGATGATCCCGCGGAACTCTTTCTCGGTACGCCCATGGTGCAACTCGCGGGTGAGCTTGTTGGCGGTGAGCATTGCAACCATCTCATCGGTGGGCGCAACGAACTCAACAGCCACGACGCAGTCGAAGCTTCTCAACCATTCCATGACTCCCCGCGGCGGGATACTCGCCGTGTAGATGAGGTGATGGATGACCCCGTATGCGATGACAACGTCGGGTTTCACTCTCTCGAAGAGGCCGGGTCGCTCTTTGCCGGCCCACCCCTGAGAGGGGGTCGGGTTGGCCAGATCGGAGACGACGATCGATATGTTCTTGCCACGACTGCGGTGGTAGAGGTCGTCGAGTACCGCCTCGTCACCGTCGATGGCAACAGTGTGTGCTCCCGATTCTGCGGCGATGTCGGAGAAGTGACCGTCATTGGCGCCGAAGTCGGCCACTACCCCGGGTTGCGCTCGATCGAGGACGCCCGAAAGGAACTCGGTCTTGGCATCTCGGTCTCTCCCGACGTGGGTACAAGACCGATAGTCTGACCATCCCTCCACCTCGTGGTCCCACTCGAGCGACTCGATGAGGTTTTTCAGCTTGCGGACGTTGGCGAGTATGAGATCAGCGCTGAATCCGGCTTCCTTGAGGTCCTCCCGGACGGCGGCGCCGGACATTCGATCCTCCATGCGTGCCTGAAGCGAGACGTGCATCAGAGCGCTGGGTCGGAGTTTTTGCCCCTTGGAGAGCAGAAGTTTCATCTCACCGGCGGTGGGGCCTTCCATATCTCCGCGCAGCCACGGCTGGAAAGCGAGACCCACCCACGCTCTTAGCATCAGAGGGAAGAGAAACTGACGCGTGAACTGGCGATAGCCGATCCAGGGCTCGCCGGACCGGTACGCCTCGAAGGATCCAATGTCGATGAAAATGGGTCTTCCCGAAACGAATTGGATGTTGAACGGGGTTGCGTCCTTGATGGTGATTCCCTCGGCGAGGGCGTCGGCGAGAAGCTCGAGTTGGAGGAGAGCAGCGTCCTTCATCATCGAGAAAGTCCACTCGTAGGGATATGTGATCAGAGGCAGTCGCGGATGCTCCAGCGCCCCGGCGGCGTCACCCGGGAAGTCAGACGTCTCTTCTGTCTGAATCAGTCGGCCGTCGGCGACAGCCTTCCCGAGAAACGAGGTGGCTTTGAGCGCTTGCCATGCTTCTAGCCCCCGTTGGTCGAGAAGACGCAAGACGCGACTGCCGTCGTGGACAACCCTGGATGCCGGGTCCCGGAAAGAGCCCGGATCGGCCGACATCATCGGGGCTACGGCTCTGAGGTGAGTGCTGCTTCGTCCGTAGTCGTTTCGGTGTCCTCAACCACCGCCACGGCCCTTCTGCCCATCATACGGGCCTTCCACGCCTTGAAGGCGACGACGATGCCGGCAATACCGCCGAGAACGGCCTGGAGAATGAGGCTTCCCGAGCCGGCGTCCAAATAGGCGAATATCATCGAAAGAGCTCCTTCATGCGCAGAGCAGTGTTACCGCTGCTGGACACATACTCGTCCATGTTCCCCGACATGCCAACCCATTGGACTGGTTCAAGCCCGATAGATGACCCTTCCGTCTCTGGTCTCGTCCCGGATACGGCCGATGAGCCTGAGATGCTCGAGGTGGGAGATCGTCTCCAGGAAGGCGAGCCGCGACTGGAGAGCATCCAGGTTTGGCCGGAACGACTTCAGCATCACCTGCCATGCCGTTGTGTCCTCAGATCGTACCAACTCCGCCATGTCGAGGAGTCTCCGGTCGTGATGGAGAAGGATCTGTCGCGCTCGTTCGTCGCCCTGGTCGATGAGGGTGCCGTGGGCGGGGTAGGTAACACCCACTTCCATGGCGATCAACCTCTGCAACGAAGCGAGGTAATCGCCCAGCACGTCTCCGAGATCGAGGTCGTACATGATGACCGGGGAGATCCGGGGGAGGATGTGGTCACCGGAGAAAAGGATGCCCGTGCGGCTGTCACGAAGAGATATGTGGGCCGGTTCGTGGCCGGGAGTATGCAGCACATGGAGGCTCCGACCGTCACCGAGGTCGATCGTGTCACCGTCGCGAACCAAATGGTCGGGCGGCTCGATCAACGGCATGTAGTAGGGGCGCTCGACATGCGTAGCGGCGTTGGTGATTGGATCTGGTATTCCGTGAGTTGAAGCGATCGTTTTCAGCCGCCTCATGAGGCCAGGGCTGTCGTTGTAGCTATCCACGAGCTTCGCAGCTCGCTCATGCATGACGAAACGACACCCCCATTCTTCAACGAGACTCCCAGACATTCCTACGTGATCGGAATGAAGATGGGACACAACCAGGGTGTGAACGGCCGACTCCTCGAGTCCGAGGTCCGTGAAACCCTGACGGATGGCCTCTCTTCCCGGTTCCCAGTCGGCTCCGCAGTCGATCAGAAGAATCCCACCGTTGGATTCGACAGCGTAGGTGTTGACCCAGGGTGGTGATTCATAAGGCAGAGGAGCGGGGATGAGATGGATTCCGCTGCCCAGCGACTGGGGCGGAGGCATGCTCATCCGTGCTCGACGGGGTCCTTGATCCCGAATTTGATGTCGACAGTCACAGTGAAGAAAGTGGGCGCACCGGAGTCATCCACTTCGCCGCCGACCTTGACGATCTCGAACTCTTGGATTTCGGACACGGTTGTGGCAGCTCGGGCAAGGACCGTCCGTACCGCGTCCTCTATGGAACCACCTGCTTTACCCGACAGACGGATTGTCTTGGTGATTGATGACATGAGTTGACCTCCTGAGCCGACGGTAGCCGGTGGCACCTAGTGTCCTGTCCGGCTGATCATCCTGCGAATTCGACGGGTCTGAACGCCGCTCGCGGCTTCGCAACTGCGCAGCTGGGCAGAGCCCAGCCGTCCTCAACGTAGCTTCGGCTATGCCTGCGTCCTCGGCCTTGCGACCAACGCCCACCCCTCGCCGACTTCATCAACGGAACAACCGGACAGGACACGAGGGGATTGATTCGAGCATCCATCTCAGGCAACCTGATAGAGAAGGATCGAGAGAAAGAAGATAGTGGTGGTACCATATATGGCATGGCCAAGAAGACTACGGTTTACATGTCGGACAAGCTGAAGAAGGACCTCGAGGTCGAGGCTCGCCGCACCGGTGAGTCTGAGGCTGAGGTGATACGTCGAGCAATAGCGGCAGCCGTTGAGCGACCACGGCCTACCCCGGGTGTCCTCAGCTTCGAACCCATCGCTGATCGAGTCGATGAACTCCTCGAGGGTTTTGGCGGGCGATGATCATTGCTGACACCAGCGGCTTGTTGGCTTTCTTGAACCGACGGGAATCCCTCCATGAGACCGTCAGTCGAGTCGTATCGGAGGCCGCTGAGACGATGGTGGTGTCACCTTACGTCGTAGCCGAACTCGACTATTTGATAGCGTCCAGGGCGGGTGTTGACGCTGAACGTGAAGTGCTTGCCGTGCTCTCGTCCGGCGCCTATTTGGTGGCTGATTTTGGAGTCGAGGATCTCATCTCTGCCAACACCCTCATCGGCCGCTACCGGGATCAAGAGATCGGGGTGACCGACGCCTCGTTGGTCGTTTTGGCCCATCGGTACAGGACTCGGACGATTTTGACACTCGATCACCGTCACTTCGATGTGCTGCGCCCACTATCCGGGGGTCGATTCAAGATCTTGCCCTGATCGAACATATGTTCGATAGAGTGATGCTCGTGCCCCCCAACGCAAACACGCTGACGTTTCAACGGACAGTTGACGCCGCTCGCGGCGTTCTCGTCCTCGACGCACCGCTGCGGGTGCGCTTTTGTCCTGCGTCCTGGCGAGGCGACGCCCCTGTCTCGCCGAATCGTGCGATCGTGCTCACGTTGGAGAGCACTTAGTGTCCCGCTACGCCGAACTCCATTGTCACACCAACTTCTCCTTTCTGGACGGCGCCTCACATCCTGAAGATCTGGTGGAACGGGCTATCGAACTTGGTTACGAGGCACTTGCCGTGACCGATCATGACGGGTTCTACGGGGTCTCCCGATTCTGGCAAGCTGCTCAGAACGCAGGGTTGCCCGCCATCTATGGGGTGGAAATCGGGTTGGAGGTCAAACCATCGGGCCATGCCGACCCGGTGGCGAAAGCCGAGGAATGGGACAAACAGCGTTACGCCCGGGTCGAGGGTGGTCAGGGCAGGTTACGTCGTGGCCGGTCGGTCAGGGCCCATGGGATCAAACCCACCGATCTACCGAGGTCCGACCATCTTGTGTTGCTGGCAGGCTCCCCTGACGGTTATCGGGCCCTCTCTCATTTGATTACCAAGGCACAGATGAGGGGGGAGAAGGATCACCCCATCTATTCGTGGGAAGACCTTTCCACCGCTGCCGACAACAACGACGTTCACGCTCTCACCGGCTGCCACTCCGGGGCGGTCCCCAGGGCGGCTGCATCCGGTGACCTGGGTGCCACAATTCGTAGAGCGGTGCGTCTTCGTGAGATGTTCGGTCCTCGTCTCCATGTCGAGATGTGGCATCACGGGATGCCTGAGGATGATCTCCGCAACGATTTGCTCTGGGAGGTGGCCCAAAAACTGGGACTCTCCGTCGTGGCCACCAACCAGGCCCACTATCACGATCAGGCCGACGCTTATCTGTCAGAAGTGCTGGCCGCCATTGCCGGCAGGCGCACCCTTGCTCAAGCGGATGGTTTTCGTCCCGCCAGCGACCAGCGCTATCTGAAGCATCCCGACGAGATGTCAGCCCGATTCGCCCGTTATCCGGGTGCAGTGGCCCGAAGCGCCGAGTTGGGGAGTCGTCTCGCCTTCGACCTCGGTCTGATCGCTCCGCGGTTGCCTGACTTCCCGATGCCCGGTCATTTCAGGGATGAGATGGACTACCTGCGTCATCTCACATGGGAGGGCGCCCGGGACGTCTATCCGGGGTCGGACGACGGCATCGACCCGGTAGCCCGGAGCCGGCTGCAGCATGAGTTGGAGATAATCGAGAAACTCGGGTTCTCCGGCTATTTCCTGGTGGTCAAGGATCTGGTCGACTTCGCCCGCGACCAGGACATTTTCTGTCAGATCAGGGGGTCGGGGGCCGATTCAGCGGTGTGTCGCTGCATCGGACTGACCCGGGTCGACCCGATCCGTCTCCAACTGCCTTTCGAGCGCTTCCTATCGGAGGAGCGGGGAAAGCCCCCCGACATCGACGTCGACTTCGAGGCTGACCGTCGCGAGGAGGTCATTCAGTACTGCTATCGCCGCTACGGAAGGGAGCGGGCGGCGATGGTGGCCAATGTCATCACTTACCGTGCGCGGTCGGTGCTGCGCGATGTGGCCAAGACGTTCGGGTTCACCCAGGCCCAGGTGGACGGTCTCTCCAAATACGTCGACACCCGCGACCCGGCTCAGCTCAGAAGCATGGACACTTCCCTGCCTGCGGGGATGACCGCCGAGATGATCTACGACATCTGCTGGCGGCTAGACGGGTACCCACGTCACCTCGGCATCCACTCCGGTGGGATGGTCATCGCCGACCGGCCGTTGTGGCAGGTGGTGCCGTTGGAGTGGGGTCGGATGGAGGGCCGGACTGTCATCCAGTGGGACAAGGACGACTCGGCTGCGGTCGGCATCGTCAAGTTCGATCTATTGGGTCTCGGCATGCTCAATGCGCTGCATCTGGCTACCGACATGATTGAGGACACTCACGGCATCGAGATTGACCTGGCACGCATCCCCCAGGAGCCGGCGATCTATGAGTCGATCACCCGGGCCGACACGGTTGGGGTTTTCCAAATCGAGTCGCGGGCTCAGATGGCGACCCTTCCCAAGATGAAGCCGAAGACCTTCTACGATCTGGCTGTGGAGGTGGCTCTGATCCGACCAGGGCCGATTCAGGGCCAGTCGGTCCACCCATATCTGCGTCGCCGAAACGGAGAGGAGCCGATCCGCTATCCGCATCCCTCTACCGAGATGATCTTGAAGAAGACCCTGGGTGTTCCCATATTCCAGGAGCAACTGATGGAGCTGGCCCGGGTCTGCGCCGGGTTTGACGGGTCACAGGCCGACAGACTTCGGCAGGCGATGACACACAAACGCTCCGAGGAGGCGATGGGCCGACTCAAGGAGGAGGCCTACGTCGGGATGGCGGGGAAAGGGATCACCGACACAGCAGCTGACGAGATCTGGGAGAAGCTCCAGGGATTCGCCAGTTTTGGTTTTCCCGAGAGTCATTCGGTGAGCTTTGCCTACATCGTCTACATGTCGACCTGGCTCCGGTTTCACTATCCGACCGAGTACCTGACGGGTCTGCTCAACGCCCAGCCGATGGGCTTCTACAGCCCCAACTCCCTTGTCCAGGACGCTCAACGCCATGGTGTGCGGGTGCTGGCGCCCGATGTGAATGTGTCGTGGCATGACTGCACGGTCGAGTCCATCGACGCCGACCCCGAGGACGTTGTGTCCTATCTCGGCCAGCGGTGGCGACGGGGGAGGGGCCACGTCGAAGATGCGATCCGACCCGCTGTCGGAATGAGGATGGGATTGCGTTATGTCAGGAACCTGGGGGAGTCCGAAATCACCCGCGTTGAAGCGGCGCGGGTCTTGGGCGGTGAGTTCGTCTCACCGGAGGACCTGGCCTTTCGCACCGGTTTGGATGTGGACTCGTTGGAGGGCTTGGCGGCGGCGGGAGCGCTGGAGTCGATCGGTCTGGGGCGTCGGGAGGGCATGTGGGCGGCGGGAGCTCTCGCGGAGATCGACCCGGAGAGATTGCCGCTTTCACCGGGTGTAGAAGCACCCGAGTTGCCGGGTATGAGCGAAGAGGAGTCTCATCGTGCCGACCTGTGGGCGACTTCGGTGTCAGCCACTCATCCAATGAGCTTCGTCAGGGACCAACTCGATGGATGTCTCACCGCGGCGGAGGCTCTCGAGGTTCAGCGTCATCGGTCCCGGGTAAAGGTTGCCGGGGTGATCACCCACCGGCAGAGACCGGGGACAGCCAAAGGTGTCTATTTTCTCAACCTCGAGGACGAGACCGGGCTGTTGAACATCGTGGTTCTGCCCGAGGTGTGGGCCAAACATCGCAACGTGGTACGAAAAAGCCCGGCCCTGGTGATTTATGGGCGTCTCGAGTTCTACGACGGTGTCACCAACATCGTGGCCCGGGACTTCGAGCCTATTGGAGTGCGAACCGTGAAGTCCCGTGACTTTCGGTGACCGAGTCGTGTGCAGGGGTATGGCGGCGCACTACGGTTGCCGACGCTTCTAGCCCCGGCAACCGAAAACGTCCCAGCCACCACCGTTGTAGACAGCCCATGCCGCCGCCGCCGCCGAGGCCTCGGCGTTCGTCGGCTCAAACCCCATGAACCCGGCGTTGGCCGCCCGCTCGCTCCAGTACTGAGACAGATGCTGGAACAGGCCCACCCCTCCGGTGCGGAGATTCACCGAGTTGGGATCGAAGCGTGATTCACACCAGGCGACCCGGATGGCGTGATTCACGTCTTCGGGCTCGAAATGGAGACTCAGCAGCGCCCTCACCTCAACCTCGGACAGCCAACCGGAGGCTGGCGACGCAATGGTTCCGTCTGACCGATGGGGGTCATCGGCTGAGCTGTCATCCGTCGGTGACTCCGCAACGGCTGCTTCAAGAGTCTCCAGGGTGGGATCGAGATATCCCTCTGCGACTTCGAGATCAGTCCTGGTCGAAGATTGATTCTCACCCAGCAAGGCGAAAGCAAGACCGGCGTAGGCGCCACTGGTATGGCCCATAGAAGCAGCGGCAGCCTCCACCTGAACCTCCTGTGATGACGGGCTCGGGTTGGCGAAGGTTGCGAAACCAGCAACAGCAAGCAGGGTTACTGCGACCCATCCGGCGATAAACGAAAGACGTCTCGAACGCATATGAAAAGTGACTCCACGGCGGACCAGCGTCCGCTCCCAGGACTTGAAACCCTACCCCTCTGTGGAGAACAATGTCGAAGCGGTCAACAGGTCGGGTTGACGATCTGGGGATAACACGATGTGTAGCGGCTCGATCAGATTGATCGGTCGATTGCCTCGACGATCCGCGACCAGTGGTCGCGCTCCGGGTCGAGAAGGTCGAAATGCCCGCCACTGGTCGTGATCAGATCAAACCCTCCCCGAACGGCGAGCTCAGATGAGTGCTCCGGCGGAACATGACGATCATTGTCACCATGCACCAGGGTCGTGGCGATGTCACCCGGGTCGGATACCGGCGGTGCCCCGGACTCGAGCAGAAACCGAGCTTCATCGGCGCCATACATCCCCGACTCGCCGTGTTGCACCAGATCGGTGATGGGAGCCATGGCCACAACCCGGCTGATGTCAGCACGGGACCGCCTCACCGCCCAGAGAGCCAGATGCCCGCCGGCTGAGTGTGCAACGACGACGATCCTCTCCACTTCCAGTCCGAGCTGGGGTACGAAGTCGAGCGCCATCAGCACATCCTGTGCCGAGCCCGGCCATCCGCCACCGTTGCCGATCCGTCGATACTCGATGTTCCAGGTATTGAATCCGCGTCCCGTCAAGTCCACAGCCAGTGACTCAGTGGTATCCCGCTGCCACTCCTGACGCCAGAATCCGCCATGAACAAGGACGACGAGCCCTCGACCACCAGGTCGGAGATCCCCCACGTTCTCGTCGTGGGGACCGTAACGAACCGTCTCGAAGGGACCGGCTGCCCGGTTGGCAAGGTGACGAAGAGCGTCCCGATAACCGCTGATTCCACGTCCGTAGATGGTCAACACAGAAACGTCCGAGATCACCGACTCTGCTCGCCAGGCTTCCCTGTCCTTGACATTGGAGATGTGAACTTCGACTACAGGGCCTTCTACCGACCTCAGGGCGTCGGCTAACGCTCTCGATGTGTGGGTCAGCCCTCCTGGGTTGATGATGATCCCGTCGTAGTCGGACTTCTGGATGGTGTCGATGAGGACACCTTCATGGTTCGTCTGCTGGGATTTGGTCTCGATATCGAGAGCCTTGCCCCACCCGGAGATCGATTGCTCCAGATCGGCGAGCGTTTCGCTGCCGTAGACCTCAGGCTCGCGGCTGCCGAGGAGGCTCAGGTTGGGACCGTTGAGAACAAGAACCCTCATGGCGCCACCTCTCGAAGTCTGAATACACAATTCATCTTCCCGAGAGCGGCCAGCGACAGAGTCGAATGACCGTCCGCCAGGTCCATTAAACCGTGGTCCGGGAAGACCTCAGGGATCAAACTGAAGTGATACACAGTCTGGAGGATAAGTAGGTGAGAATGACCTTCCACGGATCCAATGGAAAAGCTGGGAACGTCCAACTACTGCCAGGTCGTTCACTGATGGGAGAAACATTGAAAGGGAAACTCGCTTGTATCGTCTGACGACTCGCATCGCTCTGGTATTGACGGCGGCAACTCTGCTGGCGGCCTGCGCCGAGGCTCCACTTGGATCGGTCGGACGGAGAAGTTCGCAATGGATCAACGAACCAGTGGTGGTGACCACCACGGCACCACTCGTCGCGATTCCCACGTCTACGAGCGCTGCCAGCCTCCAGTGGTTCAACGACGAGATTGTCACCGAGTTTCTCTATGACCCACAGAAACTGATTGCCGAGGTTTTTGCGAGACGCGAGGGAGACCGCTTCATACAGGCGAGCAGGGCGGAAATCGCTGCTGTGCTTCAGCTCGTGCGATTTCCCGCTGAAGTGCCGTATGGGGCCGAGTGGGTTTCCTCTCAGCTTGTGATCGAGAACTCTGGCTTGCTCTCGGATGATCCGAGCGCCGCCTTCGGGATCTGGTCGGCCGAGCCCTACAGCCGCTCGCGATCGGTGGCGCAGATGGCTGTCCTCCAGGTAACAAATGACAAGGAAACGGCGACCGAGTTGGCCCAGGGCGGGGGTGACGCTTCGTGTGCCCGATTCGCCAACCGGTCCACCGATCAATGCGACATCCTCGAGGTGAACGGCAAGCAAGTCTGGAGACTCAGCTCAGCCGGGGGGACGACCCTGGTCTGGTTCGAAGACGTCTACCGATATGAGTTGTATGGGCGGAGTTTCGTTGCCCAGGACGCGCTGGTGGCTATGGCGGCCGAGTCGGTTTTCCTGGACGAGCTAGAGACACCTTCGTCCTAACCTCGACCCTCAGTGCTCTGGTAGGAGGAAGAGAAGCATCTTTCATTCAGGTGGCTGGTGGAGTTATCTCAAATATGACGAGGAGCAAGACCGGCCTGACATAGACCGCGATCTGCTGAAGCGGGTGTGGCGTTACGGGCGTCCCTATGCGAGAGGCCTCGTGGGGATGCTTTTCACCATCATTGTCATCTCAGGATTGTCCGTGGTCCCGGCTCTTCTGATCCGTGTGCTCGTCGATGAGGCCATCCCCGAAAAGGACATCGCCCAACTGACGCTGCTCGGTATCGGAATGATTCTGGTGCCTTTCATCAACGCTCTCGTCGGGGTTGTTCAGCGGTGGATCTCGTCACGAGTAGGGGAGGGGATCATCTTCGATCTCCGTCGGGAGTTGTTCGCCCATCTTCAGCGGATGTCCTTGCGCTTCTTCACTGCCACAAAGACGGGTGAGCTGATGAACCGGCTCAACTCCGATGTGGTCGGGGCTCAGCAGGCCATTACGGGAACCTTCGTGTCAATCGTCTCCAATGTCATCTCGGTGGTGGTGATCCTTGTTGTGATGGTGCGGGCAGACTGGCGACTGACACTGCTTGCAGTCGCCGCTGTGCCGCTTTTCGTGCTTCCAGCCCGCAGGGTGGCGAAGGTCCTGCGTCGCGTGACCCAACAGCAGATGGAGCATGAGTCCAAGATGTCGGGAATCCTCCAGGAGTCGTTCAATGTCAGCGGTGCACTCCTGATTCGGCTCTTCGGCCGTTGGGACGAGGAGAAGGAGCGCTTCTCGGAACAGGCCGCCCTGGTGCGAGACCTGGGCGTTCGCCGGGCAATGGTCGGTCGTGGCTTCTTCGCCGCGCTTGGTCTGGTGTCGGCGGTCGGTACGGCGGCAGTTTTCTGGGTGGGGGGTCTTCTCGTTATCAACGACTCGATATCACTCGGAACGATCGTGATGTTCTCCACTCTGCTCACACAGCTTTACGGGCCTTTGTCGGCGATTTCGAACTCACGGGTCGAGTTCGCTACATCGCTTGTCTCGTTCGAAAGAGTCTTCGAGGTGCTCGATTTGGAGACCGATATCCCCGCTCCCGCCGATCCGGTTGCTCTCTTGCCAGCAACCGGCCGCATCGAATTGGCTGATGTCTCCTTCCGCTATCAGTCGGAGGGCCCCGAGGGACTGGAGGCAGTGAAGCGGTTCAGTTGGCATGCGACGCCTGGTGACGATGACGTCGTGCCCCAGGCATCCACCCGGA
The DNA here is from genome assembly GCA_964194555.1 of uncultured Boseongicola sp. Taxonomy (GTDB): domain Bacteria; phylum Actinomycetota; class Acidimicrobiia; order Spongiisociales; family ZC4RG35; genus SZUA-217. Next base: position 10,856 of record CAXMMT010000095.1, on the reverse strand, counting down.
GTTGGGCCCTCGAGGACATCAGTTTCGTCGGTGAGCCTGGAACCTTGGTGGCGCTGGTCGGGCCTTCGGGGGCTGGCAAGACCACGATCTCATATCTGGTGCCGAGGCTCTACGACGTCACCGATGGGCGGGTCTTGATCGACGGAAAGGATGTCCGCGACGTCGACCCGAAAGAGCTGGCGGCCACCGTGGGAGTGGTCACCCAGGAAACCTATCTCTTTCACGACACCATCGCGGCCAACCTCCGGTACGCCAAACCGGACGCAACGCTCGACGAGCTGATCGAAGCAGCCACAGCGGCCAACATCCATGACATGATCGACAAACTCCCCGAGGCCTACGAGACGCTGGTGGGCGAGCGTGGCTACCGACTCTCGGGCGGCGAGAAGCAGCGTATGGCTATTGCCCGTGTCCTTCTCAAGGACCCCAAAGTTCTGATACTCGACGAGGCTACGTCTCATCTGGACTCACGATCCGAGGCCTTGATTCAGGATGCGCTGGAGCTTCTGTTGGAGGGACGGACTTCGATCGTGATCGCGCACCGGCTCTCCACCGTGCGCAAGGCCAACCAGATTCTGGTGATCGACGAAGGCAGAATCGTCGAGAGGGGCAATCATGCCGATCTCATGGACGCCGGGGGGCTCTACGCAGAGCTCTATGAGACGCAATTCGAGTCGGTGAAGGCTTGAGTGGGGGCCACTAAGCGCCACGAGTCAGATTCTCGAACAGCATCGGTTGAGTGGTAGCTAGAAGCAGCACGACACCGTCGTGTGACATCCACAGACGTGGTCCCGCCTGAAGCCATGCTCTCCGCGGCAACGCTTCGAGGTTCTTGCGTTTCCGACTCGATGGAGGTGCGTAGGCAAGGACTCGCGATGTTGGCGCTCCGAGGGCATCGAGGGGTCCTACCAGGTCGTAGCTGCCGAAGAGGGCGGCAATCGCTTCGACCGGGTCGACCGGGCCATCGCTGGAAAACCACTCGACCTTTTCGCAGTCAACACATGCTGAGACCGCTATTCGGCCAACCCAGATCGGCTTGTGCTCACAGTGTTCTGATTGTCTGAGGTCCATGCCCAACAAGATAGGCACCGGCTGGGACAGATTCTCAGGCCGCGCATTCTCGTCTACACCTCAATGATCGGCATCTCCATGGTGTCCTCGATCCTGGCGCCTGGCACCAAGAGAACGGGGAGATGGGAGTTGGTCATGACACGGGCCGACACGCTTCGCCACGCTTCTTCGGTGAAGAGACGCCGGGTGGCGCCCATGATCACCATCTCGGCATCTATCTTGGCAGCCGTCTGGATGATCGCTTCGGCGGGATCGTCGCCATCGACAAAACGAATGTCGCACTCAATTTCTTCCGCAGCCAAAGCGGCACAGATCGGGTCTACCGTGTTCTGGCCTCGTTCCTCCAGATAGAGCGCCGCTTTTTCTTCGGCACTCGACGACTCGTCCTCTCCGTCGTCGAGAAAGGAGCGTCGCATGTCATCGTCCAGCGATTCGAGAAAGGATCGAGGGACGCGTATCACGGTCATCACCGTGACCCTCGCGCTATCTCCCATCAGAGCTTTGCAAAAGCCGGCGACCGGAGCAGCGGGTAGGACACCTGTGGTGGCAACGAGGATCCGCACTGTGAGAACATTAGGGTTTCTCACTTCGCTGTGTGACAGGAACAACATGGACAACGAACTGATCAACAGGGTCGCGTGGAAGATTCCCAACGCGTTGGCCCTTATCGGGTCGGCGTCCGGCGAGGAGTGGAACGCAATGACCGCGAGTTGGATAACCCAGCTCAGTATGGAGCCGGTGCTGATTGGGGTTGGTATCGACAATAAGGCGCTGACTCATCGTCTCATAACGCAGGGTGGCTCGTTCTCCGTGAACCTATGGTCTCCAGAAGACACCCGGGTCTTTGTGAAGTTCTCCAAGCCGGCCACGCGGGACGGAAACACGCTCAACGATCGAGTGGTGCGGATCGCAGCGACAGGTGCTCCGATCTTCGAGGAAGCCCTCGCATGGATGGACTGTGAAGTGCGTCAAGCGATCGACTTCGGGACCCACACTCTCTTTGCCGGCGAAATCGTTGATGTCGGTATCAACGATGACTCCTCGCGCGCCTCGGCGATGTCGGACACCAGGATGAAATACGGCGGAGTGAAACGGGGCGGGCAATGATCGATCGACACGGCAGGTAGGTTCAGGGTAGAGATTCGTAGGAGAAGTATGGAAGTTTCGGTCAAAGGCAAAGTCGCCGTCGTCACTGGCGGGAGCCGGGGAATCGGGATGGCTACCGCCCTCGAGTTTGTTCGCAGCAAGGCGACCGGGGTCACCATCACGTCGCGCAAGGAAGAGAATGTCGAGACGGCCCGGGCTCAGCTCATCGAGGCGGGAGTAGATGGGGACAGGATTCTTGCGCTCCCCGCGCGAGCCGACTCCGAGGAAGCCGCCAACGAGACGATCGAGGCGACTTTGAAGCGATTTGGCTCTTGTGACATTCTCGTCAATAACGCAGGAACCAACCCGGCGGCCGGGATGCTCATGGACGTGGATCTGGGAGCCCTCGACAAGACCTGGGCTGTCAACCTCAGGGCTCCTTTGCTCTGGGTGCGTGCTGCCTTCCACGCGTGGATGGAGAAGAACGGTGGGGCCGTGGTCAACGTTGCCTCGGTGGCCGGTCTCATACCGAGTCCGTTCATGGGCGCATACAACATCTCCAAGGCCGGTCTGGTCCATATGACCCGACAGATGGCAATGGAATTGGCTCCGGGTATCCGGGTGAACGCTGTTGCCCCGGGTGTGGTCAAGACAAGACTTGCGGGGGCCCTCCTCGACGACGAGGCCGCCACGGCACGCATGCATCCGCTGGGCCGGGTCGGTGAGCCCGAGGACGTTGCACGATTGATCGTGTTTCTATCGTCCGACGCAGCTTCTTGGATGACGGGAGCCATCGTGCCGGTTGATGGAGGTGTGATCGGTGCCGGCTCTTCGGGAATCTCGTGACTCTGACCACCCAATGACAATGACTCATCCTTCTCCGGACCCAGACCTCGCCCTGCGCTATCTCAACGGCGAGACGGATCAAGCGTCGTTGTTCGCCCATGCCTCCAAGTTGCGGGATGAGGGGCGAGGGAAGGTCGTCACCTACAGCCGCAAGGTATTCATCCCGCTGACGACACTCTGCAACGACCGTTGCACCTACTGCACCTTTGCCAAGCCACCGGGTGCCGGAGGCATCTACCTCGAACCCGACGAGGTGCTGGCTGTCGCCAATGCGGGTGATGCCGCCAACTGCACCGAGGCGCTGTTCACTTTGGGGGACCGTCCAGAGAGAAGATGGCCCCAGGCTCGAGAGTTCCTGGAAGGCAAGGGTCTCCACACCACAATCGAGTATGTGGCTGAGATGTCAGCGCTGGTCAGGTCGGAGACATCACTGTTTCCTCACGCCAACCCGGGTCTTCTGGACGACGCGGCGATGACTCTCCTCAGGCCAACCAATCCATCGATGGGGATGATGCTGGAGAACATCTCGTCTCGACTGACTGAGCCCGGGATGGCGCATCACGACTCTCTGACGAAGGAGCCCGCCCGGAGAGTGGCGACGATCGAGGCTGCCGGGCGACAAAAGGTGCCGTTCACAACCGGGATCCTGGTGGGCATCGGAGAGAACCAACAGGAGATTGTCGACTCGCTGTTTGCGCTCAGCAACCTCGCCGAAACGACTGGCGCCATACAGGAGGTGATCATCCAGAACTTCCGTGCGAAGGACGACACGCCGATGAGACGCTCAGCAGAACCAGTGCCGCGCTGGTTTGCCCGGGTCGTCGCCCTTGCCCGCTGGATCATGGGAGCGGAGGCGAGCATCCAGGTGCCCCCGAACCTCACCGAGAGTTACGAGATCTATCTCGGTGCCGGGATCAACGATTGGGGTGGTGTTTCGCCGTTGACGATCGACTGGGTCAATCCCGAGGCTCCCTGGCCCCATCTCGAGGAGCTGAAGAGCCGGACGCAGGCTGCGGGATTCGATCTCCGACCCCGTCTGCCCGTCTATCCCGGGTACATCAACGAGGACTGGATCGATCCAGATTTGCTCGCTGATGTGCAGGCCGCGACCGATGACGCCGGTTTGGCGGCGATAACGACCAAGATTGCAGTGGTATGAGAGTCACCTATCTCCGCGTCCGCCCTGCCGAGACACTCGCCGAGCCGACGGCGGTCAGTCGACGACGCGAAGGGACGACGACCGTCGAGGTCGACATCCCTACCTCCGCTGACATCGCAGCCGGCTTCAAAGGTGGTGTGCTGGTGGTGGCGCGCGAGATTGGCGACCATGACCCGGCGGCATGGGTGGTCGACCCGGGTGACGCTCTTCTGCTGGTTTCGAGACAGGTGGCGCCGTGGCGTCTTACGGTGGTCGACAGCGGTTCGAGAGAGAAAGTGCTCGACGCGATCGCGCGTAGTCGCCCGGCCTATCTGAGGACCACACGCTCGGCGGTTGCCGAAGCGACGCGGATCGCGGGGTTGCCCGGCATCGAGACCTCGGTCTCAGTGTTTGTCGATGATGTCACTCAGGCTGGCAAGGCGGTTTCGGACGGCGCCACAGACCTTTTGCTCCGCGATTGGAGTGGCGAGAGACTTGGCGAGCTGCGTGATTCGTTGCCCCAGGTGCAGTTCGTGGAGCGCACTGCCTTTCCGCCCGGTGTGGAGATCGATGAGGCGAGAGACATGTTGCCCAAGGACATATTCACAACGTGGCTCCACCAGGTCGATGGGTCCGGAGCGGCGCGGCCGCGTTATGAGTGGGCTCCGGGCAGGGACATGGATCCTCCGGTGCCGGTCCGGCGCCTGTCTGCGGAGTGGATGGACGCAGCATGGGTAGGGGGAACGGGAGTCGAAGCTCTCGGTGGCGCCGGTGATCTGGCGCCAGTCCTCGAGCGCTCCCTGAATGGACAAGCCCCCACAGTGACCGAGCTGGAAGAGCTCTTCATGGCGAGGGGCGATCAGATCGACGCTGTTGCTCGAACGGCCGATGAGCTTCGGAGGAGAGCGGTGGGAGACACGGTGACCTATGTGGTCAACCGAAATATCAACTACACCAACCTCTGCTACTTCAAATGCGGCTTCTGCGCATTCTCCAAGGGGCCCAAGTCTTTGAACCTGCGTGGCGAGCCCTATCTGATGGGGCTCGACGAGATCGTGGATCGCTCACGCGAGGCATGGGACCGGGGCGCAACCGAGGTGACCCTTCAGGGTGGGATTCACCCAGATTTCACAGGCAACTTCTACGTCGAAGTGGTCAAGGCCATCAAAGAAGAGCTTCCTGACATGCACATTCATGGGTTCACCCCATTGGAGGTCTGGCAAGGCGCTGAGACCCTTGGCCTTCCCGTAAGGCAGTTCTTGAGTGAGTTGAAAGAAGCCGGGTTGGGCACATTGCCGGGAACCGCAGCGGAGATTCTCGACGACGAGATTCGGACCCATCTCTGTCCAGACAAAATACGGACGTCGTTATGGGCCGAGGTGATGATCACCGCTCACGAACTCGGTCTCAGGACGACCTCGACCATTATGTTCGGTCATATAGACCATCCGCGCTCTTGGGCAATACATCTCGAAGTCATCCGTGAGATCCAGCGCCGCACCGCCGGGTTTACCGAGATGGTCCCGCTGCCCTTCGTGCACATGGGGTCGCCGATCTATCTTCGTGGACGATCGCGCCCTGGACCGACCTGGGACGAAGTGGTGCTGATCCACGCGGTGTCTCGCATTGCATTCGATGGGCTGATCGACAACATTCAGGCCTCGTGGGTGAAACTGGGCCTTGACGGCGGTCGGCGTCTTCTCGACGCAGGTTGCAACGATCTCGGTGGAACCCTGATGGGTGAGATAATCACTCGGGCTGCCGGGGCGGAGCATGGCCAGGAGGTAACGACCGAAGAGTTTCGCTCCGTCATCGAGGCCGCCGGGCGAACTCCGGCACTCCGCAACACGACCTACGAAGTGCTCGACCGGGTTTAGCCGCGGTAGGTCAGACCGCGCGGGGCGGTGGCGAAGCCCCATTCCGAGAGGGGAGAAGCTAGTGGCGAGGTCGATGCAGGCTCGCCGTTGATCGTGACCAACGTGAGACGTCTGTACTTCCCTGCAACATCTGCCATGGCCCGGGATACCAGGCTGAACAGTTCGACGGAGGGATTCAGCAAAGTGAGCCCACGGCGGCCTTTGTCGAGATAGCCGATGAGGTCACCGCCCCAGAGGAGGACATAAGCACCGGCGTCACGAGCCAGTCGGGTCTCTGCCAGTTCTGGCCAGGGAAGAACCCCACCGTAAGGGTTGGCAGGGTCGGTGGCGGCAACTACCGACAGGGACGGATCTGATTCACTGCGAAGACGGTCAACCGCGCCCGGAAGTGCGAACTGTGAGCCACCGAGCCCCTCGACGAAGTAGCCGCGACGAATCCGTCCGGTCTCCTCGAGACGACTGAAGACCGGATAGAGGGTTGTGAAACCTCCGGGGTAACCCTCGGCGAGCGCCGTGCTCCTCGTCACTACACCATGTCGATCGAGAAGCAACTCCGCCCATGCTGCATGGCGCTCTGTTTCTGAAGGAGCCGATCGGACAAGGTCCTTGGTGAGTGACCATCTACCGGCTGAGTGAGCCGGAAACCGACTGGAGAGCGAGGCGCGACCGGAGCTCGTGCTGCGGCGTCTGGCGACAAACGCTCGAACAGGCTCAAACGTGTCGTTGGTGAGATGACCGGCCCAGACCAGATCCCAGAGAGCTTTGAGAGTCTCCTCGGGATCTCCGCCACCAGTCCCCTCGTATACGTCCCGAAAGAAACTGGCGCCGGAGTTGTCCAGCACACCCAGAATCTCGATTGCCTTGGAGTCCAACTCGGCATCGGAGTCGGGCCCTTTCCAGAGCGAGGTGAGTCTGTCGCGTGGATAGAGCGCCACCCTTCCATCCCTGGAGCCAAGCGAGCCCTCTCCCACCCAGACGAGGTCTCCGGCCATCATGAGGGCATCGACACCGTTCCCGGTCTGAGCGACTCTGGACGCCAGCACGTCACGCTCGAGAACCGAGGCAGGCACGGCGGCACCGGTCAGCCTGAGAATGGCATCTGAAAGGGCGCTTCTGCCACGCGGCGGGTCAGCGGTGACTCCCTGCCATGCGAGCCCAAATCGGGTCAGTGCAGAGGCCTCTACAGGCTCGATCTCATCGCGCAAAACGGCCAACGAGCGTCTCTTCAGTCGTCGAAGCACCGAGCTGTCAACCCACTCGCGTCCCTCACCTCCGGGTCGAAATGCGCCTTCGGCGACTCGGCCTGCCCGCTCGAGACTCTCGAGGGCGACTTCGACAACGCCACGTGGAAGATTCAAGGCTCTCGAAGCCTCCTTCGACGTGAAGGGACCATGAGTCCTCGCGTAACGGCCGACTACGTCGCCGAGAGGGTCTTCAACCGGCTCGAGGAGAGTCTGCGGAACGCCGGGGGGAGGCTGCACTCCAAGACCGTCCCGGAGCCGGGCAATGTCCTCAATGGCTGCCCATCTCTGTTCTCCACCGATGACGATCTCGACAGTTCTTCTCCTATCCCGAAGATCCTCCAGGGCATGGGGAACATCGACGCTCGACGTCCGTACCTCTATGTCCTCGATCGAAAGCGGTCCCAGGTCACGGAGGAGGTCGTGGAGTCGATCCGGATTTGTCGCCCTTCGGTTGTCTGTCAGATGCTGCAGTTCGAGTTCTACCGCCGCGATGACTTCCGGATCGATCAACTCCCGCAGCTCACCCTCCCCTAGAAGCTCTCTGAGCAGATCGCGGTCGAGTGTCAGCGCTGCGGCGCGTCTTTCCGCCAGCGGGGCGTCGGCTTCGTACAGATAGGCGGCCACGAACGAGAAGAGCAGCGAAGATGCGAAAGGACTTGGTCCTTGAGTGTCAACCGAGGCCACCCGTATCTTTCGTGATCGGATCTCCCCCAGTACATCCTGGAGCGAGGGAAGATCGAAGTCGTCTTGGAGAATCTCACGGTAGACCTCGAGGAGGATCGGAAATGATCCGAACTGGCGGGCGACGCCGAGGAGGTCGGCAGATTTGCGTCGCTGCAACCACAAAGGGGTGCGTTCGCCCGGCCGTCGACGAGGTAGAAGCAGTGCTCGACCGGCGGCCTCACGGAAACGCGCTGCGAACAGGGCGGTGTCGGCGAGATGATCGAACAGCAGCGTCTCGACTTCCTCAGGGTCGAGTATCAGGTCGTCAGCCTCAGGCGGATCGTCGGAGTCGGGGAACCGGAATGCAATGCCGTCGTCTGACCAGATCACGTCCACGTCGGTCCCGTAGCGACTTCTGAAACGATGACGAAGTGCCATGCCCCACGGAGCATGAATCCTGGCTCCAAGGGGAGAGAGGAGCACAACTCGCCAATCGCCGATCTCGTCCCGGAAGCGCTCGACGACGATGGTGTGATCAGTGGGTAGGACTCCTGTGGCGTCTTTCTCCTCGTGGATGTATGAGATCAGATTGCGCGCGGCAAACTCGTCGAGGCCGTACTCGTCTCCGAGGATCGTCTCGGCGGTCTCCCGATCACGCTCCGCTGTCTCTCGGACGAACTTTCCTATGGCGCGGCCGGTTTCGAGCTGTCGACCGAATATGTCGCCATGCCAGAAGGGCATTTTCGCGGCGGCATTGCCCGGTGCAGGGACCACCTCGACCTTGTCATGGGTTATCCGGGTTATACGCCATGCGCTGGAGCCGAGGAGAAAATTATCGCCCTCTCGAGACTCATAGACCATCTCCTCATCGAGTTCGCCAACCCGACTTCCATCGGGAAGTGTCACCCGGTAGAGACCTCGATCGGGAATAGTTCCCGGGTTGGTCACCGCGAGTTGTCTGGCCCCTGGTCTGGCTGTGACCGCTCCGGTGGCGCGATCCCAGGTGATGCGGGGTCTGAGCTCCGCGAATAGATCGGACGGGTACCGGCCAGACAGCATGTCGAGGGTCTCGTCAAAGACCTGACGGCTCAGTTCGGAGTAGGGCGAAGCTCGTCGAGTCATCTCGTAGAGGTCGTCGGCTGTTGTGTCGCCAGAGACGGTTTGGGCCACTAGTTGCTGGCAAAGGACGTCAATAGGGTTGGTTGGCACTCGCGTCTGCTCGACATGGCCTCTGGCCATCTCCCCGGCAATAACGGTTGCCACGAGCAGATCCCCCCGGTATTTCGGAAACACCTTTGCCTTTGAAACGCCACCCACGTGATGTCCGGATCTTCCAACCCGCTGAAGGCCGGACGCGACTGAGATGGGCGCCTCCACCTGGAGTACCAGATCAACGGCGCCCATGTCGATCCCCAGTTCGAGCGACGAGGTGGCAACGACAGCCTTGATCTCTCCGCGCTTGAGCGCCTCTTCGATCTCGAGACGTTGCTCCCTTGCCACCGACCCGTGGTGGGCGCGGGCGATGTCTTCTCCGGCCAGGTTGTTCAACTCCGAGCAGATTCGCTCGGCTAGACGACGCGAGTTGGCAAAGACGATCGTGCTGTTGTGGTCTCGAATGTGCCTGAGCAGTCGGGGGTAGATTGCCGGCCAGATCGACCGGATGGGCGCGTCGTCAGGATCGAGAGGATCAGGCTCACCGGGTTCGTCCATATCTTCGACGGGGACGACGATCTCCAGGTCGAGCTCACGCCCGTGGGGCACGTCGATGATGGTGACCGGTCTCGGGCTCCACTGGTCGTCCTCAATGGTGCCACCCGTGAGGAATCGAGCGATCTCGTCTAGGGGACGTTGGGTCGCCGACAGGCCGATGCGTTGTGGTGATAGGTCCGTGATTCCCTCGAGTCTTTCGAGGGAGAGGGCCAGGTGGACGCCGCGTTTGGTCCCGGCCACGGCGTGAACCTCGTCCACGATCACCCAGCGAACGCTTCGGAACACCGATCGTACGGCTGAGGTCAGCATCAGATAGAGCGACTCCGGTGTGGTGATCAGAATGTCGGGTGGGTTTCGCTCCATTCGTCGGCGATCCTGCTGAGGGGTGTCACCCGTTCGCAGAAAAGTTCGTAACTCTGGAAGCGGGTCACCACCCAGACGTTCGGCGGCATGGCGGATACCCGCGAGTGGGGCTCTCAGATTGCGGTCGACGTCGTGTGCAAGAGCCTTCATGGGCGAGATGTAGAGCATCCGGCAGCGTTCTGTCTTTTCGGGGGTCGGCTCGGTGAGGAGCTGGTCCAGTGTCCACAGGAAAGCGGCCAGCGTCTTACCCGAGCCTGTGGGGGCGTGTATCAGGGTGTGGTCTCCGTCGGCAATTGCCGGCCAACCCAACTCCTGAGCTTTGGTTGGCTCGTTGAACGAAGCCTCGAACCACGTCCTGGTCGCCGGTGTAAATGCATTCAGCGGATCCACGACACCAACGTATCAGGGGACGGCGACAAGAACTCCGCCGGACGTCGGGTCAGACCTTGCGGTTGGCGAGACTCTGGGCGGATATGGCAACGAGCAGAGAGAGAACGGCTGCGCCGCCATATACGAAGATTGTCCCTGTGCCAAACACCTGACCTATCTCGTCCTTGAAAAAGGAAGCGGCCGAGATGCCGGCCAACACCGACAGGGCGGCGAGACCGTAGAAGATGTAAGAAGCGATTCTCATTCGGGCCGGAATACTAGTGCCCGGGGGATTTGAAGATGTCCTAGGCGATGAGCTCCAGCGGGAGTCTGTCGATGGCGGCGAGCTCCAAGAATACGTCGACCACCGTAGGATCGAACTGGGTGCCTGCGTTGGTGCGGATCTCCTCGATTGCGTAGTCGACGGGGAGAGCCGGTTGGTAGGCCCGAAGCGATGTCATCGCGTCGAAAGCGTCAGCAACGAGAACA
>CAXMMT010000094.1:0-66345 GCA_964194555.1 uncultured Boseongicola sp. | reverse complement strand
CCGGCTGGTCGACGGTGTGCTGCCAGTAGTCGAGGATCTGACGGGTCTCCTCAGGAGTGTCACCAACAATCTCCAGGAGAACATTCTCAGCGTCGGGATACCTATCAGGCAGTTGCTCAGAAACCCGGAACAGCTGTTGCGCCTGGTCGGTGGAAATCTGTTCATGTTTCCAGGAGAGAAAAGTCGCTTTGAAACGACGAGCAGCCCGAGCCACCGAAACATAACGACGGGCCCGTCCACCGGCCATGCGGCATCTGTCCTTCAGAAAAGCAACCGCAGACCGGTAACCGAAAACCTTGTGCAGCTGCCGTGCATCCAGTACTCCCAGCGCCTCCGTCCATTCGACATCGAGGTGACTTCTCGCCGCCTCCAGACAAAGAATGTGGTCATCGAGTTCGTCGGCAGAAGCCGCGTCCTTGTCATCAAGGATCTGGATGACGATGGTCTTCTCTCCCTCTCCCATACCCGATATGTACAGACCGGGTATGACAAGAAAGGACGAAATCGGGCTAGACCAGAGAAATTTCTTCGATTTCCTTCTCGCGGATTCTCCAAGCCCGAATCTCCGGTGGGCCTTGCAGCCCAACCACCAGATAGACCCACTCCGGATCCAACGCCGTCGCCACATCGACCATCGATGGAGACGCCGCTCCGGTGGGATGGGAGTGGAACACCCCCGACAAATCCCAGCCCTTTGATTCCGCATCCCTCAACGCTGCGAAGTGCTCTTCAGGAGGCACCGTGTACCCGGACGGCGACTCGTCCTGATTGCCGGTCGCATAAACGGCAACCACATGCTCGTCTTCGTTAGACGCGATCAGACCACAACCCTCATTGGGAAGGGCGAGAACACAATGATCGATGATCAGCCGCCGCAGCGGCTCAGACAGGTGGAGTGTCTCGCTCAACATTGCCTGCAGGGCTGCAGAGCTCGTCGTAGTCGACCAGCGCGGGTGGGCGATCGGGTTCGGAGCAGGCCGGGCAACCCGGGTTCCGTTTGACGGAAACGGTCATGAAGTCTTGCTCCAGGGCGTCGTAGATGAGGAGACGACCGGAAAGGGTGTCGCCGATCCCGAGCAGCACCTTGATTGTCTCCATGGCCTGGATCGAGCCGATGACACCGGGCAACACTCCGAGAACACCGGCTTCGGCGCAAGAAGGGGCGAGCTCAGGAGGGGGTGGCTCGGGATGGAGACACCGATAACACGGGCCCTCGTATGGCGTGAAGACGGCCGCCTGGCCTTCGAATCGGAAGATCGAGCCGTGGACGACGGGGACACGCAGATGAAGCGAAGCGTCGTTGACCAGGTACCGGGTCGGGAAGTTGTCACCTCCGTCGACCACCACGTCGTAGTTGGCCATGATCGTCAAGGCGTTGGCAGCGTTGAGACGCTCCCGGTGGATCTCGACCTTGACGTCGGGGTTGAGGGCGAGGAGGGTCTCACGAGCCGACTCCACTTTTGGCATGCCGACCCGGTCGATGTTGTGAAGCACCTGACGCTGCAGGTTGGAGGGGTCGACGACGTCGTCATCGACAATGCCGATGGTGCCTACCCCTGCCGCCGCCAGATAGAGAGCAGCCGGGGAGCCCAACCCTCCCGCACCCACCAGCATGACCCGGGCGCCGAGCAGATCGAGCTGGCCGGTCTCGCCGATCTCGGGCAGTCGGACATGACGGGCATACCTGATTCGCTGATCGGTGGTGAGACCGGTCGGATCGCCCCACGGCAGACCCTCGGTCTTCCATCGGTCAAACCCGCCAGCCATGGAGACGACGCGCTCGTAACCCATCTGCGTCAAAGCCACAGCAGCCAACGCCGATCTCCCCCCGGCGGAGCAGTAGAGAACCAGCTCGGCGCTTTTGTCGGCGACCACAGTGGCAATGTCGCGCTCCAGGATGCCGCGAGGGAGGAATCGGGCGTCGGGAAGCGCTCCCTGCTGGTACTCATCGGTTTCGCGGACGTCAATGACGATCATCGTGTCGAGACGCTTCATGACCTGAGCAGGGGTCATCTCCTCGATCCCGGCGCGGGCCGCCTCGACCATTTCGTGGTATGTAGCCATCAGTGAGCCCGGGCCGGGTCGACCGCTTCGGGGTCGATGTGGTAGCGATCGAAGGCATCGCGGACCGTGGAGACCGGGACACGGCCTTGTCTCGCCAGTGCTGAGAGTGCAGTCGAGACGATGTGTCCGGCATTGATTTCGAAGAACCGACGCAATGCGTGCCGAGAATCGGAGCGGCCGTAACCGTCTGTCCCGAGTATGGAAAAGTCGTCGGGTACCCATCGGGCAATCTGATCCGGGACGAGTGTCATGAAGTCGCTAACGGCAAGGGTGGGTCCGCCGGTGTGAGACAGGAGACGTGTCGCCAGAGGCACTTGTGGCTCGTCGCCCGGGTGAAGCCGGTTCCAACGCTCCACACCCAGAGCCTCCTCTCGGAGCTTCTTGTATGAGGTTGCCGACCAGAGTTCCGCTCCGATGCCGTAGTGCTCGGCCAGGTCGGCCACAGCTTCTCTTGCAGCCAGATTGGCTGTGCCCGAGAACAGGATCTTCAGATCGGCCCCGAATTCGTCCGGCGCAGGCGCCCACCGGTAGAGCCCGTCGATGATGCCTCGATCCACTCCTTCGGGCTTCTCGGGCTGTGCATAGATCTCGTTGTAGAGGGTGAGGTAGTAGAAGACGTCTTCCGGATCAGCGCCGTACATCCGCTCCAGGCCGTGTTCGACGATGGTCCCCACCTCGTAAGCGAATGCCGGGTCGTACGCCTGACAGACCGGGACGGTGGAGGCCAGGATCAGGCTGTGCCCATCCTGATGTTGCAGTCCCTCGCCTTGAAGGGTGGTGCGTCCCGCGGTCGCGCCCAGAAGAAAACCCCGAGCTCGAGCGTCGCTGGCGCTCCAGATCAGGTCGCCGACCCGCTGGAAGCCGAACATCGAGTAGAAGATGAAGAACGGGACCATGGGGACGCTCCTGGTTGCATACGAGGTTGCGGCCGCCGTCCACGATGCCATTGATCCGGACTCGGTAATGCCTTCTTCGAGGATTTGGCCGTCCTGGGCTTCGCTGTAGGAGAGAAGCATGGCGGCGTCTACGGGCTCGTATAGCTGACCTTTGGAGGCGTAGATCTTCATCTCGCGGAAGAGTGAGTCCATTCCAAACGTCCTGGCTTCATCGGGGACGATGGGGACGACATGCGGCCCGAATTCCTCCGAGCGGGACAGGTTGCGCAACAGTCGGGTGAAGGCCGAGGTGGTCGACGCCTCGACCTTTCCCGAGCCGGCGTAGACATCTTCATATGTCTCGGATCCAGGGAGGGTCAGTGAGACGTCCTGGCCGGCGTCACGCTGCGGCAGGGGCCCGCCGAGCTCCTCGCGCCGCGCGTGCAGATACTCATGCTCAGGTGTCCCCGGGCCCGGCCGAAAATAGGGCGGCACCTTGTCTTCATCGAGGGTGTTGATCGGGATCTCTTCTTCGAGGTGAAGAGTCGCCCGCAGGTCCAATAGCTGTTTGTTGGTCAGCTCTTTGATGGAGTGGGTGGCGTTGCGGCCCTCGACATCTGGACCGAGAGTCCAGCCCTTGATCGTCTTGGCGAGGATGACGGTCGGTTTGCCGTTGTTGAGCTCGGTGGCCACCTTGTAGGCGCCATAGACCTTGCGATAGTCGAGCCCACCCCGGCGCAGAGACCAGATCTCATCATCGGTCCAGTCGCTGACGAGTTCCTTGGTGCGGGGGTCCTTACCGAAGAAGTGCTCGCGGACATATCCGCCATCCTCGGCCTTGTACCTCTGGTATTCGCCGTCGACTGTGGAGCCCATGACGTCAACCAGAGCTCCCTCGATGTCCTGGGCAAGCAGCGGGTCCCACCCGGTTCCCCAGATGACCTTGATGACATTCCAGCCGGCGCCTCGGAAACCGGCCTCCAACTCGGTGATGATCTGCCCGTTTCCCCGGACAGGGCCGTCGAGTCGCTGAAGGTTGCAATTGACGACCCAGGTGAGATTGTCGAGACCCTCTCGAGTGGCCAGCGAGATGGCTCCGAGCGTTTCGGGCTCATCGGTCTCGCCGTCCCCGATGAAACACCAGATCCTGGAGTCTGACGTGTCGTTCAGATCACGATTGTGCAGGTACTTGTTGAAACGGGCGTGATAGATGGAGTTGATCGGCCCCAGACCCATCGAAACCGTCGGGTACTCCCAGAAATCCGGCATGAGTCTCGGGTGTGGATACGAGGAGAGACCGTCACCGTCGATCTCGAAGCGAAAGTTGTCCAGATGCTTCTCGTCAAACCGACCCTCGAGATATGCCCTGGCGTATATCCCCGGAGCGGCATGGCCCTGTATGTAGACATGGTCACCACCGCCGGGAGCGTTCCTGCCACGAAAGAAGTGGTTGAAGCCGATCTCGTAGAGAGTGGCCGAGGAGGCGAAGGTCGATAGATGACCTCCGATGCCTTTTTCCCTGTGGTTGGCCTTGACCACCATGACTGCGGCGTTCCAGCGAATGAATCTTCGGATCCGGCGTTCCAGGTGCTCATCGCCAGGAAAGTCGGGCTGTTCCTCGGGTGGGATGGTGTTGATATACGGAGTGGTGACAGCTCCGGGAACCCCGAGACGCTTCTTGTGGGCTCGTTCCAGCAGCTTGGCCAGAAGAAACCGGGCGCGCACCGGTCCGTGCGCCTCGGCCACCGCATCGAGTGACTCGATCCATTCTCTGGTTTCGATGGGGTCGGCATCCAGCAACTGGTGAACGTATTCGTCACCGATGGTCTCGCCGAGGTCTCCGGTCATGAGTATCAGGCTAGGCCGTGATTTCGCGTTTCAGCGAGGCCCGGAGCCATGGGACGATGGCATCGAGGAACCGAACGGGCGCATCGAGTTGGGGGACGTGGCCCGTGTCCTGCATCTGGACGAGTTGCCAGTCGGGTCTCAGCGAGCAGAGCCACTCGACCGCGGTTGGAGACACGATGCGATCCTCGAGACCGTGAACCACGAGAGTCGGTGCCTTGATACCCCTGATCATGGTCACAAACGAGGAGGGCTTGCGAAACGTCCGGGCAATGGATCGTCCGGTATCCGGCACCGCCTCCTCGGCCCAGGGGAGTTCCATCCTCACAGCTGCGAGCTTGACGAACTCCTCAACAAGCGGCATTGGGACCCGGCCGGGCTTGTGAGTGATCGTCTCCAGACTCAGCTTCACGAACTCCTCGGGAGTGAGCCGCTGAAGAAAGCGTCGCGACACCGCCCGACCCACAACCGGTGTCGCCTGGAAAGCGAGACGTCGTGCCGTAGGCCAATGAATCCTCGGATCTGGCAACCGTGGGGGAGTTGCCGGTGCTACGAGTACGAGGGAGTCGACCGTCTCAGGCGCTCTGGAGGCAACCATCTCGGAAAGCAGGCTGCCCATCGAGTTGCCCACCAGAGTTGCCGACGGGGCAAACTCGGCGATGAAAGCCTCTACGGCCCCGGCGTGAGTATCGAGCTCCCAATCGCTTGCGGGGGGAGAGAGCCCGAATCCGGGCAGGTCCAGCGCGACGGTTCGTCCCATATCGGCGAGTCTCGGTCCCACTGCGTCCCAGTTGGCCACCGAACCCCCAAGACCGTGGACGAGCACTATGACCTCACCACCGCCTCCATAGTCGCGCCAGTGCAGAAGCCCGGAGGCTGTCTGGATGTAGCTGCTCACCCTTTGAGGGTACCGGCAAACCCTGCCTGAATCCGAAGCGATAGAGTGTCGGGTTCGCGACCAGGAGCCATATTCTGACCGAGGTTCTTCAGGCCACAGGTCTGGTCAAGGCATTTGGCGACCTGACCGCCGTCGATGGTGTCAGTTTCACTATCGCCCATGGCGAAACCTACGGTTTGTTGGGTCCCAATGGCGCCGGCAAGACAACCTCGATCTCGATGATTGCCGGTCTTCTCGAGAGTGACGCCGGGGAGGTGCGGGTGAGTGGTGGGGTCATTTCTGATTCTTGTGACCTTCTCGGCGGTTGGAGCAGGTGCCGGCATCCTCCTGGGGGCAACCTTCAAGAATGATCAGCAGGCAAGCGGTATCGGAGTGATGCTCAGCATCGGTTTGGCGGCTCTGGGCGGATCGATGTTGCCCCTGGAACTGTTTGGGCCAACCATGCAAAGGGTCGCGCACCTGACTCCACATGCCTGGGCCCTCGACGCCTTCGCCGAACTGGTGAGACGCGGAGGGACCACGGTCGACATCCTTCTGGAGCTTGGGGTTCTGTCCCTCTATGCCGTAGTCCTGCTGACTCTTGCCGGCTGGCGACTTCGCGTCGCTATCACCCGTCACTGATGGTTGAATGAGGTCATGGCAGATAGTGACGGACGCGCTCGTCTCGGGAGAATTCTCTCCGGCATCGGCTCGGTCTGGTTTGTTCTCTACTTCATGTCGCGTTTCATCAATGTCGGGGGCACCCCACTAGGTGACATCCTGGCCTTCTTCGGGTCGAGCTTTTTCATACCGCTCATCCTGGTGTTTTCCGGACGCGCCATTCGGAGACGCAGCCGTCGCGTAAGTGTCGAAGACGCCCTCGGGTCTCCGAATGACCCGTCCGAGCAGCAAGACCAGCCGTCACCTCCCCCGACGCCTCCTCCGGCGCCACGTCCCGTCCAACGTAGACCCGCCCCCCCTCCTCCGGTCGAGCCCGCACCGGTCGACGAGGACGAACTGGCGGAGGCGATCGGATTTGAGCCCTCTGAGGAGTCAGTGAGTTCGCCGGACATCGAAGTCGAAGATGTTGGGCCAAAGACCTCAGCTGAGATGATCGCCGAGGCCCATCGAAAGTTCAACAAGAGCGACTGACCCCAGGCTTCGAAACACAACTACAGACCCGAAGCCGCCAGCGACCTCGCTTCTCTCACTTCGGCGGCGAACCTCGACCGCCGTTCGCCAACTTCTGGGTCGTCGTCCAGCAGGCCCCGGTTTCTCGCGAGTGCCAGGGCCGATTTGAAGAGAACCTGGCTGGCGCTTTCCCCGGAGAAGAGTCTCTCCTCGATGCGATACATCCGAGCCCTTGCCAGACATGCCTTGAGAAACTTCTTCTCGTCGAACGATCCCGTCAGTCCTTCGAGTTCGTCTCCAACGATCTGATAGGCATCGAGAAAGGGGAGAACGGCCCAGTATGCGACCGGGTCTCCCATCTTGGTGATGACTCCGAGGGCGCCCGTTGCTCTCAGAACGGAACGCCAATCCGGGACGTCATGTGCAATATCATCAGATAGGTCTCCGAGAAACTGCTCTTTTTCGGGGAAGAAGAACTCATACTTGAAAAGGTCTCTCAGGGACAGCATCCGATTCTCGGCGACTTCGGCATCACGCACTCCTTCGTCGATGAGAGAGGTGAGGGCCATCTCGGCGATCGCCCTGTTCAGGAAGAAGTGAACTATGACGTTGCGGTAGTAGGAGAGTCTGATCATCTGCTCGTCGTCCAGCCAGTAGACGACTCTCCCCAGTGCTTCATGGCTGGACACGTTTCCGTGTTCAGAGAGCGAGTCGAGGATCACGGTGACGACCTCCGGGTCGGAGAGATCGGACTTTGCTGTCAGGGGAAGATCGCGCGCCGTTATGAAATCCATGAGACGGGTGCTTGTGCCGGCAAGATCATCGGCGGTTCGGGCCGATCCTCTTTCGGCCAGAAGGACGATACTGACTATGGCAGTTGGCGTAATCGGTGTCACGGTCCCAATTCGATACATGACCTCGAATGCGAGTTTCTGGAGCCCGATCGTTACCTCTTCCCCCTCGTCGATCGAACCCATCACCGACGCCACCGATATGGGGTCGCCCAATCGGATGTGGATGTCGCCGTGGCGTCGACGTAGTGAGCGGACGGCCCTGAAGAGCCATCCAATGGATTCCTTCTCCTTGGTGCGACCCTGGGCCTCGCGGGTGAAGTCGGGCACGTCCTGTATCTGGTCGTAGGCAATCGAGACCGGGATCAACTGCACGTCTTCGGCCTTGCCGCTGCGCAGCGAGTCGACGATGTAATGAAGGAGGCCGTACCGGGGTGGTCCCAGCTTTCCGGATCGGGATCTCCCGCCTTCCATGTACCACTCCATCGGGAAGCGTTTCTCGATCAGAAAATTGATATAGGCCTTGAGGACGATCTTGTAGAGGAGGTTGTCGCGGAACGATCGCCGGATGAAGAACACACCCGTCCTGCGCATGAGCGGGCCGACAGGGAAGAAGTTGAGGTTGATGCCTCCGGCCGTGTGATTTGGTGGTAAATCGTTCTCCCAGAGCATGAACTGGAAGCTGAGGCGATCCAGATTGGACCGATGCGAGGGAAGAAAGATCACCGGATTGGAACGACCCAACTCGGCCACTCTTGCCACCTGATTCGCGTCATACTTGATCTCCCCGTATCCCTGTCGGTAAAGAGCATGGATAGCGTTGGCGATCAGATCGATGACGTAGGGGCTGTGAGTCGCCGCCATCTCCCGCAGGTACCGTTCGGCGTCGGTGAGCGCCAGATCCGGGTCGACTTCCGCTTCGCGGGCGTACGCGTCGACCTGGGTGACGAAGTCTCGCCGCGACAGAATGGCTTCCGGCACGAATCGGGGGATCTTGTACCGGTTTCCCCGGAGCTTGCGCTCAGCCTGGTCGAGGACTCTCCAGACGCGCCGCGTCGCGAATGCCGCGATGCCATCGATCTCTCCTGAAGACTGATAGTCGGATAACAGATCTGACGAGAGGGCCCCCTGCGCTGTAATCAGCTTGAGTCGACTGGGTCGGAAGGTACGAATCCAGTGGGCTCGCAACCCTCTCGGGTCTCTCGGGTCGCCCGGCCTGAGGGCATCCGACCATGTGACTGATCTGCGTCCCTTCTTCTTGGGTGCCATCCAGACGACCCTGACGGGTATGAGAAACGCGTCGTCGGCTGCCGCTATCCGCTCTGACAACTGGATTGGATCGCCCCCACGACCGCGTCGGGAGGAGCTGACCCGCATCGTCTCTATTTGGTGCCCTATCTGGGTTCGAATCCATTTCTCGAGTAGACCTACCTCGAGTTCGGTTGCCACATCGAGCAGATAGACCACCGCACCCCCGTCGGGGCCGCCGAGGAGGTAGGGATTCGGTGACTTTCGTTTGGGCACCGCGACACTCTATTTACCTTCCGGTGTTTCCTGGGGGTGCTGCCAGAATCACACCGGTGCGCATAGTCCTGCAACGAGTTTCTTCAGCTCTGGTGCGTGTCGACGACCGCGTCGTGGGGAGCATCGGGAGAGGATTGTGTCTCTTTGTCGGTGTGGAGCATGGCGACGGCTACGGGGACGTTGATACAGCGGTGGACAAGATTGCCGGGCTGAGAGTGTTCAACGATGACGCAGAGAAGATGAATCTCCCGCTGGTGGATGTCGACGGTCAGGTGCTGGTCGTGAGTCAGTTCACCCTGGCAGGAGATATGAAGCGAGGTCGCCGTCCGTCATTCACCGATGCTGCCCGGCCTGGACATGCCGGTCCGCTGATCGATCGGATGATCCACTCGTTTCGGGAGCGCGGCATCGTCACAGCCCATGGCGTCTTCGGGGCGATGATGGATGTTGAACTGACGAACGACGGCCCTGTCACGCTGGTTCTCGAAGTGAATGACGGTGTTGTCGGCTGAAGGGTGAGTCGGTCCAATGTCTGTTCCACAGAATGAGACCTATTCCCAGTGACAGCAGGAGAAGCTGTGCGGTGGCGGCTATTCCCCAGGCCATCGGCCATAGGAGGGAGGCCCAGAGTATGGCCATGATGTTGAAGGCGACAATGGTGACGATCGTCGCTGCACCGGATGATCGGGTGATGAGAACCGTGATGACCAGCACGGCCAGCACCGGCACAAGCACAGTGGGCCAAATAGCGGTGAGGACCCCGGCACTGATCCCGAGACCCTTGCCTCCCCGGAATCCGTAGTAGCTGTTGAAGACGTTTCCGGTGACTGCACAGACCCCGGCCAACACCGCGCCGATGTCACCGGCCAGGGCGGCGCCGGCGACAACGGCGATAACACCTTTGGCCATCTCGGTGGCCAGGACGGCGGCGGCCAGGCGTGGTCCGACGAGTCGCAGAGCGTTGTTGGCTCCCGGGTTCGTCGAGCCCTCCCGACGAAGATCGACCGCTGCCCGTTTCCCCAGCCACTCGGCCGTGGGTAACGAACCGATCAGGTAGCCGACTATGCCTGCCCCGATGGCGGCCGCCACACTCATCTTTCGACTTCTTTCTGCCCAGGACCACAGAATTGCAAGAAGTCGCACGAGGCGCACCACGACCCCGGGCTCTCCTCAAACTCCGAAGCGGAGATTCGACCGGTGAGGGTATTGAGTGATTCTCGCGCATTCGATACCCAGCGGTCATTGGCCGAGTGGGTGACCTCGGTGAGACCCCCACCCAGGTAGGCGAAAGTGACATCGAGGGTCTCGGGTTTGGTGATGCCAAAGTCGACTTCGGTTGCAGCTACCGCGTATGCCTGCAATTGGACGTCAAGTGCAGGGTCGGCGCGCGGGCGGCCGCTCTTGAAGTCGACCACCTCCCATCTGCCGTTGTCGCAGTAGACGGCATCGATTCTTCCCCGGAGGAGGTACCCGGTGTCGAGTTCCAGCGAGAACGGAACCTCGATCATCGTGGCCGTCTTGTCGGCAAATCTGGAGCTCAAGTAGGTTTCGAACGCGCCAGGCCCGGACGAGGCGTCTCCTTGGACGACGTCATAGAGATCGTCAGTCATTTCTTCAAACGGAACCTGGCCCTTCTGGTGGAGTTCGATGCGACGGTGAACCTCTGTTCCCCGATTAGCGGCCGGGTTGGGTCGTCGGGGCAGAGGATCGACATTGGTCCAGAAGAACCTCTTCGGACACTGTGCGTATGTCACCAGACCGGTGACGGAGACGGTGTCGTGATCGTCGACGGTCTCGTCTGATGCGGGCGCTGCGAGTTTGAAGAGTCGCTGGTTGATGTCGGCCACGAATCGCTCATACTCGTCTCCGACACCGCTCGCTGCTGCGATTTCCTCCATTGCGGCGGGGTTCTCGATCGCGGCCCGAAGCCCCGCCTCCCATCCGTCCCGGAATAGGGGATCCGGGCTGGTTTCTCGATGGGGGGATCTGAGAATGCCAGGTCGCTCGCCAAGTTCGGCGTGGCCGGCGCTTCGGCTCACGTCATGGTTCTCGACGATCGCGAACAACTCCGACGGATCTTTGGATTGCTTGGACGGCTCCGGCAGTCCGTACCAGTGTGCTCCCGAGAGAAAAAGACGCTTCTTGGCCCTGGTGACGGCGACGTAGGCGACCCTCCACTCCTGGCTCCGGTGTTGGGCACGAAGGTAGTCCGCACGCCCGTCTTCCTCGTCTGGCATGTCATCCATGATGGTGTCGATCCGCATGGAGACCGGGACATGCTCTGCGAACCGGATTGGGTCAGAATACTGCTGGGAGCGGCTGGGGAAGTTGCCTTTGGTGACTGCGGGGATGGCGACACTCTCCCACTCGAGTCCTTTGGCACGATGGACGGTGACAAGAGTCACCGCCTCTTCGCCCGAGAGATGGGCAGCGTCGAGTTCCTCGGCGGGTTCGGATTCCATCGCCTTCAGATAGTCGAGAAAGGCTCCGACCGAAGGTCTTCCCCGAAGTGGGCTCCAATCCTCGGCCAGGTCGAGAAGACGATAGATGTTGAGGCGGGCGGTGAGACGTGCGTTTGGGGGCAAGGCCTCGATGTCTTGCCATGCCCGAGTTCGGTCGAGAATCGTTCGACAGGTTTCAACGAGCGTCAGCCCCTGGCTTTCGATGAGCACGTCCCTATAGACACCCAGAAAACGCTCCAGGGCGTAGCGGGCCTCGTCCCGCAAACCAGGAATCTCCCCATAGTGCTCGATGGCCTCCATCAGGGTGATGGGAGCGGCCTCTTCGGCGTCGTCATGGTTCTCGGCTCCCGCGACCCAGCGGGTCAACGGTGCAAGATCGGCCATGCCCAGCCGATACCGGCTGCCGAAGAGGATCTGGATGATGCCAGGGGAGTCCTCGGGATCTTCAAGGGCGGTCAGCCAGGCTCTGAGGTCGGAGACTTCGGCGACGGAGAAGAGCCCACCGATGTTTGCCACTTCGATCGGTATGTCGTGACGGCTCATCGCGTCGACCACGACAGAGAAGTTCTTGTTCTTTCTGAAGAGAACGGCCATTTCAGACCAGCGACTGCCGCTTTGATGGAGTTGTTCAAAGGTACGGGCAATCCACTCCGCCTCCTCGAGGGCGTCGTTTGCCCAATAGGTGACCACATCGCCCTTGGCGTCAGGGTCGACCGCTTGAAGTGCGTCCGCCCCGGCATTCGCTTCGAGCCTGATCTCGTTGGCCACGTCGAGGATCGCCTGGGTGGAGCGTCTGTTGAGAGTGAGTCCCTTACGGCTTGCCGCCTCGCCACTCCCCTTGGTGAAATGCTCCGGGAAGAGCTCGAAGTTCTGGGCGGAGGCCCCTCGCCACTCGTAAATCGTCTGATCCTCGTCGCCCACGGCGATCACCGGGAAACCGGAGTCGAAGATGGTCCTCAAGAGAACTCTTTGGGCCGGGTTGGTGTCCTGGTACTCGTCGAGAATGACGGCTCGATATCTCTCCTTGATGGTAGCGGCCAACTCGGGATGGTTCTGGACGACCCGGGTGGAGAGTGTCACCAGATCTGAGTAATCCACGACTCGTAGACGCCTCTTGTCGGCTGCGAACTGGACGAGGGTTTCGGCCATTTCCCGGCGTGAGTCCCAAATCTCGTCCTCGTGGTCTGCGGCGGTTTCCAGAACATCACTGGCCTCGAGTAGGTGGTCACCGAGTCGGTCGCCGAAACGGCGGATTTTGTCGAGTGTTCGGGGTTGGGTGATGTCGAGGCTTTCGTAGGACCGGTGATGGAAGGTCTCGCTCATCAGTTGTCGGCCAAACGTGGGAGTAATGATCTTGGCCCGGTTGTCGACGCCGGCGAGTGCACCAAACTCTGACAGAATCTTCGCGGCAAACCCGTGATAGGTATGAACCTCTATCTGACGACCCGGGTCGAGGTCATCGGAAAGAGTCTGACGGACGCGATCTGCCAGTTCGGCTGCGGCCTTGTTGGTGAAAGTGATTCCGAGAATCTGCTCCGGAGCGATGTCATGGTTGTCAATCAGGTTGGCTATCACCATTGCCACGGTTGTGGTCTTGCCGGTTCCCGCCCCGGCCCTGGCCCGGATGGTGGTGAGGCCCAGGTCGAGAATCTCTTGCTGTTCGAGGGAGGGCGTCATTCGGCTCATGGGAGAAAAGCTCCGCTACCTTCAGGCCAGGCCGGACATGACATCCGAAAAGCGCACCTCTCACAGGGTGATCCGACAACGGGTGCCCAATTCTCGGATCGAATGGCTGTTGTGACCCGTTCCATTTCCTCTTGCACCTTTTCGAGGCTCTCCATGTCGAGCGAGCGGGTAGAGACCGACTTTGTTCCGGTTCTCGGATACCAGAGCTGGGCCTCCGCGACATGGTCATCGCCGGCATCAACTGCGGTGCTGTAGAAGCCGAGTTGAAGAGACTCGGCTGCTTCTGCGACGGTCATCGCGGTGGTCGACGTCTTGTAGTCGATGATTCTCAGGCCCTCCTGAGTGGATTCGATCCGGTCGATGATGCCAACCCAACGCACTCCCGCGATGACAGCCTCGACCTTCAACTCGAGGTCGATAGGGACTCCATCCTTGGAAGGCCAATTTTCGTATAACTTGGTTACGGCATCTATCGCCTTTCGAAGCCACGCCCGATTCAACTCTGGTGTGCCGAAGTTGGCGTCTACCCAGACGTCTTCGAGACACTCGATGGCCTGGTCGATGGCGGCATGGTGAAGCCCGGTCCCGATAATGGGTCTTTCCACCTTCTCGAGCGCTGCATGAACGAGAGATCCGAAATGGGCATATGGAGACGAGGCGCTGCCAAGCCGGAGTCGGCGTTCGAGTGCATACTGGCGGGGGCATCGTTGGTAACTGTCGGCCTGGCTGGGGGAGAGGTGGATCGTGTCTCCGAGAATGGGAGAATCGGGACCCGCCACCGGGACGCCGGGGAAGGAGGAAGCGTCCCACCTTCTGGCATCGGATTGGGCGAGGACTCCGGCGGCTGCGAGACGACGAACCGGCGGCGCTGTCGGGTCCAGGAGGTCCCTGCGAAGGGCCGTTTCTGCTTCGCTGAGAGTCACCGGGTCTCTGATCACCTCTTTCGGTGGGCCTAGCTGGGCGAGTTCGCCCACACCTGATGCCGCGATCAGGAACCGAGACGGTCGGTGCTCTCCCTGGTCGATGCCGGCTTCGGTTGCGGTCCACACCACTCGGAGACGCGCTCTGGTCATCGCCGTGTAGGCGAGACGCATTTCCTCCTGCAGCTGAAATAGGTGCTGAGCGTTCTGGTCGACCGTTCGCTCGGGGGAGAGCAACTCGGGTCGGAGCATCCTTCGGCTCCGTCGAAGGTCCGGAAAGACACCTTCCACGGCATTGGCGATGAAGACGACATCGAACTCGAGACCTTTGGCCTGATGCAGTGTTGTGAGTGTCACCCGGTCCTCGGCGAGCCTATGCGAGAGAAGTGGAGTCGCCTCGAAGTCGTCTTCCTCGGTCAACTCGAAGAAGCGGGCGAGGCTCAGATCCGGGTCGCGGTCGGCCTGTCTCGAAAGGACCTGAGCGAATGCGGCCCAGGCCCGACGCCATTCGAGTCGGCTTGCATCATCGACGAGATCGGCAATGCCTTCCAGGGTGGTCCAGGCGTGCCAGAAACTGTTGGCTGCGGTGCCGGCAGTAGCCCAATCGGCGTTCTCGATGAGATCGGCGAGCCCCGGCCAGTCGCTCAGTTTCTGGCGAATGACATGAGCCCAGGGAGCCCATGTCCGACGGCGCTCCCGCAGAAGCGCCCGTTCCTGGCCGAGGCCGAGGCCGAGAAGCGGTCCCAGGAGAACACGCCGCATTGCCCGGTCGGCGTCCGCTGCCTGGAGCGCAGACGTCGTGGGAAGGCTTCCACCGGTGAGTGCCACGGTGACCAGATCATGAAACAGGCGAACCGCTGGATGATCCACCAGACGGCTATCGGGCGGATCGTGGGGGATCCCTCTTCGCCCAAGAGCCCGGGACAATTCGCTGACCAGCTCGCGTTTCGATCTGGTCAGGACGGCGATCGACGAGGGGTGAATTCCCTCGACTCTGATGGAGTTCTCGACCTCTCGGGCTATCCACTCGGCTTCGGCCGTCTCCTGGTCGAAGATAAATGCCTCCGACCGTCCCTCATGAGGCGCCGGATCAACGGGCCCCACACCGCCTGGAAGGTGACCTGGCGAGACAACACGCAACGCCGACTCGAGAATCGCCTCGGGCACCCGAAAGCTCCGGGATAGGACATAACGCGTCGAATCCGGGTGGGTCGAGGAGAAGTCGGCGATATTGCGGAGTTCGGCTCCCCGGAAGGAGTAGATCGACTGGTAGGGGTCACCGGTCACTGTGAGGTTTCCATGTGACCGGGCAAGGAGTTCGGCGATTTCTGCTTGCACAGGGCTGGTGTCCTGATACTCGTCTACCAGCACATATCGGTATTGCCCGGCAAGTGCTTGGCCGGATTCGGACTTCAACAGATTGACCGCGGCCACCAGCAGCACCCCGTAGTCGGTCCTGGCTGTCTCATTCAATCGAGCCAGATAGCGCTGGTAGAGACCGGGCAGCCCACGCCAGTCGGCTCGCTCCTTGGACCGAGCAGCGAGGTCGGCGGGCGTCAGAAGACGCTCGGAGCATCGCATCAAGAAGTCGGCGACCTCGGCGGCGAAGGCCGACGTCGAGAGGATGCCCCGGTAGAGATACGGCCAATCCGCCTGGTCCTCTTCCCGGAGGATTGAAGCGACAACAGCAACCTGTTCCGGGGTGGTGAGCGGTTTGGGACGTTGACCCTCGGATGCGCTCTCCAGAAGGCGGAGAGCGAGACTGTGAAAGGTCGTCGTGTCGATGGGCACACCGGTTGCGCCGAGCGCTGATTCGATTCGTCTTCTGAGGTCTGCAGATGCCCTTCTGGAGAAGCAGAGCACAACGATCTCGTCCCGTCGTGCGTGACCATGGCTCACCAGATGTTTCGTCCGGCGGACCAGGAACTCGGTCTTCCCCGTACCCGGCCCCGCCACGACGATCTGGTGGCCGTCCACGTCATGGAGGGCCTGGTCCCAGTTGTCAGGCTCGACTCGAGTATCCGTTGCGTCCATGGGACGATCGTAGGGTCAGGCAGCCTTCGGGAGTGTCTCGGGCTCAATCACCAAGACGGCTTCGATACCGAGCGGGCGTAGGTACGAAACCGGGTCGGCAAAGATCTCCTCAGGAGTGGGTTGGGTCATTGGATGGTCTGCCTGCGTTGATGTCAATGTCTTCATACCGGCAAGGTACGGCCTGTCTGTGACAGATTCCTGAGGAGTCCTAACACTACCGATGCGACGGCATAGGATGCCCCTGGGCAGGTAGTCAACGGAGGACCAATTGGGACCCGGACACGAATTCGATTCACCGATGTACCACGAGGCTGTTGCCCAGTTCGACCGTGTGGCAAGCCTGATGGGGCTGGACGACAACGTAACCGGTCGGCTTCGCGGCCCCCAGAAGTCCACCGTTGTGAGTTTTCCTTTCCGACATGATGACTACACCGAGGTCGAAACGATCTTCGGATATCGAGTCCAACATCTGACGACGATGGGGCCCACAAAGGGCGGCATTCGATTCGCTCCTGACATCGATCTCGGTGAGATTTCGGCACTGGCGATGCTGATGACCTGGAAGTGCTCCATCGTTGGCGTTCCATTCGGCGGAGCCAAAGGTGGGGTTCGCATCAACCCGCTCGAGGTGTCGCGGGCTGAACTGCAACGTGTGACCCGGCGGTACACGATGGAGATCATCAATGTGATCGGCCCGGACCAGGACATTCCGGCACCTGATCTTGGAACTAATGA
Source organism: uncultured Boseongicola sp. (assembly GCA_964194555.1). Classification (GTDB taxonomy): domain Bacteria; phylum Actinomycetota; class Acidimicrobiia; order Spongiisociales; family ZC4RG35; genus SZUA-217. The sequence goes on along the minus strand of CAXMMT010000094.1, from coordinate 49,401 downwards.
GCAGGTGATGGCGTGGATGATGGACACCTACTCACAGCATGTTGGGCATTCGGTTCCCGCTGTGGTCACCGGGAAGCCTCCCGCCCTGGGCGGGAGCATCGCTCGGCGCGAGGCCACCGGTCGCGGGCTGATGTTTCTTCTTCCTCTGGCCGCCGCGGCAATCGATCTGAACCCTGTTGGAGCCTCGGTGGCGATTCACGGATTTGGGAATGTCGGCCGTTATGCAGCCATTGCGGGCCAGCAAATGGACACCAAAGTTGTGGCGGTGTCCGACATCTCGGGCGGGATCTACAACCAGGATGGCCTGGACGTGGAAGCGGTGGGCAGATGGGTCGATGAGAACCGCTTTCTCGAGGGATACCCTGATGCCGACTCCATCGACGGGGACTCGATCTTCACGCTCGACGTCGACGTCGTCGTCCCAGCGGCCATCCAGGGAGTCATCCATGCTGAAAACGCCGGCGAGATCACGGCGAAGATCATCATCGAGGGCGCCAACAGCCCGACGACCATTGGCGCCGACGACATTCTCGAGGAGCGAGGAGTCTTCGTCGTGCCCGACATTCTTGCCAACGCCGGTGGCGTCACCGTCTCCTACTTCGAGTGGGTGCAGGACGTGCAGAAGTACTTCTGGACCGAGAACGAAATAGTGGCGCGTCTGCGGGAGATCATGATCGCCGGATACGAAGACGTTCACGTGATAGCGGTCAGGGAGAAAGTGGACATGAGGACAGCGGCCCTGATGAAGGGAATCCAACGCGTGGCGGACGCCAAATTGGTTAGAGGGATCTTCCCTTAGGACAAGTCATCGCTCCGGGAGTTATTCGTCGCGGAGGTGGAGGAGTTCTTCTTCGTCTCGGGCGACCATTTGCGCCCCTACCAGTCGTTCAATGAGCTCTTTCCCGGCTGAAATCTCCGGATCGTCTTGGAGGTCGATGTTCAGTCGGGCCATCGCTTCCGAGGCTAGTGCCCCGACCTCGAACGTTTGCCGCGTTCAGGACGTCGAGTGACGCCCCTGACGGTGTCCTCGTCCTCGACGAACGCGCCGGTGCGCCCTTCGTCCTGCGTCCTTGTCATAGACGCCTCTGCCTCGCCCTCAACATCGCCAACGTTCGTGGCCTTAGTTCTAGTCAAGGGCTGTCTCGCCAGGACGTGAGAAAAGTGAGACCCCCACCTGATGCGGGGGTCTCGTGTTCTGCGTTTGGAGGCGGGTTGTCAGTTGACATCCACCTTTTGTCGCGGCATCTCGGGTGCTGTGACCTCGATACCTTTGAATGAGTCTCTTGTCTTGCTCACCCAGACCAGTCCCAGTCCGGCGATCAGGGCGAACATGCCGATGCCTGCGAAAGCACCTGCAAGACCCATGCCCATCTGCAGCGCAGAACCGGTCACCGTGCCGACACCAAGCTCAGCGAAGAGCCCGTGTGCCGTGCCGCTCCACGCCTGTGAGCGCGCGGGCCCCTCGATCGGGTGGCTGCGGTCGAAGTCGGTCCAATATCCACCGAGACCAGCAGCGACGCGCTCCTCGCTCCCCACCGTGTTCACCACGAGGTCGTGCGAGCCGGCGGCGAACGTCTCGCCGTTGTACTCGACGGCTTCGTCCAGAACGACCGTCTGGGCGCCGTTGAGGATGTGGTAGCCGACCGTTGCCATCTGATACATGTACTCAGTTGACGTGTTGACGAGCGGATCATTGGGATTCAGATGAGATTCGTTGACGGGGTAGCCCCAGTCATCTACAAGAAGGGACATGATCGCCGCTGCACCTTCGGTGGTGCCGCGATCGGTCAGTTGCCCATCCTCGTTGTAGCTCAAAGTCACGTTCTGTGCTTGGCTAAACGACTGTAGGGAGCCGTATCCATTCTGTACTTGAACAAACGCAACCCCACCGGCGATCACGAAACCAACGCCGAATAGAGCTAGAACGATACCGAGTGTTTGAAGGCGCTCTGCCATCAGATTTTCCTTTCCTTGTGAAATCATTCACATGATCGTTCCTGACAGGCCACGACGGTAGGGGACCAAGTCCTTACCGAATCGGACTTTTGGCATCGGTCCCAGCCCCCCACCGAAACTGTCTCTGGAGTGATAGGCGAAGGTCCTTATCGGCCGAGTAGAAGATCTACGACTCGATAGTGACCGTGCCTCTCATCCCCTCCGTCCCGTCGGAGTGGAGGGAGCAGAGGTAGGGATAGGTCCCCGGCGCGGCGCCGCTCAGATCTACCAGGGCCTCGCTGCCGGGCCCGAAGTACACGTAGATGTCGAGTTCCTCGAGGGTGAAATCATGGGCGAACGCGTCGGAGTTGGCGACCAGCAGTTTCCCGCCCGAGGGAATCGAGGTTGTGGATGGCTCGAACTCGAAGTTGACCATTTCGAGCGGGGTCGCTCCCGAAGCCTCGGCTTCGCTGACGCTTTCCTTCGTGAAGAGAAATCCGACGATGGAGATGACTGCTGCCACACCGATCAGACCCATGGTTCCCTTGCGCACACGCGTCTCACGTTTACTTGGACCGGTATCGCCTTTCTTCCTTGAGAACAGGGCCATGATCCCGCCTACGAGGGACAGAACCACTCCGAGCAGGAACACCAGACCGACGATGAACTCAAGAGGGCTGAACACCTGGAACACCCCAAATGCGAGCCAGAACATGGTCGCCATTGCGCCAAGGGTGGCCAGGACGCCAAGGGCGCGCGCCCAGCCATTATCGAGCCGCCAAACCACAGCTGTCACGACAACCGCGACAGCGGTGATTAGTCCAAAGAACGCGGCATCTTCAACACCAAAGAGCACGAGCCCCAGAATCGTGAAGACCAGCAGGGCCGCCGATATGAGGGCCAGGCCAAATGCCTGCGTCGTCCAATGTGCCCCTGGTTTTCCATCAACCAACGTCTCTTCCACTACGTTCTCCTATGTCGCGTGGCGCAACTCTGTCGCATCTCCGTTACGAAATCGCAACAAAACGACTGAGGCATTTGCCGGTTGCAGCCTGACAATGTCGAAGATCGTGCAGCTCGGGTCGATGGTCCGACATCTGACCAACGCCGGTGGCGTCACCGTTTCAGAGTTGTGTTGTCTACTTTCTTGCCCAGGTGATCGCGTGTAGCGGGGTCACCTCGACGACGCCTTTTTCGGTGAATCCGTGACGGTCGTATAGGTCGAGGTAGTAGTTGACGGATAGAAGTTGGTCATCGATCAACGCTTCGAAGAACTGGATTCCTGACATGATCCGACCGGGAACGGTCTTCACCCCTTCTCCGGCCTCTGGGAAAGGGAAGTCGGAGTTGAGGAAGTAACCGTCGGGCTTGAGAGCCCGATACACGGCTTCGGTTACTTTCTCGATATCTCGGCACTCGTGCATCGACACGTTGATTGTTATCGCGTCGAACTCTGCTTCGGCGTCGAGGTCCTCCATGCCGGAGTGGATGAGATGGACTCTGCCGGCCATCCCAGCGTCATCGATGCGGGAACCTGCTGATCTCAAAGAGTGAGCGTCGCCGTCCAGTCCGACGAGATCGAGATTGGGGAACTCGGTGCCAAGACGCACCAATCCGACTCCGGTTCCGCAAGCCAACTCGAGAGCCTTGCTCCCGGCGGCGAGACGATCCGCTGCGCCCGGGACCTGAGAGAGACCATCGGGTATGAACCGGGTGTTGAAGGCTCCACCAGTTTCGCCCACGGCGGCGATCCACGCCGGGCTGGTCTGGTCCCACCAGATCCGCTCGCCAGACTCGAAGTTCTCGGTGAAGACGTCGAACACTTCGGGCTCGGTCAGCACCTTGAACAAACCCCCTACGTATGCCGGCGAGCTCCGGTCGAGAAGCAGCACCTCGATATGCGGAGCCAGGGTGTACGCGTCTTCGTCGTGGCCCTGGAGCACACCGGTGGCGAACGCCGAGCGGCACCACACTTCCGAATACAACTCGTCTAATCCGGCGGCCTCGGCGAGATCAGCCGAACTGGTAGGACCGGTCTCTCCTATGAGCTCGAAGAGCCCGCGGTCGAGACCGATTCGAATGGTTCTCGTCGCTATATACCCGGCTGCGTTGGCCAGCAACATACCGGCCTGCTCTTGCGGCTCCATTTCTTTCCCTCCAAGGATAAGTGGACGCGGGCGACCCTAACCGGCTCCGAATTGAACCATTGCGCGAGTTGACTATTCCGACGGACTCTGAACCTCGTCGTCTGTGAAGGCGGGGCATATCTCCTGGAAGGAGCACCAGTCACAGAGTCTTCCCGTGCGGGTGGGGAATCGATCGGTGGAGATTGCCCTGTCGATAGCCTTCCATAGAGCCCGGAGTTGGACATCCATGGCGTCGAGTTGCTGGTCGTCGACGGTGAGTTGGTAGAGCGTGGGTCCGTTGAGATAGAGGAGGCGAAGCTCTTTGGGTGTCTCGCCCGTGCGCTTTCGGATGAGAAGGGCGTAGATCTTGAGGGCAAAGAACGCCGACAGGGCATATCGCTCGGGTGGCGCCTTGCCGGTCTTGTAGTCGGTGATGATCAGCCGGCCATCGGAGTCACGGTCGATCCGATCGAGAATCCCGCGAATGACGATCCCGTCGAGGTCCTCGAGCATGTCCAATTCCCGGTCTTCGGGGTCAAACGATTTCGGGTCTTCGATGGCGAAGTAGTTGCCAAGCAGTTCGAGTGACTCGAGTCCCCACTTCCGCTCTTCGTCCTCGTCGGTGAACAGCCCTTCGAACTCCTCATCACCTCGGACCTCGGTCCATGCCTCGCGGAAGAGATTGAACAGTCGCCTCGGTGTCCGCTGATCGAGAGGATCATCGAAGAGACGTTGCAAGGCGAGATGAGCCGTCGTTCCCCTGGCCTGGTAGATCGAGGTCGGCTCGGGCAGTCGATCTATGGCGCGGAACTTGAATAGCTGAGGGCACGTCTTGAAGTCACCCGCCCGGCTTGGTGAGAGGGTTTCGAGACGGAGATTTTCCAGCTGGACAGTCATATTGCGATCATAGGAACGACGTGTGACAGATTCGCGGTGATCTCAGTGTCCCACTGAACGAGGCTCATTCGCCGGATCGGGAAGACCGGTCGGGGGGACCTCGGTCCTCCGGGTTCTATCCAGCTGCGCAGCTCTTGGCCAGAAAAGTGATGCCACGACTGCTATCAGTACCCCGGCGCCGATCAGCGTCGGCTGCACGCCAAATATGCCGGCAAGCCATGGTGCGATCGCCAGCGGAATCAGGTGACCGACCTCCGAGTGGATGTGGGTGACACCCATGATCCGGCCGACCATCTCGTCGGGTGAGTTCAACTGGATCATCGTGCGGAGAAGCGGCGCCATCACACCAATGATCATCCCCCAAAACGCCCCGGCCGGTACCACCACCTGAAGCATGTCGGTGCCCACGTAGGCGAGAACGCCTACTGCATTGAGAGCGACGAAGAAGGTGAGCCATCGGGCGGTGCGGAATCGTGCCGACAATCGCCCGGAGATCAAGGTTCCGATGATGAGCCCAAGTCCGAAAATCGAGTTCACCCAACCGAGAGTCTCCAGGCTTGTCCCGAGGACGTCGCGATAGAACAGAGGTTCGAGCGAGCCGAAGGTACCGAAGAGCAGCCAGACAGATGCTCCGAGCCAGATGTAAAACCGGAGCCGGCGATTGCTGTATGTGTAGGCAAAGCCCTCCTTCATCTCGGTGAAGCCGTGTTTCTCCCCTTCCCTTGCCGAGAGGCGTCTCACTCCAACGGGAAGAATCAGGAGGGCGGCGATGGCAGACGTGACAGCGTCGAGTACGAAGATGGCGTCGACGCTGATCGTGACCACGAGAAGAGCTCCCAACGCGGGGCCGAGGACGAAGGCCATCCAAGACGCACCTTCGATCCAACCGTTGATCTTGGCGAGTCTGTCCTCATCGTCCGTCAGGAAGGGCGCAAACGACGAAATGGCAGTGAAGACCGGCGTGCCCACCAGCCCCAGCACGAAGGTGGCGACGACCAGCGAAGGCAATGTGTCGGCAAAGACCAGTCCGATTGCGGACGGGATGAAGAGGATCTCCCCGTAGAGCACAACCCGGCGTGGATCAAAGCGGTCGATGAGAACGCCGGCAATCGAGGCGCCGATCAGCGACGCGACACCGAGAGCGGCCATGACCAATGCGAGTTCGCTGGCAGTTGCTTCGAGTTGGAAGGCCGCCTTGCCCCAAATGCCGACAAAGAATGCCGCTTCTCCACCGATCCTGGAGATGAGTCGCGCAAGCACGACACGTCGTACATTCCGGTCGGACCACATCCGAATGACGCTAACTGGGCCTTACTCGACACCCGTCCGAATCTGATCGGGGATGATCCGCGAGACGTTCTTCCAGGGCGCGAAAACATTGAGCCGGTGCTCCTTGACGCTCATGTCGGAGTTACGTATGTTCGGATTTGTCGCCCAGTCGGGGGCCCGCTTTCCCGGCGAAGTGGCAGTGAGAACCCCGAGAGGGTTGAGACTTCGGCCCTAGGAGGCTTCGGCCTAGGCGGGCTTCGGTCAGGACTTCCTCGGGGTTTCTCGCATTCTCATTGGCGAAATTGCGGGGTCGCGAAAAGAGAACCCAGTTCGCGAAAAACAATCAGGTTTCTGGCTTGTGGAAGGTATCGGGATGGTCTACTTTTCCGGTCATGTCGAAGGGGAGACCCTCCGACGGGCCAAAACGACGGGAGACCGTCGGGTTGGTCAGGCCGGAAGGTCGGGAAACCGGCCGGAAGGTCGAACCGGAGAGACGGGAAACCGGAAGGAAGGTTCAACCCGAAGCCGAAGGGAAACCGGAGGCAACGGGCGGTCGGCAGACCGAGCGGGGATCCTTCGGGATCGTCGAGCGGACTGACGGCTAGCAGGCCGCAAGGTCTGCAACCTCCTCGGAAACGGGGAGAGCGGTCCTCGGATCGCATAGCCGCTGGCTTCGGCCAACGGCGAAACCTGATCGAAGTCCGGTCCCCGGCCGGACGACGAACGGGATAGAGAACCCCGAGAGGGTTGAGGCTTCGGCCAAGACTCCCTCGGGGTTTCTCGCGCCTGGACAGGCACCGTCCAAGGTCTCACCGTTAGGCTCCGCGGTCATGGGCTACCCCGAGCGTCTACTCAACTCCGGCGAGAAGATAGAAGCACAATTCCGCCCCCATTGGTCCCGTCTCCTCAGAGAAGGTCTCCTGGTTCTTCTTGGCGTGGTACTCGGCGGGCTCCTCATCAGCGTGAGCACTCCCGCGTGGGTCGTATCGCTATTGATTGTGGGTGTGATTGCTCTGATAGCTCGGGGTGTTACCCGCTGGCTGACCACCCACCACGTCATCACCAATGAGCGGGTGATCTATCGAGCCGGTTGGATAGCCAAGCGTGGGAAGGAGATTTCCCTCGAGGTGATCAACGATGTCGCATTCAGCCAGACGATCTTCGAGCGCATCTACAAGACCGGCGACCTGCTGATCGAGTCGGCCGGGACTCATGGTCAGACCCGATACCGCGACATTCCATCGCCAGAGGAAGTCCAGGCGCTGATCTACGGCGTGCGTGAGCAGCGAAAACTTCACATGGAGGGTGGGGCTACACCGGCGGCCTCCGAGTCGACCGCGTCCCAACTCGAGAAGCTCTCCCGTCTCCACGACCAGGAAAAACTGACTGACCAAGAGTTCGAAACCGAGAAAGCCAAGCTCCTTGGAGGTAGCTGATGCCACACATGCAGGACGACTTCCCGCTTCTGATGTCCACTCTCTACGACCATGCGGTATGGATCCATCCCGACCAGGAGATCGTCTCGGTCGAGTCGGACCGATCCATCTCTCGATCGACGTATGGGTCCACTGATGTTCGGGTGCGCAAGCTCGCCTCGGCGATGGACGTCTTGGGTCTGGAGATTGGGGATGCCGTCGGCACTTTCGCCTGGAACAACCAGCGACACCATGAGCTGTATTGGGCGACAGCCAATACCGGGCGTGTTTGTCACACAGTCAATCTGCGGTTGTTTGCTGACCAGATTGTCTACATCATCAACCACGCCGAGGACAGAGCTATGTTTGTCGATCCTGATCTGGTCCCGCTCATCGCTCCTCTGGTGGACAAACTCGAGACCATCAAGACCTGGGTGATCCTCGGAGACCAGGCAAGTGACGCGATCGCCGGGTCGATTGCCTACGAGGATTTGATCGGTGATCAGACCGAACACGGTCAGTGGCCGCTTCTCGACGAGCGCTCACCGATGATGCTCTGCTACAGCTCAGGTACGACCGGACACCCCAAGGGAGTTGCCTACACGCAGCGGTCCACATACGTACACACGATCTCCAACCTGGCAAACATCGCCATGGGGCCGAGCGACAACGTGCTGCCAGTGGTCCCGATGTTCCACGCGGCCGCATGGGGTTACACCTTCGAGGCCGTCACTCAGGGAGCCAAGCTGACATATCCAGGGCCGGATTTGTCACCGGAGGGCATCGTCAAGCTCTTTGCCGACGAGAAGGTGACCTTCAGCGCCGGCGTACCGACGGTTTGGCTGGGGATTCAGCAATACCTGACCGCACATCCGGAGGCCGACACATCCTCGATCCGCGCTTTTCTCTGTGGTGGGTCGGCCGTGCCGAGATCGATGATCAAGTGGTATTGGACGGAGCGTGGAATTCGGCTGATCCAGGGATGGGGCATGACCGAGACCAACCCGATCGCCTCGACGGCGGTGCTCAAGCCGCACATGGAAGATTGGGATCTGGAAGATCAACTGGACCGATTGGAGACAGCAGGGCTTCCCGTCACCGGTCTCCAGGTGAAGATCGTCGATGAGGAGGGGGAGGAGCTTCCCCAAGACGGCGAGGCGTTCGGAGAGCTCCTGATTCGGGGACCCTGGATCGCCGCCGAGTACTACAAGGACGATCGCACTGCGGAGTCCTTTGTGGACGGTTGGCTGAAGACGGGAGATGTCTGCAAGATCACGCCCGAGGGGTACATACGAATCACCGACCGGGCGAAAGATGTCATCAAGTCGGGAGGAGAGTGGATCTCCTCATTGGATCTGGAGAACGAGCTGATGGCTCATCCACAGGTCGCCGAGGCCACTGTGGTCGGCTTGAAGCATCTCAAGTGGCAGGAACGGCCGGCCGCGTTCGTGGTTCGGGCACAGGGGCCCGAGGTGACAGAACAGGAGTTGCTGGATCATCTCAAAGGACGGGTCGCCGACTGGTGGTTGCCCGACAAGGTCGTGTTCATCGACGAGATCCCCAAGACGGGCACCGGCAAGTTCGACAAGAAGGTGGTCAGGGACGAGTACTCAGACCTGTTGATGGACGAATAGGGACGGCCGTTGCCAGGTGACGGTTGAGGAAGTCAGTGATCTGAACCAGGAAGGGGTCGAACGGACCCAGATCGCTATGCCCGCCCCCCTTGACAATGACCACTTTGGCATCCGGTCTCGCCGCCGCGAGCTCCCCGAGGCTTCGGATCGGGACCACCTCATCGGAATCGCCGTGCACCAGCATGATGGGGGCCTTCACGAAGAGGATCGTGTGACGAGGGGCGAAGTCGTCAAAACGGTATCCGATGAGCCGCTGGATGTAGCCGAGAAGCAGATCGAGAAGTGGGGACGGGATTCGGTCCATCTGCTCCCTCATCATCTCCCCGGGATGAGAGAAGGAAGAGACCGACACCACTGCGGCGAACCGATCACTCCGGGATGCGCTGAGGATGGCCGCACCGGCCCCGACCGAATGTCCGATGACACCGATTGATGTCACATCCGCGTAGGCGTCGAGCCATTCGGCGGCGACATCGAGATCCTCGGCGAACCTGGGCATCGACATGAAACGGTCGTGCTCAGAGAAACCGTGGTTGCGGGCATCGAGGAAGAGCGCGTGAAATCCGGCGCGGTGGAGATGTGGTGCCATCGGAAGCATCAGGGCGGCGTTCCCACCCCAACCGTGGAGGACGACGACAGCTGGCGCGGTGCGATCAACGGGGATGAACCAGCCATGGAGTCTGGTGCCATTGACACTGCGAAGCCAGACTTGCTCTCCGGGTAAGTCAAGATCGGCGGGGGACTGCTCGGTTGCTCGCTGCGGTGGGGCGAAGACGCGCGCAAGGATTCTCGGAAAGGCGGAGATGACACCGGCCACGATCAGGGGCGGTAGCCAGAGCCATCGTTTCACAAGAGCCAGGTTAGGAGTCGGTGACCGATAGACCGAAGTGGTGATCAGCTCTCCACCCATTGGCTGCGCCATTCCGGAGCATCAAATGGGGCCGCGAAGTAGGTGGTTTCCTCCCCGATCATGCCCTCGCGGATCTTGATGATGGCGGCAACGTGGAACACCTCACCGTTGGGATAGTTGTATACCGCCTCCCCTACGAACACGTCGCTGCCAGCTGCAACGGTGATCACCGGCATTCCAAAGGGCAGTGGAGAAGACACTGAGGCTGTTTCAGACGTTCCTTCGAGTTTGACGCCGACACCTTCTGGAAGCGCTATCGGGTAGTTGCGGATAGTGGCCATGTAGTTCTCGCGACCCCGAATCACCTCACCCGACTGTGGGTAGGTGACCACGATGTCAGGGTGAACGAGTCTCTCGAGTGTCTCCAGATCCCCTTCCACGAAAGCGGTCCAGTAGCTCTCGATGACTTGACGATTACTCATTCACTTTCCTCGACATCGACAGCTCTCTCGATCCATGCCGGGAAGGGGTCGGACTTGCCTTTCAGGTCCAGCATGAGGTGTTGGAGGTTGGCTGTCTCCACGCCGGCCGCTGTAGCTGCAGCCTCGCTCATCACCAGCTCTCCGGCCCCGGCGGCCGAACTGAGCCTGGCCACTGTGTTGGGCGTGTCGCCGAGGACCGTGAAGTTGCGCGCTCCGGCTTCGCCAACCACTCCCACATACGCCTCCCCGGTATGCACTCCGACACCCACCGGTAGCGTCGCCATGTCCGGGAACCCCTGAAGGATCCGTCGTCCAGCGGCAATGGCGTGTTTGGCGTGGTGCTCATCGACGAAGGCAGGAACCCACATCACCATGATCCCGTCTCCTGCCATGTGGTCGATTGCGCCCATCTCCGCGTCGACTGCCTCCGTGACCACCTTGTAGAACTGATTGAGCATCCGCGTGAAGTCGACGGAGGATGTGGTTTCGGCAATCGTGGTCGAGCCGCGGATGTCGGCATACAAGACAGACACCGGTATTTCGGCACCACCTTGATGGTCTTCGACACGACCAAAGCATCTCCGGCAGAGTTGTTGATTCAGATCCCATCTCTTGAACCCGGCGAGACGAAGGATTGGGACATACGGCCCCGCGAAAGGGGCCCGGCAGAGTTTGCATCGAGGCGGTGCCTGCATTTTCCCGAAGCGCTGCTGCGCAATACGCAGGCCCTTGTCATCTCCGTTGAGGACGCTACGCCAGTACTCAGTCTTGTCCTGATCGCGAGTCGATCCTCGCCCCTCATCCTCCATGGCACGGACATTAGTTAGTGGTGATCGGAACCGGGCGAGCCCCCTGGTGGTCTGTCACTAGGTGATCTCGACCAACTCACCGGAAGTCAGGTCGAGCACGAACTCCTTGTGGCTCTTGGAATCGGCGATGAAGTTGGCGAGCTGGGCGCCTTGTTGCCGCACTACCCACCAGGCGTATTCTGTCTCGTTGCCGGTCATGAACTCTCTGCGGGCGTCGCGCGCCGCCTCGACCGCGTCCATCTCGTCGTCGAACTCGCCCAGATGGCTTTCCATGGGTTCTGGCCTGCCCGGCCGCTCGATGAACTGAATTGCCTCGAACATGGGTGCCTCCTGAACCGATTGTACTCCCAGGGCGGGCACCATCGAGGTAGGCCCCTAAGCTCATTTCATGAGTTCGATCCACATGACCTGGGGTTTCATCGCCGCAGGGTTCAGCGGTGTGATCGGTCTCTGGGGTGTTCTCATGGCGAGACGAGAGAGGATCCCCAAGTCGTTCTATTGGGCGGTAGGCGCCGCCACCGCAGGACTGCTCGCCCAGATCGTGATTGGTGTATACGTCATGTCCCGGGGTGTCGACCCGGGTAATCAGCACGTCTTTTACGGGATCGTAATAGCGGTGACCTTCACGTTCGTCTACATCTATAGGGCGCAATTCCGGAAACGTCCCGCGCTGTACTACGGCCTTCTCCTACTGTTCACGATGGGTCTTGGAATCCGAGGGATAATGACGTTTGGAGGCAATTTCTGATGTTGCTGGAAGGCAAGAAGCTGCTCATCACCGGTGTGCTCACAGACGACTCCATCGCGTGGCATGTCGCCCGCATCGTCCAGGAGGAGGGTGCCGAGATAGTCGCCACCGGCTTCGGCAGGGGCATGCGACTCACCGAGAGATCCGTCAATCGACTCCCGGAACCATGTGATGTCCTGGAGTTGGACATCAACGATCCGGCACACGTAGATGCTCTTACCGCCGGCCTGACCGAGCGTTGGGGCAAGATCGATGGCGCGCTTCATGCCATCGCGTTCGCACCGGCCGACGCTCTTGGGGGGAACTTCCTCGATACGCCGGCGGAGTCGGCGCAAATCGCTTTTGTTACCTCGGCCTTCTCATACAAGACCCTTGCAGTGGCGCTGCTACCGCTGATGAAGGAAGCCGGTGGTGGGTCGCTCGTCGCGCTGGACTTCGACAACACCAGGGCATGGCCCGCTTACGACTGGATGGGCGTGGCGAAATCGGCACTGCAAAGCGTGACCCGCTATCTCGCCCGTGACCTCGGGCCATTCAATATTCGGGCAAACGCGGTATCCGCTGGGCCGCTGAGCACGGTGGCAGCAAAGTCGATCCCCGGTTTCGAGCAATTCGATGCGCTCTGGAAGAAGCGATCGCCACTCGTCTGGGATGCAACCGATCCCGAGCCGGTAGCCCGAATGGTTGCTGTGCTTCTCAGCGACTGGGCACCAATGACCTCAGGTGAGATCGTCCATGTCGATGGTGGGCTCCATGCCGTTGCCGCCGGAAGCGACGGCGCCTGAGTCCCCGTCAGGCCTGCGCCGGCATCGTGATCGGGAGAGGCAGTTCCACGATGAAGGTGGCTCCGCCACCCTCGGTCGTCTCGATTCGAACCGAACCGCTCATCGACTCGGTAAGGCTCTTCACGATGGACAGACCGAGTCCCGTTCCGCCTTTGGATCTCGTATCCGACTGGTCCACCTGCATGAACCTCTCGAAGACCCGCTCTCTGTCGCTCTCCGGGATGCCGGGTCCGTGGTCTACGACCGCAATGACAGCCTTGCCGTTTCGCTCCCATGCAAACAACTCGACGGGACTGTCAGGGGCGTACTTGGCTGCGTTCTCGACCAGATTGATGAGAACTCGCGAGAGATGATCTCGGTCTGCCCTCGTCTCCAACCCTTCGGGGTCGACGCTGATCGTCGGCTCGAGGGAGACGACACGGTTGACCTCGTCGAGGATTTTGCGAATCGGGACCGCCTCGATTTGCATCGGGATCGCTCCTCGATCGATCCTCGACACCACCAACAGGTCCTCGATGAGTCTCTGCAAACGTCCGGCCTGTCGACGAGCACTGAGGAGTAGCTGCTGAGAGGTGGGCTCTGGCGGCGCCAACTCGGGCCGATTCACCGTGTCCAGCGATCCGATGATCGATGTAAGGGGGCTGCGCAACTCGTGACTCACGGTCGAGACAAAGTCAGACTTCATTTGAGCAACCTCTTCGAGACGTCTCGTCATCTCCGCCTGGGCCTCGTATCTCCCGATCTGGCTGAGGACAAGTCCTGCAGGCGCCGCCAGCGAGCCCAACTGCTCCAACTGGTCTTCCGTGAAGTCGTTGGCGTAGGGATCGCCCACCACGATGATGCCCACTCTCATGGATTCCACCTTGAGAGGCGCCACCAAGGCCTGTTTCAGGCCAAGCTCCTTGAGCAAGACATGTGAGTCGGTTTTGGCGTCGATTTGCCTGACAAGTATCGGTTTGGCGGCGCGATAGGTCTGAGCCACGACACTGGTCGAGTTTATGTCGACTGCTATTTCCTCGGTTTCGAGCGGGTATCCGTTGACCCAGATTGGACTCATCACCTCGAGACGTGCCATTTCGGCGTCGTGAAGAAGAACGACACCCACCTGGGCGTCGAGGTATTTGCAGATGGTCCCGATCAGGTGTGGGACGATCTCCGAAAGGGATTCGGCGCGAGCCAGAGTGGCGCTGACCGCGTAGAGACGCTCGAAATCGAGACGCTGGACCTCGAGCTTGCTCTCCTTTCCCGCCGAGACGAGGGCTTCTTTCTCAAACTCAAAACCAACCAGGGCCGTCGAGGCAGCGACCACCAGGACGGTCAGGACCGGGGCAAGCACGTCTGGAATGGCATCGGCCAGTCCAAGGGTGAAGGCGATGTAGGAGATGGCGATCCCGATGGTCACGGTGATGATTGCGTGGGTCCACCACGTGAGGAGGAGACCTGATACCGCAGCTATGCCAAACAAGATCGGCTGTGCAGTGGCAGTTAACTCGGGGATGGTGGCGAGGGCCGTTATGCCGACGATGAGAGCGAGAAGCCAGCCAGCGGATATCCATGGGGCCGCCTGGGTCGCCATGAGACCTTCCCACCGGATGGCGGCCGACGAGACCAAAAGCACAGCCAAACCTGCCATTGGTATGTAGAAGGCCGGCAGTGCGAAGATTTCGCTGCGAACGGCCTGGGCACCGATGATGATGAGAACCACCCAAGCCACAGCGGACGCACGACGAAGCAGTGAGGCCCGAAATCGGGCCATCGCCTCGTGGATCGTTGGTTGGATGTCTTCGGTGGTCATTGGTTTGGCTTCTTCTCCCTGTATTCTCGGCGCTTCTTCCTGTCAGATCGAGGATTGATCCTTGGCTTTACGGTCATTCGTTGACGGCGCTGTGTTTGCCGAGGTGTTCGGCGAAGGACCGCCACGTGTTCTTGCCCTTCATGGGTGGGGTCGACACGGTGCCGATTTCAAGAACAGCCTGCTGGGTATTTCGGCCTTTGCCCCGGATCTTCCGGGCTTTGGCGCGTCGCCTCCTCCCGCCGACGTGATAGGCGCCGAAGGTTATGCAGACATTCTCGCTGAGATGCTGTCGGAATTCGATAGGCCTCCCGTCCTGATAGGCCACTCGTTCGGCGGCAGAATCGCAGTGTGTCTCGCCGCGCGGTGCCCGGACGAGATCGGCCCTGTCATCCTCACGGGTGCGCCACTCGTTCGATCGGGAGTTGGTCGACGGCCGAGGATCTCCTACCGGATCGCTAGATCGCTCAACAAAATCGGCATCGTCTCAGATCGGCGCATGGAGAGGCTTCGCAGACGAAGTGGTTCTGACGACTACAGATCGGCGACCGGCGTCATGCGGGACATTCTGGTGAAGGTGGTGAACGAGAGCTACGAACCGCAGCTGAGGGATTTGCAGTCCCGGGTCGTGCTGCTCTGGGGTGAGTTGGATGACGAGGTGCCCGTCTCGGTGGCTGAGATGATTGCCGCCGTCATAGGCCAGGCAGACGGTGGCGTCGACCTGAGAGTGATCGAGGGCGTAGGGCATCAAATCCCCACCGAAGCCCCGGAAGAATTGCGCAAGGCAATAGATTCGGTCATGGCATGATCTGGGTTCTTGCGGCCGCATGCGGGGTCGCCTCGATCCCCGCGGGTCTTCGCTGGCTACGAATCGCGCAGCGGGAGCACTATCTCCCGCCCTCTGTCAGTCGGTTTGCGTGGCGATGGTGGACCAACGGGTCTTCCAACCTCGGGCTGCTTGCCCTGGGTTTGGCCGGCATCATCGGGACGTTCTGGAACCCTTGGTTCGGATTTCTGGTGGTGATAGGCCAGGTCGGTCCGGTCGGTCTTGGCATCAGAGGTAAGACGAGTCCGCTTGTCTGGACGGGCCGATTGAAGCGAGTGGCTTTTGTTTTGGCGATGATCCTCGTCGGCACCTACTACCTCGGTGGGAGATCGGGAACGCCGGTCGTGATCGTTGCCGGACTGTTCGCGCTGCCCGTCACGGTCGACTTTGCCCTCTTGATGCTCAAACCGCTGGAGGGTTTGCTCGGTTCGAAGTGGGTCGGCGAGGCAGGTCGCAAACTCGAGGCAGTCAGAGCCGAGGTGGTGGCGATCACCGGCTCGTACGGCAAGACGACAACCAAGAACTATGTGGGCCATCTACTCGACGGGACGAAACGAACTGTGGTCAGCCCTGCCTCTTTCAACAACCGAATGGGGCTGGCACGAGCCATCAATGAGAGCCTTACTCCCGGTACCGAGGTCTTCGTCGCCGAGATGGGTGCCTACGGCCCCGGTGAGATAGCAAAACTGTGTGAGTGGGTTCCACCGCGAGTGGCGGCAATGGTCGCCATTGGCCCCGTCCATCTCGAGAGGTTTCGAACCGAGGAGCGCATCGTCTCGGCCAAGGCCGAGATCCTCGACAAGGCAGAAGTGGGTGTGATCTGTGTCGACCACCCTCTCCTGGCTCGGCTCGCGAGAGAACGCGCCGCGTCGATGAGCATCATCGAGGTCTCCACAGGCGAGCGAGGGCGGGTCGTGGTGGCGGACGGCTCCATTCGACTCGACGGACGGGTCATCGCATCGGTTCCCAACGATGTGTTCCCCTCGAATCTGGCCGTGGCCCTCGGCATCTGTCTGGCCCTGGGCGTCGACGTTGAGAGCTTGGTGGGACGCTCGGCCACATTGCCGACTACCGATCATCGTCAAACGGTCACTGTCTCCGAATCAGGGTTCTCGATCGTCGATGACACATTCAATTCCAATCCTGCCGGTGCAGATAGGGCTCTCGAGTTGCTTAAGAACGTGGGGAGTGGAGGGAAGTTGGCCGTGGTGACACCGGGCATGGTTGAGCTCGGGCCGGTTCAGGCGAAAGAAAACAAGGCTTTCGCTTCGGCCGCCGGGGGTGTGGTCGACTATTTCATCGTCGTGGGCAAGACCAACCGTGAAGCTCTGGTCCAGGGTTCTGCCAACGGCCGGGCGTCCGTTACCGTCGTGGGCGATCGGGAGGAGGCGGTTGCATGGATCCGGGGAACCCTCGGACCGGGCGATGCGGTTCTCTACGAGAACGATCTCCCCGATCACTACCCGTGAGCACTCAATGAGCAAGCCAGCAGTCGTATTCGGAGGACCGTCAGACGAACATGACATCTCGGTCCTGACCGGTCTCCAGGTGGCACGCGCCCTCGAGGACGTGCATGCCATCTACTGGTCGAAATCCGGTGAGTGGTATCTGGTCGGGTCCGATCTCGAAGCAGGGGATTTTGCCGACGGTGTGCCTGCCAAGGCCCGGGAAGTCTCGTTTGTAGTATCCCCGGGGCAGGGGTTTGTCGTCAAGAAGAAATCCCTTGACCTCAGTGTGGTGTTCATCGCATGTCATGGCGGTCCCGGCGAGGACGGGACACTCCAAGGGCTGCTCGACCTGGCCGGGCTTCGTTATACGGGGCCGGGCCAGGCAGCTTCGGCCCTATGCATGGACAAGCTTGCGTTCGGGGCGGCAATGGCCTCCGCGGGTCTGCCGACCCTCCCGCGGACAATGGTCTCCACCGGCATGGAGCCCGCTCCCGATTTCCCATCTCCTTACATCGTCAAGCCTCGATTCGGCGGTTCGTCCATAGGCATAGAAGTGGCCGATGACTGGGCCACGGTCTTGGCCCTGAAGCGATCGTCGAGTTTTCTCGACCAAGGAGCGGTCGTCGAGCCTTTTCTCGTCGGCAGCCGGGACCTTCAGGTGGCGGTCCGTACTCATCCCGATTGGCAGGTGTCGGCGATCGAGGCCCCAGCCCGATCCGACGGCGGGATCTACTCATACGACCAGAAGTACCTGGCCTGGGGTGGCGAGCCGAGCAGCGGCCGCCAACTCCCCGCATCACTCGACGAAAGTCTCGAGAAGGCCATACACGAGTTGTCCTCACGCGTCAGCGAAGTGGCCGATCTGCGTGGGATCGCCCGAATCGACTACCTCGAGAATGACGGAGAACTGGTGGTGAACGAGGTCAATACGATCCCGGGGTCGATGGCGGCGTACCTGTGGGTCGAGCCACCGCTCACCCGTCGTCAGCTCTTCGGGGACATGGTGGCCGAGGCAGAGAGCGCGCCAACAAGAGTGTTCTCGGTCGCCGGAAGCGACGGCACCGCACTACGCAGTGCCGGTACGATCGCCTCCAAACTGGGCTAGGAAAACCCGTTCTAGAGGTGCACCACCGGGCAGGTGAGAGTGCGCGTAATGCCGTCCACTGCCTGGATTTTGGCTACTACGAGCTTGCCGAGTGAGTCGACGTCCTCGCTGGTCGCCTTGACGATGACGTCGTAGGGACCGGTCACGTCGTCGGCACTCTCGACGCCGATGATTTCGCGGACTTCTTCTGCCACGACGGCGGCCTTGCCGACCTCCGTCTGGATCAGGACATAAGCCTGGACCAACTGAGCCTCCTATCGCTCTCTGGGGGCCGGAACCCTACACGGATAGATCGATCCCCTGTCAGGGGCTAGCTGGCAAGAGGTTATGGGTGGTTCGGAATCCGGACGATTCCGGGTCGGCCGCACCCGGTTTCGCCCGTCGCAACCCCCGTTGCTCGCGCTGTATATGCCCGGTCGGTCGCAGCCGTGACGGGATTGTTGGTCACAAATTCGCTCGAGGCGGGAATAGGCAGAGCGTGAGGCGTGAATCTCTGGCAGGGTTAAAGCCATGAGCGCGAACGATGCTCGGTTCGTGGCGCGAGATGACACAAGTAGAGACAAGACCGAGCGAGAAGTCCGGTCAGAAGAGAGGGCGGCTGGTACCAGCATTGGTCGTCGTGGCCGCGGCATTGCTCGTCGGAGCACTAGCGATTCTCAGCCAGTCGGACGAGACGTCGCCAGCTGCTCCCAATCCTCCGGATACGACAGTGGTCGGGGTAGTCGAGTCACCCGAGCAGGCAATGGCAGTCGCCACCACCTACCTCGAGGTGTGGTTGGCCGGTGATCTTGCCACCTCGTCCGGCCTGATAGCGGGCGACAACATGCGGGGATTCTTCAACACGACGAATTACAAGGAGATCGGCGCCGAAGTCGCCTGGTGGGACGCCGCCGGATGGATCAACGACTTGGGTGAGTGCCGGTTGTTCAATCCGGACCCCACCGCAACACGCGTGAGCTGTGAGGTCACGACCACCACAGCCGTGAGCAGGGTGACAGGCGTCGAGCCGCTGGTCGGAGAATACATGGTGACGGTTCGAAACATCGACGGGAGAACAGCCGTAACCGATGGCGAACTCTTCCGGATGGAGGGCACCCGATTCGCAACAGAAATCTGGGAGCCGTTCGAGAATTGGATCGAGGCCAACTACCCCTCCGACGCCGACACCATGTACGACAATACCTTCGTTGTCGAGTTCTTCACCAAGCCGATGCTTACCGCCGAGTCGATCGAGCTCTGGCGACAATACACCGAGGAGTTCGTCGCTGAACACAGCGGTGGCTAGCTCGAGACAAGTCGCGGGCCCCCAGTCAATCTCTGAGAAGAGCAATCGACCGGGGGCCGAGCTTCGCTCACTGGATACGCGGGAGGGTGCGTTTAGTAGCCGTCTTGTCCCAGTCGGAGCGAGGAGACGAAGGTGCGACCGTCGTCTTCGACGGATTCGAACAGAACCCTCTGTCCCTGACGGAGCATTCGGAAGACTGACCCATCGAGGGAGCCGGGTCGAAGATATACCTCTGAGCGGTCAGCGTCGCGAACCACGATTCCGGCGCCGGTCACGGGGTCGTAGGTCTTGACGACGCCCTGATCCATCGTTTCAGGCCTTGACTACTTTGCCAGCCCGGATGCACGAAGTGCAGACACGGGCCTTGCGGGTGTTGGAACCATGCTTGACGCGGATCTTCTGGATGTTGGGCAGCCAACGGCGGTTGTTGCGTTTATGGGAGAAGCTCACGGACTTGCCGTAGCTCGGCTCCTTGCCGCAGATCTCACACCGATAAGACATGACTGAGTGCTCCGTGAAAATAGAGAGAAAACCAGACGGATGGTCAATCCGGTTCGACCGAGCCCGAATCATAGCGACCTTCCCTATCAAGTCCCACTCGACCGTTACCGTGCGCGCATGGCATCTCTGAGTCGTCTCTCCGAGGTAGGCACCGCCGAGGTGAAGGGTCTGGCCGGCAAGCGGTCCCAGGCCCTGGCGAAGGCAGGCATTGACAGTGTGGCCGATCTGCTTCACCATGTGCCCCGCCGCTACATCGATCGCTCCATGAAGTCGCCGATCGCCTCGATTCCAATCGGTTCTGAGGTAACCGTGATCGGGGAGGTGCAATCGGTGTCCATGCGCCGCCCCCGACGCAATCTGGCGATCATCGAAGCCCGAATCGCCGACGAGAGCGCCACTATCAAGGCGGTCTGGTTCAACCAGACCTTTCGGAAGCGTCAGCTGACGGAGGGGGCACAGGTGGCCCTTTCCGGCGTCGTCGAGTCGTTTCGTGGCGCATTGCAGATGAAGAGTCCGGCGGTCGACGTTCTCGACTCGCCTTCGGAGAGTCTGATCACAGGCCGGGTTGTGCCGATTCACGGGTCGGTGGGGGAGGTGAGCCCAGGGATCATGCGTCGTGCAATCCATAATGCGCTGCTTCGCTCACGACCCATCACCGATGTCATTCCTCCGGGGTTCATCAAGGCGCACGGATTGATAGATCGGGACCGCGCATTTGGGACGATCCACTTCCCGGAGACCATCGAGGAGGTGGGCCCGGCGCGCGAACGACTCGTGTACGACGAGTTGTTTCGACTCGAGCTGGCTCTCGCCGTCCAGAAGCGCAAGCAGATATTGGAGGCAACCGGTGTCGCCCACGAGGTGTCGGGTGATCTCGTCCAGCGCTTTCTCGGCGGTCTGCCCTACAGCCTCACATCGGCCCAGATCAGGGTTCTGAGCGAGATCGAGAGCGATCTGAAATTGGCTCACCCGATGCACCGACTGCTTCAAGGCGAGGTTGGGTCGGGCAAGACGGTGGTTGCGGTGTCTACGTTGCTTCACGGCATCGAAGGTGGTTGGCAGGGAGCGATCATGGCACCAACGGAAGTTTTGGCCGGTCAGCACTTTATGGGAGTCCGCGAGCTTCTCGCCGATGCCGGCTTGTCGCCCGGTCTTCAAGGCGCCGGAGCCCGGATGGGCATGGAAAGCTTGTTCGACAGTGGGGAACTCATGGTCCAACTCGGCCTTCTCACCGGATCCGTCGCCACTGCCAACTACCGACCCGGCATAACGAAGGCCGAGCTTCTCGAGGACATCGCAACGGGTCAGGTAGATCTGGTGGTCGGGACCCACGCCCTCATACAGGAGGGCGTCCAGTTTCGGAATCTCGGTGTTGTCGTGGTTGACGAACAGCACCGGTTTGGCGTTGCGCAACGTGTCCAACTCAAGGAGAAGGCCGATCTGGTGGATCCCGACATTCTGATAATGACCGCCACGCCGATCCCGCGGACTCTTTCGATGACTCTTTATGGGGATCTCGATGTGTCGGTCATCGACGAGATGCCCCCGGGACGCAAGCCTGTAGCCACCACTCTCCTCTCGAAGACGGAGGAAGGCACTGCGTGGAGTCTCATCGACGAAGAGGTTGCCCAGGGACGTCAGGCATTTGTCGTGTGCCCATTGGTCGAGGACAGCCCGAAGGTGGAGGCGGCGTCCGCCGTTGCCGAGCACGGGCGACTCTCCCATCTGCTGCCGGACCTTCGAGTCGGTCTCATCCACGGTCAACTGCGGTCTGCCGAGAAGGAGTCGGTCATGGGCGAGTTCAGGGATGGCGATCTCGATGTCCTGGTCTCCACCACTGTGATCGAAGTGGGCATCGACATCCCCAACGCCACGGTGATGGTCATCGAAGATGCCGACCGCTTCGGTCTGAGCCAACTCCATCAACTCAGAGGCAGAGTCGGGCGTGGGGAGCACGCCGGTACCTGTCTGCTGATCGCCCACGCAACCACCGAGGAGGGGGAGGGGCGTCTTGCCGCGATGGTGGCCACCAACGACGGTTTTCGGCTGGCCGAAGAGGATCTGGCTATTCGAGGGCAGGGCACTGTCTTCGGCACGCGTCAATCGGGAGTCAAAGACCTGAAACTCGCCGACATCCTCGCGGACTTCGAGTTGCTGGTAGCTGCGAGAAGGGATGCTTTCGGTCTTGTTGACTCCGATCCGCATCTGGCAAAACACCCCGATCTGGTCGAAGAGGTCAGGGGAATGCTCGGAGACTCCGTCGATTGGCTATTCGTCAGCTAGTGTCCTGTCCGGCTGATCATGTCGCGAACTCGCCGGGTCTGAACGCCGCTCGCTGCGTTCTCGTCCTCGACGTAGCTTCGGCTATGCCTGCGTCCTCGGTCTTGCGACCAACGCCCAACCCTCGCCGATTTCATCAACGGAACAACCGGACAGGACACTTGTGGTGAACTCATGAGAATCATCGCCGGTACGGCACGAGGGAGGCGGATCAAGGCGCCGGACACGAGCCGAACACGCCCTGTCACCGACCGGGCGAGAGAGGCTGTCTTCTCCGCGATCGGGAGTTGGGTCGACGAAGCCGTCGTGGCCGACCTCTACGCCGGGTCAGGATCCTTTGGGTTGGAGGCGTTGTCGAGAGGTGCAGGGTCGGTGGTCTTCGTCGAGAACGGGCGCAAGGCCTTGATCACGCTGAGATCGAACATCGCAATTGTCGCTCTGGGCGGAAAAGTGATCGAAGCCACCGTTGAGAGCTTCCTGAACAGGTGCGATGACCGATTCGACCTTGTTTTCCTGGACCCGCCCTGGGACCAGGACACAGGTATCATGGAGAGGGATCTGACGACCCTAGACCGGCTCTTGTTGCCGAGTGCCGAGGTTGTCGTGTCCCGCCGCCACACCGACAGGATTCCCGATGTCCCCAAAACATGGCGGGTTGCCACGGATAGGCGATACGGAGATACCAGAATCCTCAGGTACGAGAAGGTAGAAAGCGCAGAATGACAACCGCATTGTGTCCCGGCAGCTTCGACCCCCCGACGAACGGGCATGTCGATGTGATCAATCGTGTCGTTTCCGCGTTCGACCGCGTTGTTGTCTCGGTGATCGACAACCCAGGAAAGAGCTCTCTATTCCGCGTGGAAGAGCGTGTAGGAATGATCACCGAGATCCACGGCGACGATGTCGAAGTCACCGTGTTTGGCGGATTGCTGGTCGACCATGTGAGGGAGGTCGGGGCTGACGTCGTTGTCAAAGGGTTGCGGACGGTCGACGATTATGAGTATGAGAATCAGATGGCTCAGATGAACAGACATCTGACTGGGATGGAGACGGTGTTCATGCCTGCCCACCCGGAGCACGGTTTTATTTCTTCGACGCTGGTCAAGGAAGTCGCAAGGCTCGGTGGATCGATGAGCGGTCTGGTCCCCGACGTGGTGGAGAACGCACTGAAGGAGCGGTTGTCATGACCCAGGACACACAAATGGATATCGGCGCTGAGGTCGTAGTGGATGTCTCCGGCCGCCCGGAGCCATCCGACATTCTCGACATCGTTGATGATCTGATGGTCCATCTCCACGAGGCGAAGACAATGCCGTTGTCGTCCAATGCCCTTGTCGACCGGGATGCCCATCTCGAGCTTCTCGAGAAGCTCCGGGAGAGTCTTCCAGACGAGCTGCGGGCGGCCCGCTGGATGGTCCGCGAGCGTGAAGCCTTCATTTCTCGGACGAATGAGAAAGCTCACGAGATCATGGAGAAGGCCCGAAACGAGGCAGACGAGATGGTCTCGGGTTCGAGTATCGTCGCCGAGGCAGTGGAGGAGGCCAACATCCTCGTCCGCCGGGCAGAAGGTGACGCCCGGCGTCTCCGACTGGAGACCGAAGACGAGATCGAGAAGAAGTTGCAGCGCGTCGAGGGACTCCTCGAAGACATAATGGCCCAGTGCCAGGCCGCGCGAAGCGAGCTCCACCAGGCCAGACCCCGTCCACCCGAAGTCCCGATCTGACATGAGCGCCGACTTGGTTATCAGCATTGGTGACCTGGCCGGACACCTGGAGAGGGAACGGAGCTTTGCCGGGAGTCGGGACGTTTCCCTTCGGCTGGGTGATTCAACGGTCAACGGCCCTATTGCTGTCACGGGTGTCGTTGCCGGGACGATCGACGGCGTCCAGGCAAGGTTTCGGGTGGTTGCAGAGGCTCAGCTCACGTGTGTTCGTTGTCTCACGGAGTGGGAACGCCAACTGGAGACGGAGAGCTTGCAGCACTTCTCGGTGACGCCAGATGAGGATGGCTACGCCATCGTCGACAAGGAGATCGATGTTGGGAGCGCCGCCACCGATGAGTTGGCCTTGAGCATTCCGGCGACCCCACTTTGTCGAGAGGACTGCAAGGGACTTTGCCCAATCTGTGGAACCGACTTGAATAGTGACCCCTGTGACGGGCACGGAGAGGACTCTGGCTCTCCCTTCGCCGTTCTGAAAGATCTATTCGAATCCTAAGAAACCAAGGAGTGCCCGACATGGCGGTGCCCAAGAAAAAGATGTCGCGCTCACGAACCCGTCAGCGTAAGGCGGCCTGGAAAGTCTCCGCTCCAGCCAGTGTGGCATGCGAGCAATGTGGTAAGCCAAAACTTCCTCACCGCGCCTGTCGCGAGTGCGGCACATACGCCGGCCGCGAAGTACTCGACACCGATTAAAAGCCAGGGGAGTATCAGGAGAATTGGCCCGCATCGCCCTCGACGCCATGGGGGGCGACCACGCCCCATTCGAGACCGTTGCCGGTGCGGTTGAGGCGTCACGCAACGGCGTGGATGTGGTGCTGGTGGGCGATCACCAGGCTCTCGAGATCGAGCTGTCCAAACACGACACCCGTCTCCCGATTGTTGAAGCGGCCGACGTCATCGGCATGGGAGACGAGCCTGGCCCTGCGCTCAGAGAAAAGCCCGAGGCGTCAATAAATGTCGTGGCAAGACTTGTCGCAGAAGGGTCCGCGGATGGGTTCGTCTCCGCCGGTTCAACAGGAGCAGCGATGGCCGCGGCTGCGATAGTCCTTGGACGAATCAAAGGCGTTGCACGTCCCGCAATCGCCACGATATTTCCAACCCCGGGAACACCAACACTCGTGTTGGACTCCGGCGCCAATCCTGACGTCAAACCTGAGCAACTCGCCCAGTTCGGAATCATGGGCTCGGTGGCGGCCGAGGCGCTGTTCGACGTGAAGGACCCCCGCGTCGGTCTTCTCTCCATCGGGGAGGAGAAGGGGAAGGGGCGTGACCTGGAGCGAGCGGCCTATGACCTACTTGAATGTGGCCCGACCAATTTTGTGGGAAATCTCGAAGGTCGTGACATTGCGACAGACAAAGCGGACGTCATCGTCACCGATGGCTTCACCGGCAATGTCTTTCTCAAGACCACGGAAGGGACGGCGAAGCTCGTCAGCCAATACCTTCTGGAGGCTGTTTCGAAGCTGTCGCCGGACGTTCAGGAGCAAGTCTTTCCCGCTCTGGAGGCAGTCTGGGAGATCCTCGACTACGAAACCTATGGTGGTGCACAGCTTCTCGGTGTGAAAGCGGTTGCCGTGATGGCCCATGGGAGCTCGAGCCGGGTGGCCATTTCCAACGCGCTTACCCTCGCCAAGGACAGCGCTGAGAGCGACCTGGCGGGACGACTGGCCGAACAGTTGGCATGACTCTCGAGGACAAGCTGCGTTACTCCTTTGCGAACCCTGAAATGCTTCGCCTCGCGCTTACCCATCGGTCGGTCAGCTCAGAGGATCCGTCTCGCAACGACAACGAGCGTCTCGAGTTTCTCGGAGATGCCGTTCTTCAACTAGTCATCACGGATTTGCTCTACGAGTCGTATCCCCATCTGGCAGAGGGACAGATGGCAAAG
Source organism: uncultured Boseongicola sp. (assembly GCA_964194555.1). Taxonomy (GTDB): domain Bacteria; phylum Actinomycetota; class Acidimicrobiia; order Spongiisociales; family ZC4RG35; genus SZUA-217. Next base: position 23,606 of record CAXMMT010000094.1, on the reverse strand, counting down.
GTCCGAGCCGCAGTTGTCAGCGGCCCAGCCCTCGCGGAGATTGCAAGATCGCTGGACCTCGGGTTGTACATCGAGCTTGCGCCCGGAGAGGAGCGAACGGGTGGCCGCGAAAAGGACTCCATTCTCGCCGACGGAGTTGAAGCGATTCTTGGAGCGGTCTATCTCGACTCAGGAATCGACGCTGTCGGTGAGATCATCCTGTCACTCTGGTCCGACCAGGTTGCCGATCGGGCCAAAAGTCCGGGAATAAGGGACTTCAAGACCCGACTCCAGGAGTACCTCGCCCGTGACGACAGAAAACCGGTCTATGAGGTTGAAGGCAGCGGTCCAGACCACAGCCGTCACTTCAAGGCAACCGTCTACGTTGATGGCACTCGATTGGGGTCGGGTGAGGGGCGATCGAAGAAGGCTGCCGAGCAGGCAGCCGCCGAGGAGGCGCTCGCCTTCCTCAACGAAGGTCCTCGGTGAGGAGCCTCACCGACTTGTTGACCCACCCGACCCAAGCAAATAACCGCCAGGGAGGGATTTCACTGCGCGTAGATATGTCTGATTGATATGCGGACTCGGACGAGCAATTAACTGAGGCGGCCAACCACATTGAAGACGGTGTGAGCTGGATCTAGCCCGCAAGCCTCGAATACCGCAAACGCAGGATGATTGACCTCTTCCCCCATTGCCCGATCGTGATCCTCGGCGCTTTCCCAGACTGCTGCAATCTGGACGACCTCCTCGCCCTCTAGGAGATAACAATCGACCAATCCTGTAGGTCGATCCCCTACTACTACGTCCGACCAGGCTCCAAACAAATTGGCATTGGTTGCCTCGTCTAACGGTGCGTGCGTAATGGACAGAATCAATTTCAGCCTCCTTCGAGTGGGAGTGTAAGACCCTGGCCAAGCGAAAGGGCAAGCGCTATGACCAGTCGCCTGATTGTTGTTTGGGACGGTCTGGAGATTCGATTCGAGTGTTGTTTGAGTCGTCAGGTGATGGTCGACACGTCGTGCAACGACGAAGTTCATTACCCTCCAAGCACGACGATGCGACTCGCGTTCTTATCTGATGCCAACTGACCAAGCGCTGGATATCGCTTGGATCTTGATTGCCGCAGGCCTAGTTATGTTCATGCAGGCTGGGTTCTCATCGCTAGAGAGCGGCATGGTGCGAAGCAAGAACAGCATCAACGTCGCTGGCAAGAATTTTGCTGACTTCTTATTGACCACAGCAGTCTTCTGGCTGTTTGGATTTGCGCTGATGTTCGGAGCCTCCGTCATGGGTATTTTCGGATCATCTGGGTTCTTCTTTTCAGACGGCTCTGCCTGGCTGATGGCCTTCTTCATCTTCCAGGTGGGTTTTGCCGGAACGTCGACCACGATCATGTCAGGAGCCGTTGCCGAACGGATGAGGTTTTCTGGCTATCTGATCGCGGCGTTTGTCCTCTCTGCTGTTATCTATCCGATATTCGGGCATTGGGCCTGGGGTAGTCTCGCAGGGGGCGAAGCCGGGTGGCTCGAGGAGTTGGGCTTCATCGATTTCGCTGGGTCGACAGTCGTGCATTCGATGGGGGGTTGGATGGCTCTAGCTTTGGTGCTCATTCTGGGGCCCCGCCTTGGGCGATTCGGCAAGGATGCCGTTGTCATTCACGGTCACGATCTCCCTCTGGTGACTCTCGGGGTTTTTATCCTTTGGTTTGGTTGGTTTGGCTTCAACGGTGGAAGCACACTCGGGCTCACGGCGGAGGTGCCGACGATCATTGTGAACACCGTGCTGGCGGGCGCCTTTGGAGGACTAACAGCATTAGGGCTGTCCTGGTGGTTGGACGAACGGCCTGACGTTCCCACGTTCATGAATGGCTCCTTGGCCGGGCTGGTGGGCATCACTGCGGCGGCCAACATCGTTACGACGGGGAACGCCGTGATCATTGGAGCCATCGCGGGCGTCGTCATGTACGGGGTGACTGTCTTGCTCAACCGTCTCGAGATCGATGACGCAGTAGGCGCAGTCCCAGTTCATCTGGGGGCGGGGATATGGGGGACCCTCGCTGTCGCAATCTTCGGCAGTCCGGAGGCCTGGGGAGGAGGAAGTAGAATCGGACAACTAGTCATTCAACTGACAGGAGTCGGTGCTGCCTTCGTCTGGGCTTTCGGCATCGGCTTCGTGCTGATGTGGCTGATCAACCGACGGTTTCCGATTCGAATCGACCCCGATGGCGAGCGAATGGGGCTCAACGTCGCCGAACATGGCGCAAGTACCGAGATCCTCGACCTGCTCACAGAGATGGGTGCCCAGAGAGCCACCGATGACTACTCCGAGCCTGTGCGTGTCGAACCTAACACCGAAGTAGGTCAGATCGCACAACAGTACAACCAGGTGATCGCCGACATCGACCAAAAGCGGTCCGAGCTGAGACTGATGCAACGAACGGCCGCGGCCGCCAACGAGGCTCAGGAGAGTGAGGAAGCCATGGCTTTCTCACTCCATGAGGTCTGCGACGCTATCGGCTGGCCGATCGGTCACGTATATCTCGTCGACTCAGAGGATGCCAACTTGCTCGTTTCAACCGAAATTTGGGAGCTGCCGGATTCCGAGCGCTACTCGGCTTTCAGAAGGGCGAGTGCCGAAGCACCGATGCGTGCTGGTGTTGGGCTTCCCGGTCGGGTTCTGGCCACCGGGCAAACCGAATGGATGGATCTGTTGGTCCAAGACTCCGAAGATCCCCGCTTCTCCATGGCTCGCGATCTCGGGCTGCAGACCGGACTCGCTTTTCCAGTTATGGCCGGGATCGAGGTTGCCGCGGTGATAGAGCTGTTCACTGGAGACGACCAAGAGCCAGGAGCCGAACTTCTCGCACTTCTGGGCTCTGTTGGCACTCAACTCGGCCGAGCCGTCGAGCGGCGGCGCACTGAACAGCAGCGGCTCCAAACGGTGGTGGACAACATGCCGGCGATGGTTTTTCTCCGCGACCTGGAAGGAAGATTCATAGTTGTCAATCGCCAATACGAGGCGGCCTATGGCGTGAGTAATGAAGAAGTCCGCGGAAAGACCCTCAGCGAAATCACCCAGATCAGCTCAATCGACCTCGATCCGATCATCAACCAGGAGCACGACCAAGAAGTGGTACGGCTCAACACCTCGGTCGAGCGTGAGTACACCGTGCCGCTCGACGGTCGAAATCACATCTTCGCCGCGATCAAGTTTCCGATCAACGACCACACTGGGAAGGTCGTGGCCGTGGGTGGGATTGAGCTGGACATCACAGACCGTAAGCAGCACGAAGCCGAGCTCGCAGAGCTGGTGAGGACAGTCGAGATGGCGAGGGATCAAGCCATGCACGCGACGAAGATCAAGAGCCAGTTTCTGGCCAACGCGAGTCACGAACTCAGAACGCCGCTAAACGCCATTCTTGGCTTCACGAGACTCGTTCGCCGTCACACGGTCGACATCGTCGATGATCGCGATAGCGAGAACCTCGACAAGATCCTCAACAGTTCAGAGAACCTGCTCGCCTTGATCAATGATCTTCTCGATCTCTCGCGAATCGAGGCGGGACGGCTGGAGGTGAACGCATCCGAGATCGACGTGGGAGAGTTGGTAGACGAGTGTGTTGGCACCCTTGAACCGCTGGTAGGTGAGGATGTCGAGCTCAACACGAGCGTGCCCGTCGGACTGGCCATGTTTACCGACGGCGACAGACTCAGGCAGATCCTGATCAATGTCCTCTCGAACGCGGTCAAGTTCACCGACGAAGGAAGTGTGAGCATCATCACCACATCTCAGGATCATCAGGTCCTTTTCGAAGTCACCGACACCGGCATCGGTATTCCATCCGATGCATTGGAGAGCGTCTTCGCTGAGTTCCAACAACAGAAGACGGAGGGAAAGAAAGTCGGGACTGGTTTGGGTTTGACTATTTCCCGCCAACTCGCCCGATTGCTCGGTGGTGACATCGAGGTTGTCAGCACGGTGGGTATCGGGTCGACATTCCGCATTCGGATCCCAGCGCGATACACCGCGCCGCGGGCGTCGGTGGCTTGAATTCCGATGAGTGGGAGAACTACCGACCGAAAGGCGACAGTCCTCATCGTGGACGACGAGGAGTACAACGTCGACTATCTCCAGCAGAACCTGTCAGACCTCGGCTTTCGCACACGTGAGGCCTACGGAGGGCGTCAGGCATTGGACAGTGTCAGCGAAGAAGCTCCTGATCTGATTCTGCTCGATGTGATGATGCCGGACATCGACGGTATCACCGTTTGTCAGATGCTCAAGAGCGATCCGGACACGCGACTCATCCCCATCGTGATCATGACAGCCCTGGACGGTCAGGAAGATCGCATTCGTGGTATCGAGGCGGGCGCCGACGACTTCCTCACCAAGCCCGTTGACGAACGGGAGCTGATGGCTCGTATCAACTCGCTGCTTCGCACAAAACGAGCCGTCGATGAGAAAGTAGAGGAGCTTGAGTCTGCAGCAACCCAGCTCGAGGAACTCGGAATACAGCACGAAGAGGTGACAGTTCTCGCTGTCGAGGTCCGTTCGGGTGATCCAATGAGTCAAGACTCGCCGGCAGCGGCACACGACTACCTCTTGAGTCGCTATTTGATCGCGGTCACCAAGGTGATCGAACAGCAACGCGGCCAACTGATCTCTTCGAAAGATGGCCGCGTGCTGGCCATGATGCGTTCCTCGAGCGGAGCGGATGACTCTGCTCGGGCCATTGACGCCGCTTTGGCGATCCGTTCGGAGATTGAGACGTTGAATCGGAGAAATGACATCCAGCACCTCGAGCCTGCCATTGCGATAAACCGCGGAGAGATCGCGATCAATCCCGAGCGCGTCGACCAGGATGATTCAAGTCGCTGGACCACACAGGTGACCGGAGCTGTCGCGGATCAAACTCTCTCCATGGCGGCCGAACTCGACTCTGGGGAGGTCATCGTCAGTCACTCAGCCTTCGACAGCGTGCGAGGACGATACTCGAGTGAACCCTTCGAACCGCAAGACAGCGCCCTGAAGATGCTCCGGCTTGTTCGGATCATTGGAGTTTCGGCCGAAGCCCCGTACGAATCACGCGAATCGGAGTCGACCGTGGTGCGAAAGCGACAGCTGGAGACGATCCTCGTATCCGACATCATTGGATCCACAGAGATAGCAACTCGGCTTGGCGATCGAGCCTGGACCATCGAGCTCGATAATCACTATCAACTAGTGCGCAGCATCTTCGAAGGCTTCGCAGGCGAGGAGATCTCAACGGCCGGCGACGGGTTCCTTGCCGTCTTCGGTGGGCCTGCAAATGCCATTCGAGCCGGACTCGCCATCTGTGAGCAGAGCGGAGTAGCCGGACTTCCAGTACGCGTAGGCATCCACACTGGAGAAGTCGAACGAGACGAGCATGACGTACATGGAATTGCCGTTCACCTTGCAGCGAGAATCTCCGCAGAAGCAGGGCATTCCGAAGTGCTGGTTACGTCAACCACCAAGGAGGCCGTGGCGGGATCCGGGATTCGCTTTGTTACCCAGGGGAACCGGGCTCTGAAGGGTATTGAAGGGGAAAGGGAGGTCTTTCTCGCGGTTCAGGGCTGAGGGGAGCCGGGTATCGATAGACCCAACCATGCCCGCCCATCGTGTCCCAATTGATGATGAAGGGTCCACGGCAGCCTTCCTACACCGTGTACACCGCTATCACCCGCCTAGCCGAAGGTCCTCGCTGAGGAGTTCCTCCCGGCGTGCCCTCAGGTCTACGTACCACACCGTGTACATGGCGCCGATGGCGGCCACTATCAGCCCCTGGGCCCCGATACCCAAAGCCGAAACCAACGAGACTCCGCTACCGAGGTCGCCGACCACCGATAGAGGAATCGCCACCAATTGGATCAGTTGAATCGCCACAGATCCCAGAAGACCGACTATCAGCAGAAAGCCGAGCGTCGGCCACCATCGTCCTCTCACCAGGCTGACACTTCGTAACAGGGCTTGGATCGGCCCCGCCTTCTCAATGGCTATCACCGCGGTCGTCATGGAGAAGGAGACGAGAACCCAGATGCCGGGGCCGACGAAAGCCAATAGGAGGACGACGGCCAGCAGACTGCTAGTGGCGTTGGGAGTGCCAACCAGTGCGAACGGGACAAGCCAGATTGCCAGACCCAGACTTATGATCGCTCCGATCACGATGAGGGCAACGAGTGCGGCGACAAAACCAGCCGCCATGCGACCCAACGCTTGCCGTCTCGCTGCTCGACCGGAGACTGACTGCCCGGACAGGTCCGAGGCAACAATGTGGTGGACGGCTAGATACACAAAGAGTGTGGCTACCGACTGGAGCACCACGGCGATGCCAACCGCACGTATGAACGGTTGCGACACTTCGAGGAACACATCGGGTGGGAGATTGTTGAGGGCCGCAGGGTCGTCGAACACAAGCTCGAGAAAGTCGATCGCACCTGTCATCCGGAAGGTGAGAAATGTCAGGACACCGACCGGTATGAAGACGATGAGGGCTGTGGAGGCGAGAGGCTTCCAGGTTCTGGCCAGACTGTTGAGGGCGTCGCCAAGTACCTGGCCAAATTGGCGTGGGACTATCCGCATGGGGATGGGTACCGTAATCCGGCTCTCAATGGAGGCATCTCTGCCCGAACTACCCGAAGTCGAAATCACAAGACGACATCTCGAGAAAGCCATGGTGGGCCGGAAGCTTCAGAGTGTTCGTGTGACTCATGACCGCACTGCCCGCTATAACGCAACGACGGATGAGATCGAATCCCGACTGTCGGGGCGAGAGGTGACCTCGGTCGGTCGGCACGGCAAGTTCCTGATCGTCGGGCTGGATGATGGCTACGCCATGGTTGCTCATCTGGGAATGTCGGGGCGCTTCAGCATTGCCACCGGCGCAGAGGCAGCGAGTTCCGAAGAGGTCCCACACACCCACTTTGTGGCGATACTCGACGATGGCGCGGAGGTCAGCTTCATCGATCCCCGGACCTTTGGCTTCATCGCGGTGTTCGATGAGGATGAGCTTGCAGACTCCAATCTCTCCAGACTCGGTCCCGATGCCTGGCTGGATCCCCCGAGTGTCACGACTCTGATGAAGACTCTGAAGGGTCGAACGGCTCCCATCAAGGCTCTACTTCTGGACCAGAGGCCGATGGCCGGCCTCGGCAACATCTATGCCGACGAAGCTCTTCATCTCGCCAGGATCCATCCTCTGACACCGGGTGGAGACCTCGAAGCAGCCGAAGTCGCCGGGTTGCTCGTGGCAATACGCGGAGTCTTGTCTGAGGCGATCGATAGTGGAGGAACCACTCTTGACGACCTGGCCTACCTGCTTCCCGACGGCCAGGCCGGGGACAACCTGGGCCGTCTCGGTGTCTATGCCAGGACCGATGAGCCATGTCTCAGATGTGGCACACCTGTCCGGAGGATCGTTGTCAGGGCACGATCAACCCATTTCTGTCCCCGGTGCCAGAGACCATGACTCAGAGAGCGGTCCATGCGTGGGTCAACGGCCGGGTCCAAGAAGTCGGCTATCGACAGTCCTGTCGGAGTGTTGCCCGATCACTCGATCTGGCCGGGTGGGTGCGCAATCTCGCTGACGGGAGGGTCGAGATGTTTGCTCAGGGGGAAATCGATGCCCTTGATAGGCTGATCGCCTGGGCCTGGGCCGGCTCGTCGATGTCGGTGGTCAGTGGAGTCGAGTCGGAGACGGTGCAGCCCGATGTGACGTTGACCGACTTCTTCATCCATCCGAATGCGGCAATAACCGGCTAAACAACTGGTTTTCGTTAGCCTGACCGGGCAATCACAGACATGTCATTAACCAGGTAGTCAGCTGTGTATCTGAAGTCACTAAAACTCACAGGATTCAAGTCGTTTGCCGACCGCACGGGTCTCGAGTTCCGTCCGGGTGTGACGGTTGTCGTCGGCCCCAACGGCTCAGGCAAGTCCAATCTGGTCGACGCTCTGTCATGGGTGCTGGGCACGCAGTCCACCAAGACTCTCCGCACCCAGAAGATGGAGGATGTCATTTTTGCCGGCACGGCGACCCGTCCTTCGCTGAGTAGGGCCGAGGTGACCCTGGTTGTCGATAATGCAGAGCGGATGATCGACCTCGATCTCGATGAGGTCTCGATTACGAGGCGGCTCTATCGAGACGGCTCGAGCGATTACGAGCTCAACGGTGTCAACTGTCGTCTTCTCGACATCCAGGATCTGCTCTCCGATTCCGGTGTCGGGCGTCACCAGCACGTGATCATCGGCCAGGGTGAGATCGGCACCGTGCTCAACGCCTCACCCGAGGAGCACCGTGCCGTTATCGAGGAGGCAGCCGGAATTCTCAAACACCGTCGACGCAAGGAACGCTCCGAACGACGGCTGGAGAGAACGGATGAGGATCTTGTTCGTCTTCACGACCTGCTTGGCGAGATTGAGCGTCAGATGCGCCCGCTCCGGCGACAAGCGCGCGCCACCGAGCGATACGACGGTCTGAAGGGTGAAGTGAAGGCCCTCCGGCTCTACCTGGGCGGTGAAGCTCTGGCCCGCCACGATCGAGATCTCACAATCGCTATCTCAGAGAAGTCCCGGCTTCACGAGAACCTCGATGTTGATCGTCGCAGGGTTGAAGATCTGTCCACGAGGCTGGCCGCACTCACCGAAACAGCAGGCCAGGTGAGAGTCGATCTCGATCGCGACACCTCGGCCGCTGCGTTGCTGGAGACGACTAGTGAGCGTCTTCGGAGTGTCACTTCAGTCGCCAACGAGCGCCGTCGCGCTGTCAGCGGTCGGCGTGAGGCCGTGGTTGAGCGGCGGGATGACCTCGAGAACGAGAAACAAGCCATCAGCGCAGAGCTCCTCTCCATCGATGGGGATCGCCGGGAGGCGGCGTCGGTGGCCGATAGCGTCGAGTCGAGGTTCCGTCGGCTTGAAGACGAAGAGCGTGCCGTTGCCACCCAGAACGCTCTTTCGGCAGAGGGGGCCCTGGCCGCTGCGCGGGGAGAGGCCAGCGCTCTGGAGTCGGCCCAGATCCGCGATGAGCGCGAGCGAAAGGGAGTAACTCATCGACTCGAAGTACTCGCCTCCCAGAGACGTGACGAAACCGCCGAAGTGGATCGAATCAACGCTGAGATCCAGAAGATCGACGTGGAGATCACCACGATTCAGGCTACTTATGACGACGCCTCGACCCGGCGCGTAGCAGACCAGGAGGAATGGTCGGCAGCCGAGGAGACCAGGGCCGGCAGTCGTTTGGAAGTAGCCTCAGCGGAAGCCAGAGTCGACGCCATCAGGGCCGGCATCGAAGGCCACTTCGACTCCGAAGCGCGCAAGTTGGCGGAAGGGGCCAGAGGGGTTGTCGGATCCTTGACATCCCAGCTCGACATTCCCGAAGGAATGGAAGCTGCCGTCGACGCGGCGCTCGGTCGCTGGGTGGATGCGGTTGCGTTCGAGGATGTTGATGCTGTCCGCATTGTTGTGGAGAGTGTGAAGGGGTCCGGCGGAGGTTCCCTTCCGGTGGTATCGGCTATGTCTGAGGGCTCAGCTCCCGCCAAGGAAGTCGCTGCAAGCCTCGGTGTCGACGCTCTGATCGATCGGCTCGGGCCCGCGGCCCATCCGGGTCTGGCCACACGGCTTCTAGGTGATGTCGTCCTGGTCGAAGGTTGGGTGAGTGGATGGGACCTGATTGCCAAGTACCCGGCTCTCCGTGCGGTTACTCCGGAGGGCGATCTCATCTCCGTCTACGGCGTGCACATCGCCAATCCAGACGGTGCTGGGGTGGCGATGTTGGAGGCGGCAGAGGTAGCACTTGAAAGATCGTCGACAGCCCTGGCTCGCGCCGAGTCGATTCACAATGCCGCTCGACGTGACTTTGACGCCAGCCGCGAGGTGGAGAGATCGGCTCTCGAAAGGCTCGAGGCCGCAGAGGCCGGATTGGCCGGACGATCAGAAGCCATGCGGAGTCTCCAGAAGTCGGTTGACTCAGTTCAGGAGGAGCAGACCAGGTTGGAGGAGCGCAAGACTGCATTGACCGACACCATTGACCAGGGCCGGCGTCAGATTGCTGAGTTGAGATCCCGTCTCGAGGCCCTCGAAGGCGAAGAGGCGGAGCAGATGAGAGCCTGGGACGAGCTGGAGGCGCGTCGTGTTCAGTTGGGCGCCGATCGCGAGCTGGCCCGTTCCCAGTGGCAGGATGCCGCAGGGAAACTTCGTAGCATCGTTGAGCGCGAGCGTCTTCTCCAGGAGAGATTGATCCGGATCGATGGAGAAGCACGGCGACTCGATTCCGGTGATGAGCCGGAATCCGACCCGGGCAAGCTTGCTGAAGTAGAAGACTTCGCCCGTCGCGCCTTGTCGGTGCTTTCGCGTCGTATAGAGGAGATCAGAGACCGCCAGACTCGACTGCGAAATGAGAACCAGGGAGCCCTCGGAGATCTCGAAGCTGTGCGCGACGAGCACGATTCACTTCTCACGTCCATCAACGATGCTCGGGAGCGCGCCGCCGAGCTCGACGTCACACTCGCGGAGCTTCGTCTCCACCGAGAGGCTGTTGTCGAGTCGATTCGACGTGATGCCGATTCTGATGTCGACGCGGCAATGGGTGCTTCGCGACCCAAACTTCCCGAGGACACCAATCTCGAGGAGCTGCTCGAGGCGAAGAGCGCGCAGCTGAGCCGGCTTGGGCCCATCAACCCTCTGGCTGCCGAAGAGTTCCGGGAGTTGGATGAGCGTCACACGTTCCTTTCGGATCAGATGAGTGACATCGAGTCATCCCGGTCTGAGCTCCGTAAGGTCATCACCGCCCTGGAAGAAGAAATCGAGCAGCGTTTCCATGCTGCTTTCACCGAGGTCGCTGAAGCATACGAGCGGTACTTCGCCGTTCTCTTTCCCGGCGGACGTGGCAGGCTCCGGGTGATTGATCACGACGCCACCCATTCAGGTGTGGCGATTGATGCCCAGCCACTGGGGAAGAAGGTCAGTCAGATGACCCTGCTCTCTGGTGGCGAGCGAAGCCTGGCAGCACTGGCGTTTCTCTTTGCCGTGTTCGAAGCCCGACCAAGCCCCTTTTATGTCCTGGATGAAGTGGAGGCCGCCCTCGACGACACCAACCTGCGCCGCTTTCTCCGCATTGTCGACGAGTTCAAGCTGAGAGCCCAGCTTCTCATCGTGACCCATCAGCAGCAGACCATGGAAGCCGCCGATGTCCTCTATGGAGTGACCATGGAGCCCGGTGGCTCGTCACAGGCCATTCGAAAGGACATGGCGATGGTCGTCTCCGAACAGGTGGCTTAGGCTCCCATTCCGAATGGATAACTCGACGCTGGTCGTCTCGACACTGATCGTCCTCGCCGTTGTGGGCCTGATCATCGTTGTGCTCGTGCTTCGGCGTATGGGGGATGCCAAGCCCGAGGTCGCCGACCCCAACAAACTGGCGAAGACCACTGGAACACTCGGGGCAGCCCTACGGAGAGCATGGGGTCGGGGCGTCGATGACTCCACATGGGGCGAGATCGAGGAAGCCCTCCTCGCTGCGGATGTCGGCGTCGAGGCAGCCGGTCACATCGTGAATGGTGTCCGTTCCACCAAGCCAGAGACTGCCCGGGAGGCGAAGGCGGCATTATCCACACAACTCCGGAGGGAGTTGGACGATGAAGAACGCGGGCTGGCTACGAGCAGCCGGCCGTCTGTGTGGCTGGTGGTCGGAGTCAACGGCACCGGGAAGACAACGACGGTCGCCAAACTGGCCAAACGACTCAAGGACGACAACAAGACCGTCATTCTCGGTGCAGCAGACACCTACCGGGCGGCCGCAGGTGAGCAACTTCAGACCTGGGGAGACCGCGTTGGAGTCGAAGTGGTGGGAGGCCAGACAGGCGGCGACCCTGCTTCCGTCGCCTTTGACACCCTGACCTCTGCTCGAGCTAAGGGAACCGATGTCGTGATCATCGATACGGCTGGGCGGCTCCACGGAAACAAGAATCTGATGGCGGAGTTGGCCAAGATCCACCGGGTCGCCGCCGGTGAGGGCGCCGTCGACGAGGTGCTTTTGGTCCTGGATGCGACTGCGGGACAGAACGGTCTGGCTCAGGTGCGCGAATTCGCGGAGACGGTGCCGGTCACGGGCATCATCCTGACAAAGCTTGATAGCACCGCCCGAGGCGGCATCATCATCGCGGTGGAGAAGGATCTTGGAGTTCCGGTGAAGCTCATTGGCGTGGGAGAAGGGTTGGACGACCTGGAGGTATTCGACCCGGATAGCTTTGTTGATGCATTGCTGGAGGAATCATGAACAATGATGAACTTGCTGTGGCGGCACGAGTTGCTGCTGAGGGCTCATACTCCCCGTATTCGCACTTTCGGGTTGGGGCTGTTGTGGTGAGCGCGGACGGGGAGATCTTCGCGGGCGCCAACATCGAGAACGCTTCTTACCCGGTCTCGTCGTGCGCAGAATCCACAGCGATCAACACAGCCGTCTCCCAGGGTGTCCGAAAGATCGTCTGTATAGCGGTTGCGTGTATCGACGCGGACGACGTCGAAGGGGCCTACCCGTGCGGTCGCTGCCGTCAGGAAATGGCGGAATTCGGCGTCGAGAAGGTGATCGTGACCGCCGGAGATGGCTCAGTTGTCCGGGAGCACACCCTCGAAGAGCTGTTGCCTCACCGATTCAACCTCTGACCTCAACCAACGTCCCAATGGGCGGCCTCGGTGGGAGGCGTGGTATTTGCCAGGATCGCCACGCTGTCGGTGCCCGTCTGGACAAAGCCGCTCCAAATGCCGGCTTCGACGGCCACCGAACTGCGCCCGTGTCCCGAACTACCCCATTCGACGTAGCTGATGATGTCGGTCGCCGAGCCAAAAAGCGCCGAGGTGTACAGACCGACCTCCCCGTCACCGGGATCGAGCGTGCCGATGGCGGCAATCTCGTCGATGGTGATCGCGCCCGGCGGGGGTAGGAACACGCTCCCTCCGGTGCTGATGGCCACGAGCCCGCCGGCCGGCACCTCGACATCAGGGATACCGAAATAAGAAGGCCGTTGACAGAGAAAATGTCCGCCGAGGTTTCCAGGGGAATCGCCGATGTTGGTGATGACGACCATTCCTCCATCTCCGAATGAGATGCTGGTGAGCACGAACCGAGCACCGGAAACCGGGGGTGTGGTGGTAGTCGTTTCCTCGGCTTGCTCACTCGTGGTTGTCCCGGCAGTGCTGGTCGTTGTTTCAATGGCGGCCGTGGTGGTGGGTTCTGGGTCGGTGGTGGCTGTCTCCGCTGCGGTCCCGCAGGCAGCGATTACCAGGGTCAGCACGGCGAAAGTCATCCGGGTGCGCATAAGGGAAGCTTACGCGTTTTCCTGGCTATCGGTCAGCGGCTTTCGAGCGCCTCGATCAGTTGGGGAAGCACTTTGTGGACGTCACCAACAATCCCGAGGTCGGCCACCGAGAAAATGGGAGCATCGGGATCCTTGTTGATGGCGATGATGGTGCCGGCGTCCTTCATGCCGACAAGATGCTGCATCGCCCCCGAGATACCGACGGCGATGTAGACGTCGGGCTTCACCGTTTTTCCCGTCTGTCCAACCTGTTTCGCATACGGGACCCATCCCGCGTCGACAATGGCTCGTGTGGCGCCGGTGGCGGCGCCCAACTGCTTGGCGAGTTTTTCGACCAACTCGTACCCATCGGTCGAACCAAGACCTCGTCCCCCGGCTACGACGACGCCGGCATCACCAAGTTGGGGCCCTTCGCGCTCTTCGGCATGTGTTTCGACGATCTTCGCCTCGGAGCCGCCGACATCGGGAAGTTCGAGATTGGCGACCGACGGGGCCCCTCCCCCCATGGCTTCGGCGGAGAACGACTTGGGACGAATCAGCACCAGAAACGGCCCTTTCGTTGCCGAGGCGGTCGCGATCTGGCTGCCGCCAAAAATCTCGTGATCCGTCTCCACACCTTCGTCTGTCAGACGGACGTCCGATGCATTGGCCAGGACTCCGACGCCCAGCCGCGCGGCAAGACGTCCCGCCAGGTCCCGGTCGGTGTAGGCCTGGGCAAACAAGACCAGTTCCGGAGACTCGGCGGCCATCCGGTCGGCCAGGGCAGCGGCGAGTGGTCCCGACGGGAGCCTGTCGCCGCTGTCTGCGTGTAGCACCGAGCCGGCTCCGTGCTTACCCAGGACGGCGAATGCTTCGTCGCTCCCGGTCCCGAGGTACACAGCGGTCACATCGCCAAGCGTTCTGGCCTTGGTCAGAAGCTCGAGTCCCAGGACCGACGGGGTTGCATTGACTTCTTCTACGAACACCCACACCGAGGCCATCTCAGATCACCTTTCTCTCTTCGAGGAGCGCGACAATGGCCTGATAGGCCTCACCGGCGTCTTCAATCTTCTGACCCGCCTCTCTTTCAGTCGCATCCGAGATCGACGCGACCTTTTGATCAGATGAAGCCTCGACACCGAGATCGTCAAGCGTCAGATGCTCGACGGGCTTCTTCTTGGCGTCCATGATCCCTTTGAAGGTGGGATAACGAGGCTCGACCACGCCAGCCGTCACCGATATGACAGCGGGCAGATCTGCCGCCACCACGTCGTAGCCGTCGTCGGTCTGACGATCGATGGTTACCGTCCCGTCGCCGATACCGACGTTTTTTGCATAGGTGAGCGCGGGAGTGCCGAGGTGCTCGGCGAGCATTTGAGGAATGACTCCCGAGTATCCATCGGTTGACTCGGTGCCGGTGACGACCAGATCAAAGCCCTCCCTCTCGATGGCGGCAGCGAGAACTCTCGAAGTCGTCAGAGTATCGGCGCCACGGAGAGTGTCATCTTCGATGATGATTGCCTTGTCGGCACCCATGGCCAGCGCCTGGCGAATTCCCTGGGCGTTGCCGGCAGGTCCCATGCTCACCAATGTGAGCGTTCCCTCGTTGGCCTGGACCAGCTGAAGACCCATTTCTACCCCATAGCGGTCGGTGTCGTCGAGGATCTGGTCGTCAGGGCGTATCAACCAGTGTGATCCCTCTTCGAGGGTGTAGGGGGTGGCCGGATCAGGGATCTGCTTGATACAGACGACGACCTTCATACTGCATTGCTCCTTGTTCGAATTCGGCGGCGATGGTAACTGGCGCCCGGACTATCTGATCCAGGGTCAAATCGTGGTGACGTCAACTCTTTCGATGATCAGTTCTGGTAGCGAAATCGGCCGTTCGGAGATCGTCCAAGCCGAAGAAAGGGCGTCGCTCTGAGTTTCCCACTTTGCTTGGTCGCCATAACGTACGATCGCGAGCGGATCTCCCCTGACCACCTCATCCCCGATCTTGGCTTTGAGCGTGATCCCCACTCCGGGGTCGACGATGTCCTTCTTGAGCTCACGCCCGGCTCCAAGCCATGTCGCGCTGACGCCGATGATGAATGCATCGCAACGTGTCACGTAGCCGTCAGCGGGAGCAACTATGACAGCCTCGTGTGGCGCCCTGACAAGCAAAGATGGGTCTTCGATGACCGAGGGGTCGCCTCCATGGGCCTCGGTCACGTCGATGAGCTTCTGAAGAGCCGCCCCGGACTTGATTGCATCGTCGAGGCGCTCGCTACCTCCATCGATACCGGCCAACTCGAGCATCGTCTCGCCGAATACCGTCGTGAGTTCGCTCACATCGGCGGGGCCCTCTCCTCTGAGTACGTCGATCGACTCCCTTATCTCGTTGGCGTTTCCGACCTCGTTTCCGAGGGGCTGGCTCATCGAAGTTATGAAGGCGACGGTGTCGACTCCGTGGGAGGCACCGATCCCAACCATGGTGTGCGCCAGTGCTCGAGCGTGAACGAGATCCTTCATGAACGCACCTGAGCCTGTTTTCACGTCGAGGAGGAGGCCGTCGAGACCCTCTGCCAGCTTCTTTGACATGATCGAGCTGGCAATCAGCGGGATTGAAGGGACGGTGCCGGTGACGTCCCGCAATGCGTAGAGCTTGCGGTCTGCGGGAACCATGGATTCGGACTGTCCGGCGAGTACGAGACCGTGTTCGGTGAGAACCTTTCTGAACTCGTCGGGGGTCAGGCTGGTGGTGAAACCGGGAATCGACTCCAGCTTGTCGAGCGTCCCTCCGGTATGGCCCAGCCCGCGTCCCGATATCATTGGCACATAGACACCGCATGCCGCCACCAGCGGTACCAGCGGTATCGAGATCTTGTCACCTACACCCCCGGTCGAGTGTTTATCGACCTTGGCAGCAGCGATTTCAGAGAAGTCCATCACCTCGCCTGAGTGGAGCATCGCCTCGGTCCACGCGGTGAGCTCATCGCTGTTCATCCCGTTCAGCAGGATCGCCATTGCCATCGCCGACATCTGATAGTCGGGAACGTCGCCATCGGTGTATGCACCAACGAGCCATTCGATGGCGTCGGGTGAGAGAACGCTGCCATCACGTTTGGTCTCGATCAGCTCGATTGCGGTGAACGCCATGGGGACAAGCTATTCAGCTTCAGAGGATCGCGGCGAACTCCGGCAGCCCAAAGGCGAGATTGAGATTCTGGACGGCCTGAACTGCTGCTCCCTTGAGAAGGTTGTCCTCGGCACCCACCACCACCACGTTTCGGCCATCCTCGCTCACTTCCACGCCGCCAAACACGACGCCCAATCGACCGGCGCCATCGCGCAACTCGGGAATCCTCTCGTGAATGTCGATCAGAGGCTCGTCTGCATAGGCATCAACCAAACGGCCGAACGCATCTGCGCCAGTGATCGGGGTCGATAACGGGATGTGGGAGGTTATGAGAAGACCCCGAAACGCCTGATGAACGTGGGGCATGAATCGAACCGGGTGACCCAGGTGTCGGGTGGCCTCTCGCTCATGATTGTGGCCCACGAGCTGGTAAGGCAACAGGTTGTCGGCGAGACGAGCCGGATCGTTCTTCGCCGATGTCGCAGTGCCGGCCCCGGAGTATCCAGAGACCCCGAACACGGCCGGCACTCCATCGAGATCATCTACAAAAGGCGCCAGCACGAGCTGCATGACGGTCGCGTAACAACCCGGATTGGCGACTCGTCGCGCTCCGGCGATCTTCGCCCTATTGAGCTCGGGGAGACCGTAGATCCAGGTGTCGTCGAAACGGTGGTCTGAGGAGATGTCGATGATCACAGTCTCGGCGGGAAGGGCGGAGGCGAATGGTCTGCCAACACCGTCGGGAAGAGCGAGAAACACCGCATCCAACCCCAATTTGGCTATCCCGGCGGCGTCCATGTCCTCAAATGTGAGCTGGTCGATCTCGGGAACGGGGCGACCCGCTTTCTCTCTCGACCCCGCGTACTTCACAGACAATCCAGGGTGGCCGCCGAGGAGCCTGAGCAGTTCGCTGCCGGTGTGTCCGCGGGCGCCGACGACGCCGACGGATCTAGTGCCCCGACCACCAACATTCGCCGCGATCAGGACGTCCAGTGACGTCCCTGACTGTGTCCTCGTCCTCGACGAACGGGCCAGTGCGCCTTCGTCCTGCGTCCTTGTCAGAGGCGCCTCTGTCTCGCCCTGAACATCGCCAACGTTACCGGCCAGGGCACTGGCTTCAGACACCGGAGGAGTCCCTACGGAAGGCTGCAGGCAGCTCGTTCAGCCTCTTCACCGCCCGGCTGATCCTGTCGAAGTCGCTCTCACCAGTCCAGTAGATGGTCCAATGGCCTTGCTTCACCGAGCCCTCGGCCTCCTTGGCATAGAAGGCGTTGAAACGATTGTCGCTTCTCGATCTCCAGAAGAGAACCGGGAAGTCCCTTGTCACATGGGTCCAGACGGTTCTGGCGAGTCCTTCTCCCTGGGCGCTTTCATGAATCGCGAACTTGTCGAGATAGGTGAAGTCGTCGATTCGGGTCACCACCGCGCCGGCCCGATAACTTGCGGAGACATAAGCTGCAGACATCTCCAGGTCGTTCCACCAGCGGGACTCCAACTTTCGACCAAACGCACCCTGGATGAGATGCTCGACGCGCTCCCGGTCGAGAGCGGCCTTGTCCTCGTATTTGACGATCTTCTCGCCCTTGCGGACGAGCGTGCCTGCACCTCCGTGGGTGAACAGCTCTCTGACCAGGGTGGTAGGGCTGGTGATCGACACCGAGGTCGAAGGGGGAGTGTCGTCGAGAAGACGGCGGATCTCGGCGAGTTTGAGCCTCATTCCGGAGTGGACCCAATCCTGACTCATCAGGTCGTCGAAGTCAGAAGCGAGGTTGATCGACTCGATGATGCGGCCCTCCCCGTCACGGAGACCACCGGAGTCGACAAGGAAGATGATCTTCATCGGTTGGATCTCGCGGACCAGAAAACGCGTGGCCGAGTCGGCGTTCATGTTCACCAACTGCCCCCCAGGGGCCACGCCGAGACAGGTGAGAATCGGTATCGCCCCGGATCTCACGATCGATCGCAACAGGTCTAAGTGGAGTTTTGCCGGCTCGCCGACGAAGCCGTACTTGTTCTGATCGACGATGTCTGCGTCGAACGCGCCCTGAGTGAGCCCATGGGCTGACACACCCCGGCCCCTCACCGCCTCGACGAGAGCGATGTTCTGCGCCGTGAAGATGTCGCGGGCAGCATCGAGCACCTCACTGGTCGTGACTCTCAAGCCATCGACCTTGTCTGAGACGATGCCATCGTTTGCCAACCGCTCGTCGAGCTGAGGACCGCCGCCGTGGATGACTATCGGAGTGAGTCCGACCGTGTGGAGGAGGGCAAGAGCGGCCGCTGTCTCTTCGAGTCTGCTCTGGAGGATGGCCCCTCCAATCTTGATAACGGCGAACCGAGCCTGATCGAGCTGGGAGAATCGGCTGAGATAGGTGCGAATCTCCTTCCCGTCGCTCATGTTCGACAGGAGCTGCACGATTGTTTGACGGACGTCTTGGTGAGGAGTCATCATCAGCCGTTCTCTACCAATGTGCTCATGATCGCTTTTTGGGTATGGAGACGGTTTTCGGCCTCGTCGTAGGCAAAACAAGTGCTGGCGTCGAAAACGGCGTCGGTCATGATGACGTTTCGCCTCATCGGAAGACAGTGACTCACCAGGGCATCGTTGCTGAGAGACATCTTTTCTTCGTCCACGATGAAGTGTCGGTACTGATCCCTGATGGGCTTCTCAGCTTCCCAGTTGCCGAAGTAGGGGAGGGCGCCCCAACTCTTGGCGTAGACGACGTCTGCGCCTCGATAGGCGGCGTCGATGTCATGGGTGACTGTGAGGCTCCGGCCATAGGAGCTCGCGTCTGACCGCGCAATGTCCAGATAACGATCATCGAGTATGAACTCCTCGGTCGGGCAGAGGAGCGTGACGTCCATTCCGAACTTGGCTGCGATGAGCAGAGCAGAGTTGGCGACGGCTGTGTTGAGGGGTTTCGGGTGATAGGACCAGGTGAGAGTGAACTTCTTTCCGTCGAGTTGACCGATCTTCTCCTGGAGAGCCATGGTCATCGCCATTTCCTGACAGGGGTGGGTGATCGTCTCCATGTTGATGACGGGAACGTCGGCGTGATTGGCGAAAGCTTCGAGGATTCGGTCTTTTCGGTCCTCCTCCCAGTCCTCGAACTTGGGAAAGGCCCGGATTCCTATCAGGTCACAGTATCGGGAGAGGACCGTTGCAGCCTCCTTGACGTGTTCCTCGGCATCTCCGGTCATCACGACCCCGTCATCGAACTCGAGCGGCCACATGCCACCGGACGGAGACAACACCACGGCGTGGCCGCCCAACTGATTGGCTCCGACATCGAACGAGGTGCGGGTTCGGAGGGAGTTGTTGAGAAAGAGGAGCGCGATCGTCTTCCCCGCGAGGGCGTTGCCGTGAGGCGACGTCTTGAAAACCCGGGCCTCGTCGATCAGGGCTTGCAGCTCGGATCGTGACCAATCATATGTGTTGAGGAAGTGCTTGATCGCTTCAATTTAGCGTTTATGCAACCACATGGCCCCTGACGCGATTGTCGATGACGAGAACACCATCATCTGCCAGAAGTCTGGCCTGTCGGTCCGGGTTCGGCGTGCGAAGGTGCCCTCCGGATCCGACCACCCGCCACCAGGGAAGATCAGCGCCTGTTGTCCGCAGGAGGGTGCCCACCGCCCGCCCCGCCCCAGGAAACCCGGCTTCTGCCGCAACTTCGCCATAGGTGACGATGTCCCCCGGCTCCAGGCGGATCATCACCGTGGTGACTGCATCCTCGAATCGGCTCACACGGTGCCGAAGAGACGATCTCCCATGTCGCCCAGACCAGGCGCGATGTAGAAGTTCGGGTTGAGCTCGCGGTCGAGAGACGCTGCGACGATTCGAACATCTGGGTGGTGCTCTTCCATGAACTCGACCCCCTCCGGCGCAACAACAACACAAATGGCAGTGATGTCTTTGGCTCCGTTCTCCTTCACATTGTCGACGGCCCAGGACAGTGAGCCGCCGGTGGCGAGCATCGGCTCGAGAATCAACACACGAGCCGAATCGAGGTCGGGGAACTTGGTGTAATACTCCATCGGCTCGGCTGTCTCCTCGTTCCGTTGAACCCCGGCAAAGCCAATCGCCGCGTCGGGGACGAGGGTAAGGACCGAGTGAAGGAGCCCGAGGCCGGCGCGAAGAACTGCCACCGCTACCACCGGCCTATGAAGCTGTTGGCCAGTCATCGGCTCCAGCGGCGTTGAGATCTCGACAGGATCCGTGGGCATATCCGACAGAGCCTCTGCAACCAGCAGGTAGCCAAGCCGCTCGGCGATCTGACGGAATTCGGGTGGGTTGGTTTGCTCGTTTCTCAGAATCGTGAGTAGATCCGAGGCAAGTGGATGGTTGAGGACGGTGATGGCCATGAGCCGGAGACTACGGTGCCGCAATGCCCGAAGCCATTGTGAATCAGGTGAGCATCCATTACGAAGATGTTCAATCACGTGTCGGCAGAATTTCTCTCTGACTAACCGGTGTTCCGCATCCCAGCGGCGATTCCGTTGACCGTCAGCAGCAGAGCTCGGTCGAGATCGGGCGATTCCTCCCTTTGACGGGACCTCTCCAGAAGGGATACCTGAAGATAATTGATCGGGTCGAGATAGACATCGCGCACATCGAGTGTGCGACGGAGAAGAGCGGCGTCGTCGAGCAACTGGTCCACGTCTCGAATCTCCAGCACCTGAGCGATCGTCAGATCGTGCTCGTGCCGGATTGATTGGAGAAGGTGCTGGTGCTCGGGGGCAACGAGGGTGTCGACATATCGCCCGGCAATGTCGAGGTCCGTCTTGAAGAGGGTCATCTCCACGTTTGACAAGAAGGTTTGCATGAATCCCCATTCCAACGCCATCTCCCGCAAGACATCTTCGTACCCGGCCCTGCGGGCCGCTTGGAGACCGGAGCCGACCCCAAACCATCCGGGGACGATCTGTCTGGTCTGGGTCCAGCCGAACACCCAGGGGATTGCACGAAGGTCGTCGACTCCGCCGACGCCGCCCGGTCGCCGCGATGGTCGGCTGCCGATGTTCATCTTTCCCAACTCCTCGACCGGTGTGGATGAGAGGAAATAGGGGACGAGACTGCTGTTCTCCACAAGGCGGCGGTAGGACGTATAAGCCTCTGACGAGATACAGTCCATCGCCTCGGTCCAACCGTCGAGTGTTTCTGAAGGCCGACGCGATTTTCTATGGAGCAGCGAGCTCTCTAGAACTGAGGCAACCATCAGCTCGAGGTTTCGGGCAGCGATGCCCGGGTTGCCGTACTTCTCCGAGATGACCTCTCCTTGCTCCGTGATCTTGATGGAGCCATCGATGGTTCCGAAGGGCTGCGCCAAGACCGCCGCGTGGGTCGGGCCACCGCCCCTTCCGATGGTGCCGCCTCGGCCGTGGAAGAGCCGCAGCGTCACATTGTGCTTCTCTGCAACGGCGCGCATGACCTTCTGCGCCTTGTATATCTCCCATTGGGAAGCAGCGATTCCGCCAACCTTGTTGGAATCGGAATAGCCGAGCATCACCTCCTGGAAATCGCCTCGAAGTGAAACCAGACGCCGGTACTGAGGGTTGTGGAGAAGGTTGTCGAGCAGCAACCCCGAGCCCTTGAGGTCGTCGATCGTCTCCACGAGGGGCACAAACCCGATGTCGGCGATGCCCCGCCCGATGTCGATGAGCCCCGCTTCCCGCGCCAGCACCGCAGCTTCGAGTACGTCGACCGGGGTTTCGGTCATCGAGATGACATAGCTCTCGATCACCTGCTGCCCGTAGCGGGATTTGGCTTCGCGGATAGCCCGGAATACACCGAGGGTCTTGCTCACCTCGGTCGAGAGCTCTGTTGTGGCGCTGGACAGAGGCCGGGCCCCGGCGAGCTCACTCGAGAGAACCTGAAGACGTTGGGCGCCTCCCATGGCCTTGAGATCGACCGAGACGATATCGAAGAGCTCCTCGACGGCGGCCCTGTGTTTCGAGGAGTGCTCCCTGACATCGAGTGTTGCCATCTGGAAGCCGAAGGTGACGACGGCTCGACGAACCCTCGCCACCGATCCCTCAGCTATCAGTTGTCCCTTGGCCTGGCTCAGCGACTCCGTTATCAGGTCGAGATCGGTGGTCAGCTCATCGGGGTGGGGGTAGCCAGAGCCGTCACGGCGAAGGCTTCCCGCGAGCACTGCCTCTCTGGTGTTGATGAGACGGGCGTGAATGTACGAGCACTTGAGGCGATATGGCTCGCCTGCGGTCCGTCTTCTCTCCCGCTGCCAGATGTCAGGCAGATGCAACTTGTCCGCCTCGAGCGATCGCTCGAGATTGTCGCTTATCGGAGCAAGACGGTTGGAGATCGATAGCTCGTTTGATAACTCTTCGATGAGGGAGATGAGATAGGTGAGACCGCGTTCGTGTTGAAGGGCGAGGGTCTCCAGTGTCGTCTCCGGTGAGACGCCTGGATTTCCATCCCGGTCGCCACCCACCCAAGAACCGAACTTGAGCGGCACCGAACTCGACTCGGCTCCAATACGCTGGAACTGTGTCGCCATCGTCTCCGAGACGACCGGGAGAACCTCTTCGGCGATCGCGACCAGGTAATACAGGGCGGATCGTGCCTCGTCGACCACATTGGGTTGTTCCAGCCGAAGCTCATCCGTAAGCCAGATCTGATCGATCAGTTCGGCCGATCGTCTGTCTATCGACGCCAGTAGGTCCGGGTTGTCCGTCTCAAGCCGGGTTTCGATCAGCCGAGCGAGTGTGCTGGTCTTGGTGAGGATGCTGCGTCTTGCGGTCTCGGTCGGATGTGCAGTGAACACCGGTCTGACCTCGAAACGAGCAAGAACCTCGTCGACGAGTCCCTGGTCGAGCCCGGCTTCGATGATCCTGTCGACGGTCGACCGCAGGTATCTCTCATCAGGCGCCAGCTCATCGGCGCGGTGAACCTGCTCGGAGACATTGGCGAGGTAGAAGTAGGTGGTGAACGCCCTGACCAGGGGGATCACCTGGCCGGTGGACAGATCCGAGAGAAGCTCATGCAGTTTCGAGGTGGCCTCGGTACTGCCTCCGCGTCGTGACGACTTACCAAGCGATCGCACTTTCTCAACCAGGTCGAGAAGCTCTTGCCCGTGTTGTCGAACGAGGGCCTCGCCCAGTTGGTAACCCAGCCGACGGATATCGGCGCGAAGAGCGTCATCCTTGTTTGTCACGACTGAGAGGCTAGATAGGCGTCA
>CAXMMT010000093.1:0-3313 GCA_964194555.1 uncultured Boseongicola sp. | reverse complement strand
CTCACCGCCGGTGGTGACGATGAGCATCACGTTTGACTCGAACGTCCGCCCGTAGCCCAGGATAGAAACCGGACTGGCGCCTATTGAGGTGTCGGCGGGGCTGACGACAACCATGACATCGGACAAGGCGGGTTGGATCGGGTAGTCGACGATTCCCGGCTGAAGATCCAAAACAAGTCGTGCAGGCGAGAAATCGACAGTGACACGAGCTTGGGCGGGGGCCGCCAGGTGGATGTCTATGAACATCCCACCGTCCAGGGCGGTTACAACGTACAGCCGCTCCACCATCGCGGTCTCCACAAGTTGATCTGTGATAACAGTGGCGTCGGTGTCGAGCGACATTCTGATTACCGGCATGTCGTCGACGTAGCCGACTGAAACACTCGGCGGTGTTGTCGCCGGCGCCCCCTCGGATGTCTCAAACGAAACGGTGAATGTCTCGCAGGCTTCTTCGGCGGTCCAGCTGATCAGCCCGATCGTGCTTGCATCCGATGACACTTGTTCGATGGTGTCAACAGGCCCGCCTTCGGTGAACTCGTCGTTGTCTGGACAGCCGGCGACCAGCGGAAGAGTTGTCGTTGGAGCGGTACTGACTGCTGAACCTTGCACGGTGGTCGACGACGCCACAGTTTCCGTCTGCGGGCTGCATGCAATGAACACCAGGACGAAAATGGGAATAACTCTCCACACCCTCATGTCTGAATGAGTAAGCCCCGCCGCTAAGTTTGCGGAGGTTCGCACATGAGGAAGTTTATATGCCTGAAGCAGTAATCGTTGCCACCACCCGGACACCGATTGGGAGGGCGTACAAGGGGTCGTTGATCGAAACCCGTGCCGATGATTTGGCCGGATTCGCCATCAACGCTCTCATGGAGAAGGTGCCGGAAGTGCCGCGTGACTCCGTAGATGATGTCATGGTCGGCTGTGGGCTCACTCACCATGAGCAAGGTTTCAACATGGCCCGCCCTGCTGCGTTGCTCGGTGCCATGCCCGACTCTGTCCCGGCGACGACCGTCAATCGCTTCTGTGCTTCGTCCCTTCAAACGATCCGGATGGCCTTTCACGCCATCAAACAGGATGAAGGCGACACCTACGTCGCTGCTGGCTCGGAATCAGTCAGTCGAACATATGGAAAGGCGCTCGACAGTGACGACCTCAACCCACGATTCACAGACGCATCCCGTGACGACTTCATCAACAACGTCTACATCCCGATGGGGAACACTGCCGAGAACGTTGCCAAGAAGTATCGGGTAACCCGAGAGCGGATGGACGAGTTCGCCAAGCGATCGCAAGATCGTGCCGTCGAGTCTCAGATGAACGGCTTCTTTGATCGAGAGATCACACCGATCGAAGTTCCGGACGGGCGCATCATCCGTGACGACGATGGTCCCCGTCCGAACACCACGCTGGAGAAGTTGGCAAGTCTTCCACCGGTGTTTGATCCTGAAGGCTCGGTCACCGCGGGCAATTCGTGTCCGCTCAATGACGGCGCAGCCGCAGTTCTCGTCATGTCCGACGAAAAGGCCGCCACGTTGGGGCTGGCGCCGCTGGCCCGAATCGTGGCCTCCTCGGTGGCCGGCCTGGAGCCTGAGTACATGGGCATGGGCCCGGTTTTTGCAGTGCGGAAGGTGATGGAGCAGTCAGGTATGACTCTCGACGACATCGATGTGATCGAGATCAACGAGGCATTCGCAGCCCAGGTGTTGGCGTCAGCCGACGAGTTGGGCATCGACATGGACAAGCTCAATCCACATGGTGGTGCTATCGCTCTCGGACATCCATTTGGGATGACCGGCGCTCGAATCATGGGCACCCTGCTCAACGACCTCCGAACTCTCGACGGCACCTACGGTCTGGAGACGATGTGCGTCGGTGGCGGTCAGGGGATGGCGATGATCGTGGAGCGTCTCAACTAGCGGGGGCATACCTGCTTCGGCTCTCATCCACAATCACGGAGGTCGCCCACCGGTGGTGTAGGTGTGGCCAAGTGGGCTGGTCCACTGATGTCGACCGTCAGGTAGTCGGATGTATTCCCACCCGGCTTGGTGTCGTCCGACATGATCGTGCCGACAGAGAGGTCCGTTGTTTTCGAAAGATGTGTGGCCACCTTCGGACCATGGGTCGCGGTGGTCGATGTCACACTCGGTGGCCGGCATCCGACAACCGGGAAATGTGCAGGTGGGGTAGTTGGCCAGGATCTCCCGTTTCAACCTGGCGTCGGGACGTCGTCTGGTGGTCCCGGCGTGGATAACTTGACCGTTCTCGTCGAGAACCCTGGTGCGCCACAGGGTATCCCTTTGTTCCTCGGCGACCTGCCGGGCGATGTCGGCAATGACCGGACCGTAACCAGCCAGGTCGCCCGGGGACTCGGAGAGTTCAGCGAGGGTTTTGAGGTCGACGCTCATTTCGACACCGCCGTGGCGACCACTTTCGCCGGAGTCTCCGAGTAGGAGGTCGATGAAGACATCAGCCCGGATCTGGTCCATCGTCCGGCTCTCATCGGTCTTGTTCAGTTGAAGAGCGATTCCGTTGATCCGCCTGTTGACAGAAGAGACACGGTGAGGGGCGAGTTGCAGACCAAGCAGGTCGGCGGTGCCATCCGGGTTGGCTTGAGCGAATATTCTGCGGTCCTCGAGCCCCTGCCGTAGCCGTTTCTTGGCGTCATCGGGATTGCTGTCCAAACAAAGACGCTGAATACGTGCACGCAACTGACCCGTAGTGAGACCTGGAGCGGTCGGCAGCACACGTTCGGAGACATCACGAGCCTCCTGTTGACTGAGATGACCAGTGCCCCTGGCTATCACACGTGCTTTACGGACGTCGATGGTCCCGGCGTCGAGGGCTGCCCAGATCGATGGGAGCCGTTCGAGAAGGTCATAGGCAAAACCAAGTTCAGAGTCAGCGGCTCGACGGGTCAGGGTCAACGCTGCGCGCATCTCCATGTTGGCGTATTCGAACCACTCATCACTGCGAGCCAGAGGATCCGGAGAGTCGGGGATGGCAGTCGCCACATCACCAATCGAGCGGTAGTAGGCCGCCTGATCATGGGCGACCTGTCGGGCGTGGGCTTTCATCAAGATGACGCGATCGTGTCCGGTGACCGTTTTGGGATTGATCGCCGAGAGAACGGCACAAAGATAAGGGCCAGGTGCCCACTCGTCCAGGTCACTTGGTATCACCTGTCGGTCCGATTCGGTTTCGTCCCAGGCAGCAAACTCGGCCGCGGTGATGGCCTCGATTTCCTTGTCCGAGAACCGTGGTTCTAGTTCTATATCGAACATACGTTCGTATGATATCGGGTACCTCCGAC
>CAXMMT010000092.1:0-2985 GCA_964194555.1 uncultured Boseongicola sp. | reverse complement strand
GACAGAGATTGCTCGTCGCATGGTGATGGAGTACGGGATGAGCGATGAGCTCGGTCCCATGCAATATGGGAAACCAGCCGGTGAGGTATTCCTGGGGCGTGACTACGCCCGTCAACAGGACTACTCAGACCAGGTGGCAGCATTCATCGATTCAGAAGTTCGCAAGCTGATTATGGCCGCCCACAAGGAGGCCGAGAGCGTCATCGAGCATCACAAGGATGCCATGGAGCGGATGGTCGACGAGCTTCTGGAGACAGAGACCGTGGATCGGGATCAGGTCGCCGAGCTATTTTATGACGTGCCCAAGTGGGAACACGCCTCTGATGGTTCGCTGCGCATCAAGTATCCGGATAATCCGATCCTGCCTCAGCCCCGCGAGCTCATCGCTGCGGCGGAAGAAGTCGAAGAAGCTGACGATGAGGTGACCGAGTCGCTGAAGCTTGATCGCAAACTCCCTCGAGGCAGGTCTGCCGGACCCGAACCCGTCTAGCGGTCGAGCCACTACACGCGGTGGATTCTCAAGTCGCCTGATACCAGCTTGACTCTGATAGCCATCTGACGGCTGCTCGGTTCCGACCCCCCGCCGGATTCCGGATGGTGCAACTCGCCCGACATCAACGTGGCGTCCAAGTCGAGCCTTGTCCCGGTAGGAACGCCGATCTCGACATCTCCCGACATTGATTTCACGTTCAACTGCCGACCCGTGAACTTCTGAATCTCGACATCGCCTGAGGCGGTTGAGGCGTTTATTGCCCCGCCGCAATTACCTATGAAGAGGTCACCCGACGCCGAAGAGAATGCCACCTTGCCTCCAGCCTTGTCGAGGCTGACGTCTCCCGAAGCGGAGCTGACTTTGACATCTGTTTCGGCCTCACCGATCTGTATGTCACCACTTGCTGTCTTGATGGTTGCGCCGCGGGCAGATGCGACATAGATGTCTCCTGAGGCCGTTTTTGCATCGAGGTCTCGGACGGGTGCGTCGATCTCGATCCGGGCGGACGCCGACGCGATGTGGGCGTCGCTCTCATTAGGGACCTCGACAACCACGTATGCGGAGTTTCGAGACGACCATCCGCCATTCTGTTTGGTGGAGATGTAAATCTGGTCACCCCTCTGCTCCACTATGAACCCGATGTTCTCGGTGTCGACGTCGACCTTGACAACACCCGCAGATCCAGGCCGGATCTCCACCCGTCCTGATTGGACATGGATGTCAATGTCGGCGTTGGACCCGACGATAAATTCCTTGCTGATCACAATTCGATCGTCGTTCGGTGTCGGGTTATGCCCCTCTTCTTGGGCTGACTGGCAGTCTTGAGGGACTCGACGACGTAGGCGTTGACCGAATCCCCGGACGTGTCTGCGGCGTCGGCAATCAGATCTTTGAGATAGGAGGGAAGACGAACCGTGATCCTGGCTTCATTGTCGTCTTCGCCTGGCGGTAGTGGTGGTGGGGGAACAGCACCTCTGTCCTCGGAGACCACAAGCTCAGGGTCTCCATCTGCCAGACGAACCTCGACACTCTGCGATCGAAGCTGGCCAGAGATCTCAGCAGCAGCCATGGCAGCGACGCTCATCATCGACTCGCGGATGGCTGGCATGAGGGCCGCCATGAAGATTGCGCCGGCCTCTGCGGCTTCGGAGCCGGCAAGGCGTAGTTGAGTTTCTACCGCCTCTTCGAGACCGGCGATGGGGTGGGAAAGTTGCATTACCTGTTTCTGAGGGGGCTCTTCGCCAGGCTCCTGCGAATGCGATCTTCCATGATCGCTTGGACTGTGTCCTGATGAATCAACATGATGTCTCTCCTGCTCGTTCTGACATCTGTGTGATGTCAATATGACGTCACTATACCGTCACAACGCTGTCACTGTCAACCCCATGGTCAACTTTGGGAATTTTCCGACCCTGCCATGTCGTTTGCTGGGCCCAGCCGCCTAGTTTGAAAGACAAAATGGGACAGATCGACTTGGGCCGAATTGAAAAGGCATTCACCGAGATCATTGAGGCAATCGGTGAAGACGTGACTCGCGAGGGTCTGCTGGATACGCCTGCAAGAGTCGCCCGATTTTATGCCGAGGTATTCGAAGGGATTCATCGCGACCCTGGTGACGTGATCGATGCCTTCTTTGGCGAGGAGCATTACCAGGAGATCGTGATGGTGAAGGAGATCCCCTTCTACTCGATGTGCGAACATCATTTTGTCCCGTTCCATGGACAAGCCCACGTCGCCTACATGCCTCGCGGCAGGGTCACCGGCTTGTCCAAGTTGGCGCGTCTCGTCGATGGGTATGCCCACAGACCGCAGATGCAGGAAAGACTCACTGCTCAGGTGGCGAACTGTCTCAATGATCGACTCAACCCACTCGGGGTGTTGGTCGTGATCGAGGCCGAGCATCTTTGTATGTCGATGCGGGGAGTCAAGAAACCGGGTAGCAAGACAGTCACTTCGGCTGTACGAGGGATCATGGAGACCAATCCCGCCACACGCGCTGAAGGGATGTCCCTACTTTTTAAGACTTGAGGTGCCGGGATGGCGAGTCCTGTCACAACTTGGCGACTGAGAACCAGGAGTCTCGATCTCACTGGCGGTGCCCTCATGGGCGTAGTCAACGTCACCCCAGACTCCTTCTCCGACGGAGGCATTGATCTCAATGCGGAGTCGGCCATAGCCCACGGTCTACGCATGACCGCCGACGGAGCGGCTTTGATCGACGTCGGTGGCGAGTCAACCAGGCCCGGTTCGGAGCCGGTACCGGTCGCTGTCGAGATCGATCGTGTTGTTCCGGTGGTGAGAGGGCTCGTCGAGGAGGGAATCGTTGTCAGCGTCGACACCTCCAAGCCGGAGGTTGCCGATGCAGCGCTTCGGAGCGGCGCCCAGGTTGTCAATGACGTAACGGCATGCAGGGCCGACGGAATGGCTCAATTGGTGGCCGACGCTCAGTGCGGTGTAGTGCTGATGCACATGAAGGGATCCCCGCTCACGAT
>CAXMMT010000091.1:0-1542 GCA_964194555.1 uncultured Boseongicola sp. | reverse complement strand
AGGTCATCGATGCCACTGATCACGTCGTTGTCCCGGGTCTGATCAACACCCATCATCATTTCTATCAAACCCTGACCCGGGCCGTCCCCGGCGCACAGGACACCGGATTGTTCGACTGGCTGCGCACGCTCTACCCAATTTGGGCCCGAATGACGCCTGACGACGTTCAAATCTCAACTCAAACAGCCCTTGCCGAGCTTGCTCTTTCAGGCTGCACCACCTCCTCTGACCATCAGTATCTCTTCCCCAACGGTTCTGGAGTGTCCGATCAGGTACGGGCAGCGGAAGCCATAGGCATCCGTTTCCATGTCGCAAGAGGGTCAATGAGTCTTGGCGAGTCGAAGGGCGGGCTTCCCCCCGATTCGGTGGTCCAGGATGAGGATGAGATTCTGGAGGACACCGAAAACGCTATCACGACGTTTCACGACCCAGAGCCTGGGGCGATGATCAGGGTTGTCGTTGCTCCTTGCTCCCCCTTCTCGGTGACAGCCGAACTCCTGAGGGAGTCGGCAGAACAGGCCCGTCGTCACAACGTCCATATGCACACCCATGTTGCAGAGACTCTGGACGAAGAAGCATTTTGTTTCGAGACTTCGGGCAGACGTCCGGTCGAGTTTATGGAGGACCTGGGATGGGCAGGCGACGACGTCTGGTTTGCCCACGGCGTCTATGTGAGCGACGAAGAGATCGAGAGGATGGCCGCCAATGGGACGGGTGTCGCCCATTGTCCCACGTCAAACATGCGTCTCGCCTCGGGTATCGCCCCGGTGCGTCAATATCTGGCATCCGGAGTCCGTCTTGGAATTGGAGTTGACGGCTCGGCCAGCAACGACGGCAACCACCTCATCGGCGAGGCTCGCCAGATGATGCTCCTTTCCAGACTCTCCGCGTCACCACCACTTCAGGGTGGAGAGTTGCTCACCGCACGCGACGCATTGCGAACGGCGACACGCGGCTCGGCAAGTGTTCTCGGTCGCGACGACATCGGCACCCTCGAGGTGGGCAAATGCGCCGACTTTATCGCCGTCGACCTCAACCGACTCGAATACGCCGGGGCATGGCACGACCCGGTAGCGAGTCTCCTGTTTTCATCCCCGACCACAGTCGACATGAACTATGTGCATGGCCGGGCAGTGGTCAAAGAAAGACAACTCGTGGGAGTGGATCTTCCCCGGATCCTCGAACAACACAATGCCGCGGCCTCCAGGTTGATGAACTGATGAACTTCACGAGGGCAACCAACATCGACGAGGCGCTTGCCGCCAAAAACGCTGACACTGATGCTGAGTTTCTCGCCGGTGGTACCGATCTGATGGTCGAGGTGAACCTGGCCCATCATCGTCCCAAGAGTGTCATCGGAATCGAAAATGTCGCCGAGCTCAAGGAGAAGTCGACCAGTCGCATCGGAGCGGGTGTCACTTGGGACCATCTCGAGTCGAGCTCTCATCAGGCTCTGGCCCATCTTGCCCGCACCGTTGGGTCACCTCAGATCCGGGCCGCCGGCACCATCGGCGGCAACATCGGGACCGCCAGCCCGGCGGG
>CAXMMT010000090.1:0-1769 GCA_964194555.1 uncultured Boseongicola sp. | reverse complement strand
CCGGTGCTTGATGCTCGATCGCTGGTGATCGGGATCAGCCAGTCGGGGGAGACCATCGACACTCTGGCAGCGATCAGGTATGCGAAGGCGCAGGGCTCCAATGTGATCGGGGTGAGCAACGTCGTTGACTCGTCTTTGGCTCGGGAATCCGACGCGGTGCTCTACACAAGGGCCGGTCCTGAGATTGGTGTGGCCGCGACCAAAACCTTCACAACGCAGTTGGTGGCGATGCAACTACTTGGTCTGTACTTGGCACAGGTAAGAGGCACCCTTGACCCGGGTGCGGTTGAGTTGTTGGTCCATGACCTGCTTCGCCTGCCCGAGCAGATCGAGGAAGTCTTGACTCTTTCGGACGAGATCGAGGCTTTGACCGAGGGATGGAGGGATGTGCGCGATTACTTCTTCTTGGGCCGCTCGGGGGACTTCCCGGTGGCGATGGAAGGGGCTCTCAAACTGAAGGAGATCGCGTATGTGAGGGCCGAGGGGTACGCCGCCGGGGAAATGAAACACGGTCCGATCGCCCTGATTGAAGAAGGTGTCGTGGTGGTCGGGGTGGCCACCGACAGCCATGTCCGCGCCAAAACACTGTCCAATATGGAGGAGATGAAGGCCAGGGGAGGGACGATCGTCCTTGTCGTCGAGGAGGGAGATGACGTGGGTGAGGTCGCAGATCATGTGATTCGGGTGCCATCTGGGCCCGATTTACTGTGCACGGTGACGGCAGTGGTGCCTTTGCAACTGCTCTCCTATCACGTCGCAATGGCGAAAGGTCTCGACGTCGACAAGCCGCGAAATCTGGCCAAAACCGTGACGGTCGAATAGCCGCCTCTAGAACGCAACGTGTTTGAGTGGCATCGAGGCTGCGCAGTGCGGTAAGTTCCTGTTGTACCAATCGAAAGGAACTTCATTGAGTTTTTGGGACAGTCTTTGGGATCGCCTGGTGACGTTTGGCGAAACCTTTGTCGAATGGGCCATTTTGGTTTTGATTGCCCTGGTCGTCCTTGTTGTCGGTCGTTGGATCATCAAGCTGGTCAGCAAGTTGCTCGCCGGATTCCTGGACCTAGGGGTCCTCGATGGAATGTGGAAACGATCTGGAGTGTCTAGGGCGCTAACTGACGGCAACCAGACACCAGGTTCTATTGCCTACACCATCATCTACGCATACCTGATGGTGGTGTTGCTACTGATTGTGGCCGGCATCGTGAACCTTCCGGCAATGCAGGCTCTCCTCATTCGACTGCTGGCGTGGATTCCTCTGTTGCTGTTGGGAGCAGTGATAGTGATCGTGTTCGCCGCTGCAGCGAGTTGGGCAGCCGGTCTGGTCAAGCCCTTTGCTGAGGAGCAGAACGTCGGATGGCTCACCTGGGTCGTCCATGTCGGCGTGATCCTTTTCGGTGTGCTCTTCGCCATGGACGTTGTCAACGTCAGCTTCGCCGGAGAAATAGCAACGATCGTCATCGGATCGGCCACCCTCGCTCTAGCTATTGCGTTCGGTGTTGGCGGTATCGATGCCGCCAAGAAATGGTGGGCCAAGTATGGCTCCCCGTCGAACACCGGCGGAGGCGGGGGAACTCCTCCTCCTCCCAGCAACATGTAGCTGACGGTATTGGCATCGCGGGGCGTCGACAGTCGTCCCGCGATAGCCTTTCGGCGTGAGAATCCTCGGATTGGGCGTTGACCTGGCGGATATTGAGCGTGTGGGGCGCCTGTTGAATAAGTATCCTCAATTCGCAGAACGGTGTTTCACCGTCCATGAGCGAGAGTACGCC
>CAXMMT010000089.1:0-45560 GCA_964194555.1 uncultured Boseongicola sp. | reverse complement strand
CATCAGTCACCGACACCCTCGAAGGGTCGTTCCCGGCAGATCTTGCATTCGCCTCGACGAATATCAGCGTCGGTGTCAGCCCGGTAGCCGTCGATGAGATTGCTGCCCGAGAGGAGTTTTCGGTCGTATCGGCTGTGAACTACGGATTTTTCGAGATCGAAGGTGATGAGCTGGTCGTGATCGGTGTGGATCCGAGCACGATCTCTCGTGTGTATGACATGAAACCTTCGATCGAACTGTCCGAACTCGGAGATGACCTGCTGGTCCAGGAGGATGCCCTGGTAGGCAATAGCTGGTCTGTCGGCGACGTGATCACGGTTGACTACCCGGGGTCGGTCAGCGACACGGTCGAGATCGTCGGGACGTTCACTAATGCGACATTCGCCAACTATGTGATTACAGAAGAGGTCTTCTTGGAGACCATCGGTGACGACCAGATATTCATGGTCTTTGCCAGGCTGGGCTCAGGTGTGAGCCTCGAAGAAGGTCAGGCTGCTGCGGATGCTGCCTTATCCGAGTTCCCCAACGTCGACGTCAACACCCAGTCGGATCAGATCGCGGAGGCTGAAGCACAGGTCGATCAGTTGGTGACCCTGTTCACCGGGTTGTTGAGTCTCGCTCTCGTGATTGCGCTCCTCGGGATTGCCAACACACTGGCTCTCTCGATCGTCGAGCGGACTCGAGAGATCGGACTGCTTCGAGCGGTAGGCATGACTCGCCGTCAGGTGCGTCGGATGGTCCGTCGGGAAGCAATGATCATCGCTGTATTCGGAGCCTTACTCGGAGTATTCATCGGAAGCGCAATCGGATTCGGCGTGGTGACATCTCTGGCCGACGATGGCCTCGGCAGCTTCTCCCTGCCGGCCGGCCAGCTGGCGATCTGGCTGATCGTGGCCGCCGTGGCAGGTCTCATCGCTTCGGTCGGCCCCGCCCGGAAAGCTGCTCGACTCGATGTGCTCAAGGCCATCTCTTACGGGTAGACGCCGCCACGACCGACGAAGAGCCTGTTCCCGACTGGGGGCGGGCTCTTCTGGTTTCCCTCCGGCCCTCGCATCCCCACCATCGGAAGATTGTCGTCATGGCGATGTTTGACGACGGCTCGGTCTGGGTCACACGTTCTCCGGTGTCACGAGTCTGGTTGCCGACAGCGAACGCCTCCGGTCGACGGATGCACCGGCGAGGCGATCAGAGTCCGGCTTGCTGATGGACGACTTGTGGAGGGTGAGGTCGTCGGAGCTCATCTTCTAACCGATATCGCGGTTGTCTCGATCTCCGTGGTTGATTTGCCGGTGGCTCTGCTTGGCTACGGCATAGGCGCCGGCGGTGCCATAGTCCGTGAGATCCTGACAGGATCAGCCGCCGATAAGGCCGAACTGCGGGTCGGAGACTGCATCGTCGCCATCGACGGAGCGACGATCCTCGGTCCGGGTCAACTATTCGTCGTCGTGGTGAGCCACCGACCGGGTGCGGCGGCGGAAGTCGAGATCGTCAGAGACGGCCGGCTCGTCACGATTGGTGTCACCCTCGAAGGGATCACCCCCTAGGGGTGTGTCGTACAAATAATCACCGCATCTCTCCGGCCCTCGACGCCCCTGGCTTCGTTCTCCGCCTCGACGCATCTCGCCGATGCGCCTTCGTTGTGCGTCCTGGCCAGATGACATCGAGGACTCGGACATATGCTGGCGCTATTTCCACGACACACCCCTAGGACTGATTAAACTTGAGTGGATTAGACTCAACTCTGGAATAGATCGATGTCCGGGGACGTTTCCCGATGTTCAGCCAATCAAAGAGAAAACGAGCACATGCCTGAAACCGCCCAACTGACCCTTCCCGTCCTCCCCCTCCACAACGGTGTCGTCTTCCCCCACATGGTGGTGACGATCCGAGTCGAGACCGACGAGGGCAAGATTGCCTTCACCGCAGCCGAGCAAACAGACGGCCGTCTTCTTCTCGTCCCGCGTGTCGAGGGCCGATATGCAGCCGTCGGCACCATCGCCGACATCCAGCAGGCCGACGACGACGGCAACGTCGTGGTGTCTGGGTTGGCCCGGGCACGGGTGGGGGCCGGATCGGTCGACGAATCGGGGGCGCTCTGGGTCGAAGTCGAGGAGTATCCCGAGGTCGACATGGTCGACGGAGAACTCGAAGAGCTCGTCGTCGAATACAAAGCCATCGTCAGCGCGGTCCTGGAAAGCAGAGGTCTCGGAGGGGTCGCCGAGCGTCTCTTGGGTATGGACAACCCGTCCCGTCTTGCCGACCTCGCCGTCTACTCGCCCGACCTCTCACTGGAACAGAAAGTCGAGCTTCTCGAAGCGCTCGACATCCGACGCAGACTTGGTCTCCTCCTCGAATGGATGAGGGAGGTCCTTGGCGACGTCGAGCTTCGGCGCAAGGTTCGTGCCGACGCCACCGAGCAGATCGAAAAGGGGCAGAAGGAATACATCCTTCGCCAGCAACTCGATGCGATCAAGAAGGAGCTGGGCGAGGAAGGCGACGCCAGCTCGGAATATCGGGCCAAGCTCGAAGAGCGCCAGCTCCCCGACCACGTCACCGAGGCCATCGAGCGCGAGATCGACCGGCTCGAGCGTATGAGTGAGCAGTCGCCCGAGCATTCCTGGATACGAACCTGGCTCGACACGATGTTCGACCTGCCCTGGGGGGAGAAGTCTGAGGATCGCCTCGACCTCGACGAAGCGTGGACGGTGCTCGACGCCGACCACACCGGTCTCCACGACGTCAAGGAGCGCATCGTGGAACACCTGGCTGTTCGCAAGCTTCGCAAAGACCGTGGTCTCTATGAAGAAGGCGAGCGGAACTCCGGAGCCATCCTCCTTCTGGTCGGCCCGCCCGGAGTCGGCAAGACATCGCTCGGCGAGTCCGTCGCCAGAGCACTCGGACGCAAGTTCATTCGCGTGGCCCTGGGTGGCATTCGAGACGAGGCTGAGATCCGCGGTCACCGACGCACCTACGTCGGAGCACGTCCCGGGCGTATCGCACGCGCTCTCACCGAGGCGGGCACCATGAACCCGGTGTTCCTTCTCGACGAGATGGACAAGGTGGGCGCCGACTGGCGTGGCGACCCCTCCTCCGCACTACTCGAGGTGCTCGACCCGGCGCAGAACCACACGTTCCGCGATCACTACCTGGAGACGGATCTCGATCTGTCCGATGTTTTGTTCATCGCCACCGCCAACGTCCTCGAAACCATTCCCGGCGCGCTGCTCGACCGCACAGAAGTGATCCGCATCGACGGCTACACCGACGATGAGAAGGTGGAGATCGCCAGAGACCATCTTCTCCCCCGTCAGCTTCGAGGCGCCGGCCTCGAGCCCGAAGAGCTCGAAGTGACGGAGCCCGCCCTGGCCGCAATCGTCGACCGCTATACGAGGGAAGCCGGCG
Source organism: uncultured Boseongicola sp. (assembly GCA_964194555.1). Lineage (GTDB taxonomy): Bacteria > Actinomycetota > Acidimicrobiia > Spongiisociales > ZC4RG35 > SZUA-217. The sequence goes on along the minus strand of CAXMMT010000089.1, from coordinate 42,158 downwards.
TGCGAAACCTCGAGCGCGAGCTGGGCAAGCTGGCTCGCAAGGTGGCCACCGGAGTGGCCAAGAGCGAGGAGTCCGGCAGCGTTGTCGTTGTAGACGAATCCGACGTTCAGGAATACCTCGGCAAACCCAAGGTGTGGAAGGACGAAGCCTCCGACCGAACCGATGTGCCCGGAGTGGCGACAGGGCTTGCCGTTACCGGAGCAGGCGGCGACGTTCTATTCATCGAAGCCACAGTCATGGACGGAGAACCAGGGCTGACCCTCACCGGTCAGCTTGGCGACGTGATGAAAGAGTCGGCGCAGATCGCCCTCTCCTATGTCAGGGCCCACGCCTCGGATCTCGATGTCGACCCCGAGCGTCTCAAGGGGAGGTTCCATGTCCACGTACCCGCCGGCGCCATCCCCAAGGATGGGCCATCGGCAGGTGTGACCATGCTCACCGCCCTTGTTTCTCTGCTCACGGAACGCAAGGTCAAAGACACTGTCGGGATGACCGGTGAGATCACCCTTCAGGGCAAGGTGCTGCCGATAGGCGGGGTAAAACAGAAGGTTCTCGCCGCCCACAGGGCCGGGTTGACCGAAGTCATCGTGCCCCGAAGAAACGAGATCGACATCGACGACGTCCCCGAGAAGGTGCGTGAGGACATCGTCTTCCACATCGCCGACACAATCGACGACGTCCTGAAGACGGCTCTCACGTAGCTCGCACGGGGACGACGAACTCGTCTCCAAAGAGCCCCACCGGGACCTCGAGGCCGGCCCTCTGATAGGTCTCGCCGGGAATGCCTATGTCGGCGACCCAGAGAGCACCGACAGCGGCGACATCGAGCCCGGTCTTGGGCAAGGCCAGGGTCATCGTTTTCGATGCGATCATGTGTGCACCCGGTGCCAGACCGGTCGTCGAGTCGATGCCGGATGGGACGTCCAGGGACAAAACGGGCGCTTCCTCGCTCAGTGCCCACTCGATCATGTGAAGAGCAGTTCTCTGGGCAGGCCCGGAGAGGCTGTATCCGATGACACCATCGACGATAAGCGAAGGATCGAGGCCGCCGAGCTCATCGGAACCGACAACCCGGCCATCGGTTCCCCGATACGTCGCCAACTGTTGGGCCGGTACCGAGCGGAAACCGGCCTCGTCGGAGACAACGACTGTCACATTTCCGCCCCGATTGGCCAGATGTCGGGCGCCACAGATGCCCCCGCCACCATTGCCACCTGTTCCGGCGAGCACCACAATGGTGTCATCCCTCCAACCGGGACCGAGAAGACTGATCGTCACGGAGGCCAGATTCCTTCCGGCGTTCTCCATCATCTGATAGAGATTCGGGCCGGTTTCTTCGATGGCGATCCTGTCGACTTCTCTCATCTGATCTGCTGTCACCGCCGGCACTTCGACTCCGCTACTGGTGACATAAGAGAGCGAGACCATCAGGAATCCCCGTTTGTGATCCACTCCCAGTCGTTGCCGAGGAGCGAGTCGGTCTCGGGTGGGCCCCATGTTCCTCTTTCGTAGGCCAACGGCGGTGAGCGATCGTCGAGGGCCGGTTGGACGATCCGCCACGCTTCCATGACGCCGTCCTCCCTTGCGAACAAGGACGAATCTCCCCGAAGGGCATCGCCGAGCAGGCGGTAGTAGGGGCCTCTTCCCTGCCTGGCATCGTTCTCGTGTTCGACGGAGAAGTCAACGGACTCACTCACCATCTCGGGCCCGAGACGTTTCGCCTGCATCGACAAGACAACCCGGTGCTCGGGCTTGCTCCTGAAGGCAATCCGATTGGGCCCCGGAACCGAATCGGCGCCGGCAAACAACATCCTGGGTGGCCGGTTGAACTCGACGACGGCCTCGGTGACCGTTGATACCATCCCCTTACCCGCCCTGATGATCCAGGGCACTCCGGCCCATCGCCACGAGTCGACTTCGAGTCTCGCCGCAAAGAATGTCTCGGTGCCTGACTCCGAAGCCACGCCTGGCTCATCGAGATATCCCGAGTACTGGCCACGAACGACATCCAGGGGGCGCAGTGTCCTTGTCGCCTTGAGAACCTTGACACGCTCGTCACGCAAGGCGTCGGGATCGCCGGAGACTGGAGGCTCCATTGCAAGCAGGGACATCAGTTGAATCAGATGGTTCTGGACCACATCTCGAAGTGCTCCAACCGAGTCGTAGAAACTGCCCCGACCCTCGACTCCGAATTCCTCCGCCATGGTGATCTGGATGCCACGGACGAAGTGACGATTCCAGATCGGCTCCAGAATCGTGTTGGAGAACCGGTAGACCATCAGGCTCTGCACCGCATCTTTGCCCAGAAAGTGGTCGATCCGGAAGACACGTGGCTCCGGATAGTGACGGTGGATTATCCGATTCAGTTCCGTGGCACTTGGCGTGTCACGGCCGAATGGCTTCTCCACGACGAGACGGCCATCGCGTGCCAGTCCGGCCGCGGCGAGACCAACCACCACATCATCAAAGAGGTCCGGCGGAATTGCGAGATAGGAGACAGCCATCGTCTTGTCACCAAGTCGTTGCTTGATGGCGTCGTAGGTGGCCGAATCGCGATAGTCACCCGACACGTAGCAAAGACGGGCGGCGAGATGCTCGAACACCGGCCCGTCAATCTCGATGCCCGCTTCGATCAGAGCCTCCTCGGCCCAGCGACGAAGATCGGCGTCATTGGCGGCGGTTCTGCCTACCCCGACAACGGGCATATTCAGATCATCGGACGCGGCGAGGGCGTAGAGGGCGGGGAAGAGTCGGGTTCGGCCCAGGTTCCCGGTTATGCCAAACAGGATCAGGGCATCTGCGTGGTCGGAAATCATCGGTCGCCCACCTCAATCCTCACGGACCAGTGGCGCCACTTCGGTGCCCAACAACTCGATGCTTCGCATAACCTTCTCGTGTGGGAGCGTCCCGACACTGACATGCAACTCGAACCGGTTGACACCGAGGACTTCCTTCCAGCGAACGATCTTGGCCGCCACCGTCTCCGGATCGCCCAACACCAGTGAACCGTCGGGTTGACGCATCATGTCATATTGCTCCCTGGTCATCGGGCCCCATCCCCGCTCCCGACCGATACGGGTCATCGCCGCCGCATAGGAGGCGTAGAACACTTCCGCAGCCTCCTCGGTGGTGTCAGCGACAAATCCGTGACCGTGGACCGACAGCGGCACTTCCTCGGGGTCGTAGCCCGACTCGACGAGGGTTCTGCGGTGCAGGTCGGCAAGCGCCTTGAACCGATCCGGGCTGCCTCCAATGATGGCCAAAGCTACCGGAAGCCCCCGGGTTGCGGCACGAACGATCGACTGCGGGGTGCCACCTACAGCGATCCTGATCGGCAACGACCGTTCCGGTCTCGGGTAGATGCCGGTGTCCTCGATGGGGCTCCTGAACCGGCCCGACCAGCTCACTTTCTCGTTGTCCCTGATCTGGAGAAGCAGGTCGAGTTTCTCGGCGAAGATCTCGTTGTAGTCATCGAGGGAGAATCCGAACAATGGGAACGACTCGATGAAAGACCCCCGGCCAACAAGTAGCTCGGCCCTTCCCGACGAAACCAGGTCAAGCGTGGCGAACTGCTGGAACACCCGCACCGGGTCGTCGGTGCTCAGAATCGACACTGCCGGAAACAGGCGGATCTTCGAGGTGCGCCCCGCGGCAGCTGCCAGCACTACAGCAGGCGCCGAAGAGGCGAAATCGGGCCGGTGGTGCTCCCCCAACCCGTACACATCAAGACCCACCCTCTCGGCGAGCACGATCTCCTCGATCACCTGACGGAGACGTTCCCCATGGCTTACCGACCCATCGGAGGCGTTGGGGATGGTCTCGGCGAAACTGGTCAGTCCTAATTCCATGTCCATCCTGGGTTGCTTCTCCGATCCATCAAGTCAAACACGACATCGACTTATTCCATTCTCAGACGGATTACAACTTAGGATCCGCCCATGCGGGGCGGTCCACATAGCCGGGTTCTGGTCGCGACGCTGGTCGTAGTCAGTGCCTGCACGGCCGGCACCACCAGCCCCGATCCAGAACCATCGACCACAACAGCCAGTCCGACATCGACCACCACGACTACGGAGGTACCCCTACCCGACGCGCCGGCCGGCCTGATCCTGCACAACGGACAGATCCTCACCGTGGACCAGGATTTCACCATCGCCCGAGCCGTCGCAATCACCGACGGCGACATAGTTGCCGTGGGCACTTCGGAAGAGCTGATGGCCCTTGCCGGCCCCGACACGCTGGTGATCGATGTCGACGGCAGAACCGTCATGCCCGGCTTTGTCGACCCCCACACCCACCACCTGCAGAATGCGGCGCCCGACCTGGACGGGATGCGAGACGGCATCGCCTTCATGCTGGACGGCGGAACCACTACTTCAGGGGCGCCGACAGTGTTTCCCGACGAGCTCGAGGCCTACCGGACGCTGGATGCGGCGGGCGATCTTTAGGTACGCACCCACCTCTACCTCACATACAACGATTTCTGCGACGGTCGCGATTACGTCGACTTCTATCTGGAGAACGAATTCAGCCAGGACCCCGACCTGAGGCTGGCTGTCGCCGGAGTCAAGATGTTCTCTGATGGCGGTGCTTGCAGGGCTCCAGCCATCTCACATGAGTATCTCGATACCACACCGGATCATCTCAGAGAAGTCGGGTGGGTAGGCAGCGGAGACCTCTACGTCACCGCCGACGAGGTGGCCTCCGTTGTATCCGAGGTCGACGCCGCCGGCGGAATCACAGTGATCCATGGCATCGGTGACCTGGGACTGCGAGAAGCTATCAACGGTCTGGCGATCGCCTATGAGCGCCGGCCTTTCGCCCAACATCAGCGAATCGACCACAACAGTCTCACCGCCCTGCTGACCCCCGAAGAGCTCTCCATCTATGGCGACATCGGAATGGTGCCGGTGGTGTTTGGGGTGCGATGGGCAGGTGCCTGCGACCCGAGTGTCGGCGAGGCGTGGGCGGCAATTCTCTCACCACCGGTATTGGGGGTGATCGAGAACTCCACCGCGTTGCGGGCCGCCAACCCCGGTATGCGGCTGTCATGGCACGGTGACGCTCCGTCGATCCCCGGTCAACCCTTCCAGCTCATGTTCTCGCTCGTCACCGACGGCGCCGTCGACATCGGTACCGGTGAGCCCTGCTACCCGGCGGCCTGGGACGGCGTCCCCACGGTCGACGTCGAGGAGGCTCTGCGGATGATGACCGTCAACGCCGCCGCGGCGATGGGAATCGAAGAGCGGGTCGGGTCTCTCGAAGTCGGCAAGGTCGCCGACATGCTCATCCTCGCCGAAGACCCCTTCAACCCTGATCCCGAAATCGGGATCGCAGCCAACCGCCCCCTGGTCACCGTCATCGATGGCAAGGTCACCTACTGCGAGGGTGCGTTGTGTGATCAATTCAGGTTCGCCGGGGAACCAGAAAAACCGTCACCCGATATCCCCGATGGCTGGCAGCCAGTCGACCATCCGGTTGTCGTCGCAGTGCAGGCTTCGGCTTCCATCGAGCCGCCGGCGAATGCGCTAGATGGTTCCGAAGAGACCTTGTGGAACTCCGGTGCCGATATGCCCCAGTGGATCGAGCTCGATCTGGGGGCACCGACCGATGTCGACCTGATCCGGCTTTTGGTGAGTCAGTATCCGGGAGGAGTCACCAGTCATGAGGTCTATGCGGGTGCCCACGAAGACCCGGGACGTTTCATCACCACCATCAACGGGGATACCAACGATCGTGACCGACTCGAAGTCGAGATCGGGTCCACGGTCAGATTCATCCGAATTCTCACCACGAGCTCACCGTCGTGGGTGGCTTGGTTCGAGATCGAAGTCGTGCCCTCGGGCTAACCGGTTTCGGCCTGCCGAAAGTGTCATAGCGGCCTCGTACGTTTGGTGAGATGGAAAGGACCAAGAGGTGGTGTCCCGTCTGTGAGGAACCCGGTGTGCCCATCGTGTGGGGCTATCCGACCCTGAGGGACCAACAACTTGCCAAGCAAGGCGAGGCGATTTTCGCCGGATGCGTCGTCACCGGGAGCCGGCCAACCCACGAGTGCGGCACATGTGGATGCGAGTTCATCGCCTCATCCAGGCTCTACCAGCGTCAACGCGCCGAAGGAGAGATCTGTGGGGTGGCGGTGTGGCCTCATGGCCGTCGCTCGGTGCGAGTGGAGGCCAACGAAGAAGGATTCACGGTGATGGTCGAGCGGGAGGGGTCGATGCTCATCGGCCGCCACGACATGATTGTCGTTGCCAACATGGTTTTCGCCGAGAAATGGCCCTGGGACGTCCAGAGTTGGGCAACCAAGCGAGGATTCGAGGCGAAGGTGGCCCCACACGACAATGGCTGGTCGCTGAGTGTGAGCGGTGATTCGGAATTCTTCGAGCTCCTTCTGATCAAGGCCTGGTGGCGGGATCTCGGTCGCAATCCGGCCGGGAGGGCGATTGATCGGCTGACGAGCGAGAACTCCTCACCGGTTTGGCTACCCACGGGATGATCCAATCATGCCAGATTACAAACTATCGCATGTTTACAAGCTAACGCTTGTTAACATGCGATCCTACGTACAGAGGGAATGTCATGTCCAAATACGACCCCGCGCCAACACTTGCCGCCGGGCTGATTCGTCTCGCCAGAAGCAAGGCCGGAATGACCCAGACCGAACTTGCCGCCAGTGCAGGCGTCAGCCAGCAAGTCGTATCGGAGTACGAGACCGGTCGGAAGGAGCCCACTCTTCCCAGTCTGAGACGACTAATCAACGCCGCCGGATACGAGATGTCGATGCGACTCGAACCCGTCGATGAACACGACGAGTCGATCGAGCGTTTTCTCGACACGGTGTCCTCTGAGGCCAGAGCCGAGATTGAGGACCGGCAGAGACAGCGAGTGGAGACCGCTCGCCTGAAGCGAATTCGAGGTCATTGATGCCAGCCGCCAACGTGGATGCCGAAGCGCTGATCGAAACCCTGCTTGACCACCAGGTCAAGTTCGTCGTCGTAGGCGGGTTCGCCGTCGAGCTCTGGGGCGTGGCGCTTCCTCCAACTGTCGACGTCGACATCACACCGGAACGATCGAGCGAAAACCTGACACGGCTTGCCGACGCCCTGAATGAGTTGGACTCCGAGATCCGCTACGGAGATGAGTCGGTGGGTATCCCTGGCGGATTCACCGGTGAGAACATCGAGGAGATGATGGTTCTCAATCTGATCACAACGGCCGGCCCGCTGGACCTCACCATCATGCCCGCAGGAACAGAGGGCTATCCCGACCTTGTTCGTAACGCTTCGGATCTTCAGTACCGGGGCGTGTCGGTTCCAACGGCCGACCTCGAAGACGTCGCAAGATCGAAGGAAGCCGCCGGCCGCCCCAAGGACATCATGGCTTTGCCGGCTATCAGAGCCCACATCGAGCGCCGAAGCAGCTAGTGGTGTGTCGCTCAATTGATGCCACGGTGTCACCGAGTCATCGGCGTCATCTGGCAAGGACGCACAACGAAGGCGCAGCCGTAGCTGCGTCGAGCCGGAGGACGCCGCCAGGGGCGTCGAGGGCCCGTGAGACCGCGTAGCTAGTTGGGCGACACACCACTTAGACAGCCTGCAGAGGTTGGCATGTACATCTCAATTGCTAATCTGTTCATGTAACTATGACAGATGAGAAACCTATCGGAATAGGCAAGTTTCGCCAGCGAGCAACCGAAATCATCAGACGGGTCGAGGAGACCGCCCAATCAGTGACCATCGCCCGGAGGGGGAAGCCAGTCGTGGAAATCAGGGCTATTCAGCAGCCCACCGAGTCCTTGATCAACAGTGTCGCGGTCAGCGCAGGCTTTGATCTCTCCGAGCCGGTCGTGGACCCCACCGAATGGGATGCCAACCGTTGATAGTTCTCGATACTGCCACCTGGATCTGGCTCACAAACCGATCCTGATCAACTCTCCGGCGCCGCTCGGGGGACCATCGACGCCCATCCCAGCCGGTTGGTGAGTGCAATCTCGGCTTGGGAGGTGGGAATGCTCGTCGCCAAATCGCGGATCCGACTCGATCGTCCTGTCGACCGTTGGACTGATGAAGCGATGCGGTCAAACGGCGTCGAATCGGCACCGATCGATCAACACATTGCGACCCTGGCGACCATGCTGGCCGGAGACCCTCCACGTGACCCGGCCGATCGGATGATCATCGCCACGACCCTGCGACACGGCGGACTACTCGTCACCCCAGATCATCAGATTCGGGACTACCCCTTTTGCCCCACGGTCTGGTGACAAAGACAGCTACCCGTTGACCGTAACTACATTCCGCTCGATTCTCATACTAGTTTTGATATCTTCTTGATATCAGAACTAGTATCATATTGTCATGAGCAAGGACCTGATCATCGAAGCACGACGTCGCGCCGGCATCACACAGCGGGAGCTGGCCCGATTGCTCGGCACTCATCAGCCGGTCATCGCCAGATGGGAGAAAGGCAAGACCGAACCTGACTTTCGAACCGTGGTTCGGATAGTTCGAGCGTGTGGGCTCGACCTCAATGTGTCTCTGTCGGTCTCAGATGACCATGACCTGACCCTCATTCGACGAGAGCTGAAGGTCTTGCCTCACGAGCGCCTATCACGCATGGTTGAGGCTGTGAACGCTCTATCGGCGATGGAGATGGCATCCCATGCCTGAGTTCGACCCGGTTTCCGTCCTACGAGTCCTGGTCGAAAGAGACGTCGACTTTGTCGTCATCGGTGGGATCGCTGCGCGTCTCCGAGGAGCACCACTGCTCACTCAGGACGTCGACATCACACCGGCGATCGATCGACCCAATCTGGAAAGACTCGCATCGGCTCTCGAGGAGCTCGACGCTCGACTGAGAACTGCTCCGGAGCCCGAGGGTGTTCCATTTCCATTCGACGCTGCCCTACTGGAGTCGGCGATAGTCTGGACTCTGGTTACCAGATTCGGCGACTTGGATCTTGTCGTTTCACCAGCGGGCACCAAAGGGTATTCCGATTTCTTGCGAGACGCCGACGATCTGCGAGTAGCTACCGACCCGGAACTCTTTGTCAAGGTTGCCTCGCTCGTCGACGTGATCCGCAGCAAGGAAGCGACTGGTAGAGAGAAGGACCGGGCCGCTTTGCCCATGCTGAGGCGCACGCTGGAGGAGTCGGCCAACGATTAGTCGACAGTCGTAACGCCCTACCCGTTGACCGCCGGGATGACTCGATCCCCGTAGGCCTGCAACGTTGCTTCTTTGTCGTCGTGCATCAGGTAAACACCGAACTGATCCACACCCATGTCCTTGAGAAGTGACAGCTTCTCGATATGGTCTTCGGCGGTCCCGAGCACACAGAACCGATCGATGATCTCATCGGGCACGAAGTCGGTTGACGGGTTACCCGCCTTGCCGTGATGGTCGTAGTCGTAACCCTCACGACCTTTGATGTAGTCGCTGAGGGCCTTGGGCACCATCGACGCGTCGTCGCCGTAACGCTGCACCATGTCGGCGACATGGTTGCCCACCATCCCGCCAAACCAACGAAGCTGCTCCCTTTGGTGCTCGATGTCATCGCCCACATACGCAGGCGCGACTACACAGATCTTCACATCGTCAGGGTCACGGCCTGCTTCCGAAGCCGCGGAGCGAATCGCTCCCATCGTCCACTCCAGCACCTGAGGATCGGCCAATTGCAGGATGAAACCGTCGGCGTGGGTCCCGATGGTTGCTAGCGCCTTCGGCCCGTAACCCGCAACCCACATCGGTAGATCCCAGCCGCCGTCTTCGATCCAGGGGATGGAGATCTCGGTGTCGTTGTAGGTGATCTTCTCCCCCCCAACCAGCGCCTTGATCGTCTGCATGGCCTCGACCATGATGGCCAGCGTCGTCGGCTTCTTCCCGATATACCTCAAAGCCGAGTCACCTCGACCCATCCCGCAGATGGTCCGACCGTCATACATGTCGTTGAGGGTGGCGAACAAAGAGGCCAGCACCGTCCAGTCCCTGGTCCCCGGATTGGTGACCATCGGTCCCACCACCATGTTCTCGGTTTCGGCGAGGATTCGGGAGAAGATGACGAACGGCTCCTGCCAGAGCACATGACTGTCGAAGGCCCAGGCGTGGCTGAACCCGAGACCCTCAGCCATTTTCGCCAGCTCGACCACCCGGCTAGCCGGAGGGTCGGTTTGGAGGACTACGCCGAAGTCCACCTCAGATCAGGTACTGACTGGACTCGCGTGCCAGATACTCACCGTCACCAGCCTGTCCGTGATAGGTGTCGTCGGAAATGATGACCTTGCCCTTGGAGAGCACGCTCTTGACCTTTCCGGTCATCTCCCAGCCCTCATACGCCGAGTAGTCGACATCCATATGATGGGTATCGGCTGAAATGACGTGGGTGCCATGCGGGTCGTAGATCACAATGTCCGCATCCGACCCGACGGCAATGGTCCCCTTCTTCGGATACATCCCAAACATCTTCGCCGGGGTAGTCGCGGTGATCTCGACAAACCGGTTGAGACTGATCCGGCCTTCGGCCACCCCACCGTTGTAGACCAACTCCATCCGATTCTCCACACCGGGCATCCCGTTGGGAATCTTGGAGAAGTCGCCCTGACCGAGCTGTTTCTGGGTGCCAAACGTGTGGTGGTCGCCCATGCAGAACGGACAGTGATCCGTCGAGACGATCTGGAGGTCATTGGTCTTCAGACCCTGCCACAGTCGCTCCTGATGACCTTCGGCGGCATCCCGCAACGGCGGTGAGCACACATACTTGGCGCCGTCGAACCCGTTTCCCAGATTGTCGAGAGATAGAAACAGATACTGCGGACAGGTTTCGGCGTAGACGTTGAGACCCTGATCACGCGCCTGGATCACCTCGTCGAGGGCCTCTTTGGCCGAGAGATGGACGATGTAGAGCTGGACACCGGTGAGCTCGGCGAGCTTGATCGCCCGATGGGTAGCCTCCCCCTCGAGGATCGACTTTCGCACCATCCCGTGATAGATCGGGTCGGTCTCTCCCCTCTCCAGGGCTTGGGCGGCTAGAACGTCGATGGCGATCCCGTTCTCTGCGTGCATGCAGATGGTGGCGCCGTCCTCGGCGGCCTTCTGCATCGCCTGGACGATCTGGCCGTCGTCGACGTAGAAAACCCCCGGGTATGCCATGAACATCTTGAAGCTGGTGACACCCTCGCGGACCAGGAGCTCCATCTCTTTGAGCGTCTGGTCGTTGATGTCGCCGGTGATCATGTGAAAGCCGTAGTCGATGGCGCAGTTGTCTCGGGCCTTCTCCATCCACGCCTCCCAACCCTCCATCGCCGACTCACCTTTGGTCTGAACGGCGAAGTCGACAATCGTGGTGGTTCCGCCAAACGCGGCGGCACGTGTTCCGGTCTCGAAAGTGTCGGCGGCCTTGGTGCCGCCGAAGGGCAACTCCATGTGGGTGTGGACGTCGAGCCCGCCGGGAATGACCAGCTTGTCCGAGGCGTCGATCTCGGTGTCGGCGGAGACCTCGATCGAGCCGGGCTGGAGCAACGCGACCACCGTCTGACCGTCGATCAACACGTCGGCACTCATCATCTCGGTAGCAGTGACAACGGTGCCACCCTTGATCAATGTCTTGGCCATCTCCTATTCCTCTCTTGCTCGGTTGATTGCCTTGCGGAGCTTTTCGAGACCCTCGTTGGCCTCTTCCTCGGTTATGGAAAGTGGCGGGGCGATGCGAAGGGTATTGCCGTAAAGACCACCTTTGCCGACCAACAGGCCTTCGGCTTTGGCCTCCTCCATCACGTCGGCGGTCAGCTTGGCGTCGGGGTCACCGTTGACCGGGTCGCCGAACTCGACGCCAATCATCAACCCCTTGCCTCTCACCTCGACGATCTCGGAAACCTCCTCGGCCATGTTGTGAAGACCGTTCTTCAACTGGTTGCCCACCTTGTAGGCGTTGGTCTGTAGATCGTTCTCCAACACATACTGGAGATTGGCCAATGCACCAGCGGTAGCCAATGGATTACCGCCAAACGTCGAAATCGAATTCGCCTTCAGACAGTCCATCACCTCAGGACGGGCCACGACGCCGGCCATTGCCAGACCGTTGCCCAGCCCCTTGGCAAAAGTGAGAATGTCGGGGATGATGTCGTGAGCCTGATATCCCCAGAAGTGCTCACCGGTTCTTCCCCAACCGGTCTGAACCTCATCGGTGATGAACAGGATCCCGTGCTCGTCGAGCACCTTTTTCATTGCACCAAAAAACCCGTCCGGTGGAGTGGCGAATCCACCGACACCCTGGATGGGCTCGACGATCATCGCCGCCACCTCACCCGCAGTGGCGATATCGAGCAAATCACGCAGATCGTCGACACATGCCTGCGTGAACTCATCGTCGGGAAGATGACCGAAGGGGCTCCGCAGTTTGTAGCCGCCATGAACATAGGTCACGTTGAATGGCGAGAGACTGGTTGCCGACCATGACTTGTTCCCGGTTATGGCCACCGCCGAGTGAGACTTGCCGTGGTAGCTGCCCCTGATGGCAAGCACCTGGTTCGACTGGCGATACTGAGTGGCCAGCATCAGAGCGGCGTCGTTGGCCTCGGTGCCCGAGTTGGTGAAGAACACCTTGGCGTCCGGTATCCCGCTCAACCCGGCGATCTTCTCCGCCAGCTCGATTTGGGATTCGATGAGATACAGCGTCGACGTGTGAAGCATCTTGTCGGCCTGGGTCTTGATGGCGTTCACCACGGCGGGAATCCGATAGCCCGACATGGTGGTGAGGATGCCTCCGAAGAAGTCGAGGTAGGTATTGCCCTCGGCGTCGGTCACATGACGGCCCTCCCCGTCGACCAGCGAGATCGGGTCCTCGTAGTAGAGCGCCATCCAGGAGGGCAGAACCTCCCTGTGACGCGTCAGGAGCTCGGCGTGTCTCACGGGGCGACCAGTGAGTCGTAGGAGTCGGGGCGGCGGTCCCGATAGAAGGCCCAGACCTTGCGAACCTCTTCGAGGGTGTCCATGTCGAGGTCGCGTACCACCAACTCCTCTTCGGTGTCGCTGGCCTGGTCGCCGACGAACTGACCTCTGGGGTCGACAAAGTACGAAGAGCCGTAGAAGTCGTTGTCGCCGTAAGGCTCTTTGCCGACACGGTTGATGGCACCAATGAAGTACTCGTTGGCCACCGCCGATGCAGGCTGTTCCAGGTTCCACAGATACATGGAGAGGCCACGGCTGGTCGCCGATGGGTTGAACACGATCTTGGCGCCCGCCAGACCGAGGGCACGCCAGCCTTCGGGGAAATGGCGGTCATAACAGATGTACACGCCGATCCGGCCTACGGCAGTGTCAAAGATCGGGTAACCGGTGTTCCCCGGGCGGAAGTAGAACTTCTCCCAAAACCCTTTGACATGAGGAATGTGAGTCTTCCGATACTTACCCAGATAGGTGCCGTCGGCGTCGATGACGGCGGCCGTGTTGTAGAGAAAGCCGTCGTCTTCCTTTTCGTAGATGGGAACGATCAAGACCATGCCCGTCTCCTTTGCCACCTCGATCATTCGCTGGGTGGTCGGACCGTCAGGGATGGGTTCGGCGGTGTCCTTGTGCTCGTCCTCCTGTACCTGACAGAAGTAAGGAGCGTTGAACATCTCCTGAAAGCACATCACCTTGGCACCCTGCTCGGCGGCCTGGCGGGCATATTCGACATGCTTTTCGACCATCGATTCCTTGTCGCCGGTCCACTCGGTCTGGACCAGTGCGGCACGCACGATGTTCGCCATCACATCCTCCTCGAATTGGGCACTTGGTAAGGAGCACAAGATACTCGGCTGCCAGGGGACTTCGTAAAGGAATGTGGGCTATGAGATGAGTTCGGCGGCGTCCGCTGCCCGTACCAGACCGGCGTCGGTGGTTACCAGCGTCGCTCCCAGTTGGACCGTCAACTCCACCTAGAGGGCGTCCATCAGGCTCAGGTTGTGCCTGAGTTGCCACGCACCTCGAAGGAGCGGCCCCAGGAGATGCCGTTCGATTGGAGCCTCAGCCATCAAATCGATTCGATCCGACGCCGGAGAGGCCGCGAGATCTCCGGCCCGATGAAGTCGACCGACGGCAGACAGGACCTCGGCATCGAAGTGGGCTAGAGCGCGGAGCTCTGAACCGCTCAGGCCTCAGATTGCAATGGTGTCGGGTCCGCTGTCAGACCAGGGGAAGTCGGAAGCCGACTGTGCCTCCCGGCCCGGGCTCGGCCCAGATCGTGCCCCCGAAACCGGACACGTACTGGTGGGCGATGGCCAGCCCCAAACCCGCTCCTCCGGTGGCACGTCGGCGGACATCGTCGTTTCGGCTGAACCGCTCAAAGGCGTGTTCGGTGAAGGCTTCTTCGAAACCCTCACCGTCATCGGTCACCACCACCTGGGCGAAAGCCCCGTTGGAGACGTTGACCACAATCTCGCCTCCGGCAGGTGAATGACGAACGGCGTTGTCGAGAAGGTTGCGCACCACTCGAGCCACGCCTTCAGGCGTGGCTCGAGCCGTCACACGATCCTCGAATTCGAGCACGATCGTCAGGGCCTTGCTCTCTGCAAGCGGTCTGAAGACCTCAACGGCCTCGTCGGCAATCTCGGTCAGATCGATCGACTCCACATCCATTTCGATCACACCCGACTCGAGGCGGGCTAGCAAGAACAAGTCCTCCACCATCTGAGAAAGGGCCTCGGTGTCCTTCTTCATCGAGCTGAGGTATCGATCAGGGTCATCGACAAGCCCGTCTTGCATCGCCTCGATGGCAGCCTGCATCGACGCCAGCGGGGTCCTCAGATCATGGCCGACGGCGGCGAAGAACTCCCGGCGAACTGCGTCGTCGCGGGTTCGGGCGCACTCAGCCTCCTGAAGGACGATCGCCATCCCATCGATTGCCGCCGCCAACTCCCCGACCTCGTCCGAGCGGCTGATGCTTGCTCTCCTGCCAAGATCTCCGGAGGCGATGCCCGAAGCGGTTTCAGCGATGAGAGTCAAATCACCGGTGAGTGGTCCGCTCACCAGCACCGCAAAGGCGGCCGCGGCCACGACACCGAAGCCGACAACGATCAGGAGCACCGTCAGGTCGTGGGTCGAGATGAACATCTGCTGGCCGGCGGCCACCATTCCTAGAGCCACGATCAGAAATGAGACAACCGACAAGGTCATGACTGTGGTGCGGAGCGACCGGTTGTCTCTCGCCAGTCGGGGAAGCCAGACCGCGGCACCGGCTGCGCCAACCGCCATCAGGCCAAATATGAGCCCGATCCCGATCCGCTCGGCAGTCGTTGGCTGCATGACAACACTGAAGACACCTATGCCGAGTACCACCAGAGTTGCTGCGCCGAAAGCGATCCTCATGTCTCATACCGGTATCCGACACCCCAAACAGTGATGATCCGCATCGGTTTGTCCGGGTTCGACTCGATCTTCTGACGCAATCGACGTATGTGGACCGTGACGGTCGACGGGTCCTGCCAAGCGGTATTGGAGTCCCAGACCTGTTCGAGAAGCTGGCTTCGGGCGAACACCTGGCGCGGGTGAGTGGCGAGAAACACAAGGAGATCGAACTCTTTTGGCGTGAGTTCTATAGCGTGACCATCGACTTCGACTTCCCTCGATCCCGGATCGATCCGGAGATCACCGACTTCGACGACCGAGCCGGGGGGAAGACCTGCACCTTCGGAGCGTTTGAGGACTGTGCGGACCCGGGCAGCCAGCTCACGGGGGGAGAACGGCTTGACCACATAGTCATCGGCACCCAGTTCCAAGCCGAGCACACGATCGGTCTCCTCGCCGCGGGCTGTGAGCATGATCACAGGGACATTGGATCGGCTGCGAAATTCGGAGAGCAACGAGTAACCGTCGATCTCGGGGAGCATGACGTCGAGCACTATCAGGTCGGGTCGGCTCTTCTCGAAGGCTCGAAGCGCAGAAGCACCGTCCGCAGCCTCGGTGACCTCGAGCCCATCGCGGATCAGGTAGGTGGTCACCACTTCCCTCACCATCGGTTCGTCGTCGACAACCAGGACAGTGCGGCCGGAGAAATCACTGAGTGACATCCCCCAACCGTATGGACCCGCGCTTGGTTTGACCTCAGTGTTAATGGAACGTTCAGAAACCGTTTTTGGCATGCCCAAACCCTGCCGGCAAGGGGGTTAATCCACCGTCAAGCCGACAGACAGCACCACTGCCAGAGGGTTTCTGGATACAGGGCCGAATCCGAACACATCAACCATCTGAAATCCGCGACTCATGGACCAAGGATCTGCAGCGTCCCCTATCGAGAGTGAAATAGGTTTCCCCCCACCGACCGGGAGCCCCCGGGCCATAGTGAGATGGGCAAGTAGTCTCTCGGCCTCATGGCCGAACTGACCTGCTCCAACTGCGGAGCGTCGAATGCCGACTCGCAGAACTTCTGCGGCGAATGTGGCACCGCGTTGAGCCTTATCTGCGTGAATGGTCACACCAATTCGCCGTCACAGAGATTCTGCGGTGAATGCGGTGTGGCCCTTGACGTGTCGGAAGAGTTCTCTGCTGCGATGCCCTCGCCGACCGACGAAGCCGGCGAACGTCGATTGGTCTCAGTCCTGTTCGCCGATCTCGTCGGGTTCACCCCGTTCAGTGAGTCCCGAGACCCCGAAGAAGTACGGGGGATGCTCACCCGCTACTTCGACCGAGCCCAGACCATCATCGAGCAGTTTGGCGGCGAGGTCGACAAGTTCATCGGCGACGCCGTAACCGCCTTCTGGGGCGCTCATCAAGCCCAAGAAGACGACGCCGAGCGGGCGGTGCGCGCCGCTTTGGAGCTCATCGACTCCGTCTCTGAGCTCGGAGACGAAATCGGCGTTCCCGATCTTGCGCTCAGAGCAGGTGTGCTTTCCGGGGAGACCTCGGTCGGGTCAGGCGGAAACGAGAAGGGTCTAGTCGTCGGTGACATCGTCAACACCGCCGCCCGCCTTCAATCGGAGGCATCACCCGGGGCGGTTTTCGTCGGAACTTCGACCCATGCGCTGACCGGAGACTCGATCCGATACGAGTTCGTGGGAGACCTGGCCTTGAAGGGCAAAGGCGCCCCGGTGGCGGTGTGGCGCGCGGTCGACATCGCGGCAGCGGTCGGTGGTCGGGGACGCGCCGACGGCCTCGAGGCGCCATTCGTCGGAAGAGAAGACGAACTCAGGATGCTCAAGGACCAGATCCACGCCACCGCAAGAGAAAAGCGCGCACGCCTGGTCTCCATCGTGGGCGAAGCAGGAATTGGTAAAAGCAGGCTCGCCTGGGAGCTGCAGAAGTACCTCGATGGGCTCACCGAGACGTTTTTCTGGCATGAGGGGCGCTCACCTGCCTACGGCGAGGGCGTGACATTCTGGGCTCTAGGAGAGATGGTTCGACAGCGCGCTCGCATCGCTGAGACCGATGACCAGATGAAGGCGCGGACCAAGCTACGCACCGTAGTCGCCGAGTTCGTGCCTGACCCGGATGAGCAAAAATGGATCGAACCGCGCCTCGCCGGTCTCCTCGGGTTGGACGAGATGCCACCCGGCGACCGCAACGAGTTGTTCGCCGCTCTTCGCACCTTCTTCCAGCGGCTCGCGGAAAGCTTACCGACGGTGCTCGTTTTCGAAGACCTGCATTGGGCCGACTCCGGGCTGCTCGACTTCATCGAAGAGCTGGTTGAGTGGTCTTCCCGGCATCCGATTATGGTCGTCACCCTCGCCCGACCCGACTTGACCGACCAACGTGCTGGATGGGGTTCCGGACGGCGTAACACCCTCTCCACGCATCTCGGCCCGCTCCACGATGACGACATGGCAAGGTTGGTGACGGGGCTTGCTCCGGGGATCCCGGATGACGTTGTCTCCCTCATCGTGAGCCGCGCCGAAGGCGTCCCGCTGTACGCGCTCGAGTTCGTGAGGATGCTCGTCGGATCCGGCGACCTGACCATGAGTGGTGACCGATTCGAAATGACCGGAGTCGTCGAGCGACTTGCCATCCCGGATTCGTTGCGCTCTGTCATCGCAGCCCGGCTCGATCGGCTTGATGCCGACCAGCTTGCCCTGATCCTCGACGCCTCGGTGCTCGGGTATTCGTTCACTGCCGACGGTCTTGCCGTCTTCGGTGAGCGAGTGAACACCGAGGTGCACCTGCGAGACCTCATCCGGAATGAGCTCCTCGAGTTCGAGGCTGATGAAGGCTCACCCGAGCGCGGGCAATATCGATTCATCCAGTCTGTCATCCGCGAGGTCGCATACAGCCGCCTTGCCAAATCCGATCGCCGCGACTGCCACGTTCTGGTTGCCGAGTACTACGAAGCCCGAGGCGACGTCGAGACCTTCCCGATCGTCGCCAGTCACTATGTCGACGCATATGCGGCCGATCCGACGGACGAGCTAGCGGCGGCCACCCGGAATGCGTTACGGCGGGCCGCCGAGCGAGCCGCCCAGCTGCACTCGCACCAACAGGTCCTCGGCCTGGCACGCCGGGCAATCGATCTGACCCCCGAAGGCCCTGACCTGGTCGCGCTCCACGAGCTGGCAGCCGGCGCCGCCCGCGAACAGCTCGACTTCGAGACCGCCGAGAAACACGCTGTGACCGCCCTGGAGTGGTACGACTCGCACGGATCCGCTCCGCAAACCGCTGCGGCGGCCATGCTGGTTGGCTCGATCCACACGGACGCAAACCACCCGCTCCAGGCGATCGAAGCCATGGCGCCGTTTCTCGCCCCCGACGACCCTGGTCCAGAACAAGGAGCGCTCGCCGCCGCTCTGGCCCGCGCATATATGCTCAGCGCACAGACCGAGGAGGCCCTGCAACTCGCCGACCAGGCCATTGTGATCGCCGAAGCCAACCGAGACTTTGCCACCCTGGCCGACGCCATCATCACCAGGGGGACCATCCTGCCCGGTACGGGCCGCATGCAGGAAGGGATCATGACACTTCGTGGCGTCATCGACTTCGCCGAGGAGCACGATCTCCTGTTCGCAGCCGGTCGGGGCATCAACAACCTGACAGCCAATTCCCACAGTGACGGGGACAGGGTGATTGGTGAGTATGCCAAACGCGGATTGGAAATGGCGTCACGAAGCGGAGACGCCAATGCGCTGCAGCGCATGGTCAGTCTACGCGGCTGGTGGCTGATGCGCATGCACCGTCTGGACGAAGCCGTCGAGATCATCGATTCGCACGAGTTCGATTTCGGAATAGAAGACATTAGCCAAAACATACGGTGGACGCGATCAGCGGTCGACTGGGTGAGGGACGGCGACGAATCCGCATTTGCCGAGATGGTTCAGGCAATGAAGAAAGCCCTCGACTCCGAAGAACGGCAGGGCCAGGAGAGCGGCAAGGACGGACTGGCTTGGATGGCATTACAAACCGGGGACCGTGAGCGGGCCCTGGAGCATGCCCTCCAGGTCGAGTTCTTCGGACTCTGGGTGCAGTCGGTGGAGACGGCACTGACCGCGGCCCTACTGCTCGGTGATCGTGACGCCTTCACTCGAGCTGTCGAGTATGCGGAGACGTGGCCGGTGCCCGGACGGAAACAGGACGGGCAACAACTCCTGGTCGAAGCGGGATGGGCCGTCCTCGACGGCCGGACCGAAGATGCCGTAGCCGCCTTCACCACCCTGATCGAGCTGTATCAGGGCTGGTTCAGCGTCCAGAGTTACCAGGAGGCCCGTCTGTTGTTCGCCACCGTGATGGGACCCGACGTTCCCGAAGCCCGCAGCGCCGCCGCAACCGCCTACGCAGAAATCGCCGACGCCGGCGCCTACCACCTGCTCGAAGTCTGGAAGGACGCCCTTCCCGGGACGACTGCGGAAGCAGCGAGCTGAAAATGGCGCTCACCCAGTTTGCCGACGCCCATCACAAGGCCTACACGAGAGGGTTTGAACTCATAGCCGACTCGGTTACCGCCGGATACATGCACCACACCGGTGGCGTCATATCGATCGTCAGTCATTCTCCGGTGGCTCTCTTCAACCAGATCATCGTCAACGATGACTCGGCCGACGAACGCGACATGGAAACCGCAGTGGCGGTAATGGCCGGCACCGGACTTCGGTTTGCAGTCTCGCTCAGGTCTGAACGTGACCGCCGCTTCGCCGCGGTCCTGGAGGAGTCCGGGATGATCCTGACGGATTCGGCTCCAGCGATGGTCATGCAGCCGATACCCGACCACCCGATGCCACCGGATCTGGAGATTCGCTCTGGTGCTGGAGTTCGCGACGACCACATCCGGGCGGCCGCGGAGGGCTTCGGGTTTCCGGCGGAAATGCTCGAATCGGTATTGGTTCCAGAAATGGCGGAGCAAGGTGGCGTCACGTTCTACGCGGGATATGTCGACGATCAGCCAGTCGCGGCTTCGTTGGGGTTCATCGATCACCGGTCCATCAGCGTCTTCAACGTTGCCACTATCGAGAAGCACCGTGGCAAGGGATACGGGGCAGCAATGACCATGAGAGCCGTCATCGACGGCCGTGATCGGGACTGCGAAGTCGCCTTTCTTCAGTCAACGGAGATGGGCTACTCGGTGTATGAGCGACTCGGATTCGAGACCATTTTCGACTACGACCTGTGGCAAGTGGCACCGACGGCCGAGAAGGCAGCGGGTTAGCGGCACGGCTCGATAGTTACCGCGCGTAATCGAGCTCGCCGGCCTCGATGGGGACCTGCAACCAGTTCTCAGGCGGTGGCAACGGGCACGAATAGCCATCGTTGTACACGCAGTACGGGTTGTAGGCCAGGTTGAAGTCGATTGTCACCATTCCGTCGTCGGTGGGATCGATGTCGAGATAACGGCCGGCCCCGTAGGTGTCGTTCCCGGATGTCGAATCGCGGAACGGTATGAAGAACCCGGGATTCTCAGTCGAGTACAGAGTGAGTATCACGGCCTCTCCCTCGACCTCGAAGTTCACTTTGCCAGACCGCCGGAACACGCGCTCCTGGCCGTCGCTGGTCTGGACGCGGATCTCGCTGCCGTCCCCCGGCTCCATCGCCGGCCTGAAGACGAGTTCGGAGTTGGGATCGAAGTAGGCGAGACCAGCGAAATTGTGCTGATCACCATGGTCGAGCGGGGACTGGTGGCTGGAAGCGAAAAACCGGTCCTTCTCCCGCCGAAACTCGAGAAGCTCAGCAAAGTCCATGACGATCAGAACACTGTTGGATCGCCGGAGATTCCGGGTATAGGTCGATAGTCCTGGGTCGGTTGACTCATAGACATGCCCCCACCCATGGGTGAGGCTCTCAAAACACATTTGGATATTGCCACGGGAGGCATCATGACCATTTTGGGCGGAAAAGGTATAACCATTCGCACAAACTGCACACACTCCGAGACCGTCGCCATCATCTCGGCCGGGATCGAAAGAATCGTCTGCGAGTCGTGCGGAAATGTCAGCTTCATGTTTCTGGATGACATGGCGGAAGAGATCGATCGTGAAGTGTTTGCCAGGACAGTTGATCAAGAGCCAGTGGCACCCAGCTAGAACCGCCCCACCGTTCACTGAATCCCGGGCTCCCGGGCAAGACGGACCGCCTCGGCAATCGGTCCGTAGAAATTGGGGCCATGAACGGTCAGCATCTTGTCGGCGTCAAGACCCTCGAGACGACTGAGGGATTCGAGAGCCATCTCGCTGTCATCGTTGACGAAGGATGGCGCCAGTCTCGGGCCTATCTCGCCGGTGACAGCGTCCATGCCCGCCATGGCATCGCCAGTGAGAAGAGCCTTCTTGTCCTCGAGAGACACACAACTGTGGCCCATGGTATGCCCGGGGACGTGGATGACCTGAGGCCGGCCGGGCACCACCAGTGTTTCCCCATCTACATAGGTCGAGACATCAACCACCGGGGCGACAGTCATCGCCTTGTGTCGGATGAGATGGGCGAGGTACGTGAAGACGGCAGGCTTCCAGATCGGGGCCTCGGGCGGTGGCGGGACGCTATCTAGGAAAGACCGGCGAAGTTAGCCGGATGACCGCATTTCTGCTTGCCCGATCCAACGACGTGCTATTTCCCGAGCCTGTTCGTCACGAAACGATGAAACACGTTGCGAATGGTTGTCCGCTGGTCTTTCTCGGCGACACGGACCAGCAACACCGGCGCCGGCACCCTCTCCACGATGCGATCGATCAGATCAGTGAAGAAGTGTCTGCCCCGGGGAGCCCCGATGATTGCGAGATCGGTGTCATCCACCGCCGACGTCAGGGCCGCAAGCAGATCCTCGGACTGGATGACCATTGACTCCGTTGCGACATTGACCAGTTCACCGAGATCCTCATGGAACTTCTCCAACGCGCGAACCTGAGTCTTCGAAGCAGCGGGATCGAGAACATGGACAAAACGGATCGAAGCACCCTCTTCCTCGGCGATCTTGGCAGCGAGGCAGATCTTCAGAATGTCGTAGGGCCCACCTGAGCCCAACACGTCGATTCGGCTGATCTCACCCAGTGAGTCGCCTGTGAGCAGGGCCACATCACGATCGGCTGGGAGATGAGCGCCGTGACCATCGTCATCGTTCGCTGCACTCACAATGAGGTCGGGCTGATCCTCGCCAATCTTCGAGATCGTCTCTTCGCCCGGATGCAAAAAGCTCACCGCACCGCCGATCGGCCTGGCTATGCGAAGTAACGCGGAGTCACGGCCTTCCCTGCCCGAGATAACCGTGACACGTCTTTCGTCGTCGGTAAGAGCTTCCTCGGTCAGTTGGAGAAGTCGGGCCATGCCCTGCTGGCGAACACTCTCCCGGAAGGCGCTCTCTTTGATTGCCCGTGACCGCCCGTACCCCTGATACCAGAGGAGGGCGCCAACAATGATCGCCAAAGCACCAAGAACTGCCTCCAGCCCCAACTGCGTTATGAGAACCAGACAGGCGACAATTCCGAAGATCGGCACCCAGGGGTATCCGGGAGCATGGAATTTTGGCCGATACCACCAGAGATTCGACGTCCGAAAGGCGAGTTGAGCAACGCAGATCATCGCCAGCACCAACGCCTGGAAGGCTGACGCCAGTTTTGCGAGCTCGAAAACTGGCAGGAACGCCACCAAGGCAAGCACCGTCCCACCCGTGAGCACAACCGCTGCGGACGGAGTCCCAGATCGTTTTCCAATCGTGGCGAATATCGACGGCACGAGCCGGCGCCGGGCCATTGCGAACGGGTAACGCGACGAGGCGAGTAGCCCGGCGTTGGCCATCGACGCCAGGGCAAGAACACCGATTACCGCCACCACCGTGACCGTCCAGTCGGGAAACAACTGCGCGGTGGCCGTGGCAAGCGGCGTCAGATCGCCGGCGAGGATCTCGGGTGGAGTCACCCCGACCATCACGTAGGTGACTGCGGGGTAGACAAACATCATCACCAGCAACGACGTGATTATCGCCACCGGAATTGTGCGAGCCGGGTTGGACACTTCCTCGGCAACGCTGGCCACCTTGGTCACCCCGGCATAGGAGACGAAGACGAGTGCAGCGGTCGCGAGGAGACCTCCCACACCTGCCGGGAAGAACGGGTGGTAATTGGCACTGTCGACAAAGGTTGCGCCGCCACCGATGAAGAGGATGAGAATCACGAAAACCACCGTCACCAGGACTGCCTGAATGCTCCCCGACTCCTTGATGCCGACGAGATTGATGATCACCAGAAGAGCACCGATGATGAGAGCCAGCGTCAGCTCGTCCACACTGGTGAACAGACCCAGGTAGAGGCCCAACCCATCCAGGGCGAATGCTGACTTGAAGACGAGGGAGAACCAAACACCAAACCCGGCGATGGTTCCCATCATGGGCCCCATCGCCAAATCGATGTAGAGATAAGCGCCACCCGCGCGGGGCATGGCCGTGGCCATTTCCGACTGGGCCAGAGCAGCGGGGAGCACGATCATGCCGGCAACCAGGTAGGCCAGGATCATCGTCGGGCCCCCAACTTCGAAGGCAAGACCGGGAAGGACGAATATCCCCGACCCGATCATCGCGCCTATCGACACTGTGAAGACCGCGTAAAGGCCAAGTCGGCGCTTCAGTTGGGCTGCCATCAGCTCATCTCTGTGGTGACCGAAAGATCACGGGATCGGGACTAGCAACATTGGGGTGCCGGAACGCTAGCCGGATTGACCCGTTGGACCTTCAGACGATTGCTGTTGGAAGGGCCTGAGCGCTACTCAGACTCTGAAGAATCGCCTTGAGGTCGGCTGGGATCTATCTGGTTTCGCTTTACCCAGTCTCGAAACCACCAGTATTCGTCGTCGGTGGTGCCGGCACCGGGGATCGGTTTCCCCACACCGGGTAGACCGTCGAACTCACCGGACTCCATCGCCTCTCGGATGAGACGATCGACCAACTTCTCCTGAGGTTCGCCCTTCACGAACCCCGAGGCTATCGGAACTCGGCGAAGTTGGAAAGATCGGAGTTGGAGCTAGGCCGTCTGGTAACGGTCAGCCGGTAGCGACCGATCGACCATGAGTGGCGGCGGGGTAAACTGTCGATGAGTCGATACTGATCGGCGACGCGGCGCTTATCTGCCTGGAGCGTCTTGGCGAGGTCGTACATGATGTCTTCTCCCTTGACCCCTTGACTGTAAGGGGTGTAAGTCTCTATGGTGGTTACATTACCTATGGGACGGTAAGCTGTCAAATGTATTTCAATCATTACACGAACCGACCGGTCGAACTGGCGGTGCTGCTGGTGAACACCTGCCAACCCGGCAGCGACCAGATGGCCGCAGCCGAGGATCTGAACCAGCTTCTGGAGGGTTATCGAGACCTCTGGGAAGACGTGGCCCAACCACCCAATGCCTTAGAGCTCGAAGCAGTTCATCAGCTTCGTGACGATCTGCGAACGGTGATGCTGTCCCCCGACGACGCCACCGCAGCAGGCCATGTCAATGACATCCTCAGTGACTACGGCGCGGTTCCCAGGGTCTCGCTGCACAACGGGGAGCCCCACCTCCACTTCGAACCGGTGAACGGGACGATGACCTCATGGCTGGGAACGACCACGGCCATGGGTCTCGCCGCGGTCATCGTCGAGAACGGCGTCGAGCGCTTCGGGGCTTGCAACGCCTCAGACTGTGACGATGTCTACGTGGATACCTCGCGAAACCGTTCCCGCCTGCATTGCTCAACCACCTGTTCGACGCGAGAGGCTGTTGCGGCCCATCGCAAGCGCAAAGAAGAGGTCAAGAGCAAGTAGCCCGTTATCGGCCGAGGCTCACTCTTCGAAGGAGACGTCGTCTGAACAGCAGGGTCAAGGCAAACCCAAACGCAAAGCCTCCTGCGTGCGCCTCCCAAGCCACATTCGTGCCGCCCAGACCGAATTGTGCAACAAACCAGAGCCCGAGAAACAACGCCGCCGGGACCGGCACGACAAACCATCCCAACAGCGACAGCACCCGGTGGCCCGGGAAGAGAACTGCGTAGGAGCCGAGAACTGCGGCGATTGCACCTGACGCACCCACAAGGGGAATGGTCGAGTCGGGGTTCACTGCAACAAACGCCATCGTGGCACCCACTCCCCCGACGATATACATGAGGATGTAGCGGAGCCGACCGAAGGCTTCTTCGACGTTGTTGCCGAAGATCCAGAGGAACCACATGTTGAAGAGGACATGGCCGACCCCTCCGTGGAGAAACATCGAAGTCAGCATGGAGAGGAACGGGATCTTCTCCGGGTACACCGGAACCTCGGACCCCGGGAGACACGTGCCGGTGATGCGCTCTTCTGCACTCAGCGGTTGAAGGGTTGTGATCTCGCAACTGATCGCCGCCCTCCGGTAGAGGAACTCCTCCTGCTCGGCCTGGGTCTGCTGACCCTGGATCACAAAGAACACAGCCAGGTTGACAACGATGAAGCCGATCGTGACAAACGGGGTTATCCGCGTCGGGTTGACATCTCGAAGAGGGAACACCCTTGTGATCCTATGGGGTCAGGGCACAAGCTTCCTACCGAAGATGCTCCTCGAGACGAACAAGGGTCCTGTCCCAAGCGGTCGCTCTCGCGTCCAGCCAACCGGCAGCTCTGGTGAGAGGCTCGGGACGCAGCACGAACATGGTTTCCCGACCGAGTCGAGAAGAGTCGACCACGTTGCGCGTCGTGTTGTCGAGGAAGGCCCCGGTTGGCCTCGCTCCATCAGGCCAGAGTCGCCACCAAAGAAATGGGAACATTCCCCGCCAGGGCCTGAGACACCGGACAACCGTCTTTCGCGGTCTGGGCAAGCTCCTGGAACTCCTCGGCACTGATGCTCTCTACGTTGGCTGTCACCTCGAGTTCCATGGAGGTGATCCCCTCGCCGGGGACAAATGTGGCCGTCGCCTGGACGTCGAGACTCGTCGATGGTGTGTCATTCTTCGCCAGCATGTTGGAGAGCGCCATCGAATAGCAAGAGGCGTGAGCGGCTGCGATGAGCTCCTCGGGGCTGGTCAGCCCGCCATGATCCTCCGCCCGGGCCTTCCAGGTAACTCGCATAGGCTCGGTTGCGCCGCTGTCGAGACTGGTCGTCCCACTTCCGTCGAAAAGGTCGCCGTCCCAGTGGGTGCGACCGGTGCTCTTGAGTGCCATCAATACCATCCTCATCTCGGGTTGGCCGGGACACTACTCCGGGACTGGCTGAGACCACAGGTAGCCTGTCGACATGGGCAAGTTGCTAGGCATTGCAGCGCTCGTTCTCATCGGTGTCATCGCATTCGCCGTCTTCGGCGACGCCCTGCCTGATACCAACCCGCTCCATGGCCTTGCCGAGGGCATACGTCAAGCCGGTCGGGCCATCGTCGATTCTGTGTACGGGGTCGGCCGGGGAGCGGCCAAAGGCATAAGTGGGGGTTAGCCGTGGGTCGGAAACCCCAGATCCACACCACGATGGATCGGGTCCGGCCAGCGAGAAATGACGACCTTCTGCCGGGTATAGAAGTGGACGCCTTCCGGACCGTAAATAGCGTGGCTCCCGAATATGGAGTCCTTCCAGCCGCCAAATGAGTAGAAGGACAGCGGCACCGGAATCGGAACGTTGATCCCGACCATGCCAACCTGAATCTCGTTCTGGAACTTGCGGGCCGCGCCACCGTCATTGGTGAAAACGGCGGTCCCATTGCCATACGGATTCTCGTTGATGAGTTGGATCGCTTCCTCGAAGTGCTCCATCCGAACGGTCGATAGGACAGGCCCGAAGATCTCATCGGTGTAGATCGACATGTCTGTTGTGACATTGTCGAACAGGGTTGGGCCGAGGAAGTAGCCGTTCTCGTAGCCATCAACCACAAAGTCCCGGCCGTCGGCGATCAGCAGGGCACCTTGGCTCTCACCGGCATCGACGTATCCGCGCACCCGATCGAGATGCTGACTCGTCACCAACGGGCCCATTTCCACTCCAGGCTGGTCCCCGGGACCCACGGTGAGCTTCTCCATGCGAGTTTGCACTCCTTCGATGAGCCGGTCACCGGCCTCACCGACCGCCACCACGGCCGAGATGGCCATGCATCTCTCACCGGCCGAGCCGTAACCCGCAGACACCGCAGCATCGGCAGCCAGGTCCATGTCGGCGTCGGGGAGCACGATCATGTGGTTCTTGGCGCCACCGAGGGCCTGGACCCTCTTGCCGTTCTGGGTACCGGTCTCGTAGATGTAGCGAGCGATCGGGGTTGAGCCCACAAAGGAGATAGCGGCAACATCTGGATGGGCGATCAAGGCATCCACCGACTCCTTGTCACCGTGGACCACGTTGAACACACCGTCGGGCAAACCTGCCTCGGTAAGCATCTCGGCGGCAAGGAGGGATGTGGACGGGTCCTTCTCCGATGGCTTCAGCACAAAAGTGTTTCCGCAAGCGATAGCAATCGGGTACATCCACATCGGGACCATTGCCGGGAAGTTGAACGGTGTTATCCCGGCAACAACTCCCAGGGACTGCCTGATGGTGTAGGTGTCAACCCCGGCCGACACCTGCTCGGAGTAATCGCCCTTGAGCAGATGGGCGATATTGCATGCGAATTCGACGACCTCGATACCCCTCTGGACCTCACCCAGCGCATCATCAACCGTCTTCCCGTGTTCGGATGTCAGCGTCTCGGCCATCTCCTGGCGCCGATCCGAGAGGATTTCGCGGAAGGCGAACATGATGTTCTGACGGTTGGTCAGGGACGAGTACCGCCAGGACTCGAAGGCCTCCTTCGCGGATCGGACGGCCGTGTCGACGTCGTCGGTGTTGGCCAGAGCCACCTGACCGGTCTGCTCCCCGGTGGCAGGGTTGAACACAGGACCGACCCGGGAGGAGGCGCCGACAGCGAGCGAACCGTCGATCCAGTGCTGAATTTGTCTCATCGACGAAACAATAACGGCAGCGATCCGCGTACCTCAGGTAGTTGCGCCCATATACGGGCCTAACTACCTCAGGTTTCAGTCGAACTCGCCCGCGTTGAGCTTCTCGACGCCCCAATCCCGAACACGGGTCACGGTGATCCGCAACCCAACCGAGTAGTCGTCGGAGAACGACTCAGGAGTCCAGTTGTTGTCTGCGATCTCGGAGCCATATCTGTCTATGTACCCTGGAAAGTCAACAGCCGGCGGCAGGCCTGAGTCGACGACAGCCGTGGCCTCGAGGCTGATGGCAGAACTGGCTCGCCGGTCTGCCCTGAGATTGAACGCAACCCGGTTGTTGTTGGCGATGCTCCGCAGACGCGCTGCGGAGGGTCGGTTGTAGACGACCAAATCCTCACCGTCACGGATGTACCAGACGGGCGATGTTTGGGGTTGGCCACTGCTATTGACCGCAGTGAGAAAGCCGATGATGGCGAAATCGAGAGCCTCGGCGAGGCCGGTCTTGGAGGTCAGCATGAGGCGACGGTAGTGGCGGCAAGCTCCGGCCTTGTCGAGGAGACCCGAGTCTCACCAGGACCCGGCCTCCTATTCTCGCGCCTTCCCGTATAGGATTCTCTCCACGATGCCCCAAAACGAACAATACGAACTAGTCGATACCATCGAGCCTGTGGTTGCTCGACTGACCGAAGAGCACCTTGAGCGTCGAACCCACTGGTATTTTCACGACATCATCCCTTGGGAGCGTGGCGAGAGCTTTCGCGACAAGCCGTGGGATGTTTCACAAGCCACGATCTCGGAGGACGCAAGAACCGCCCTCGTGCTCAATCTTCTCACCGAGGACAACCTCCCCTACTACCACCTCCTCATCGAGAAATACATGCCAAGGACATCGGCGTTTACCGCCTGGAATCATCTTTGGACCGCTGAGGAAGGCCAGCACGCAATTGCGATTCGCTCATATCTGCTGACATCGCGGAACTGCGACCCCGACGAGCTCGAGGATGATCGCATGGCAACGGTGATTCGCGGTTACGAGCCCACATTTGACGATCCCACCGAGATATTCGCATACACGTCGCTTCAGGAGCTGGCCACGAGAGTCAGTCATCGCAATGCCGGAAAGATCACCGACGATCCTGCTGCGTTCGAGTTGATGAAGAATATCGCCGCCGACGAGAACCACCACTTCATCTTCTACAAAGGCGTCATGGCGGCCATGCTCGCGGAGAATCCCTCGGCGGTGCTCAGCGGGATCTACCGAATGCTGACCAACTTCGAGATGCCCGGAGTGGCCATCCCGGGATTCATGCGACGCTCGATCAGCGTTGCAAAGGCCGGTGTCTACAACCTGCGCATCCATCACGACCGGGTTGTGATGCCGCTTCTCCGCGATTGGCAGATTGCCGACCTGACCGGGCTCACCAACAGGGCAGCCGAGCTTCAGGACAAGATCATGTCCATACCGGCCGACATCATGGAGAAGGCCGAGCGTTTCGAGAAGCGTGTGGGGTTGGCGCCAGCCTGACATCGTATGTGGCGTCTCTCAGCCGTCACCCTCACCCTGTTCATCCTGGCGCTGGCTGCGACATCGGTCGGCGCCCAGCAACAAGTCAACCCGATCGATGTGATCATCGATGCCTTCGATGCCCCTGAGGGTCAGGAATTCACAGCGCGACTCCTCGAGCAGCCAACCCCGGGAGCAAGCACTGTCACCGATCCTCCAGGTGACTTCGTTCACTCTTCTGGTGAGCCACCCGGTTTCACACCCGACCACATCGACATCGTCAACGCTTGGACTCTCAACTTCGACCCTGGCCCTATCAATTTGTTCACCGCCACGGACCAGAGCCAATTCTGGGCTGGCACAGGGTCGTTTCATGTCGAGCCACCCAACTACGAGCCTTTCGACACCTTCACGGGCGACGAAGTGCACGACGGCAGCCAGTATCAGGACGGAGCGATCCTCTTCGGATTCACCCTGGCAGCCACCCCGCCAGTGAAAGTCAAGGGCAGGTGTGAGTATGTCGTCTGGGTCCATGACCTGTCCCGCGGGACCACCTTTGTCAACCACCCCTCTTTCCCCGAGGACCCCGCCGGTGGCACCAACATCGCCTTTGGCCTGAGAGTCGACCCCGAGGGCCAGGGACTCTCGTCGACTTTCGCTCTCGAGCTGAACTCCGAGAGCGGAGGATTCTCACCCAACCTCGAAACCGACGTTCGCTCTTTCATCACACCCAACTACGTCGGGGTGACCGTTCCTCGAAATCAGATCGGCGAGATGGCCGAGGTCAACTTCTACTCGTTCTGCGCGGAAGAGGGTTTTGGCTTCGACGTCGACGACACGGGCGCCGACCAGACAGGTCTCATCGAGGTGTCATTCGAGGACCTTGGGACTCTCGTCATCGAGCAACAGGTTGTCGCCACGACAACGACCACCCAGGCAACCACGACCACGACCGAGGTGACAGGGACCGATGAGCCCCCACCCGTCACCACCACGACGGAGCCGGTTCTCGTCGACGACGAAGGGTTCCCTTGGTGGCTGGTCATTTTTGGCGGGTTGGGAGCAGTCATTGTGAGTTACTGGCTGTTCGTCACGAAAGGCGACTCCAATTAGGCCTGCGCTGCATCCGAAGCTGCCAAGAAGGCTCATGAGGATTGTCGATCTCTGAGATCGTAAGCAATCATCAAGTCTTGCGACGCAGCTTCAATCACCAGCAAAAAAGGGGACACGCCACGGACACTGTTGAGTGGCGGCTCCCAAATGAGAAGGGCCCCTGCCGATGAGTCGCCGCTCGGTCGGCCTGGCTCTTGTCGCTCTCGGAGGGATCGTCGCGTAATAGGGCTCATCGGCATGTTCGCTTCGAACAATGGCGATGACGCCGAAGCCCTGTTGACAACCACAACCATCGAGGACAGTGAAACGACGACCACAACCTCGACAACCACCACAACGACCACAGAAGTCATCACAACCACGACGAGTGAAGCAACCACCACAACCACCCCCGACGTCACAGCGGAGATCGAGGCGTTCGTCGAGGAATTCGTCGCGGCGATAGAGCGCCAGGACGTCGACTCTCTAATGGCGAATCTGCACCCGGCGGTTATCGAGCTCTTCGATGAAGACGTCTGTCGGACCTTCATAGAGGACGAGATACTGCTTCTCGGCGATTACAGACTCACCGGGGAAATCGACGGCCCCAACAGCCAAACCATCGGGTCCTTCACTGTCGACATGTTCACCGGCCCAGTAGCGTTCACATTTCAGGGACAGGACTTCGAATCCGACGCCTCGTTCGCAATAGAGGAGACCGGCGTGACCTGGTTCGCAGAATGTCGCTAGTGCTCTGGCCACGAACGTTGGCGATGTTGAGGGCGAGGCAGAGGCGTCTCTGACAAGGACGCGGGACGAAGGCGCACCGGCCCGTTCGTCAAGGACGAGGACACGGTCAGGGGCGTCACTGGACGTCCTGAACGCGGCGAACGTTTGTGGTCGGGGCACTAGTCGGGCCTTCGAGTTGCGCTGTGGCAAACGTAGAACCGACGGATCAGGTCGCCACGGTCGATGGCAGCGATATTGCGCTCAGGCCTGATAACGGAGTCGGTGGCATTGTCTGAACCTAACTCGGCGACAAGACGATCGAAACATGACTTTCTCGCTGCTACCACCTTTTCTTGGGTGACCCTGAACGTGTCGGTCCAGTCGCGAATCTCCACAGCGAAACCCGTCGAGGTGAGCACTTCTTCATATGGCAAGTCGACCGAGGCGTACTCCGGGCCGAAGTCATGATCTCTGCGGCCATCACGGACATAGCTCTCGGAGAGTTCGAGCACGGTGAAAACGAGGGTGCCCCCTGGCTTCAGGACCCGAAAGCACTCAGCAATGACCTCGGCTTTCTGAGAGAGACAACACAACACGTCCGAATGGCAAACCGCGTCGACTGAGGCATCGGGAAGGGGCAGGGCGGCGCCGTGCCCCTGAACCATCACGGCGTTCTGGCCGTCCTCGGTCACTCTCTTCTTGGCCTGGAGCAGACCGGTAAACGGATAGTCGCAAAGGATTGCGCTGCACCCGGTCTGTTCGGCAATGAAAAGCGCGGGCCAACCCGGGCCCGATCCGATGTCGAGGAGTCGATGCTCCTCGGTCAAGCCCATCTCGGTGATGAAGGTGCGAACCTGCTCAATGGTGCTCCAGCTTGTTGCCCCGAAATCGGTGCCGAACACCTCTTCTTCTATTTCGAGGAGAACCTCGGATGTGACATGAGAGAACAGCTCGTCGAAAGAATCGAGGAACTCCTCTTCGGATGAAAACCTGGCCATGGCTCTATCTTTGTCCGATCAGGAACGGGATCGAAAGAGCACTAGGAGAGCCTCCAGAAGTCTCCCGTCAGCCCATGTCTGGCGAAAATCGCCACGGCCTTTTCAGGCGTAGGCGGCTCCCAGTTTTCGTCAAGCCGACCGCTGTACCAGTCCGTCGAGAGGTCAAACATGGTCTGGCACGATGCAACGTATCCGCGGCGGCCGTCGGTTGCCTGAAGCCACACCTCGAGATCTGCCTCCGACCGAAAGCCGCGGATGTTCGCTCAGGTGAACTCGATGTCATCCCAGAAACGACGAGCCGGGATCAGCAGGTGAACAACGCCTTCAGGCGACACCTTGCCGTCTTGCACCGACCAAACCACGTCGCCATCGGGCCCGGGAGCAACGGCCTCACCGTCACCCATGATGGCCAAGATGGCTAGAGCATCCCAGGCGCAGTTCGCGTTCCATGACCGATCGCCCACGACACTTCGATAGCCGGTGCCGGCACCGGAGAACGGGTGAGCCATTTCAACTCGGTGACCACCCTCGGCGAGTTTGACCAGATGGGTCTCGGCAAGCCGCTCGAGAGAGTCTTCGACATCATCGGTCGACCATCCTCGTGACTCCGCAATAGCTACCTCATCGACGACCGTGGTGCCCTCGCTGAAAAGGCGATAAAGCTGAGCACGAACCTGGCGATCGAAAGGCGTCATCCGCCCAGGAACCTAGTGGTGGAAGAATGAGGTCAGTCGAGGGCGGCCCAGGCTTCCGGGGCTTCCTCTACGACCGAATCGAACTTGAGCCCCATCAGGATCACTCCGGCACACCCGGCATCACGGGCCCGACGCTCCATCTCGGAAGTGACCTGCCACGCCGTCTTGCGTCGCACGTCTGGCGACAGATCAGCGAGACGCTGCTTCAGGCCATCGCCCACCGGCACGGCTCCCATCAACTCCATGCGGTCGACCCATTCAAGACTGAAGGGTGGGATCACCATCAAGAACACCGGAGGATCCTCGTCTCTCAGATTCAGCTGAGAGACCTGCCGGCCGACAACGTCCGGATCGATCACCGGCCCGGTCACGAAAAATTGTGTACCGAGGTCGATGCGCCGTCGGAACTGCCACTCTTTGAACCGTGTGGGCATCCCCACTTCGAAATCCGGGAGATCATTCTGGAGGTTGGTCAGATGATCGACAATTTCGTGATGATGGGCAAGATGGTCGATGTGGGGAACCGTGTCCCCAATCACCACGAGGAAGGACTCCACACCGTTTCCCAGGGCTCCGCGTACCTCGGATTCGATGGCGAGGATGTTTCGGTCACGTGTCGAGACCACAACCGTGGGGCGCACGTCGGGTGTGTCATGGGTGATCCGTGCCGAAAAGGCGTACGGGGAGACGCGGATTCGACCAAACACATTGTCGGTGACGAGCACACGGGTCCACACAGGCGACAGACTCCTATGTCGCTGATTTGGGAGCTCCGGCGGGTTGATTTCCGCGATCCGAATCCAACCTTCGTCATGCGTCAGCAAGTCGACCCTCCTTTGGCTTCCTGGCGACGAAGTACTTGGCCTGTGGATGATGACAGATGATCGCCGACGTAGTTTGCTCGGGCTGATACTGGAATCCGGTCTCGGGCCCCACCTCGATACCAAGGCGATCGGCGCCGAGAAGGTTGGCCACGGTCAGGTTGTCCTCGAGATCGGGACACGCCGGGTAACCCCAGGAGTAGCGACCACCCCGGTACTTCTGACGGAAGAGACCATGCAGAGTCGGCCCGTCCTGATCGCCGAAGCCCCACTCGGTTCGAATCCGATGATGCCAGTACTCCGCAAGAGCCTCCGCCATTTCGACACCTAGACCGTGAAGAAGCAGATAGTCCTGATAACTGTCGTCGTCGAACAGCTCCTTGGTTCGCGCCGACACCGCGGCTCCCATGGTCACTATGTGAAAAGCGACGTAATCGATCTCGTTTGACTCGATTGGACGAAGGAAATCCGCGATGCAATAGAAGGGATCTTCGGGCTGACGCGGGAAGAGCAACCTCGACAACTGATTGTTTCGAGTCTCGTCCTCCCAGATGACGAGTTCATCCCCATCGCCATTGGCCGGGAAATAGCCGTATGCGACCTGCGGAGTGAGGAGACCTGACGCCCGCGCCCGCGCCATCTGCTCCCTGAGAAGTGGTTGCAAACGCTCCTTGAAATCAGGATCACGCTCGCCGCTTTCGGGTCGGAACTGCCACTGATTTCGAAAGAGGGCCGTCAGGTTCAGATAAGGGATGATCTCGTCGAGGGTGATTCCCTTGACCAGTCGCGAACCGATGAACGGGGGCCCATAGACATAGTTGTCCGTCTCCACCGAAGGCGCCCTGTCCGGGATGGCCGACGACGGAGTCCTCACCTCACGACGCTTCCTAGGTGCTGCCGTCTTGGGTCGCTCTTCCCCCGCAACGATTCTCGCCATAGCGTCAAGCCCGGCAAATGCGTCCTTGCCGTAGTAGAGGGGACCCGAGTAGCGGGAACGGAGATCAGCCTCGACGTAGCTTCTCGTCAGCGCGGCGCCGCCGAGCATGACCGGAACATCTCCCAGTCCCCGACGCTGCAACTCCTCGAGGTTGTCACGCATGATCAGCGTGCTCTTCACCAGGAGACCGCTCATCCCGATTGCGTCGGCTTTGTTCTCCTCAAACGCCTGGATCAACTCGTTGACCCCCACTTTGATCCCGAGATTGTGGACCTTGTATCCGTTGTTCGTGAGGATTATGTCGACGAGGTTCTTACCGATGTCATGGACGTCGCCCGACACGGTCGCCAGTACCACCGAACCCCGTCCGGAGTTGTCGTCCTTTTCCATCTTCGGCTCGAGATAGGCAACGGCTTTCTTCATCGTCTCCGCCGACTTGAGTACGAACGGAAGCTGCATCTCGCCTGATGCAAAGAGCTTTCCGACCGTCTTCATCCCGGCCAGGAGGAAGTCGTTGATGATGTCGAGTGGCCTCGTCCCATCATCCAAAGCGATGTCGAGGTCCTCGATGATGTTCTTCTGATCGCCGCCGACAATTCTCTCGGCGAGCCTCTCGGCAAGGGTCAATCCCTCATACCGATCGATCGTCTCAGTAGTCATCGAGACATCGGCGAACAGCTCCAGGATGCGCTCCAAAGGGTCATATCCCTCCGATCGTCGGTCGTAGATGAGGTCGAGGGCTGCTTCGCGATGTTCTTGATCGATCCTGTTCAGCGGTTCGATCTTCCCCGCCTGGACGATTGCAGCATCGAGACCGGCCTCCACAGCCTCATGGAGAAACACCGAGTTCAGCGTCCGGCGAGCGGCCGGGTTGAGACCGAAGGAGACATTCGAGACGCCAAGCACGGTGCGAACGCCAGGAAGCTCGATCTTGATCGCCCTTATGGCCTCCAACGTTTCGACGGCATCGCCACGAAGGTCGTCACCGCCGGTACTGAGCGGGAAGGTCAGCGCATCAAAGATCAGGTCCGAAGAGGACAATCCATACCGGTTGACAGCGATGTCATGAATCCGGTGGGCGATTCGCACTTTCCACTCAACGGTACGGGCCTGGCCTTCCTCATCGATCAGGAGGCAGATAACAGCCGACCCGTGCTTGCTGGCCAAACGAAACACCCGATCCAAGCGGGAGCCCTCGCTCTGACCGTCCTCGAGATTGGCGCTGTTCAGAACGCTCCGCCCCCCTAGCTGTTCGAGCCCGGCCTCCATCACCTCCGGTTCCGTTGAGTCGAGGACCACAGGAACTGCCACGTCTGTGGCAAACGCTGACGCCAGTCTTGTCATGTCAACCACACCGTCACGACCGACGTAGTCGACACAGAGGTCAACCATGTGAGCCCCCTCCTGGATCTGGGACTGCCCGATGGATATGCACGCCTCGATGTCATCTGCGAGAAGGGCCGCCTTGAAGGCCTTGGAGCCATTCGAGTTTGCTCGTTCACCAATCATCAGAAACGACGTGTCCTGATCAAATGGCACCTGGCTATATATCGAGGCAGCCGACGGGACATCCTGCGGTGATCGCGCCTTTGCCTGGAGCGGACGGACCCGCTCAACCACCGCGGCCATGTGCTCGGGAGTCGTTCCGCAGCAACCGCCGATGATGCCGACGCCCAGCTCCGTCACGAACTCGGAGAGATGGTCTGCAAGATCTCCGGGTTCGAGGTCGTAGGCCATCTCGCCATCGACCACCTTGGGAAGACCGGCGTTGGGAATAGCAGACACCGGCACGGGAGAGTGACGGCTGAGATGACGCAACGGCTCCCACATCTCGGAGGGACCGGTGGCGCAATTGAGACCTATCACGTCTGGGCCCAGCGCAGCAAGGGAGGTGAGAGCAGCCCCAATCTCGGTGCCGGGAAGCATCCGTCCGGTCAGTTCGATGGTCACTTGGGTCTGGATGGGCAGTTCGACACCAGCCGCGGTCAGCGCCCGACGGGCTCCTTCGATGGCCGCCTTGGCGCCGAGTAGATCGAACTGCGTCTCAATGATGAGCAGGTCCACACCCCCGTCGATGAGCCCCGCAGTCTGGATCTCATAAGCTGCAGCAAGCTCTTCGAACGTGACCTGTCCCAGCGTGGCGAACTTGGTCCCAGGCCCGATCGATCCGGCGACGAAACGAGGACGGCCATCGGACTCGACGTAGCGGTCTACTTCTTCCCGCGCAAGAGCTCCCGCCGACGCGGCAATCTCATAGGCCTTGTGCGCTATGCCGTACTCGGCGAGTGGAATCGCAAACGCACCAAAAGTGTTGGTTTCGACGACATCGACACCAACCTCGAGAAAGGAACTGTGCAGGTCTCGGATCACATCAGGCCGCCGCAGAGTGAGAATGTCAACACAGCCGTCGAGATCGGGCCCACCAAAGTCGTCAACGGTCAGACCCAGGGTCTGGAGATTGGTACCCGTGGCGCCGTCGAAGATGACCACCCCGGAGGCGATGGCGTCGAGATACGACATCACGAATCGTCCCTGCATCGCATGAGATTGGCCTTTTGGATCACGGTCTCCGCTCCTTTGTTTCTCACGAAACGCTGCAGAACCGTGAGCCGAGGCTCAGGGTCACTCATCGAATCAGGCATTGGCACCGTGCTTTCGCCGGTTGCCGCGGCATCAAAGGGCCTGTTCCCTCAGCCGCTCGAGATGAGCGTTTCTCAGCCTTTAGACTATCGCCTGTCGACCTCTATTGGCAAGGGGTCGAGAAACACCACCGGAATCTCGCGTCGGGTTCTCGACTGATACACCGCATACCCGTCATATGCGTCAACGATGCGAGGCCACCAACGGCTCCTCTCGTCGAAATCGGCCGTGCGAGCAACCATCCGCCGACGCATCCCCGGAAGCTCCACAACAACCTCGGGCTCCGACTCCAGGTTGAGATACCAGTCCGGATAAATGTCCCGACCGCCGTAAGAGGCGATCACGACCAGGCGACCACCATCCCTGAGATAAAGCAGGGGAACGATGTGGTCTTCGCCTGTTGTCCGCCCCGATGTGGTGAGCAGCAGCATGTCGTTGTCGACCAGTCGTTTTCCAACCCGGCCACGGGTCATCTGAAAGAGCAACCTGTGAGCTCTGGACCACCTTCTCACGCGGGAATCTCTCATCTCTCAGCAGTCAGCCGAACCACTTCTCTAAGGGAATCCAGCCGCATGGTCCCGTGTTCGAGGACCGTTGCGTGAAACTCCTTCAGATCGAAGTCCGCCCCA
This sequence comes from uncultured Boseongicola sp., assembly GCA_964194555.1. Classification (GTDB taxonomy): domain Bacteria; phylum Actinomycetota; class Acidimicrobiia; order Spongiisociales; family ZC4RG35; genus SZUA-217. The sequence goes on along the minus strand of CAXMMT010000089.1, from coordinate 3,834 downwards.
AGACGGAACCGTGTCTCCTCTCGAATCGAAAGCATTTCGCGTTCTCCGAGCTTGTAGGTAATGGCCTGGCCCGGCCATCCGAGATACCGGAGCACTTCAGCCTCGGCCTGAGCCGGAGTGCGGAACCCATAGATCTCCATGAATTCTGTTGCTGTCTGGTAACTCCACGATTCGCCAGGGGCGATGGGGGATGTGCTTGCGATGGTTTTCGACAGATGGAGACCGATGTCGACGACGATACGGGCGGCCCGGTACATCTGCTTGGCCAGCATCCCGAAGTAGCGCTTGGGATCCTCGAGGTACCCGAGCTCGCCCATCAGAACCTCGGCGTACATCGCCCAGCCCTCCGAATAGCCGGGGTACCAGGTGAGGACACGCTGGGCCCGACTCAAATTTCCCCTTTGAGACATAGCGGTGCCTATCTGGAGATGGTGGCCGGGAAAACCCTCGTGATATGCGGTGGAGGCGTGCTGATACAAAGGGAATACGTGCTGGTCGCCGATTGAGTACCAGACTCCTCCAGGACGGGAGAAGTCTTCGGAGGGCGGGCGGTAGTAGACACCAAGCGGTCCGCCGGATGGGGCGATCCGGACGGTAAGCGGACGGATAGCATCCGGTACCACGAAGTGGGTGCCTGACAGGTTCTCAATCGCATCGCTGAGAACCTGATCCACGTGGTCGACAAGCTCGTCGGTCGAAGCGGCTGTTGATTCAGGGTCCGACTCGAGAAACTCCTTGACCTCAGCGAAATCGGAGCCGGGGATGATCTGCTCACCCACCCGGGCCATCTCTCGGAGCAGCCGGTGGAATTCCTCCCATCCCCACTGGTATGCCTCGCTTGGTTCGACATCGAGGCCGACCAGTCTGTCGGCGGCGCGACGGTAGACCTCCTCGCCAACACCGTCCTCATCGACCGCACTCTGCATGTACACACTCTCCAACCACTCACCAAACGAGCCTGCGGCGCCCTTCGCACGCTCCACGGCACCCTGAAGTCGGTCGCTTGCGTAGCCGAGCCGATCCGCATCGTCGAGGATGTCGTGAAAAGATGAATTGACACCGGAAAGATCTCGTGCCTGACCGGCCACCGATCTCACCTGTCTACTAGCGACTGAGATACCGCGGCGACGGCCCTCATCGAGACGGTCGCGATAGTCGTCATAAGGCTGGTCGATCGTCTCCAACCGGAGGATGATGTTCTCCCAGTGTTCGGCGCTCTCCAACGGCATCACTTCGAAGATCGATCTGGGCTGGTGGAAGGGAGAGCCCATGTGACGAAGGTCGCGAAAATGGTCTTCGGCCTCGTATGCGGTCAGTTGCTCCTCGATCGACGTCAAAGTGACCCGTGCAGCAAGACTCTGCCGTGAATCGGAGTCGTCTATGTGGGGGAGAAGCTCCAGCCTGTATCGCACGGCAAGGTCATGATCCGCTTCGATTCCAGAAAGGCCAAAACCGTCTCCCCACTCGTGATCGCTCCCGGGAACGCCCAGTGAGGTGGCTAGCGGAGGAAAGAGAACGCACAACTCGTCGACGTAGCGGGCGGTGATCTCAAAGACTGTGGGCATCGGGCGACGGTAACAACCGACCACTCGCGAATTTGCACCGGATAGGGAGTGCTACCCGGGGTAAACGGTTTTCAGGTGTGCTGGCAATGGCCGTGCCCTGGCCGGTCGTATGCTTGATGATCATGCATTCGGGCCCGAAAACGGAAAACGCGGCGCCCTGATGTTCGGGAACATCGTCGTCCTGGTTATCGCCCTGATCATTCTTGCAAAGGCTGCTGATCAGTTGGTCCTGGGCGCGGCGCGTCTTGCACTGAGACTTCGCGTCTCTGCGGTGGTCGTGGGGGCCGTCGTGATCGGCTTCGGGACGAGCCTGCCCGAAATGCTGGTCTCTGGCCTGGCTGCCGCGGGGGGCCAGGGAGGCATCGCGATCGGGAACATAGTCGGCTCGAATGTGGCCAACATGACCCTGGTTCTAGGTGTAGCGGCGATGATCACACCATTGGCGATCGCCTCTACCACCTTGCGACGAGAGGCCCCGATCTCGGTCGCCGGGGTCATAGGCCTGGCTTTGCTGATGCAGGGTGACTTCACCCGCATGGAGGGTCTCGTCTTGGTGGTTGCACTGGTGGGGGCGCTGGGTTGGGTGATTGTGGCGGGACGCGACGACACCGTACTTGGAGGCGAGGTCGAGGAGTTCATAGGTGATGACACCACGCTTCGAATCGAGGTGGTCCGAACGGTGGTGGGACTGGTAGGCGTGGTAGCGGCCGCTCAGGCCCTGGTTTGGTCCGCAACCAGAATCGCTGAACAAATGGGGTTGACCGGTGCTTTTGTCGGATTCACCCTCGTCGCGATCGGGACGTCGCTACCGGAGTTGGTGACCGCGATCACTGCGGCGCGTAGAAACGAAGCTGACCTCGTCATCGGGAACCTCTTGGGCTCCAACATGTTCAACAGCTTGGCTATCGGCGGGATGATCGCCCTGCTTGCTCCAGGACCGATAGATGATCAGACCCTCACGCGTACGGGTGCGATTCTGATGGTGGTGGCGGCGGTCGGAGCGTGGATATTGATGATCACCGGCACTCGAGTCAAACGGTGGGAGGGGGTTCTGTTGCTGGTGTTCTACGCCATCGCTGTTGGCATGATGTTCATTGGTTCGGTCGGTGGTTTGCCAACATGAGGTTGTTCGCTGGGGAAGGCGGGCCTAGCCGAGGGAGTTGATGTAGTCGATGAGGTCGCTGATCTCCTCGTCGGTCAACTGGTCTCCGTACCCCGTGGGCATGATCGGGTTGAACCCGGCGACGAGCTGTGCCGGGGGATCGACTATCGACCTGAGAAGGTAGGGGTCGTCGGCAACCACGGTCTCGCCGGAATCGAGAAGACGGTCTGAGCCAGCCAAACCCGCCCAAGTCGGTCCTGCCGACTCGGTGCCGTCTGTGGTGTGACAGGCGACACAACCGAGCTCGACAGCGAGACCCTCACCCGGAAGCACCGGTGCCACCGTGGGCGACGGCGAATTGGTGGCTTGCGGAGATGATGCCGACGTGATCAACACCATGGGAATTGCGATGGCGATGGCTGCGAAGAGGCCACCTGCGAAGCCAAAGAACATCCAGTAACCCTTCCCGAAAGCCGACTCGCTTCCTGGTTCTTTCTTCGATTCTGATGTCACCACTCAATCAAAACGCTCGGCACGCGTCGCAAGCCGCGGCCAAACGGCCCGGCAGCGAGGGACCAAGGTCCCTATCTGATCGAGCGTCGGGAAACGACCATCACATAAGCCAGTCGGACGAAAGGAAACCATGACGGAGTTGACAAGACGGGAGTTTCTCCTGATCGGAGTCGCCGGGTGGCGCGGTGGCCGCGGTCGGGGTGATCGTTCCCTTGAGCCAGACCCCAAGCGCGGAGCAGGTCGCAGTCGGCAACGGCTCGTCATCTACGACAACCACAACATTCCCACCGCCTCCGTCTGCCGTCATTGGCTTCTTTCCCAAGGTGAGAGTTGCGTCGATTGGCGACGTCAGCACCACGGACCCGGTCAAGTTCGACTATCCACTTCAAGGACAGCGCAACGTCCTGGTGAAACTGAGCACTCCAGTTTCCTACGGCGTAGGCCCTGACCAGGACATCGTCTCTTTCTCCTCCATTTGCACACACATGGGTTGTCTCCTCGAGGAGTACAAGCCGGAGTACAACGCTCTCGGGCCTTGCCCGTGTCACTTCTCAACCTTCGACCTTGCCAACAACGGCATGGTGACCCTGGGACAGGCCACTCAAAACCTGCCCCAGGTCCTGCTTTCGATCGAGGGCGACGACATTTATGCCA
>CAXMMT010000088.1:0-3621 GCA_964194555.1 uncultured Boseongicola sp. | reverse complement strand
CGTTTCGTGAGGATCTTGACATTCTCGTTGCAGGTTGCGGAACTTCTCAGGCGGCACGCCATGCAGTTCGATGGCCATCCGCCAGCGTCCTGGGAATTGACGTAAGCGAAGCAAGCCTGCGCCACACAGACGAACTCAAACGCCGCCATGGTCTGTCGAACCTCGAAACCCTGAAGCTGGCGATTGAGGACGTGGGCCAGTTGGATCGAGAATTCGACCTGATCATCTGCACGGGTGTCATCCACCACCTACGCAGCCCAGAAGCAGCGTTGCGCTCATTGCGTCATTGTCTTCGTCCAGATGGGGCGTTGCAGTTGATGGTCTACGCCCACCACGGTCGAGTCGGGGTGTCGATGATGCAGGAATACATCAGGATTCTTGGAATCGATGTTGCTGAAACTGAGATCCGAGATCTAGCCGAAACGCTCAAGGAAATACCGTTAGACCATCCAATGTCGCCCTTATTGCGCAGCTCGGCCGACTTCCGAAGCATCGGCGGTATTGCCGACGTCCTGATGAACCCTCGCGATTGTGACTACACGGTTCCGGAGTTCCTTGAATTGCTGGACGTATGCGACCTTGAATTCGGGCGTTGGGTGCGTCAGGCTCCGTATCGTCCGCAGTGTGGTGCCTTCAAGCAGACACCTCACGGAGAACGACTGACCGCCCTGGCCGAGCCAGAGCAATTCGCTGCTCTTGAGCTACTCCGCGGTTCGATGGTCCGTCACAGCGCCATCGCATACCGCCGCCAACCTAGGTTCAGTCCGAACCTGATGTGGGATGACAAACAGGTCCTCGAGTGTGTACCGATTCGACTCGCCGAAACCATGATCGTCACCGATTCCCCTCCTGCTGGTTCAGCAGCCGTCATCCTCAATCAGTCGCACCAAGACACCGATCTGATCCTGCCGATCACTGACGCAGAGAAGAGAATCCTTGACGCCATCGACGATCGCTCGACAATTGCAGAGGTTGCAGCAACCGCCAGTGTCGAAGGCGCCGACTTTGTATTCGGTTTTCTGAAGACTCTTTGGTATCACGACCAAATAACCTTCGACTTGTCGCCGTTGGCCCCAAAAAGCTGAACCTTCGACACGTGTTCGACAGGCGCGCACGGTGCGCCCACTCGCTGCTAGGTTCGCCGAGTTGCTCAAAGACTTCGACGAAAGGGCAAACATGCCGAATGGCAAACCGAATATTTTGATCCTGTGGGGAGACGACATCGGGATCACCAACATCAGCGCTTACAGCGATGGGATCATGGGGTATCGCACCCCGAATATCGACCGCATCGCGGACGAGGGTGTTCGATTCACCGACTATTACGGGGAACAGTCTTGTACCGCGGGTAGAGCAGCCTTCATCACCGGCCAGAGTGTGTACAGAACTGGCATGTCCAAGGTCGGTCTTCCCGGTGTTCCGATCGGACTACATGAAGACGATCCAACGATTGCTGCGGCCCTCAAAGAGCAGGGCTACGCAACCGGGCAGTTCGGCAAGAACCATTTCGGGGATCTGGACGAGTTCCTCCCTACCAATCGCGGCTTCGACGAGTTCTTCGGGAATCTGTATCACCTCAATGCTGAGGAGGAGCCTGAAAATGTCGACTATCCAACAGATGAAGAGATTCCAGATTGGAACGCCCGCTATCGCCCCCGCGGCGTTCTCCACACAAAGGCCAATGGCGACGGAGCGCAGGAGATTGAAGACACCGGCCCGCTGACAAAAGAGCGCATGAAGACCGTCGATGAGGAGCTTGTCCCACACGCATCGAGGTTCATCCGAGACGCCGTTGATGACGACACGCCGTTCTTTCTCTGGTTCAACACCACAGGAATGCACTTCAGGACACACATCAAGGATGAGATTCGTGGTCAGGCAGGACGCTGGCAGTCCGAATACCACGACGCAATGGTCGAACACGACAAGCGGATCGGCGAGATGCTCGACCTACTCGACGAACTTGGTGTGGCGGAAGACACGATCGTCATGTACAGCACCGACAACGGTGTCCACATGAACTCGTGGCCAGATGCCGGAATGACACCCTTCCGCAACGAGAAGAACTCGATGTGGGAAGGGGCTTATCGCGTGCCGTGTCTGGTCAGATGGCCTGGCAAGATTCCGGCTGGGACCGTACTCAACGGGATCGTGAGCCACCTTGACTGGTTCACGACACTCCTGGCTGCAGCCGGGGTGGACGACATTGCGGAACAGCTCAAATTCGGCGCCGAGCTAAACGGCAAGGAGTACAAGGTTCACCTGGACGGCGAAAACATGCTGCCGTACTGGACTGGCGAGGTGGACGAAAGTCCGCGCCAGCAATACTTCTACTTTTCTGATACCGGGGATCTGTGTGCCATTCGGTACAACAACTGGAAGATCGTCTGGCTGGAGCAGCGGGCTGTTGGCACCCTTCAGGTTTGGAGAGAGCCACTCACCGAGCTACGAATTCCGCTCATCTTTAACCTGCGGACAGACCCTTACGAGCGGGCCAACATCACATCCAATACCTACGAGGACTGGATGATCGACAGGGCCTACATGATGGGGCCCGCCATGTTCTTCGTGGACAAGATGGCGCAGTCGCTCAAAGAGTTTCCGGTGCGTCAGGAGCCGGCAAGCTTCACGATCGACAAAATCGTCGCCAAGCTTCAGGCCGGCGTCGGAAGCACTTGATTCGATAACCGCGATCGGTCCGGTCTCGACCAAATCGGGGCCGGATAGGCTTCAAGGAGTCCGAATGGCCCAACTACTCCCGTCATGGCGCGACGGTGACACCCGAAGCGCGATCGTCGACTTTGTCGGCCGGGTCGATGAGATTCCGCCCGATGAGCGCGTGGCCGTCTTCGATAACGACGGGACGATGTGGGCCGAGAAACCGAACTACACCCAAGCCGAATTTCTCAAGTTCAGCCTCGGTGACGCCATCACCGCTGATCCTGAGCTTGCGAATAAACCCGAATATATGGCCTTGATCGAGCATGACTCCGATGCCATCCACGAGATGGGCATGGAGAGAATCGCTACTGCGTTGCTTGATCTGTATGCGGGCATGACCCCCGGCGAGTTCGCCGCCGAGGTGGTCGAGTTCTTCGAGACTCAGAATCATCCTGAGAGAGGTGTGCACTACCGGCAGACCCGTTATCAACCGATGTTGGAGCTGATGAACGAGCTGCGAAGTCGCGACTTCGACTTCTATATCGTGAGTGCGGGAGGAGCCGAATTCGTCCGGGTGATTGGCGAGGAGTTCTACGGGGTCAAGCCTGAAGGGGTGGTTGGCTCGCAGATCGACTACGAGTTTGGGCGGGGCGATGACGGTTCTGCCCAGCTTTTCAGAACGAATGAGCTGGTCGCCAGCGGTCCCAATGAGGGACCGAGGAAACCTCCCAACATCCAGCGCATCCTGGGACGGGCACCATCGGTAGCCGGAGGAAACTCGGCAGGCGATGCCGAGATGCTCGAGTATGCGATGGCCTATGACGGGCCTTCACTGGCGCTCCTTGTCAATCACGACGATGCCGAACGCGAATACGAATATGAGAGTGTGGCCGGAAGCTTCGCGGCTGATGAAGGCATCACCGACACCGCAGCGCGACTCGGCTGGACCGTTATCAGTAT
>CAXMMT010000087.1:0-3030 GCA_964194555.1 uncultured Boseongicola sp. | reverse complement strand
GTCGAGAGTCCTCTGGATCCACAAGGCCCGCGCCCGGTGAGCCTCCTGCTCATCTGAAGCAGACGGCGGGTTCGCTCGACGGGCTCTCCGGTCCAACAGAACATTCGACAAGCCCAATGCTTCTTCGATCAACCCGGCTTCGGTACCAGGAGTCGCCATCCGAGAGATAGCGTCGACCTGATCCAACGAAAGGTCACCAGCAGCAAACCGTTCAGACAACACCGGAAGATCCTCCAGTCTGAGGGCCACGGAAACCAGTTGACGTGCCGTGGCCGGACGGAGACGCAGTCGTGCCGCCACCCAGTCCGTCAAACTCCGAGCACCGTCGGTCATCCACGACTGACGGACGTCGACCTCGACTATTAGCTCACAAACATGGGCCAACCCCGCAGACGACAGCCCATGAAAATGGCCGAACGCCTCATCAATCTGATCGTTTGAAGACTCTCCCCAATCCATACTCTCGAACATACGTTCGATCAGAGGAAAAGTCAAGAGGGTTGTTTACGCCAAAGACTCCCGCTCGATCACCCACTCTCCTCCCTTCATCACACCAGCGACACTTTCCAGGAGCTTGATGTCATCGAGCGGGTTGCCTTCGGTGATCACGAGATCGGCATAGGTTCCTGGGGTCAACGACCCGACCCGGTCCTCCCACCCCATCAGCTCGGAGGCCCAGCGTGTGGCGCTCTGGATTGTCTGCGCCGGGCTCAGCCCGTGATCGACGTAGTAGGACAATTGCTTTGCGTTGTCGCCGTGGGGATAGACGCCGGCATCGGTCCCGTAGGCGATTCTGACACCGGCCCGGATCGCCTTGTTGAATCCGACACGCTGGACGTCGGTGGTCATCTTTGTCTTTTGGAGAACCTCGTCGCTGTATCCCATCCCAGGACCGTGCTCGAGTATGTAGTCACCGTCGTATAGGTCGGCGACGAGAAAGGTCCCCTTGTCGACCATGAGCTCGACGGTTTCGTCATCGAGCATCGACCCATGCTCGATCGACCGGACACCGGCCCGAACGGCCCGTTTGATACCTTCGGTGCCATGGGCATGGGCCGCGACATAAGTGCCGGCCTCGCCGGCGGTCTCAACCGCAGCGACGAGTTCGTCTTCGGTGAACTCGGGTGCGCCAGGGTTGGTGCCTGACGTGAGGACAGCACCGGTGGCGAGTACCTTGATGAAGTCGGCCCCATATCTGAGGATCTGTCGCACGTTTTTCCGCATCTGGTCGACGCCGCTGGTCACACCAAACCGCAACTCCTTGGGAAGGACTGCGTCGACGTCTACCGCTAGACCCGTGATGTCCCCTCCACCGCCGGGGGAGGTGACAAATGGTCCGGCACACGCCATCCGTGGTCCGGTGACCCATCCGGCGTCGATCGCCTGCCTCAGCGCCACATCGGTGAAGGCTCTCCAACAGCCGATGTCCCTGACCGTGGTGAACCCTGCTCTCAGTGTCTCCCTGGCATGCTTGACGCCGATGAGGGCGTCGTCGGCGCCGCTTCGGGTGACCAGCGCCGCGTAACCCTGACCGTTGTCGAGGGGTATGGCGAGATGAGTGTGGACGTCGATCAGACCTGGGAGAAGGGTATGACCGGTGAGTCGTGTTGCGTCTCGATGGGTGTCGGCGGGTTCAACCGCTGTGATCCGGTCGCCGTCGATGACAACGGCGTGATTCTCCAGCATCCGTCCTTCGACAGAGTCGAATACCCGGTCGGGGACGAGAACTTGACGTCTCATGGGTGTCCATCATGGCCGACCCAGCACGGTCGCGTCGTGGTGCCGGAGGTGGGACTCGAACCCACACGATCCAAAGGATCACCAGATTTTGAGTCTGGCGCGTCTTCCATTCCGCCACTCCGGCCACCCATTGCGCCTAGCGACGCTGCTGTGCGAGTGTATGGCCCATGAAGGGAATAGGCGACCCCTGGGGATACGCTGAGCCCAGCTTGAAACGGGTACACCGCCGGATCTTTCGGCTCAACGAGAAGATCGCCAAACTCGAGAAGGAAGCCGCCCAAGTAGAGGCCGAACTCGAATACCACAGGTCGATCAACGAAGACGCCCAGCGTGACGCCGCGGTCGGCAACTACATCGACCGTGAGGAAGCCGGATTGACCGCCGCCGACGTCAAGCGGTTCGAGAGCACCCTCGCCGATCTCGACTCGAAAAGAGAGACATTGGTCACCAAGAGGGACCGTTTGCTCGCCAACCTCCCCAATTGACCGTTTCGTGAAGATTCGCGCGGCCTATACCCGCGTAGATCTTCACAAAACGTTCTGGGGAAGAGGTAGTAGCGTCGCCATCGTGCCGACACTCGCCCTGATCGACGGCAATTCGATCGCCTATCGCGCCTTCTACGCCCTTCCCGAAGACCTCGCCACCAAATCAGGCCAGGTCACCAATGCGGTCTTCGGTTTCACCCGGATGCTGATCCGGCTGCTCAAGGACTTTCACCCCGACGGGATCGCCGTTGCCTGGGATGTGTCCCGAAAGACGTTTCGCACCGACATCTACCCCGAGTACAAGGCGCAGAGAGAGAAAGCGCCTGATCACTTCCGAAGTCAGCTTCCGCTGATGGATGAGGTTCTTCAAGCTCTCCAGATCAACCAGCTGCGCATGGAGGGCTTCGAGGCAGACGACATCATCGCCACGCTCACAAGGAGCGCCGTTGAAGATGGGTGGGAGGTGTTGATCGTCACCGGGGATCGTGACGCGTTCCAACTGGTTGGTGGGCCGGTGCAGGTGGTCTACACCCGCCGGGGCATCAGCGACATCGTGCTTGCCGACGATGGCTACATAGAGGAGAAGTACGGGATCACGCCGGCCCAGTACCTCGAGTATGCGTCGCTGCGCGGCGACAACTCCGACAATCTTCCTGGCGTCCCGGGTGTGGGGGAGAAGACGGCATCGCGTCTGATAGCCGAGCACGGGTCGGTGGACGGGGTTTATGCGGCAATCGGGGACATGACCCCCAAGCTCCGTGAGAATCTGGCAGCCAGCCGTGAGCAGGTGTTTCTCAACCTCGAG
>CAXMMT010000086.1:0-10387 GCA_964194555.1 uncultured Boseongicola sp. | reverse complement strand
CTCCGATACTCCAGACTGCGCGGAGTTGATCCCAGGCTCCGCCGACGTCAAGCCGATCAGAGTTCCAGCTGCGTTGAAGACCTTCACCTGGTCTCCTGCATGGACACGTGATTCTTCAATCGCGACCCGCCCATAACCGGCATTATGTGCGGTTCGTCACCAGACGACTGGTAAGGATTCGAGACGCCGAAGTGGACTGATGCTCACCTTGGCTATCCCCGGGAGTCTGCCATCTATCTGCCATCTATCGACCTAGAAACCAGACGGAACGGGTTGGGACGCGTCGGTACGGGTTGAGAACGTAACGCCTGGTAGAACGTCGTTTTCCCACTACGGGCTGTGATGGGTTGGGACGTGTTGGTATCGGTCTGCCTTGACTGCCAGTCAAGTGCTCTGCCAGGCTGAGCTACAGCCCCATATGGGAAGCGCCATTTTACGTTGAGGGCGCGCCCGAAGGCGAAACCACCAATTCCTGGCCACGCCCGAGTAGATAGACTGGCCGTCGTCGGCGACTCCTCGCCGCGATGTACCCGACCCAAGGGGCTATCTTCCGCTCGGCATTTGGATATCCTGATGATGTGACGAAGAGACTCATTGATGTGGATGACATCAAGCTTGACGCCGTCCGTGACCTCCTTGGCACCAGGACCCTGAAGGCGACAGTCGATGAGGCCTTCGATGAAGTCCTCGCGCTTCACATCCGCCGCCAGGCACTGCTCGCCAACGGCAGCGGTGACACGTCGGAACTGGCCGACCCCGAAGCCGCCGCGCCGCGTGGGGCTGAAACCCTATTACCTAGGTGATACCTCAGCCCTGACCCGTCTCCCACAACCTTCCGTGGCCGCCCGACTGGCACCCCTACTCGAGAGCGGACTCGTCGCCCGCTGCTCCCCCACTGATCTTGAAGCCGGGTTCTCGTCCACCAGTCCGGCGGGGCATCTCGCAATGCGCACATTTCGATCGGCGTGGCCATTCATTTCAACGGATCAGTTTGCGCTCGATCGTGCCGTTGAGGTTCAGGATGTCTTGGCGGCCCGAAGTCAACAGCGTGGAGCAAAGATCGGCGACCTCCTCATCGCTGCTGCAGCAGAAGCTGCAAGGACGTTGTGTTCCACTACGACCGTGAATTTGACCTCATTGCCGACGTCACCGGCCAGCCCTCGGAGTGGATCGTGTCGGCGGGCACCGTTTCCTGACTTCGTGGCCGATCTCGTACCACGTCCAGGACATCGCCAACCCGAAACCGTTAGCTGTCACTTACCGCAGGCTCTTCCCACTGGAGTTGTTCGGCATCTCCCCAGAGACGCTCCAGCGAATAGAACTCTCTGGACGCACCCTGGAAGAGGTGAACGATGATGTCGCCATAGTCGACGAGGACCCACTCACCCTGACTGTGGCCCTCCACCCGCAACGGAGCGATCCCCTTGTCTTTGAGCTTCTCCTCGACGTACTCCGAGAGAGCCTGCACGTGAGGACGAGAAGTGCCGGTCGCTATGACGAAGATGTCCGAGAGGATGAACAAACCCTCAACGTCGAGCAGAACAATGTCGGCCCCTCTTCTCTCGAATATGGCATCGGCTGCCATCCGGGCCATGTCGACACTCTGCTCTACGACGGTTCCTCCATGTCGGTGGGATCCTCCACACTATCCGCTCCAACCGCCTCTGCGTAGAGGTTGTTCTCACGTATGTACCTGTAGACCTCATCGGTGACGAGAAAACGGAATGGGCTGCCGTTACGGGCCATCGCCCGAATCTCGGTGCCACTCACCTCCAGCACCGCCATGTCCAGGAAAACGGAGTCGGGGAGAACAGTGGCGACGGCGGTTGAGTCGGTTCCGGGGCGGGGAACAACCAGAACAGTGGCTCGGCCCAGGACTTCTCGATGCCTTGCCCACGTGGGGACACGCAACGCCGCGTCTGCACCCAGGATCAGAAAGAGCTCCTCGTCATCGGGAAACGTCCCCAACGTGTCGACCGTATAGGTCAGACCATCGCGGGTTGCCTCTCTGTCATCGACCGAAAATCCATCGACGTCCGCCGTGGCGAGACGGACCATCTCCAGCCGACGCTCGGTGGCGCTGACCCGTCGAGCGAGCTTTTGCCAGGGATCACCGGCCGGAATGAAGAGCACCCGGTCGAGATCTGCCTGATGAAGCGCTGTCTCCCCTGCGTGTAGATGGGCGATGTGGATCGGATCGAACGTTCCGCCCAAGATTCCTGTTCGCACGAGAACGAGGATAGGGCTGCGGAGGAGTGACCAGCCGAAGTGCCCGGGTGATTTCGGTACTGCGACATCCCAGTTGAGGCTCCGGATCGGTGTATCGGCTATTGATCCGAGTGGATAGATGCACCCCGGGCACCCCGTCTTCTGTCCCTACGGTCCCCAGAACCCGACCTCGGTCGATCCTCGCACCTTGCGAAACCCGGATGTCGAACAGGTAGGACACCGAAACCTTGAAGCCCGAGATGGGCTGGATCGTCACCGACTTCATCCCCGCCACCGAACCGGCGAAGGTCACCATCCCTGAAACCGGCGCATATACCGCCTCCCCCACCTCGGCGCCGAAATCCACACCCCAATGTCCTCCGTACTGCCCATTTGGGGAATACCCGGCGACAATAGGACCGTCCACCGGAGCGGTCAGACAAACGGTTGCGATGGCAAAGGCGATCAACATCTCTCCCCCGTCGTCAACCTATCGCCTGGCGCTTTTAGAAGCTAGGGGTGTGATCGCTACCTTCCGATATAGAAGGGGACAACGATGACGGCAACACGACTTGGCTTGATGGGGTTCGGCCGGATCGGTCGCAACGTCTTCAGACTTCTTCACGATCGTGATGATCTCGACGTAGTGGCTATAAGCGACATCGCTGATCGATCGGCGCTCACCTACCTTCTCAAATACGACTCGATCTACGGTCGCTTTCCCATCGAAGTCTCCTACCGTGACGATGTCCTCGATTACGGAACCAAGCAGGTTGCGTTCACGGAGGCTCGTCTGCCTGCCGAAACCAGTTGGGCGAGTCTCGGAGTCGAAATCGTTCTCGACACAACTAGTCGCTACCGCAGCCTCGCCTCACTTCAGGGACACTTCGACAGTGGTGCTCGCAAGGTGGTTCTGACATCGAGCCCCGAAATCCCGGGCGAGATTCCTCTGCTGCTGAGAGGTATCAACGACGAGATCCTTGACGACAGCCCCGATGTAATCGCTCTGGGATCGAACACCTCCAACGCGGTTGCGCCCATTCTCCGAACTCTCGACGAGGGCTTCGGTCTGAGACGGGCTTACATGACAACCGTCAAGGCGATGTCCAACGCGGGTCGTCTGGCCGACGTGCCCACAGACTCATTTCGAACTAGTCGGGCCGCTGGTGAGAACATCATTCCCTCGGAGACCAACTCGGCGGAGATACTCACCCAGGTTCTCCCTGAGTTGGAAGGCAAGTTGTCTGTTGTGGCCCTCAGCGTCCCGGTGGTCGACGGTTCGGCTGTCGACATGGTTGCCGAGACCGAGCAGAGTACCGATGCGGCGACAGTCAACGATGCGATTCGCAGCGCAATCGACGAGAAGTATGCGGGGGTGATCGACTATGTGAATGACCCGATCGTCTCAACTGACGTGAGATTGGACCCCCACTCAGGGATATTCGACAGCCTCGCCACGTTCGTCACCGGCGACAATCTGGTGAAGACGATCACATGGTTCAACAACGGTTGGGCGTATTCGCACAGGGCCGTCGAGGTCGCGGCGGCAATCGAAAGGAACGGAGCATCGAAATGACGAGGGTTGCCATCAATGGCTTCGGCCGTATCGGCAGAACGGTGTTTCGCATCATTGTCTCCCGGCCGGAGTCCGACATAGAAGTCGTAGCCATCAACGACCTCTCTGACGACGACATCCTCGGCTACCTGCTCGAGTACGACTCGGTGATGGGTCGATTCGACCAAAGAGTCTCGATAGAGGATGGTCTCATGCGAGTTGGCGATCACGAAGTCAAAATGCTCATGGAACGCGATCCGGCAGAGCTTCCATGGGCCGAACTAGATGTAGACGTTGTTGTCGAGGCCACCGGGGTATTTCGAGACCGTGCATCACTCCAGAACCACCTCGACGCAGGAGCCAAACGTGTCGTGCTCACCGTTCCCGCCAAGGACGACATCGACGAAACCGTCGTCCTCGGCGTCAACGACGAGGATCTCGACGCCGACGACCTGATCGTTTCCAATGCGTCTTGCACAACCAATTGTCTCGCCCCACTGGCGAAGGTCCTCGACGATGCTTTCGGGATACGTAAAGGAGTGATGACCACGGTTCACGCATACACCAACGACCAACGGCTTGCCGACGTCCCCCACGCCGACCTGCGTCGTAGCCGGGCCGCGACCGAGAACATCATCCCCACCACCACTGGCGCCGCCAAAGCGGTCGGGCAGGTACTGCCGAATCTCGATGGAAAACTCGACGGAATGGCCATGCGAGTTCCGGTGCCGGACGGATCAACGGTCGATCTGGTCGTGGAACTCGACACCGATGTCACGGTCGAGGAGGTCAACACAGCTGTCAAGGCCGCAGCAGAAGGAGAGATGGCCGGGATTCTCGAGTACACCGAAGAGCCCATCGTCTCCACCGACGTCATCGGCAACCCCCACTCGTCGATATTCGACGCCAGCGGCACCCACGTGCTGGGAGGCAATCTGGTGAAAGTCATGTCCTGGTATGACAACGAATGGGGTTATTCGAACAGGGTCGTCGACCTCATCGAGCGTCTTGCCGAGATTATTGAAAACGACGAAGCGGCCTACCGTTTGTCAGGGCCGATACCGGGCGAATGAAGAATATCGCCGCGAAGGTCACCACGGCCGCTAGAGCCACAGGCAGGGCCCTCGATCCAGTTGCGGTGGCTATCCAACCCGCGGCCGCAAGACCAAGCGATCCGAACACGAGAAACACAACGCTGAGAAGTCCCATGGCGGTGCCAAGGCTGGTCTCCCCGAATAGGTCCCTTGCGTGCATTCCGCTCAGCGGGGAAGACGCTCCGATCCCGAAACCCGCTAGCAGGGCGTACAACGCAGCGAGGACCGGGTTACCGGCAAACGCCAGCAGAAGAGCACCAAGACCGATAGCCCCAAACGCAAGCCGCAACGATCCTGCAATGCCCAACTTCGAGACTATGGGCATCAACGGAACCCGACCCCCCAACTGCGCAAACCCCCGAAACCCGGCCCAGAACGAAGCGGCCGTGAGCGTCAGACCCGCCGCGGTCATCGCCGGCACTTGATAAACCAGGATCGTCGCCACACCCATGCCCACCAGACCCTGGGCGATCACAAACCATCTGGTCTCGGATGCTCGCAGCGAAGCAAGAAGCTCAGTCCATATATGGCTGCCGCCTGGCCTTCCTCTCGTCCGTGTGTCAACAACAATCGCCCCGACGACCAGAGCAGCAACAGCCGACAGGGTCGTGATTCGCAGAGTCGATCGCCAGCCGACCGACTGGACCAACCATGCAGAAACTGGCATGTAGATGGCGCTGGCGAAGGCTCCCCATATCGTCAGCACGGCAATTGCCTTCGTCGTTGCCTTGGGGCTTATTCGAACCGCCGCGGTCTGCGTGATGTGATAGAAGCCCAGGGCCCCGAAGGCCCCTCCCCCGATCGCAGCCATCATTGCGAAAGTGGCAACCGACTCAGTTGAAGCGGCAACCTGAAACGCGATGAGTCCGGCCAGGGCAGCGCCGGCGAAAACAATACGGCTTCCGCTGCGATCCAAAAGCCAGCCACCTCCCAGCGAACCGAAGCCGGCCACCATCGAAGCAACAGCGAACGACGTGGTCAGGACCGCTTCGCTCCACCCGGTGTCCTCGATGATCGGGTCCAACAAGACCCCGAAGGAGTAGTACCAGGACCCATACACGGCGATCGTGATGACACCGAGAACGCCAACTCGGACGGTTGGGATTCGATTCTTCGACGTCGTGGCCACTCCCGGAGGCTATGCAACTCTTCCGGGGCAGGCTACCGACGGAGGTAATGCGGGACTAGTGCCCCGACCACAAACGTTCGCCGCGTTCAGGACGTCCAGTGACGCCCCTGACCGTGTCCTCGTCATCGACGAACGGGCCGGTACGCCTTCGTCCTGCGTCCTTGTCAGAGACGCCTCTGCCTCGCCCTCAACATCGCCAACGTTCGTGCCCAGAGCACTAGCTCACTCGAGAAGGGAGAGAACAGTGGATCTGAAGTCGTTTGGCTGGAATGGCTTGGTAACGAAAGCATCGGCTCCGCCCTCGTTTGCCCTCCGACGTGACTCCTCCTCGGCGTGTGCCGTCAGGACGACAACCGGGATTGTCTTGGTGACGTCATCGTTGCGAATACGGTCGAGGACCTCCCAGCCATCCATGCCCGGGAGCCCGATGTCGAGAACCACGAGGTCTGGAGACTCCGACCCAACAGCCAGGAGACCGGTCTTGCCATCATCGCGAGTAACGATCTCTAAGTCGGCTGCACGGAGACAGACTTCGATCAACCGTCTGATAACGGCCGAGTCCTCCACAACCAGAATGCGTGAGCCCATCTTGATTCCACCTCGATATTGAGCCCGCCTTGGGGGCTTACTGGAGGATCATCGGCAGGTCACTCAGCCGGGTTTAGACATTCTGGAAAGTCTTGGTTGATGGCAAGGTGAGGTTCTCGATGAACTCCTCGAGTTGACGCAGGGTTCTCACCTCATGGACCGACGTGCAGTGTTTCGCGTAGTGAGACATGGCCGAATCGCCTGTGTCCCAGTAAGAGCGTGGCTCGGGATTGAGCCAGAGGACGGCCCTGGCAGCCTTTGCGATGTCGCCCAGCGCGGCCTCGCGTGGGGGTCGATAGTTGTTCCGGGCGTCACCGGAGATGAGCACGGTGGTCCTCGACGTCAATTGGCCACCGTATCGGCTGTAAAAGGTCTCCAGGGAGTTTCCGTAGTCGGAATGGCCGTCGAGCCAGACCACCTCGGCCTCTTTGGTGATGCGACTGACGGCGGAGCCGAAATCGATTCCCGGTCCAAAGAACTCTGTCACCTCGTCAACCGCGTCGACAAAGGCGAATGATCGGAGTTTGGAGAACTGGGTCGACATCGCATGTGTGAACTGGAGGGTGAATCGGGAGAACGTAGCCATCGAGCCTGAGATGTCACAGAGCAGCCACACTTCGGGGCGGTGGGGCCGGGGATGTCGGAACTGTGGGTCCGCAGGGACTCCGCCCGTGGCTAGTGACCGTCTGACGGTGCGGCGAAAATCGAGACGCCCGCTGCGCCTCCTGCGACGCCGCGCCAGTCGCGAGGCAAGCTTTCTGGTCAGAGGGCCGATGGCTGCCTCCATGTCCGCAAGATCGCTGGTGGTGGCATGCATCAAGTCGACATCTTCGACCAGGGGACGCCTCAGCGTGCGAGCCACAGCCTCTCGACCACGGTCCGCAACCAGACGTCGTCTGATCTCCTCCTGTATCTCCTCACGCAGCGTCTCCAGCCTCGCCTCCACATCCTCCTTGAGAAGACGTCTCTCGAGCTCCGAGAGATCCTCCTCTGACATCAAGGCCTCGATCAGGTCGGCCTCGAGTTGGACGAGGTCGAGACGTCGCAGAGTCCGGTAGAGGTAATAGGTCCCTCCGACAGGTCGGCCTGGCTCCATACCGGCAAGTTGTTCGACGGCCTGACGTGCCCCCTGTCGCAACGACTCCCCGTCCATGCCGGCCAGGGCCTCCAAAAGTGCCTCGATCAGCCCGTCGAGGTCGAACTCGATCTCAGGGTCGAGTGGTTCGCTCCCCACCACCGGAGAGGGACCGCCGTCGGCGCTTGCCGCGTCGTCCGCTTCGCCAGGACCCGGCACATTCGCGAAATAGACGTCGAACGCGTTGTCGAATGCGCGCTCATGTCGGATGTTCTTGATGAGCGTGGCGCGCAGGGTCTCCCGGAGTGCAATCTTGTCGCCGAGGTCGATGGTCTCGACTGCCTTCATCCCGTCGATCGCCTCGACCATCGAGACGGGGACGCCGGCCTCGCGCAGCTCGTCTATGAAGCCGGTGATGACGCTGATCACGTCGGATCTAGACCTTCTCGCCTGATGTGAGCTCTTTGGCTGCTTTCTCTATGTCGGTTTGATACTTCAACAACACGTGGAGCGTGTCACCGAGCACGTCTTCATCCACATCCTCGATGGAGAGTGCCAGAAGAGTTCTTGCCCAGTCGATTGTCTCTGACACCGAAGGGGCCTTCTTCAGGTCGAGCCCACGAATCGATCTGGCAACCTTGGCTACCTGATTGGCGAGGTGGTCGGACAATCCGGGCACCTTTGCGGTGAGTATCTCCTTCTCTCGCTCGGCATCGGGGTAGTCGATGTGAAGGAAGAGGCAACGGCGTTTCAGGGCCTCGCTCAGCTCTCGAGTGTTGTTCGATGTGAGAAACACCATCGGCTGACTGGTTGCATACATTGTCCCGAGCTCGGGAATCGACACCTGGAAATCGGACAGAATCTCGAGCAACAGCGCTTCGGTCTCGACTTCGACCCTGTCGATCTCGTCGATCAGCAGCACCACGGGATCGGGCGAGCGGATCGCCTCGAGAAGGGGCCGGGTCAACAGGAACTCCTCGGAAAAGATGTCGTGGCTGATCGAATCCCAGTCATGGTCAACCTCGGATTGGATTCTCAGCAGTTGCTTCTTGTAATTCCATTCGTACAGGGCCTTCGCCTCGTCGAGACCTTCGTAACATTGGAGCCGAATCAGAGACCGGTCGGTGATTGCAGCCACGGCCTTGGCAAGCTCCGTCTTGCCCACTCCCGCCGGGCCCTCCACCAGCACGGGCTTGTCGAGCCTGTCGGCGAGGAACACCACCTGGGCGATGCGCTCGTCGGGCAGGTAATCGGTCGCAGTCAACGCCTCGTTCACCGCTCTTGGACTGTCGAATTCCATCTGTCTCCTGGGATCGAACACCCATTGTACGGGCGGTTGTTGCGTCACATTCGACTCACCCCTAGTTAGCCTGGACATTCTGAGCTGAAAAGAATGCGGCGGAAATGCGAATAATCATCGTGGGTGCCGGGGCCGTCGGCTCCTATCTAGCGGAACGGCTCTCAGCCGAGGGTCAGGACGTTGTCGTCATCGAGTACGACGAGAGACGCGCCGCACAGCTTCAGGAGTCGATCGATGCCCTAGTCCTGACAGGCAATGGCGCCAGCAAGAAGGTCCTCGAACAAGCAAATGCCGACAAGTCCGACCTTCTGATTGCAGTGTCGAATTCAGATGGCGCCAACGTCCTTGCCTGTTTTACCGCAACGGAGCTTGGTACCAAGACCACCATCGCTCGCATAGAGGACCCGGAGATCCGGGAGGGCGCCGATCGGCTGGGTGTGGATGTCGTCATTGATCCGTCAGCAACCGCCGCTGAGGAACTCGTCGGGATCGTCGGAATGGGTGGCGCGAGCGAGGTCATCCAATTCGCGGACGGAAAACTCGTCATGGTGGGGGGAATCGTCACCCCCAACGCACCTATCACCGGCGGCCCCCTGCGGGATCTGCGAATACGTCAGGCCGAGTGGGGTTGGGTGCTTGCCGCCCTGGTTCGTGACGGGCGCACCATCGTCGCTCACGGTGACACTCTTGTCAGGACCGGGGACCACGCGTTGTTGATGACCACCGACGACCGCGTGGAAGATGCCACCAAGATACTGGGCCTCAAGCGGCGGAATCTCGACCGAGCCATCATCATGGGCGGGACGCGATTGGCAGAGTTGACCGCCGACGTCATGTCTGAAGCCGGTCTCTCAGTCGTCATCATCGACGAGGACACTGATCGGTGCACTGCCCTGGCATCCCGGCACTCGAGAGCTCTAGTCATATGTGGCGATCCGACCGACCCCGACGTCCTCGGCGATCTGGATCTTGGACCCAAGGATGTGGCTATTGGGCTCACTGGCTGGGACGAGGTGAACCTGCTCGGTTGTCTCGTCGCCAAGGCAACCGGTGCCGGAATGGCGATATCTCGGTTCAACCGGATCTCCTATGTCGGCCTTCTATCGGGGCTGGGGATCGATGCCGCTGTTTCTTCACGGTTGATGGCAGCCAGCGCCATCCTCAGGTTCGTTCGCCACGGTCAGGTGGAACAGGTCGCCACCTTCTCCGACACCGACGCCGAGGCGTTGGAAGTCGAAGTATCCACAGGCTCTGAGGCATGCAACAAGACCCTGTTCGACCTCAACCTCCCCGTCGGGGTGATCGTCGGTGGCATCTCCCGCGACGGCACCACCTTCGTACCTGATGGATCGACGGTGGTGCGAGGCGGAGATCACATCATTTTCTTCTCGCTGCCAAAGGACATTGAGGAATCGGTCGCCCTGTTCACCGCATGACC
>CAXMMT010000085.1:0-34305 GCA_964194555.1 uncultured Boseongicola sp. | reverse complement strand
ACTTCGGTGTCTCGTGCGGTCAGCATCAGGACCGGAGTTTGTGAGAACTCTCTGATCCTCCGACATGTCTCGATCCCATCGATACCCGACAGGTTTATGTCGAGGAGGATGGCCGAGACCGGGCGAATCCGTAGCCGCTCGATCGCCTCCTCTCCCGTGAGGGCGTGCAAGAACCGATAACCATCTCGCTCGAAGAACCCTTTCAGCATGTCGGCGATGGCGTCGTCGTCTTCGACGAGCAGAACCGATCTGGTGGGACCTGACATACCCCACAGTCTGCCTTCACATTTGTAAAGAGCCGGTGAACTATGTCTGAGGTTTCGGAGGGATCTCTCGAATCACCGCGTCTAGCCCGGCAACCGACACCAAGTCGCCCGGGGTCAGTTCACGTCTTACCAGGGCAAGCCCGACCGAGTCGACAACCGATGTCAGGGTGCCGACCTTCTTGTCGCCGGCCTCCAGCGGTGCTCCGGGTTCTGCACCGGTGCCCTCGATCTCGATGATACGAAGATGACGGTTGACATGGCCACGGCTGTCGATGCGAGCCACCAGCTCCTGTCCCAGATAACAGCCCTTGGTGAAGTCAACCGTCGACCCGACGAGACCCGACTCCTGGGGAATGGTCTTCTCGTCGACATCGACTCCCCAGTGTGGCTCGCCTGCGGCAATGCGAAGCGACTCGTATTCACCGGGGTTGCCCTCATCCAGATCGGGACGATCTCCTCCCACCAGGGTCCTGGCAACTCCGGGCCATGAGATGTCGGCCTCCAGACCATCGTCAGACTGGGACCAGGTTCCGGACTCGACATCAGTCTCTCCAACCACGATTGCCAAAGGCATTTCGGATTTCTCGATAGCGACGTCGACCCTGATCCGATAACGGCCGAGCGTCGTGACCAACTCGTCGCCACGACCCTGGTCGGTGACAAGCCCCACTTCGTCATCACCGCTGAGGACCCAGAGGATGTGATCGAGTTTTCCTTGGGGGCCGAGAAGAAGCGAACGGCTCACCCGGCCGGGCTCCACGGCGGCGATCTCCTGACTGATCAGGTCGTTGAGGAACCGGATTGTGTCGGCGCCCCGAAACCAGACGAGGTCAGGTATCTCGGGGGCGAGCCATGAGGAGTGCGTCACTTCACACGGAGGCTAGGTCCTCCAGGAACGGAACGGCATCAAAGATCTGGACGAACCATGCGGAGAGGTCTCCGAGACGCCCGGTGAGCATCACCACCCCGAACAGGGCCAGGAACACTCCTGACGCGATGTTGATCGGCTTCAGATATGGCTTGAGCCGCCCAAAGAACTTGAACATACCCAACCCGGCCAGGAGGAACGGAACACCAAGACCGAGCGAGTAGGTGACCAGCAAGAGCACGCCCCGCCCCAGAGTGTCCTGGGTTGCAGCAGTAGCCAGGATGACGGTGAGGACCGGTCCGATACACGGCGTCCACCCGAATCCGAAGGCGACACCCATCACCGGCGGGGCCCACTTGCCAAGCTTTGAAGGTCTCACCTGGACCCGCTTGTCCTGGCTCATCACGGAGAGAAATCCCCTGTTGGTGACTGCCATCACAACCATCAGGATCCCAAAGGCAATGATCACCAAACCAGAAATTCGGGTGAAGGTGTTGATGTTCTGTCTGAGGAAGGTCCCGAAAAAGGTCGCCCCGGCGCCAAGAGCGGCGAACACCACGGTGAATCCGGCGATGAACATGAGGATGACCCGGGTCATCCGGAGCGGAGACACATCACCGGTTTCCAGTTGCGCCGCCGAATAGCCCGACATCATCGACAGATAGCCAGGCAACAAGGGAAGCACACACGGAGAGATAAACGAGATGATTCCAGCTCCAAATGCAATCAGAAGCTGAATCAGATAGGTCGCTTCGCCAACACCTTCAAACATCGTGATCCTGTGAACGGGTCGATACACCGCAATGTTCCCACACCCGAGGTATACGCTCGTTAAATGCACCGGGCCATTCGTCGGGTTCTTGACCCTCTTCTGCCCGTTGAGCATTTCACACGCAACGACCGCCGCGTCGTCTTCGTCATATGGGTGGCCGGGGTAGTCCAGGGATTTGCCCAGTCACAGGCAAGCGCTTCCCTTCCGTTCACCCGGGCCGGTTTAGGTTTGTCCGAGGGGGAGATGAGTCTTCTTCTCGGGATCGCCCGGCTGGCAGCTTTTGCTGCCCTGCCGCTCGGTTGGCTCGGTGATCACCGTGGACGAAGAAAGCCTCTCCTTTGGGCCATAACCCTGATCGTCGTTGGTGGATCGTTTGCCGGTTTGGTGAGCGAAGCGTGGCAGTTCGGGTTCTTTCACGCCGTTTTGCGCACAGGGACCGCAGCTGTTTCTGGGCTCGCCATAGTTCTCCTTGCCGAGAGCACAAGCCTGCGGATCAGGGCATATGCCATCTCCTTCTATGGCGCCGCCGTCTCACTCGGCAGCGGGATGGCACTGATGGCGCTGCCACTCGCCGACGGTGGCGGCGAGGCGTGGCGAATACCACACCTCCTCACTGGCCTCGGTTTTCTCCTGTTGCCGTTTCTCGTCAAGAACGTCCCGGAGAGCCATGTATATCTGGAACAACCCGAAGGCGGCCACTGGCGTGAGTTGGTCCGCGGCGAATGGGCATCCCGGTTCTGGATAGTCATCGGCATCGGATTCCTGGCATCGGCGTTTGGGGCTGTCGGTGCGGCATTCTCAACAGAACGGCTCATAAATCAGGTGGGGTTGAGCACCGGCAACACCGTTGTCATCCTCCTTGTCGGAGGGACCCTTGGCGGTATCGGCTTTTTCGTCGGCGGTCATCTCGCCGACGCCTGGGGACGTCGGAGCACATCGATGATGAGTCTCCTCATGGCGCTGGCAGGTGGGATCACCCTCTACTCGGTGACTTCGGTCCCTCTCATCCTTCTGGCAGTGATGGTCTCGGCGTTCGGGACGTTCGCTTTCGTACCTGCCGCCGGATCGCACCGTGCTGAGCTCTTCCCGACGACCCTTCGGTCGAGCGCCAACACCGCGGCGGCCAACTTCGCCCTTGCCGGGTCGGCGTTCGGCCTGATAATCGGCATCTACACGATCGACACCTTCGGGCTCACCAATACGATCATGATTCTCGGAATCGGCGTCGCCGCTGCCGCCGGGCTGACCCTGCTCCTCCCGGAGACACGAGGTCAGGATCTGACGGCAATCTCAGCCGACCGCCGATAGGTCAGGATAAAAACCAAACCGCGGACGACCATCATCACGCCAAGCGCCCACCACACTCCGGTGAGACTGTCTCCCATAGGGGTGAAGACCATCAGGCCGATCCCGGCGACTGCTCCTGCCCCGGTCGAGATCACCATCGTCCCAAAGGCAAGCAAGCCGAGAAAGATTCCGTCGGCAACGAATACCAGGGCGGCAACCGGTTCCATTACAGCGGCGATGCCACCGGCCTCGATGGTGAGATCTGCCACCTCAGGCGCACTCGCCAGCAGGGCGAGCCCGTATCGGCCGACAGCGACGAACGCCGCCAGAGCCAGACCGGCGACAGCACCCCAGAACACCAGACGTTTGGATAGTGCATGCAGGGGGCCGATCTCACCCTGACCTGCCGTCTCCCCCACCATCGCCTGGGCCGCGATCGCAAGGGAATCAGCCAGCATCGCCGAAAGCAGAAAAATCTGGGCCACCAACTGATGAGCCGCTATTGCCTCGGCGCTCTGACGGGTAGCTGTCGAAGCAGCAACTGTGAAAGCCGCCAGGAGCAGTCCGGTCCTCATTGTCAGGAGAGCTCCATTTCGGCCGAGGGCAAGCAGAGACGGAAGGCTGTCTCTGAAGTTCCTCGGCCGGGACGCCATCCGCCGCGACAGGATCAGCCAGAGAAACCACACGGCCCCCACGTATTGGGCAATGACGGTGGCCACAGCCGCTCCCTCGAGACCCAGGCCGAACGTGAAGATCAGCAGCGGATCGAGAACGAGATTGAGACCGTTCACTCCTACTGCGACCACAAGTGGCGTTCGGGTGTCCATGTGGCCACGGAATGCACCGTGGCCTGTGGTGACGATCAGAACCGCCGGCGTGGCGAGCGCCCTGATCCTCAGATAGCTGACGGCAGGCTCCGCGACATCGGGGGTTGCTCCCATCAACTCGACGAACAGCGGAGCAGCCACCAACACGACCAGTGTCACCATCACACCGAGACCCACCGCCAGGAGAAGAGCGTCTCCCACCCACCGCCTCGCCTCGTCCCGTCGGCCTCTACCGAGTGCTCTGGCGACGAGTGGCGTGGTCACATACGCCAGAAAGTTGAAGGCGAAGAATGCGAACCCGAGGATGGCCGTGTCGACACCCAGCGCCGCCAGTTCGGTGGTGCCCAACTGCGCTACGAACGCGGTGTCGGCCAGAGTCAGAAGTGGATCGATCGCCAACGCTCCCAGCGCCGGAATCGCCAGACCGAGAATCGCCCTGTCGGTCTTGGTCAAACGTAGCGTCACAGTGTGCTGTTACCCGCCGCCTCGAATCGCTCGGGCCACTCACAGAATTTGAACAACTCGCACGACCCGCATCTGGGGCGTCGGGCGTCGCACACGTCACGACCAAACTGGATGAATCGCATCGAGAGACCGGACCAGGTGTCTCTCGGGTAGAGGGCCTTGAGGTCTTCTTCGATCCTCTCGGGGTCGGTCTCTTGGGTGAGGCCGAGACGACCGGACACCCGCTTGACGTGAGTATCGACGGCGATCGCCGGCACATCCCAAACCTCGGCGAGCACCACCGAGGCAGTCTTGCGGCCGACACCCCTCAACTTGACCAGCTCGTCGATGTCGGCCGGCACCTCCCCGTCGTGGAGGTCTTCGAGATCCTGGGCCAGCCTGATGATCGACCTGGTCTTCTGTCGATAGAAGCCAGTCGAAAACACAATCTTTTCCACGTCTTCCGGTCTGGCGTCGGCCAACTCGGCGGTACTCGAATAACGCTGAAAGAGAGCCGGAGCCACCTTGTTGACGTTTTCATCCGTGGTCTGGGCAGACAGCACCGTCACGACCAATAGCTGCCACGCTTTCTCATAATCCAAAGCGGTACGGCTCTCCGGATATCGATCGAGGAGTCTGTTGAAGACCGAGCGGGCCTTGCCTCGCTCAGCGTGTGTTGGTGTCGTTCCGTCTGACCTGGGTCCTGGCATGACAGTCATCGTATTGGCCGACGGAGGCTGCCCCCACGCGAACCTGAGGTAGTTACGCCCGGATATGGGCGTAACTACCTCAGGTTCGTCGTTAGTCGGTGGGCTCCTGCAAGTCGCTCTGAAGGCGACGGGCCAGCCTCATCAGGAGGCGAATCCCCAATACCGATGTGGCGAGAGCCAGGGTCAGGAGCACGGCGAGCTCTGCTGCCGTCGAGTAGGGGTTGTCACACGCCTCCAGCCCACTCGGGCACAACCCGTATCCGGTGCCACCGCCAAGGAGGTCGACCAAGACGAGGATCGGGACGGCGGCAATGACAACGGCCGTCGCAGAAAGCAGCAGGACGCCAAGACGGATGAGGATCACAGCCACAACAACGAGACGGTAACCGGACAACGTTCCAGGACAGCGTACAATCGCTCGCCGTGCCGGTGTA
The DNA here is from genome assembly GCA_964194555.1 of uncultured Boseongicola sp. GTDB lineage: Bacteria > Actinomycetota > Acidimicrobiia > Spongiisociales > ZC4RG35 > SZUA-217. The sequence continues at coordinate 28,697 of CAXMMT010000085.1, read as the reverse complement.
CTACTCAGAGCCATTCACCGAAGACGAAACCGCTGTCCTCGGGCGCTTCTTCACCAACACGGACCGTCCGGTGTTCGGGCTGATCAACCTGCCCGAGGTGGTCAAGGGGGCGTTGTTCGCCAGATACTCACGATCGCCAAAATCCCTCCGCCGGCTCTTTCTCGACGAGTTCGTCTCGGACCCTGACACCGGGATCGAAGCGCTCGCCCGCAATCTCGACGATGACCCGAGGGTGGCCACCAAGAAGGCCGAGCAACTCTTCACCCGGGTCTTCTTCGACTATGGAGACGACTCGGTCGCCCAACTGGGAGGTGCTCACCTCGCCTGTGAACAGGCATCGAACCTCCTCACCAAGGTCCTCGAATGGGGCCGTCTCGCCGCCTATCTGGAACAGTCCACGCGCTACATCAAGTACGACGTCAGGCTCGGCGATCGCTATCGATACTTCGTGCCCGACGAGATAGCGTCATCCCCGTTCGCCGATCGCTATCTCGCTCATATGGAGCACGTGTTCGAGACATACTCCCGCATGGTGGCCCGAATGACCTCGGTGTTCGAGGAGCAGCACCCGCGGGCTGAGGATGACCCCAAGTGGATGTGGAATGCCACGATACGAGCCAAGGCCTGCGACACGATACGGGGTCTTCTTCCGATTTCGACGCTGTCCAACCTGGGCATCTACGCAACCGGCCAGGCCTACGAGATGAGTCTTATCCGGATGCAGGCCAACCCCCTGGCGGAGGTTCGTGAGTATGCCGACATGATGCTCACCGAGCTTCGCCAGATCATTCCGGCGTTTCTGACCCGGGTCGACCTTGCCGAACGCGGTGTCCGCTGGTCGAGCTATCTGGAGAAGGTCCGTCTCGACCTCGAAGAACACGGTGAGGATCTGGGGACGCCCCACGACCCCGGTCAGTCAGTGACGCTCACCGACTGGGATCCCGAAGCGGAGACGAAGATCGCCGCAGCCGCTCTCTACGCCGTTTCGGAGCTACCCGACGTCAAACTCCAGGAGTTGGCTCGCGAGATGAGCTCGGCACAGAAGGCGGAGATCGTGGCCGCGATGGTCGGCGACCGAGCCAACCGCAGGCACAAACCCGGACGTGCCATGGAAAGGTCGACTTATCGCTTCGACGTCAAATGCGACATTGGCGCCTTCCGTGACCTTCAGCGGCATCGTCTGATGACACTGGAGTGGCAGCGATACTCGACGCGTCTCGGCTACGACATCCCCGATGACGTGGTGAGTCATGGTCTCGAGACGGAGTGGTCGGCTCTGATGGACACATCGGGCGAGTTCTACGAAGACGTCAGAGCAGACCTAGGCACGGACATTGCCCAATACGTGGTGCCCTTCGCCTACAACGTCCGTTTCGTCATGGAGATGAACCCCCGTCAGGCGTTTCATCTCATCGAACTCCGCAGTCAGCCCGCGGGTCACACGGCGTACAGGACCGTCGCCCATCAGATGCATCGGGCTATCCGGGACGTCGCCGGCCACCGCCTGATCGCCGATGCGATGAACTATGTCGACTACACCGACGTCGACCTGGAACGGCTCGAGGGCGAGCGTCGGGCACAGAAGAAACGGGACGAGGTCGGTCAACCGTCCTGACCTTGCAAGCGTGTGTGTGAGATCGCCCCAATCTCAGACCGGGTATATCGTTCGGGTCATGGCCGATTTCGACGTTGATGCGATGATCAAGCGTTTTGGTGACCGGGCAACGGCCGTCAAAGACAGACCGCTGCCCCCGGTTGCCGGTGCAGAGCGACAGAAGTTCATCGAGCAGGCACAGACCGACTACACAGACTTCGCCCTCATCGCCGGCTCCAACTGGTCGGTTGAGGACAACAAACTCGTTCTGAGGATCCAGCTGGGCTCCCAAGACTGACCGGACATCCGATGCTCGACAAGAGGCTCATAATCGTCTCCGGCAAAGGCGGAGTGGGCAAGTCTGCCGTCGCCGCCGGGTTGGCCCTCCTGGCCCAGCGCAACGGGCTGAGGGTTCTGGCCGTCGAGATGGGCTCGTCCGGAGGGTTGTCCACCCACTTTTCCGTCGGTCCCCTGGAGTTCAAGCCACGCGAAGTCCGCCCCGGGCTCCACGCTATGCACATCGTGCGCAGCGAGGCGCTGCTCGAGTATCTCTCCACTCAGCTGCGTCTCCCCGGCATAGGGCGCTTCGGGGCGGTAGCACGCGCTTTTGATGCCCTGGCTACCGCGGCGCCGGCGATCAGGGAAATCATCACCATCGGAAAGATCCTCTGGGAGGTGAGAGAAGACCGCTGGGATCTCGTTGTTGCCGACGCCCCACCCACCGGGCAGATCGGGTCCTATCTTCGCGCCCCGCTCAGCATCTCCGAACTGGTTCCGACCGGACGGATACGTGCCCAATCCGAGTGGATGACAACCACTCTCGGAGACCCCGACATGACGCAGTTGGTCATCGTCACACTCCCCGAGGAGTTGCCAAGCACCGAGACATTGGAGACGATGAGCTGGCTCGAGGACAACCAGATCGTCCCCCCACCCATGGTCATATCCAACCGGGTGCTGTCCGAACTCGAGGCCAAGCCATCGCCAGAGGGGGTGGTCGGAGAGATCGCCGATCTCCACAGGTCGCTCTGGTCCGAACAGCAGCACTGGCTGGTCAAGGTGCCACCCGAGCTGACTCTGCCCTACATGTTTGGCCTCTTCACACCGGGCGAGGTGGCTGCACGCATCAGCGACGAGCTCGAGGCCGTCACATGACAAAGACCATCCTCATCACCGGGGCTGGAGGTGTCGGCAAGACAACGATCGCCGCGGCTATCGGTGTCACCGCGGCGCGAGACGGTCTCCGCACCCTCGTGGTCACAGTCGACCCCGCCCGGCGCCTGGCCTCAGCACTCGGGATAGCCCATCTTGGCGATGAGCCCACCCCCCACGTCGACGAGCCACTCCTCTGGGCGGCCATGCTTGACGCATCCGCGTCGTGGAGGGCGGTAGCCATGCGTCACGCCGATCCAGACGTTGCAACACGACTTGCCGACAACGAGTTCTTCCAGGCGGCCTCGGAGCACTTCCCCGCTTCTCAGTCATACGCTGCGGCCGACCAGGCGGCCACTTTCGTTCAGGCTCGTGCGTGGGACCTCGTCGTAGTTGACACGCCGCCGTCCGGAGGAGGCATTGATTTCTTCGCGGCACCAGCGCAAATGGCCGATCTCGTCGGTGGCAGGCTTCTGCGCTGGATCACCGGAGGTCCGTTGCCTGGGCGCAAGGTGCTCTACAAACGTGCCGCCCGGCCGATGCTCCGAGTTGCCGACTCGATCCTCGGCTCGGACCTTCTCGAAAGGGTGGCCGAGTTCCTTGTCGACCTGCGAACGACTTATGACGGCGTGGCACGTCGGGGACGCGAGATCGAAAAGATCATGCGGGAGTCGTCAATAGTCGTCATCACCACCGCTGATCCGGCACCGGTCAGTGAAGCGGTCAAGTTCTACCGAGAATTGCCGGGACTCGCCTCTGCCCCCAAAGTAGTCATCTTCAATCGGACACTCCCCGACGCCTGGGCCAACCCATCGATACCACCCGAAACGTCGGCTGAGTTGCGCCACGTCGCTCAGCTCTGGGGATCAGAGACCCTTCGACAACGCGATGCGAGGGAGGAGTTCTCAGCGCGCTACGGAGCAACAGTTGCCACGGTTCCGCTGTCGGAGGAACCACTCACCGACCTCGACGGTCTGGCCCGTCTCATGAGCCACGGTTCGGGTATCCCCTGGGAGCGTATTGGAGTCAGGTGAAACGCATAAACTCTGCCCATGCGCAACGCCGCCGCCTTCTTTGACCTCGACCGGACCTTGATATTGGGAGCCGCTGCGTTTCCGGTCGGTGTCGAGGCCTGGCGCCAGGGGATTGCATCCAACACCGACATCGCCAAATGGGGAATCGCAGCCCTCAGCTTCAAACTGCTCGGCGACAAGAACGATGCGTCTTCAGACGATCTCAAAGCCAACGTCCTCAGCAAGATCGCGGGTTCCCCCGCCAACACACTGGACGCGCTGGCGACTGCTGTGCTTCCCCGTCTGACCGACAAAGTGCGACCGGAGTCACGCAAGCTGATCTCGATGCATCACGGGGAAGAACGGGACACGTGGATCGTCTCGGCCAGTCCTCAAGGCCTGGTCGAGCCACTTGCCATTTCCCTGGGCATGACGGGAGCGATCGGGACCAGAAGCGAAGTAGTCGACGGCAAGTACACCGGGAGCCTCGACGGCCCGTTCGTCTATGGCGCCGGCAAGGTGGCTGCAATCGAGCAGCTGTCGTCCGAGCGCGGGTACGACCCCCAGCTCTGTTATGCCTACTCAGACTCGATCTCAGATCTTCCCATGATGGAACACGTTGGTCACCCGGTCGCGGTGAATCCCGACTCCCAGCTTCTCTCCATCTCACGGGAACGTGGCTGGCCGGTTGTCATTTTCGCCCGCAAGACCAAGAGAGCCATTGCCTTCGGTGGCGCCGGCGTAGGAACTGTGGTGACCTCGCTTCTTGCCTATCTCATCGGCCGACGACACGGGCGGTCCAACGCTCTTTAGAGAATCGCTTTCGGGCCCATCAGTTCCTTGAGCTCGGCAAACAGCGCCGATCGCGGTTCCACCTTGTGAGCGTCGCTGAGCCTGAGAACCTTGGTATCCCCGTTGTCGGTCATATGTAGATAGACCGAGGCCGACCCGGGATGGTTTTTGAGGATGGTTTTGAGACTGTCGACGATCTCGGGCGTGAGACGGGCAGCCTGAATCGTGAGACGAACCGTTGAGTCATCCCTGATCTCGAGCTCCTTCAACTCCCGGGCCACAACCTTCACCTCATCGCCGCGATGATCGAGGTTGCCCGAGACCACGAGAACAGCGTCCTCGACGATGAGAGGGCCGTAATCATGGACGGTCTTCGGAAACGCGATGCACTCGACCGAGCCCTCGAGATCCTCCAACTGGAAGAACAGCATGGGATCGCCCTTCTTGGTCCATCGCCGGGTGATCGAACCGACAATCCCCCCGACCGAGAGTGACGCCCGATCGGTCAGATTACCAAGCTCGGCAATAGAAGTGGACGTGGCGGCGGCGAGGGCAGCCCCCAACGACAGCAGAGGGTGGTCCGAAACGTACAGGCCCAGCATCTCCTTCTCGAAGGCGAGACGGGTCTTCTGAGGCCATGACAGGTCGGGCACCTCGATGTTGGTCTCCTCCTCGGAGTCGTCGTTGCCGGCAAACAACGAGTACTGACCCATCTCCTCGTTTCGACGCCGTTCCAGAGTGGCATCGAGAATCTGGCTGTGAACCAGGGTCAGTCCTTTGCGGGTGTCACCGCTCCCATCAAAGGCACCGGCCTTGATCAGTGACTCGATCGACCTCTTGTTGAGAACCGAGGTGTCGACACGATTGACAAAGTCCATGAACGACTCGAAAGGCTGCTCCTCACGGGTCTCGACGATCTTCTCGACGGCGCCCTCGCCAACGTTTCTGACAGCCGAGAGCCCAAACCGGATCCGCCCTTCGTGAACGGTGAAATCGGACTCCGACTCGTTTACGTCGGGGACCAGCACCTCGATCCCCATCTGGCGACACTCGTTCAGGTAGACAGCGGTGCGATCCTTGTTCGTCTTGGTGGCCGTGAGCAAGGCGGCCAGGTACTCGGCTGGATGATGAGCCTTGAGATAGGCGGTCTGATAAGCGACCAATCCGTAACCCGCAGAGTGGCTGTTGTGAACCACGAAGTCATCAGCGACGAAGTTGTGGGTGCCCGGAACTTCGAGATCGTAGGTCATCTCCATGCCGTCAGGCTCCACCGACCTGACCTGATCCCACCAGATGTCGGCGTCTCCGATTTCGCGTAGCGCCTCGGAGTCGAAAACCTTCGCCATGAGTTGGATTGTGTCGGTACGGAAGCCCCTCTTTCTCGGATCCAGAGAATGAACCAGTCGCTCACTTATGCCGCCCTGCCTGCACACCTCCTTGATCGAGCTGCCTTTTTCGTTCGCCGCTCGGCGCGCCTCCGACTTCACAAGGGGAAAGATGTCTGGGGCGGAGATCTGATCGACAGTGGATCGGAAGTTGCTGTACGGAGGCATCGACTCCATCACGATTTCGAGATCAGAGGCTCGCTTGCCGACCAAGTGCGGGCCAACGATCTGGGCGAAGCGTTCTTGCCCCTCCTGGGTAACAACATGGATCTGATAGCCGATCTTGTAGGAACCTCGATAACGGAACCGCTTCTCATGAATGGTCGTTCGTATCGCAAGACGGGTCATCAGATGGGCGACGTCGGTGGCGAGTCTTGGCGATGAAGTGGCGTAATAGATGGATCGTGTGCCGGACGAAGAGACGTGACAACAGCCGTCTCCGGTCCACATCGCACCGACGACGACAGCCATCTGGCTACTTGGAAGGCCAAATACTGCACTCGGAATGTATTTCTCGAGCGCGCCGATCTGTCTCAACCCCAGTTCATCAATGAAATCCACGGCCTTGCTTGTCAGTGAACGATCCACCCGAGCGGCGTAGATCGATACCGCTGGCTTCGACCGATCGACAGTTGCTTGCGTGTTCGCGAAACGTTGAAGAACCGAGACCATGTCCTTCACCACCGCTTCATCGCCCGAATACAGATTGAAGCTCGACGGATGGCAGGTGTTGCCTTCCGCGAGAACATATCCGAGCAGTCGTGCCTCATGATCGGCCATCTCCTGCGATGGCTCCCAATCGATCTGCGCACCGACGGCGACGAAGTCACCATCACTGAGGTCGGCCAGATTCTTCCAGCCGGCCACTGTCCGGAATGGATGGTTTCCGGTCGCTCGAATCGTCCGCCCTGACCTCGTCGTCAGTTTGAGAATCGGTTTGATGCCGTTCTGCCATATCTGTGACGGTGACCGCGTTGTTCGACTCCAACCGTCGTACGAAGTCAACCGTGGAAGCCTCTGAGTCTCGAACAGGTCGCCTATTGCCCGTCTTTGACCTGTGCTCGTATCGACGACCGTCACGTCTCCGGGTAAGCATCTGTTGAAGCCGTAGCCGGCGAAGTGCTCGATGAGTTTGAAGATCTCACGGCCGGTTGCTTCGGGGAATCCCTGATCGACGGTGCCGGTCACGAACTTCTCTTCCTCGGCCACCATCACCGCTTTGATCTTCTTGCCCATCGCCCGTCTCAGCTCATCGGCATCGGCCATCGAGTAGCCGGCGATCTCCTGGGCGACCATCATCACCTGCTCCTGGTACACCATGATCTGATAGGTGTCGGCCAGCTTCTCGGTGAGGACAGGATGAAGCTCCTCGATTTCGGCCCGTCCGTTCTTCCGGTCGGCGTAGAGGTTGTGCATGTTGGCGCCCATCGGACCCGGTCGGTATAGGGCAACCAGTGCGATCACGTCGTTGAAGCTGTCCGGTTTCAGGGATCGGATGAGAGCACGCATCGGTGTGCCCTCCATTTGGAAAACTCCAATAGTGTCACCCGACTGAAGTAGTTCGAAAGTCGCCGGATCGTCCAGCGGCACGTTGTCGATATCAACCCGCTCGCCGGTCGTGCGCTCAACCAGTTCGAGACACCGCTCGATGATCGACAGGTTGCGCAAGCCCAGGAAGTCCATCTTGAGAAGACCGAGATCCTCCACCCCGTGCATCTCGAACTGGGTGACCATCTCTGCGTCCTCACCCTTACGCTGGACGGGGACGATGCTCGTCAGTGGCTCAGGAGCGATCACGACGGCAGCAGCGTGAATCGAGTCCTGGCGGCGCAGCCCCTCGAGACCACGAGCGGCCTCAACGACCTCTTTGGCCGCCGGGTCAGCCTCGTACATCTCCCGCAGCCCGTGTGCGTTGGCATACCAGTCCTTGACCTCGGACGCCGCACCAGAGGATGGCGGGGATAGAGCCTGTTCGAGGGTGGCGTCCTTTCCGAGAATCGACGGTGGCATCGCCTTGGCCAGCCGGTCCCCCATCGCGTAGGGATGGCCGAGGACACGGGCCGCATCCCGAAGGGCCTGCTTGCCCTTGATGGTGGCAAAGGTGATTATCTGAGCCACACGATCGCTGCCGTACTTCTCGGCGGCGTAACGGATCATCTCTCCCCGATAGCGCTCGTCGAAGTCCATGTCGATATCCGGCATCGAACGGCGACCGGGATTGAGAAAGCGCTCGAATATGAGCCCGTGAGCAAGTGGGTCGATAGCGGTGATACCCAGGCAATACGAGACGATCGACCCCGCAGCCGAACCTCGACCGGGCCCGACACGGATCTTGTTCTCGCGGGCATGGCGAATCAGATCCCACACGATCAGGAAATAGGCGGGGAAGCCCATCTCCTCGATGATCTTGAGCTCGTGCTCGACCCGCTCCAATACTTCGGCGCCTGGCTCGGTGCCGTACCTCTCCCGAATCCCCTGTTCGACCAGGCGACGGAGGTAGGTCAACTCGGTCTCACCCTCGGGAACCGAGAATTGTGGGAGAAGAATCTTCCCGAACTCGATCTCGACGTTGGCCCGCTCGGCAATCCACAATGTGTTGTCGCAAGCCTTGGGAAACTCGTCGTCGGGAAACAGACGGCGCATCTCATCCGCCGACTTGAGATAATGCTCCGACCCCTCGAACCTGAGTCGACCGGGCTCGTTGCGCAGCGACCCGGTCTGAATGCAGAGCAGCACGTCGTGGGCGTCGTGTTCGTCGCGTCGGGTGTAGTGGGCGTCATTGGTCGCCAGGAGTGGGGCACCGATCCGGTCGGCGATCTCCAGAAGGTCTCCCATGATGCGTTGCTGGGCTTCGATCCCGTGGTCCTGAAGCTCGATGAAGAAGTTATCCCTGCCGAAAACGTCCTGAAAGCGCCCCGCTGCAGCCACCGCCGCCTCGAGGTCACGGGAGTTCGCCTTGTTGCCCTCCTCGCTGACGGCGTCGGGAGCGAGGAGCTGGGGAACTAGCCCGCCGAGACAACCGGAGGTGGCAATGATCCCTTCGGAGTGCTCCGCCAGCAGCTCTATATCCATCCTGGGCTTGTAGTAGTACCCTTCGAGAAACGCCTTCGACGACAGTTGGAGGAGGTTGCGATAACCCACCTCGTTCTCGGCCAGAAGATTCATGTGGTAGCGGCGGTTGTCGGCGCCGACCGGACGATCCCTGCGTGAGCCTTCGGTGTAGTAGGCCTCGATGCCGATGATGGGCTTGATGCCCGCTTTGGTTGCGGCCTTGACGAAGTCGACCACACCGTAGAGATTCCCGTGATCGGTGATGGCGATGGCAGGCTGGTCATCTGCAGCCGCCGCTTCGACGACGTCGGTGATCCTCGCCGCACCGTCAAGTAGTGAGTATTCGGTGTGCAGATGGAGATGGGCGAAGGACACTGTTTATCAGACCGGACTTACACAGGTGTAGTTCTGGGAATCTAGCACCGCGGTCGCCGACCGGCGACACCGCTAAATGAGACGAACCGGCTTCAGATCATCACGGAGAGAGCGGCCGCAATCGCAATCGCCACTCCGGTGAGGGTGCGCAAGACCTCGATGTTGGGACCACGGAGCCGAGACCAGATCTCACCGATGACCAATCCGGCGATCAACCCGCCCAGATGAGCCTGCCACGCGATGTTGGGCACCAGAAACGGAATCGCCGCGTTGATCAGGAGGAGAACTCCTATCTGGCGAAGCATGGCCCGGCCCTGCATCGTGTTGCGACGATGCATCGCCCAACTCAGCCAAATGCCGAACAGGCCGAAAATTGCGCCCGACGCTCCGACAGCGACATCGAGCGGATCGCCGAGATAGAAGGCAAAGGCTCCTCCAACTCCGGCCGATGCGATAAAGAGACTGACGAAGGGCCACGTTCCGACCCCACGTTCGATTTGAGGCCCGAGCACCCAGAGCGCCCACATGTTGAAGAGGATGTGGGTGATCGAGGCGTGTAGCAGGATCGGCGTGAAGATCCTCCACCACTCCCCGGCGGCGACGGCCAGGTTCCATTGGGCTAGCGCCTCGAATATGGCGCCGCCCGAACCCCCGAAGCCGGTGAGGACGAAGAACACCAACGCCAGGCCGATGAATGTCTTGGTTGCGGGTGCTCCGCTGGCACGAGAGGCCCGAGCTCCGGTGGGGATGATCTTCTGTGTGCCCTCCGAGCGCACGCACTCCGGACACCTCTGCCCAACCGAGGCATCGATGGAGCAAGCGGTACAGATCGGCCGTTCACATCGACTGCATTTGAGGAGTGTGTGGCGATCGGGGTGGCGATAACAGGCCTGAGCGGCGGTGGTGGGATCCTGTGTCACCGAAATGACGGTATCCGACCCGACGGTTTATCCGGTGCCATGTTGGTCGAGTGAGTCGAGCACCGCACGGAGATCCGACGGCAGCGGCGAGTCGACAATGACAGGCTCACCCGTGGTGGGGTGATCGAATTCGACACGGGAGGCATGGAGGAATGTTCGAGGTGAGATCACCTTCGGGGTCTTGGCGCCATAGATCTTGTCTCCGATGACCGGATGGTCAACCGCCAGAAGATGCACCCGGATCTGATGTGTTCGCCCGGTGTCGAGCCGGACCGTCAGCAGAGAACACCCAGACTCACCGTATTCACGATCGACCTCGTAGTGCGTGGTCGCACTCTTGCCGCCCTGCACAACGGCACGACGCATCGGTCGGTTCGGATCACGGCCGATCGGAGCCTCGATTGTCCCCGTTGGTGCCTCGAAGCGGCCTTGAACCAAGCAGATGTACACCCTGGTGATCTCCCTGCGTTTCAACTGGCCTACAAGATTTTCGTAACCAAGGGCGGTCCGAGCCACGACGAGGGTGCCGGAGGTGTCTTTGTCCAGCCGATGGACCAGACCCCAGCGGTCAACAGATCCAACCCCTCTGATCTCGGGGTAACGGTAGAGAAGACCCGCCGCCAGCGTTCCCCGACTGCGCCCCGCACCGGGGTGAACGACCACACCGACAGGCTTGTCCACAACCAACACCACGTCGTCCTCGTAGAGAACATCAAACTCCACCTCTTCCGCTTCCAGCCCAACGGCTTCCTCAGGAGTCGGCGTGGTGATCGAGGACCCTTCCGCCACCCGATCGGCCGGTCTTGCCGGCGCTCCATCGATGGAAACACCGTCGTCGATCAGATCACGAGCCTGAGCCCGACTCACTCCCAGCATGGTTGCAAGGACCTTGTCGACACGAGCGCCATCGAGCTCGGACGGAACCTCGAGTGTTATTTCGTTCGCCACGCGTGTATGAGTAGCAGCCCGACGGCAATGGTGATCGAAGCGTCTGCGATGTTGAAGGTGGGTATCCACCACATGGTTACCCAATCGATGACCTTCCCGTCGAGCAAACCCTCACCCCGGAACACGCGGTCCATCAAGTTTCCGAGGGCACCTCCCAGCACCAATGCCAGCGCGATCACCTCCAGAAGAGGTCGCTCTACTCGCATCGACCAGCCGACGAAAGCGGACACAACGATGGCTGCCACTCCCAGGAACGGTCCGGCATTCTGGAACAATGAGAACGCGGCTCCGGGGTTCTCGGTGAATGTGAAGGTGAGGAATCCGGGAATGACCTCCACGGGAGAGTCGGCAAAGTGCACCGACGCATATCTCTTCGTGACCAGGTCTGCCACCACCACAGCCAGGGCGATGCCCAGCGGGGTCGGATACCGTTTAATCAATTGAACTTGGCGGCGCACTCGACGCACAGCGTCGAATAAGGCAAGACATCGAGACGCTCGAGTGGAATGGCCGCGCCACAGCTTTCACAGATCCCGTACTTTCCGGTCTTGATCCGGGACAGGGCATGATCCACCTTGCCGATGAGATCGAGTGTGTTCTGCTCGATCGACAGCTCTTTGGCGTACTCGAGCTTCATCGAACTGGCCTCGGCATTACCCGGGTCAGGGCTTCTGTCCGATGAGCTCTCCGTCAGTCGGGCCACCTCGAGCTCGCGCTCATACTCTTCCACAAGGCCCTGTAGACGCGTCTTCTCGTCCTCCAGACGCTTCCTGAAGCGCTCCACTGTGGATTTCGCGAGTTTTCGTGCCACGTTTCTTCCTTCTAAAAGGGCGGAAACCCTACCAATCTCGTCAAATCGAGCCGAGTTTCCTCCGAACATTCTCGGCATCACCGTCGGCCACCTGAAACACCTTGTGAGGGTTCGTCATTCCCCTGGTGCCTCGCCCTCAACATCGCCAACGTTGGTGGCCAGAGCACCAGGAGCCCACAGCAGCCCCTCATGGCGACACAGTAAATCCTGGGAGACAAGTGCAGTAGATGATCCGTTGGTCGCCACGCCTACCATCCCGCCCTCACTGATGTGGCCAATTGGAGATTTGGTGCCCCCCAAGAAAACGACGTTCACCCGGGTCGAGCCCTCGGTTCGCTTCCCGGATCTCGAACAAGATATTCTCAAACTCTGGCGCGAAACCGACGCCTTCGCCGAGTCCGTGAGAAGACGCCCGGAGAGCCACGAGTACGTGTTCTACGACGGACCCCCCTTTCCGACAGGTAGCCCCCACTACGGAAACCTCCTTGCCGGAGTCATCAAGGACATGGTCCCCCGCTACTGGACGATGCGTGGATATCGGGTGGAGAGGCGTTTCGGATGGGATACCCACGGGCTGCCAATCGAGATGGAAGTCGAGAAGCGTCTCGGTATCTCCGGTCCCACCGAGATCAACCAATACGGTGTAGCCCGCTTCAACGAAGAATGCCGATTCGAGGTGCAGACCAACACCGAGACGTGGGAGAGGCTGACGGAACGTATCGGCCGGTGGGTCGACTTTGAGGACGCCTACACCACGATGGATCCCGAGTTCATGGAGACTGTGTGGTGGGTTTTCGCCCAACTGTGGGACAAAGGTCTCGTCTACCGCGACTTCAAGGTTCTCCCTTATTCATGGGGCGCCTCCACTCCTCTCTCCAACTTCGAGGCCAACCTCGACTACCGCGACATCGAGGACCCGTCGATCACGGTGCGTCTTCGAATTCTCGACGGGAACGAAAAGGCCCAGACCGACGACTACCTGCTGATCTGGACGACAACGCCATGGACTCTTCCCGGCAACCTGGCGATAGCTGTCGGTCTAGATCATGAGTACGTCAGGGTCTCTCACGAGGGTGGCCACTACTGGATCACCGCGAAGAGGGCATCATCAGAGTTTGGCGAACATCCTCGCATCGTTGCTACAGCACTTGGCCGCGACCTGCTCGGGATCTCCTACGACCCGCCTTTCGACTATTTCGGTGAGGAACGGGACAGGGGCGCTTTCCGCATAATCGAATCGGACGATGTCACCGTTGACGAAGGGACCGGTCTGGTTCACATGGCGCCGGCCTACGGCGAAGCCGACTTCCTGGCACTCCAGAACGCCGGACTCAACAACCTCGTGGATCCGGTCGACCCCGAAGGAAAGTTCAACCACGAAGTTTCGGACGTAGCGGATCAGAACATCAAAGACGCAGACTCCACCCTGATCCGCCTCCTCGAGGAGTCCGGAAAACTTGTCAGGTCCGAGCGCATCACCCACTCCTATCCATTCTGCTATCGCACGGGCACTCCTCTCATCTACAAGGCCATTCCGACCTGGTTCGTCGCAGTGGAGCAATTCCGGGACCGCATGGTCGAGTTGAACGACACGATTCATTGGGTTCCTGACCATGTCGGAAGTCGCCGCTTCGGCAATTGGTTGTCCGGAGCCAGGGACTGGGCAATCAGCCGCAACAGGTACTGGGGGTCTTGCATCCCGATCTGGGAGTGCGACGGTTGTGACGAGCAGGTGGCAGTGGCATCTCTGGACGAGTTGGAGAGCCTCTCGGGAAAACGCCCCAACGACCTCCACAAGCACATCCTCGATGAGATCCATTGGGACTGTGAAACCTGTGACGGTCTGATGACGCGGGTGCCCGAGGTCCTCGACGTCTGGTTCGAGTCCGGCTCGATGCCATATGGAAAGCTTCACTACCCGTTTGAGAACAAGGAGCGCTTCGAGGCCACTTTTCCCGCTCAGTTCATCGCCGAAGGCCTCGACCAGACCAGAGGCTGGTTCTACACCCTGATCGTCCTGTCGACTGCCCTGTTCGATCGACCGGCATTCGAGAACTGCGTCGTCAACGGGATGATTCTCGCTGAGGACGGCCGCAAGATGTCGAAGAGCCTGAAGAACTACGCCGACCCTTCCGAGATCCTCGACGAGCTCGGCGCCGACGCGCTGAGAGCCTTCCTGATCAACTCGCCCGTTCTACGAGCCGAGCCGCTTCGCTTCTCCAAAGACGGTGTTGGCGGAGTGGTGCGAACCGTTCTACTCCCGATGTGGAACACCTACAGCTTCTTCACCACGTACGCCGAGGCAGACGGGATAACCATCGAAGACCTCAGGTCGGCCCCACTCGCCGCGGACAGACCTGAGATGGACCGCTGGATCCTCTCGGTGCTCCAGAGCCTCATCTCCGAGGTGAACACCCAGATGGAGGGCTACTACCTCTACAACGTGGTGCCACCGACACTCGGTCTCATCGATCATCTCACCAACTGGTATGTGCGCCGGTCCCGCCGTCGATTCTGGCGCTCTCGGGGTGAGAGTGGGGAGGGTGACACCGACAAGCTCGCCGCCTTCGCCACCCTTTACGAGGTTCTCACCACGTTCAGCGAGGTTCTCGCTCCTGTTCTGCCCTTCATCACAGAGCACATCTATCAGGACCTGGTGGCCCGTCACCACTCCGACTCCCCGTCGAGCGTTCACCATCGAGACTTTCCCATGGCCGATGAGGCCCTCATCGATCGAGAGCTGGAAACGGCAATGGCCCATGTGCGCGAGGTCGCACGACTCGGACGCAATCTTCGAAAGAAGGAAGGCCATCGGGTTCGCCAGCCGCTATCACGACTCACCGTCCTGACCCGCGACCCCACCGTTGCCGATGCCGTAAAAGCCCATGTCTCGGTGATAGCCGACGAGCTCAATGTGAAGCAGGTAACAGTCAGTTCAGACGAGGCCGCGTTCGTCCACCTCTCGGCCAAAGCGAACTACCGCAAGCTGGGCCCGGTTCTTGGCTCCGGAATGACTGATGCGGCCACAGCGATCGCCGAACTCTCAGGAGATCAGATAGAAGACCTTCTCCAAGGAGGATCAACCGAGCTCGCCGAACTGGAGATCACGCTCGACGACATTCTCATCGAGCGAACTCCGGTCCCTGGGACCATTGTCGAATCCGGCCCTCAATTCGCATGCGCGCTGGACACGACAATCACCAGAGATCTCAAACTCGAGGGTCTGGCTCGTGAGATCGTCAGCAAAGTCCAGAACATGCGCCGCGAGGCGGGTCTCCAGGTTTCTGATCGCATCCATTTGACCTGGCAGACAACCGACAACGAGGTTGTGGCGTCCCTCGATCAATACAGAGACCACATCACCAGTGAGGTTCTGGCGACCGAACTAGCGAGAAGCAGCGATCTCGAAGCACCTGATGTCGAGATCGACGGTTACACCATTCGGCTGGAGATCGTTAGGGTCTAGTGCCCCGACCACCAACGTTTGCCGCGTTCACGACGGCCAGTGATGCCCCTGGCTGTGTCCTCGTCCTCAACGAACGGCCAGGTGCGCCTTCGTCCTGTGTCCTTGCCAGAGACACCACTGCCTCGCCCTCAACATCGCCAACGTTGGTGGCCAGAGCACTAGGTATACGCAAGCCGCTGATAGTGGTCGTTGCTGGCTCTCTCGTCCTCTTCTGACCAGGCGTTGGGATCTGTGATCAGCTCGGGTCGGTCGCCTGCCAGGAACTGACAGATGAACTCAGGCACAGTCAGTCCCGGCGGTCGTTCTCCGCGGAGGAAGACTCGCCCGCTGTGTCGTCACCCGGCTCGGTGTCCTCGTCGTCCTCTTCATCTCCGACGGAACCGGTCTCCGATTCGTGATCCGTGGCGTCGTCCTCCTCCTCCCCAGAGTCAACACCAGCCGCATGAGGTTCCGTCGCTTCTGAGGAGTCCTCTTCGACGTCGTCAGAGATTTCCAGACCCTGGTCTGCTCGGTCTTGGCCACCGATAGCTTGGTCCATCTCATCGAGACGATCGGCCACGACGGTTGCCAGCACTGCGAGTTGATTGCGGACACTCCCAACAAGGCGACCGAGATCGGCCATCTCCTCTTCGGCAGCCGCCCTCTTCACGTCACGCTCATCCGTCCATGAGTCAGCCTCGGATCGGGCGTCAGCGAGGAGCTGGTCTGCCTCTTCGCGGGCATCCTCGATCATGGTGTCGGCCGTGGCCTGGGCAGTCATGAGGACACGACCGATGACGCTCTCGTCTTCGACAGGTGTCGGGGCGGGCGATGGCTTGACAGCCTTCGCTTCGGCGATTTGATCTTGAAGATCGCGGATCGTCGAAATGACGTCGTCGAGAAAGTCGTCAACCTCATCGAGGTCATAACCTCGAAGGGCTGTCGAGAAGGTCTTTTGCTCCACATCCGAAGGTGTCATCACCATTGTCCAAAACCTTTCGCTCGGGAAACCAGGATAAGAACCGAGAATCGTAGTTCCAAGGATCAGACCAGCCGGCGGAGAAAGGTAAGGCCGATGAGAAGGATTATCGGCGAAAGGTCGAGCGCCCCTCCTCCAATCCGAACCGGCGGGATCACACGCCGTATCGGCAGTATCACCGGATAGATGATCCGATCGAGAAAAGTCTGGAGCCTGCCCACGGCGTGGGCGGCTGAAGCGGGTATCCATGACAGGATCACCCAGAGAAATACCGCGTAGAAGTAGAGGGTAAGAGCAATGTTGATGATCTCCCGGATGAAGCTCACCGTTCAGTCGACGTCGTCGAGCTCGTAAGCCCCCAGAGAAGCCAGACGTCGTTTCTCGTCGCGACTCAGGGTCACCCGCGGCGGCAGAACCGCAACCAGACCATCCCCGACCCTCCGCATCGATCCATCGAGGGCATAGATCAGACCGGAGGAAAAGTCGACAACCCGTCTGACGAGATCCTGATCGGCCTGTCTCATGTCGAGCACAACCGGTGTGCGTTCGCGAATCCTGTCGGCCAAAACTCGGGCATCGGCGAATTCCTCAACGACCAGAATGTCCGACTGGATCTCTACGTGGTGAACCATCGAACCACCGGCAACGGCAGCCTCAGACCGGCCTTGGGGCCGTGTTGCTGCCCGCGAGGTTGGTGGTGGTTCCACCCTCCGGCCTTCAGGCATCGAGTCAACACCGTTTCGCCCGATGGCAGTATCCGACGTGACGGCCATGGCCTCGGAGTCGACCTCGTCCTCGTCGACGAGACCCAGATAGACAAGTGCTTTTGAGAACAGTGAGGACATCGATGTGGCTCCGGTCAATTACGCGGACCAAAGATAGCCCGTCCTACCCGAATGATAGAAGCTCCTTCGTCGATGGCGACTTCGAAATCGTCGGTCATGCCCATGGAGAGCTCGACAACAGATGGATTCTCGATCGAGACACGATCTCGCAACTCCCTCAGCATCACAAAATACCGACGGCTGGCCTCAGGCCGGTCGGGAATGGGCGGGATGGCCATGAGACCCCTGACATCGAGACCCAGACCACTCATCCACTCGACAAGCGAACCAGTTTCTTCGATCTTGGCGCCGGACTTCTGCCCCTCCTCACCAACATTCACTTGAAGCAGAACCGGAGGAGGCATCCCCTGACCCTTGACCCACCCCAACGCAAGGGATCGCCGATCCATCGAGTGGAGCAGATGGCTCACAGGCCGGACAACTCTGATCTTGTTTGATTGGAGCGATCCGACGAAATGCCAGCGGATATCGTCAGGGAGCAATGGCGCCTTCGTCGCCAGCTCCTGGGAGCGGTTCTCTCCGAAGTCGCGGTGACCTTGAACGTAGACACTCATGATCTCTTCGACAGTCTTGGTCTTCGAAACTGCGACAAGTGTGATCTCACCGGGGTCGCGCCCCGATCTCGCCGCAGCATCCGATACCCGTTTCATCACCGACGGGTAGCTCATGGTGCACTGGCCGTCGTGAACGCGGCAAACGTTGGTGGTCGGGGCACTAGACCCACCCGACTGCTGCGAGACGATCGGGTCTGGCGTCTCTCCGGCGACTGAACCAACCGTCGTCGTGATAGGTGCAGCCGTGGGAGACCCAGGTCTCGATTCCGTCGAGTTGGCGAAGAATCGAGCCCGAGAGATCTACCGAGGCCGTGCCCCAGGCCGTCATCGCGCTGTCGTCAGGGAACTCGCGCATCACTTCGGCACCCACTTCGAAACAGCAAGGTCCTATCCCGGGTCCGATGCCGGCCCTGGTTGGAATATGACCGCTTCCGACCATCGCCGACCTCAGTTCGCCGACGACACCCGCCAGCGCACCCCTCCAGCCTGCGTGAGCCACACCGACCGCCTCCGGTGCGGTCATCACCACTGCAAAACAATCGGCCGTGAAGACGGCCACCGGCAAACCAGGCTCGGTTGTCCAGATTGCGTCGGCATTGCCGGCATCACCCGAGTCCGATGCCCTCACGACGACGCTGCCATGAACTTGGCGAACCGTGGCCCATGATTCCGAAACACCCAGCCTCTCGCTGAGCGCGGCGCGTGCGTCGAGGTCGTTGCGGATATCACCATCCGAGGCCTCACTGAAAGCTGCCCCAGACCACCGGGGCGGCACGATCATCCCTGAACGAAACTCGGTATGTCCAGCATGTCATCTCCGCTATCGACGGCTGACGACGTCTGACTCGGTCGCGACCCCGCGGCAATGTTCGGGCGGCGGCGGCCTTCGAACCCGGCGGCGATCACGGTGACCTTCATCTCCTCGGCGAGGTCATCATCGATGATCGCTCCGAAGATGATGTCCGCCTCCGCGTCGGCGTGATCGGAGACCACTCGAGCAGCCTCGGTTGCCTCGTGAAGGGTCATCGAGGCCGGCCCCGATACCGAGAGCAGGACACCCTTGGCGCCGTCCATCGAGTTCTCCAGCATCGGACTCGAGATGGCACGCTCAGCAGCCTGGCTGGCCCGGTTCTCACCGGTGGCTCGGCCGATGCCCATTACTGCCGAGCCGGCGTCAGACATGATGGTCCTCACATCGGCGAAGTCGACGTTGATCAACCCGGGCGTGGTGATCAGATCGGTGATCCCGGTGACACCACTCATGAGGACCTCATCGGCGAGACGGAAGGTCTCCATTATCGGCGCCGATGGGTCGCCCACGTCGAGAAGACGATCATTGGGGATGATGATGAGAGTATCGACGGCCTCCTTGAGTGCATCGATGCCTTGCTCGGCATAGACAGCACGACGACGGCCCTCGAAACCAAAGGGTCGGGTGACGACACCAACGGTAAGGGCGCCCACCGATCGGGCAACCTCGGCGACAACCGGGGCGCCACCGGTCCCGGTTCCTCCGCCCTCGCCGGCGGTGATGAATATCATGTCGGAGCCTTTGAGGGCGTCTTCCAACTCGGAGCGATGCTCCTCTGCGGCCGCCCGACCTATCTCAGGGTTTGCCCCCGCACCAAGACCGCGAGTCACGTCGCGTCCGATGTCCAGTTTCACGTCTGCGTCACTCATCAGCAGTGCCTGGGCATCTGTGTTCAGCGCGATGAACTCGACACCGCGAACACCGGCCTCGACCATCCGGTTGACGGCGTTGACACCACCCCCGCCAATGCCAACGACTTTGATGACGGCCAGATAGCCGCCACTTGAATTGCTCACCGGAATACCTCCATTTAGCCAAAGATTTCAAACTCTGAAGTAGAGGTTTACCGTTAGACCGGCGCTAAGTAAACCCCCAATGCCTAAGGTTTTACTACAACCTTAAGGTTCACTGGTATTCGTGGCCGAGTCGCCTGAGCCCGATTGCTCCGCCTCGGCGTTCCCCTCACCGTCCCGATTCTCATCTCCCTCTCGAGGGACCACCGCGAGGAAACCGGCCGGCTGAACCGCAGGATGGGTCGGTGCGATGAGAACCAGAATCGAATCCTCTGCTAGTGACTCCTGGAGAAGGACGAAGAGACTCCTGGCTTTGGCCGCCATCTCGACCGGACGACCGAGACGAACCTGATAACCATCGACGACAGCCCACCATTCGCCATCTTCGACACGCATCGTCAAGTCGTTGTGCGCCGAGTGGGGAAGGCTCGATACAAACTCCGCCGCCCCGCGGACAAAGAGTGAGCTCTCGGTATCGACGTCGTCGAGCCACGGCAGTCGTACCCAGGGCATGGTGTTGTCGGGTGAGCTTGGTCCCGGCACCGCTACACCTTCGATGTCACGCCTGGCCCATCCACCGGCGGTTTGGAACCATGCGATAGGAACCCGTTCGTCGATACGGACGATCACCTCATCGGGCCACTGACGATGAACGCGGGCACTTCGAATCCACGGGTCCGACTCCAAAATCTGTTCGACCGCATCAGGTTGCAGCATGATCATTGGCGTCCCTGCCACGACTCGATTCGCTGCCAGCGTCTCGTTGGCATGACTGGCGACGATCCCGGCCGTTCTCACCTGACTGACGCTCAGCCAAGGCGAAAAGGCAAGCCAAACGAGACTCCCCAAGATGATCACCCCCACCATGAACTTGAGCAGTCGTCCGACGTTGCGCTGAGCGGAGTCTTCGGCAACGACCTTGCGGCGTTCGAGAAGTCTCGGGTCCATTGTCACTCCCTGAATCCCACGAACTGGATCTCCGGCTCCAGCATGGTCCCGCTGAGCTCCAAAACCCGGTCTTTGATCTCCTCGACGAGCCCCCGCACATCCTCTGACGTTGCATCCGGGCCGGCAACGAAGAAATTGGCGTGTTTGTCTGATACCGCCACGTCGCCGACACGGTGGCCCTTGAGACCCAGAGAGTCGATCAGTTCGCCCGCCGAGATGTCAGATGGGTTCTTGAAGACGCTCCCTGCGTTGAGCGTGCCGCCCGGTTGGTTATCGCGTCGCCATCGTGTGATCTCGCGAATCTTTCGACGACCCTCCCCAGCATCCCCTCGGTCGGTCTTGAACTTGGCATCGATGACCAGCTCATCCGACGCCAGATTGGAGTGGCGGTATGACAACTCGAGAACGTCGGGACTGTCGGCGCGGATCGTGCCGGTCCTCAGGTTGACTATCCGTGCCTCGACGAGCCGATCCCTGGTCTCGGAGCCAAAACATCCAGCGTTCTGTCTGATCGCACCCCCAACCGAACCGGGGATGCCAACAAAGAACTCCAGACCCCGGAGCCCCTGATCGACACAAGTCCGGGCCAGCCTGGGAAGCGGAACAGCCGAGCCTGCTGTGACCGCGGTCCCCTCGATGCGGGTTTCGGAAAAACCACCGCTGAGGTGAATTACCAGACCTGCAAAGCCGGCATCGGCAACAACCAGATTGGAACCCCTACCCAAAACCAGAAGCGGATGACTCGCCGTGACACCTGACGCGATCAACTCAAGGAGTGACTCGATGTCGTCGATCTCTGCGAGAAAGCGAGCAGGCCCACCGGATTTGTAGGTGGTCAAAGGCCCCAACGGCACGTTCTCTGCCACAGTGCCCTGTTGGATCAGATGCTCCAGAGGCGTCATTTCAATGCACCGAGTCTCGAGGCAAATTCTGTGTGGAGAAGAGTGATGTCGCCTGCCCCCATCGTGAGTACGAGGTCTCCGCTGTCGACCCTCGGCAGAAGGAACTCGGCGAGATCGGCGCGGTGGGGCACGTAATAGACCTCGGCGCCGGCCAACTTAGCCGCGTCTGCAACCAGTTCCCCGGTCACACCGGGCACCGGGGCCTCCCTCGCTCCGTAGACGTCGGTGACCACCACCACATCGGCAGATGAGAGGGCGGCCCCAAATTCGTCGCTGAACCGCTCTGTCCTCGAATACAGATGAGGCTGAAACACGGCCCAGAGCCGGCCTTGGGCAACCCTGCCGGCTGCCTCGAGAGTGGCCTTCACCTCTGTGGGGTGATGGGCGTAATCGTCGAACAGCACCACCCCGCCAACCGTGCCACGATGCTCCCAGCGCCGACCCACTCCACGATACCCGGCAAGCCCCCGTGCCATCCCCTCCAGATCGTGACCAAGCTCAGCGAGAAGCGCCAGCGCCCCTGCCGAGTTGAGGGCAACGTGTCTCCCCGGATGAGGCAACTCGACATCAACATTCCCGTCGGGACCGACCAATCGAAAGGTGCTTCCGGATCCTTTCGTCTGGAGATCTTCGACCCTCCATGTGGCAGCGAGTGACTGGCCATAGGTCAGCGTTCCCGCACGTGTGGCAACTTCGGCTGCTCCCCCGTCGTCGACACATGCCACAACTGGCCCGGACACCGAATCCGCCACCGAGACGAAGCTATCGATCAGATCCTGGGTTGTTCCGAAGTGCTCGAGATGCTCGGACTCCACATTGGTAACAACAAGACCGACGAGATGAAGACTCTCGAATGTACGGAACGCCTCATCCGCTTCCAGAACCAGCAGGTCGGAGGATCCAAAGTGACCGTTCGTCCCCGATTCGGCGAGATCGCCGCCGATGACGAACGAGGGATCCAGACCTATCGACTGGAGAGCGGTGATCATCAGCGCCGTGGTGGTCGTTTTTCCATGAGTCCCGGTTGCCCCGATCGTTGACACCTCGGAGGTGAGAGCCTCCAGAAGTTGGGGACGACGCCACGTTGGTATGCCTCCTTCGGTTGCAGCAGCCAGTTCTTCGTCGTAATCGGGTACCGCCGAGGAAGCAACAACCAGATCAGCCGATGCAGCCACCTCCGGATGGTGACCGGTGAACACAGCAACGCCGATAGCGGCCAGAGTCTCCAGGGTGGCGCCACCACGAAGATCGGACCCTGAAACGTCGTATCCCTGGGCTACCAGAACCTTGGCAAGTGCGCTCATCCCGGCTCCGCCGGCTCCCACGATGTGTATCCGCTTGTAGGGAAGGCTCATCGAATTGCCTCGGTCATCGCCATGGCGATCGTGGAGGCTGCATCGGGTTTGGCTATTCCCCGGGCCGCATGACGCATCACATCGAGGGAATCTTCGTTGAAGAGGGTGCTCTTGACAACATCGGACAACAGACCGATCTCGGACTCCGACAACGTGACGGCCGCTCCAGATTCCGTCAGATAGCGGGCGTTGCCGATCTGATGACCGGTCGAGCCGAAGACACCCGGAACGAGAATCGAGGGGGTACCCGTCACAGTCAACTCGGCTACCGCTCCCCCAGCACGTGATACGACAAGATCGGAGATCGCATAAAAGGTCTCCATCGACTCTTCGAACGCAACCCTCACCCACTGGACACTCGGAGCATGCGGAAGCGGTTGAAGAGTCTCGAAGTTTCGAGCGCCTGTCAGATGCACGACCGCCATCGGAGGACCCTCCCACTCGGCCAACATCGTCGAGACGGCCTCGTTGATCGCCCCCGCTCCGAGCGACCCGCCGAAGATACCGAGCACCGGAACGCCCGGCTCGATGCCGTAGCGTCTCTGCGCCCCGGTTGTGAGCGCGTTGCGATCGAACGACCAGAAGGGCTCTCGTACCGGGTTGCCAACCCACTCGGCGTCTGGCAGACCGGAGGTTTGCGGGAAAGAGCCGAACGTTCGGAGAGCCCAACGGGTGGCGATGCGGTTGGCCAGGCCGGCTTCGGCATTCTGCTCCGAAACCAGGAACGGAATCTGCGCCTTTCTCGCCGCCATGCCCGCCGGGATCGTGACATAACCGCCCATTCCGAGCGCGACCCGCACCGGCCCTTCGACAATGGCGCGATGAATTCGGTTCTTTGCCTTGCGAACGATGTTCGGCAGGTAGAGATTCTTTGGCGTGAGAGACCGCTGAAGACCGCGAAGCTCCACCTGTAGAAACGGAAATC
This sequence comes from uncultured Boseongicola sp., assembly GCA_964194555.1. Classification (GTDB taxonomy): domain Bacteria; phylum Actinomycetota; class Acidimicrobiia; order Spongiisociales; family ZC4RG35; genus SZUA-217. The sequence goes on along the minus strand of CAXMMT010000085.1, from coordinate 4,879 downwards.
CCTCCTCGGGATAGACCTTGGCCGCAAGCCGATCCCCACCGACGAAGAGGATCTCATCCCTTGGAACTCCCAGATCAATCAACGCCTCCCCAACCGAGAGACCCGGAAAGACGTGACCTCCCGTGCCCGCAGCGGCGATGATGAAGGTCATGGCTTCCCATGGACACCGCTTTGAGCGATGTTCACCAGCACACCGAGCGCCGCCATCGAAACCACCAGGGCAGTCGACCCGAAGGAAACGAATGGCAATGCAATCCCGGTGATCGGAACGACACCCAGAACGCCACCGATGTTCACCAGCGCCTGGAACGAGAGCCACACGGTGATACCTGCGGCGACCATTCGACCGAATGGGTCGGGAGCACGGGCCGCCACCAGCCAACCGGCGAGCCCGAGGACGACAAACAGGCCAAGCACGGTGAGACCTCCGACCAGACCCGTTTCCTCACCGATGATGGCGAAGATGAAATCGGTGTGTGCGTTGGGAAGATAGAACCACCGCGCCCGACTCGCGCCGAGGCCGACGCCAAACAACCCTCCGTTACCCAGGGCGTAGTACCCCTGGATCACCTGGTACCCGTCGCCGGACGAATCGGCGTAAGGATCGAGGAAGGCGGTTATGCGATCGGCCCTGTACGTCTCGGAGAAGGCAAGGAAAGTGGCAGCAAGAATCGCTCCAAGCCCCAGGACAAACACGTACTTCATCGGCGCGTCGCTGGCCATGATCACAGCGAGTGCTGCCGCTCCGATAACGATGAGCGTCCCCAGATCAGGTTGCAAGATGACTGCCAACCCCACCAATCCCAAGGTCGCCACAACCGGAACGATGAAATGACTGAACCGGTCGAGCAACTTGGTTTTTCGCTCTAGGACGTAGGCCAGCACAAACACGATGGACACCTTGGCCACTTCGGACGGCTGGAAACTCACGAACGGAAGCGTCAGCCATCTCGTGGCTCCATTGATCTCGGTCCCGACCAGAAGAACAGCAACGAGAAGCCCAAGCGTGACAAAGAAGAGTGGTATCGCGATCCGGCGATAAAGCCGATACGGGACACGGCTGAAGACAAGCAAGGCGAGCGTGCCAATTCCGACCCCGGCGAGCTGGCGCTTGAAGAAGAAGAGACTGTCCTCGGTCCTGTCGAGAGCAACCGCCGACGACGCCGACTGAGTGGCCCCGAGACCAACGACCACCAGCACCACGACCACCACCAGAAGTGTGGTTGCCGCCCTGTTGTTGACCCTTGCCAGTTCCGCCCTGTCTCGCGCAGCGGCTCGGACCCTGGCTATTGAGGTGACGTTGGCCGTCATTGTTGGTGCTCTGGCCACAGACGTTGGCGATGTTGAGGGCGAGGAAGGGGCGTCTCTGGCAAGGACGCAGGACGAAAGCGCACCGGGCGTTCGTCGAGGACGAGGACACAGCCAGGGGTGTCACTGGCCGTCCTGAACGCGGCGAACGTCTGTGGTCGGAGCACTAGAGCCGTCCCATTTTGTGAGTGACCAGCTCGGCGAAGCGGTCGCCGCGCTCGGCGTATGAGTCGAACTGGTCAAAGCTGGCGCAGCCTGGAGCCAGGAGCACCGTGTCACCGCTCTCGGCCACCTGAGCAGCCATCTCAACCGCTACGTCCAGAGTCTTCGCGAGTCTTCCCCGTTCGCCGGCAGAGGCGACGAGCCCTGGTCCCGCCTCACCTATGCCGATGAGGACTCGAACAGCCGACTCGGTTGCGATCGGTGTGAGATCCAACCCTTTGGACAGACCCCCTGCGATCAGGATCACCGAGTCGTGTGCACGAATCGAGGAGAGGGCGGCATGTGGATTTGTTGCCTTGGAGTCGTCGATCCACCGGATTCCATTCGCCTCGTGGATCAGAGAACGTCGATGCGGTCCGGGTGAGTATCCGGTGGCACCCTTCACCACCGCCTCCTCCGTGGCGCCGACCCGCAGCGCCAAGGCTGCCGCCGAAGCAAGATTGGCCAGATGACTCGGGTCCTGGGATGTCAACTCGGTGATGTCGATCACGACTTCTCCAACCACGAGCGTCCCTTCATGGACCCCGCCGCCGCCAGAGGGAAGATGGGTTCCGGAGATCGGGTAGGTCTCCGACGGAGCCGCCATCGCGAGTTCGGTGGCTCCCCCATCGTCGCAGTCATAGACCAAGAGATCGCTGCTGGTCTGATTCGCATAGATGCGTGCCTTCGACGATCGGTAGCTGAATTCAGACCCATGCCAGTCGAGGTGGTCGGTACCAACATTGGTTATCGCAGCGGCGAGCGGATGGAACGACTCGGTGAACCTGAGTTGGAAGCTGGAGACCTCCACGACCAGAGCGTCATAGGAGTCATCGGTGAAATCAGATAGCGGTGCTCCAATATTGCCGGTGGCTGAAGCATTGAGACCCGAGGCGTCCAGCATCGCCGCCGTTGCCTCGGTAACACTGGTCTTGCCGTTGGTCCCGGTGATCGCGATCACCGGAAGCTGTAGATGACGCCATGCATACTCGATCTCGCTCCACACCGGGATGCCCCATTCGTGAGCCTCGACGATCGGCATGGACCGCTCGGAGAAACCGGGGCTTGCAACCACGACGTCAACGCCATTCAGAAGCACCGGATCCCAACCTCCGTTGGCGATGGCAAATCCTTCCGCCAGAGCCTCCAGAGACGGCTTCTCGTCGTAGATCGTGACCGAAGCTCCCTTTCTCCGTGCGAGACGACTGGCAGCCAGGCCCGAGACTCCGCCACCAAGGACGAGCAACCGGCTCATAGGAGGTCCGAGAGTCGAAGGAAGTCCCCATAGAAGAACCCGAGACCTAGAGCTACGCCGATGCCGGTGAGAATCCAGAATCGGATCACGACCGTGGTCTCAGGCCAACCGCCAAGATCGAAGTGGAAATGAAGCGGCGACATTCGGAAGATTCGTTTTCCGGTCAGCTTGAAGCTGGCGACCTGGAGTATCACTGACAGCACCTCTGCGACATAGATCGCACCGAGGACAGCCAACAGAAGATGTGTGTTGGTGAGAAGAGCAAGGGCAGCGAGCAGCCCGCCCACGGCCTGGCTGCCGACATCGCCCATGAACACCCTTGCCGGAGGGGCGTTCCACCACAAGAACCCGAGCAGTGCCCCGAACATCGCAGCTGAAATCATGGCGAGCTCCAGTGGGTCGACGCCCGAGTAGAAATTCGGATTCCTGAACTGCCAGAAGGCAATGACCGTGTACGACGCGATCACCAACGACGATGAGCCGGCGGCGAGACCATCCATGCCGTCTGCCAGGTTCACCCCGTTGGCCGCCCCCGTCAGCATCAAAAGCACCCAGATGACGAAGAAGGGCCCGAGGTCGATCCCGAGTGGTCTCACGAAAGAGATTTCGGTAACCACGCCGGCGAGCGATGCGCCCCATGCAAAAAGGGCGGCAATCACCAACTGCAAACCGAACTTCACCGACCTCGACAAACCGAGGCTCCGTTTCTTCCTGTATTTCGCCCAGTCGTCGGCAAACCCGACAAGAGCCATCCCGGTCAGAGCGAATACCGCCAACAACCCACCCGAGCTGAACGGTCTCATCTCGAGACTGAAACCGGTATCGGGGCTCCATATCCGAACATGTGCCAGGAGCCATCCGAAGATGGCAGCGGTGACAAAAACCACCCCACCCATCGTTGGAGTGCCCTGCTTGTGCGCGTGACCCTTGATGTCCTCCTGGACGAATTGCCCAATCTCGCGCCTGCGCAGGAATCGAATCGCGTACGGCGTTCCGAATATCGACGCTGTCAGGCCCACGGCTCCAGCAATCAGAAGGGGAATCACTAGTGGCCCGCTCCGCAAGTACGCTGACGTTTCGACGGGCAGATCACGTCTCTCCCGGTGTCCTCCGCCTCGACGCATGTCGCCGATGCGCCTTCGTTGTGCGTCCTAGGGAGCGACGCCCCTGCCTCGCCCAAACGCGTTACCGGACTTACGCAGCAGACCACTATTCCAGGCTCCCTGAACCGAGCACCGAATCTGCGGACATCCGACGACGGCTCAAAGCGTCTCGAGCCACTTCACGGTCGTCGAACGGTCTCATCTCGCCCGCGATTTCTTGGTGTGATTCGTGACCGCGACCGAGGATGAGAACGATGTCACCGTCGTCAGCGGCATTGATCGCCTTCGAGATGGCCGATGTTCGATCCAGATCCAGAATCGAATCGGTGGAAGGGTCAAGACCGGACACAACCGCATCAGCGATCGCCTGCGGATCCTCGGAACGGGGATTGTCAGTTGTGACCACAGCCAGGTCTGCTCCTGAGACTGCCAAGCCCATCCGAGGACGCTTCGCCTGATCTCGGTCCCCACCCGCACCGATCAGCGCGATCACACGGCGCCCTCCCAGACCCCGTGCTGTGGCAATTGCCACCGAAATCCCCTCGGGAGTGTGGGCATAGTCGACAATGACCCGGACCGAATCATCCCCAGAGACGACCTCGAATCTTCCTGGCACTCCTCGAAGAGATTGAAGTCCGGTGACCACCTCGTCGAAGCCGATACCGGCAGCCAGACTGCAGGCTGCTCCCAGCACCGCATTGTCTACGTTGAAAAGCCCCACAACGGGAACCATCAGCTCGGCCGAGCCCCATGGTGTGATCAGTCTGAGCGACGTACCCTGTGGGGTCGGCACAATGTCGGTGTGGAAGACCTCGCCATCCGATCCGACGCGTAGAACAGAGCCGTGGAAAGTCCGAGCGATCTCTTCTCCGACTTCGTCATCGACGTTGACGACAGCGGTTCCCACCTCGTACTCGTCAAACAGCCTTCGTTTGGCGCTCCGATAACTGACCATGTCGCCGTGGAAGTCCAGATGATCCTGAGAGAGGTTGGTGAACGCAGCCACAGCAAA
>CAXMMT010000084.1:0-4034 GCA_964194555.1 uncultured Boseongicola sp. | reverse complement strand
ACGACGCGAAATGGCCAGTCATCAGATCAGCTCATTCGTCGTTCTTTGGAAAGACTGTTCCAGCATGGACAGTCGTCGGCGTGGAGGCTCTGGCAAAACCGAACCTCCTCATCGAGATCGAGGCCACCGCAGCCAAGGATTAGCCGCACAAAACGGCAGACATGCGCTTGTGATCAGTCGCACCCAATGCTGGTTATCGGCGGGATCCTTGGCTCAGAAGCTGGCAATGACATCAGCCCCGTACAGGTAGACGGAGTATGCCAACGCTGGGATTGCAGAAATCGACAGAGCGATCACATACGCAGGGCGCTCAGACACGATCCAGAGGCTGAACAGAATCCACGACACCCCCATCATCACCAGCCCAAAGCCGAGCATCCCTCCCGGGAAAGCGAAGAGCAAGAACAGACCACTCCACCGTCGAGGCGAACGAACCGTGAGTGCCGCGATACCAGCGACTATCAGGCTCAGCATCATGACAAGCCCACCTCCAAAGAATGCCCATACGGCAGCCTCGACATCGAAAGCGTCCTCGAAGAGATTGCCCAGACCCTCTGCCACCGCCCCGACACCAGCGAAGAGAAGGAATAGCGAACCGCGTCCCACGGGTGGGTCTCGCCACAAGAGGATCAGGGCAATCCCGGTGGCGACGCCGACGAGAGTCTGCGATACCACTGCCGCGTAGTCGATAAGTGACGCGGCGTCATAGAAAGCAGGATCAGCAAAATGCAGACCGAATCGGAAAAGGGCTGAGATACCTGCGACCCCAAACCAGACAGCGGTAGTCCTATTCACCTTGATCTCCTCTCGCGCTCTTCGGCTGGCTGAAACCAACCGTTATCGCGATACAGACGAACAACTGCATCTGATGGGCGACACAGTCCGCGCACATGACGGGCTCTTCTGGGCAGTGTTGCTAGCCGTGGGCTAACGGTTAGGGGCATCCTGTCGGCCTGCGACTAGTGGAGCGCTCGATGGCTAGAAGCTGAAGCTGTCGCCCCAATCCAGGTTGACCAACTCGATACCGTCCTCGGCGAGCACGCCTCTTGCCATTTCTGTGATGAAGCGACGACCCTTCTCATTGAGGTAGAAGTCGTGGACCGGAATCACTTGTTCTGGTCGAAGGCGGCGGGCGAATTGGACCGCTCCGGTCGTGGAGTCCCAGGGGACCAAAAGCGGCAGGGCCATGATCGGTGCCGATCGTGACGGCTGTCGACTATCACCGGGATGGGTAAACAAGCCCTCAATCGTGAATGCCCGGTTGGGGGGAGCGTTTCCGTTGGGGATCATCTCATGGAGCACATCCTCAACAGACGTGTCTCCGGGAACCGAAGTGTTCACTTTGATGTCGTGGGGAGCAAGAAGATTCGATACAGCCTCGTTGGAGAACACCTCAACGTCCAACCCACGATCCAAGAGCCACGCAATGAAACCGGGATGGGCGTGGTCGCCATGCTCGTGCGTGATGAAGACCCGAGACACGTCCCCGATCGTGTCCAGTTCGATCTCCCCACTGCCAAATGTATGGAATCCAGGATCGAAAAGGGTCGCTGCAGAATCGCTTGTGACCAGAACGCACGAGTCCGTCAGTCGTCTGATACTGGTCATACCACCACCCTACGCCGTCCACCCACGATCCAATTCACAGCGTTTCACAACCCGGGTCTTCTCCTCTACAGACTTCACCGAGCCCTCGCCATGATTCTCCTTCAGGTCAGATCCCTTCGACGACGTCGACAACCCGGCATGGGTCTCGGCATCATCGGCTCAGACCCCTGATGCAAGACTCAGAGACGAAGCGGCTGCATACAACGGCTGCAATTTCAGCATGTCATCGCAGCGCTTCGGGACGGCCCGATAGCAGAATCACCGTGTAGCATCTCGCGCAACCGGTCCGAGGACACGACCCCCCCTTTTGAGGCAGAACGATGGACCCCAGTGATCCTGCCTATGCCGGTCAGGCGGGATATTCACCCTGGCTCCTGGCCATCTATGACCCTTGGGTCCTTGGCTTCATGGCCCGAGCAGTATGGCGATGCCCCACCCCACCGGTTGTGCAACGCTACCGCCGACATGTCAGGCGCAGACATCTTGATATCGGTCCCGGCACCGGATACTTCCTCGACAAGGCTGACCTAGCTTCCGAGGCAGAGGTGACCCTGCTGGACCCAAATCCCAACGTGCTCGCTCACGTCTCCCGTCGGCTAGCGCCCAGAAGCCTGACCACCGTCGAAGCCGACGTATTGAAGCCAATACCGGTGGACGGTCGGTTCGACTCGGCGGCACTCAGCTACGTCCTCCACTGTCTGCCCGGTCCCCAATCTCACAAGGCTGCCGCGATCAGGAACGTTGCCGCGGTGCTCGCACCGGACGGTATGTTGTTCGGGGGAACGGTCCTGGGTAGTTCCGAACAACACACACCGCAAGCTCGGGCCGTCCTTTGGGCCTTCAACCGGCAAGGCGCCTTCGACAACCTTGGGGACACCGAAGAGGGGCTTCGCGAGATCCTGGACGAGTCATTTCAGAAGGTCGAGATCGAAGTGGTCGGCTCCCTCGCTCTCTTCACGGCTGTCAGCCCGCACTGACTCGAAATCCAACTCGGTGTCAGCCGTCCCTCATGAGGCCGATGCCCAGGGCTCCAAGTTCCCTCAACTGTCAGGATTCGGGGCGGGCCTTGAAGTTCTCCGGTTCGCGGTTCATCGCGAACACTCTCGGCCGTTTGAGTAAGTAGTAGCTGACAGCCGAGTTAGGCGATGCTCAATCCCTCAGCTCTTTGCCTTTGCCCGTTTGTATCTGCGCACCGCCAGTGGGGCGAATATGGCGATGATGGACCAAAATCATGTAGAAGAGACCGTTCCGGAGGACAAAATGAAGGCCATAGTTCAACCCGAGTACGGCTCGCCCGATGTTCTCCAGCTCCAGCAAGTCGAAAAGCCGGTTGTGGACGACGATGACGTGCTCGTGCGAGTTCGGGCGTCGTCCGTAAACGCCCTCGAGTGGCACATGCTGACGGGGCTCCCATACTTAGTTCGCCCACAGGCCGGACTCCGGAAGCCCAAGCGCGCGATTCTGGGGGCTGATGTGGCGGGACGAGTTGACGCTGTCGGCAAAAACGTGACTCGGCTTCAACCAGGCGATGAGGTTTTTGGAGATATTGGCGACGGGGCGTATGCCGAGTACGTCTGTGCACCCGAGGCCAGACTCGTTCTGAAGCCGGCCAAGTTGACTTTTGAGCAAGCGGCGGCGGTACCGGTGGCTGCTCTGACTGCTCTTCAGGGACTCCGGGACATAGGTCAGATTCAGTCTGGCCAGAAGGTCTTGATCAATGGAGCGTCGGGAGGCGTCGGCACCTTTGCGGTGCAAATTGCCAAGTCCTTCGGGGCAGATGTGACTGGCGTTTGCAGCACGAGGAATGTGGACATGGTCCGATCGATCGGCGCCGACCACGTAGTCGACTACACCCAGGAGGACTTCACCCAAAGCGGGCAGAGCCATGACCTGATGTTCGATGTGCCGGGGAACCGTCCATGGGCAGAATGCAAGCGCGTTTTGAGTCGCGGCGGCACCTATGTGATGGTCGGAGGGCCCAAGGGTCGTTGGCTCGGACCGCTGCGCCACCTGCTGGGAGTCAAGGTGGCTTCTTTGGTCGGGAACCGGAGAGTTGGTTGGTTCGTAGCTCAAATGAAGGAAGAGGATCTGAGTTTCCTTTCTGAGCTTCTCGAATCAGGAGAAGTGGTGCCGGTCATCGAGGCGACGTATCCCCTCGAACAGACACCCGAGGCTCTCCGGTATCTGGGTGAAGGACACGCCCAAGGAAAGAACGTCATCACCGTCTGAGCGAGGCAAAACCCGTACCCAGATCACAGGATCTCGGCAGCTAGCACTCCCCGGCCAGAGACCGATTATTGCCAGCTGCCTCCTGTCAGTCTTTCCATACAGCCGCATCCTCAGATGAGCCGCGACGAAATTCGTTCACCGTCACGAACCCTCGAAAGGCATCAATATCGATCTCGTTGCGCAACATCCGGGTCCCG
>CAXMMT010000083.1:0-52640 GCA_964194555.1 uncultured Boseongicola sp. | reverse complement strand
CGTGATCCCTGAGGACCAGCGAACGGAGGCGCAGCAGAGCCTTCTCGACGAAAACCACTTCGTCAGCCTCATCGGTGGTGACACGATGAAGTTCCAAGGCCCGTTCGCGGAGTTCGGCGAGTTCGTGATTGGTAGCTAGAGCAGAAGGCCTGCCACGAGGAGAAATCCGCCAAAACCGACGACGTCGGTGATCAAGGTAACGAAGATCGACGAGGCGAGGGCCGGGTCCTGGGCGAGTCTCCTCAGAATCAGCGGGATCGCAGTCCCGGCCACGGTCGCAACGACGAGGTTGGCCAGAGAGGCAATGGCTACAACAACGGCCAGGGTCGCCGGTTCCGAAGTCGTATTGAAGACACCGGTGGTGGCGAGGACGAAGGTGAGCCCTGAAGCAACCACAGCCAGGAGGAGACCGTTGAGGGCGCCGACGCCAGCTTGACGGGCCAGGATCCTCGGAACCTGGGCACGGGGCACGTCGTCGGTGGCAAGGGATCTGATCATCACCGCGAGACTCTGAATACCGCCATTGCCGCCGAGTAGCGCGATTACCGGCATGAGTGCGGCCAGAACGGGTTCTCTGCTGATCAGGCCTGTCTGCTGCTCGATGACCAAGGCGACGCCCAGTGCCAGGAAGAGGTTGAGAACCAACCAGGGCGCCCGCATTCGGAAAGACTCGGTGACGTCTGAGTAGACGGTTTCTTTGATGCCTGCCCCGACCGCAGCGGCAAAATCCTCGGTGGCTTCGTCCTGAACCGCTTCGATGACCGCATCGGTGGTGACCATTCCCAGCAGGGTTCCGTCGTCAGCCGTCACAGGGACACCGAAGAGGTGATAGCGCTGACACAGATCGGCCACCTCCTCACGGTCGGTGTGGGCGGTTACCGCTGCGGGGTCGGCAACCATGACATCGGCCAGGGGAGCCCCCGGTCTCCTGAATACGAGGTCGCGAAACGAGATGACCCCCTGAAGTTGGTTGTCATCGTTGACCACGTAGACATATGAGAGGTCTTCGTATTCGGCGTGCAACTGGCGGATCCGCTCGATCGCCTCGCCGGTGGTCAGTCCAAGCGGCAAGGCGGCGATCTCGGTGGTCATCAGACCCCCGGCGCTGTCTGATGGGTAGACGAGAAGGTCGCGAACTCCTTGCTCTGCCTCATCGGTCATCGCTGCGAAGATGTCTTCCTGGATGTCTTCGTCGAGTTCGTCGATGAGGTCGGCGGCGGCCTCGCCAGGCATCTCGTTGAGCACCGCGGCCAGGTTTCCCAGGGGGACCTGTTCGATCAGCTCGGCAGCTAACTCCGGTGCGATCTCCTCGAGGACCTCGGCGGCGTCGCCATGCCCGAGCTCAGATAACAATCGTGCAGCGGCGTCCTCCTCCAACTGCTCGAGCACGTCGGCGGCATCCCCCGGTGCCGCCCCGGCCAGGGCTTCCCACTCCTCGGTTTTCAGATCGAGATAGTCGGCGACATCCTCGGGCTCGCGTTGTGCGGCGGCGAGGAGCCTCTTTGCAAGCTGACGCGGGCTTCGGAGTCGAAGTCTCACCCCTCGTAGGGGCGTACGGCGGTGACGTTGACGGTGAAGGTTCCAGCCGGAGCCGTGTAAGAGACGTCGTCGCCGACAGATGCCCCTATCAGCGCCGAGCCCAGCGGACTTGTGGGAGAGGCCAGGAGGAGACCGGGTGACTTGTTCTCCTGTGGGGCGACGAAGTACTCCAGCTCGTCGCCATCGTCGTCGACAACGGTCACCACGGAGCCAACCTGAACCTTTCCGGTGTCTGAAACCTCGCCTACCTCGGCGGTGTCGATCACATGTTCGAGCTTCCGGATTCGGGCCTCCATCAGACCCTGCTCGTTTTTCGCCGCGTCGTAGTCGGCGTTTTCGCGCAGGTCGCCGTGAGAGCGCGCCTCGGCGATCCGCTCCGAGATCTCCCTGCGACCGTCGACTTTGAGGAAGTCCAACTCGTCCTGGGCTTTCTTGAAAGCCGCCGGGGTGAGAAAGGTTGACTGATCAGACATAGGACCATGAGGATAATTCAGGTGCGAGGGTTATTGCCTTAACCTCACAGGCGTGACCGAAACCCGTCTCACCAGATATAGCCACGGCTCCGGCTGAGCTTGCAAGCTTGGCCCCGCCGAGCTGGCTCAGGTTCTGGGTCCCGTGAAAAACCACACTGCAACATCCCACCCCGATCTCCTGATCGGGATCGGGACGAGCGACGACGCCGGCGTATATGCGTTGGGAGACGGTCGCGCCCTGGTGCAGACCGTTGACATCTTCACCCCTGTTGTCGATGGGGCGACCGATTGGGGCCGCATCGCGGCCGCCAACGCTCTGAGCGACATCTACGCGATGGGGGCGACACCTCTCACCGCCCTCCAGTACCTGGCCTGGCCCCGAGACGTGCTTCCGTTCGACCTGGCAAGCGAGGTGGTAAGCGGTGGAATGGACGTGATGGCCGATGCCGACTGTACGGTTGTCGGTGGCCATTCCATCGACAGCCCGGAACCCACTTACGGATTTGCCGTTACGGGTGTCGCCGACTCCGACGTCCTGGTTTCCAACAGTGGCGGTCAGGCCGATGATGTGCTGATCCTCACCAAGCCACTCGGTATGGGAATCATCACCACGGCGATCAAGCGAGAGAAATGTCCCTCCGACCTGGCAGATGAAGCCATCGAGAGCATGGCCACGCTCAATGCCGTGGCCGGAGCGGCCCTTCGTGGTCACCATGCCAACGCCGCCACGGATGTGACCGGGTTCGGGCTCTTGGGCCATCTCCGTGAGGTGTGTGAAGCATCCGGCGTTGGTGCCGTAGTCGAATTCGACCGGGTGCCGATCATGCGGGGCGTCGCCGACCTGCTGGCCCAGGGCATCTGGGCCGGAGGTTCGCAGAGAAACCTCGAGTCGCTCGAGCCCACCGTCGATTCGAGGGTTGACGACGACCAGTTGCGTCTGCTCGTGGATGCTCAAACGTCAGGGGGTCTGCTCGTGGCGTTGCCAGAGGGTTCATCGGATGGGTATCTCCGGGCTGTGCCCGGCTCCTCGATAATCGGACGACTCACTTCCGGGAAGACTCTGAATGTCGTCTAACTTGACCCAACGAAGATCGAATCCATGAAGCCCGACGAACGCCTCGAGAACATCGCCGCTGCTCTCTCCATCCCCGGGGTCGAGCGACACATCTTCCTCTGCGCCGACCAGAGTAATCCGAAATGCGCTTCGCGTGAGTTCACCAACGAGCTGTGGCGTCATCTCAAGTCAAGACTGAAGAAGGCGAACATGACTTCTGCACCTCCCAGGTGGCAAGGTGAGATGGACCGTGATCCCGATCGGGTCGAGCCAGGCCAGGGAACTGTCCTCCGTTCCAAGGTCGACTGTCTGCGAATCTGCGAGCAAGGTGCCATCGCCGTGGTCTATCCCGATGGCACCTGGTACGCCCGTTTGGATGCCGACAAACTCGACAGGATCATTGACGAGCATCTGGCCGGAGGACGACCGGTGGATGAGCTGAGTTTCACGACTGGAGATCTGAAGCCATGAGGTTGTTGCGATGGGTAGCCGGCTCGTGGCTGGCGTGGAGACTCTTTGGGCCGACCTACAAGCCCCAATTCAAGGCTCCTCAGGAGCACCCTTGGCGATTGCCAGGGCGAACGGTCTTCGTTGGAGACGAAGAGTTTCTGGTTCGTGAGGCCGGGTCGGAGGACGCCGATCCCATCCTCCTGATCCATGGGTTAGGGGGATCTTCCCTCGGAGAGTGGTATCAGATCGGCCCAAAGCTGGCGACTGATCGACGGGTGATCATGGTCGACCATCGCAACCACGGGATGGCCCCTCAGGCATCCCAGCGATATGAAGTCGAGGATGTCGCCGATGACATCGACGCCGTTCTCGACGACCTCGATGTCAGGGCAATCGATGTCGTGGGCTACTCGATGGGCGGAGCCATCGCCCAGGCGCTCGCATATCGTCATCCTGGTCGAGTTTCGAGTCTCGTCTTGATAGCCACACTCGCATCCCATCCCAAAGAGATGAGATGGATTCGCCAGCTGGGCGCCATCCTCACTCGTGCCTGGGAACGATTCACAGGTGTGGGCACCCCCGAGGTTCGAACCGGGTACCTACGTGCCGGCGGTGCCGTGGAGCACATGCACGGCCGCTGGTTGTGGGAGGAGAACCATCGGCGAATCCCTGACACCGGGGCGCAGGCGACGCTGGCTGCGGTGAGGTTCGACTCGCGACGCTGGGTTGGCAAACTTGGCATCAAGACGATGGTGATCATCCCGACGGACGACCTCCTGGTGCCGCCCGCATGGCAATACGAACTGGCCGGCCTGATCCCGGACGCCAGGGTGGTCGAAGTTGTAGATGCACGCCATGAGGTGGTTTGGACGCATCCGGACCGGATTCTCGACGAATTGAGCTCGTTTCTGGGTTAGGGCGACCGGCCTCCGCTGGTGACGCCTCACGGAGTCTGGTTGAGCCAGATGCTGCTGACGGTCGGCTGGAGTGATTCTTCAACCGTGCTCTGCCATACCTCGACCAGTTGTTCAACGGTGAGGGATTCCCGTAGCTTGGCGGCGAACTCGTCGGAGACAGCTTCGGCTTGGTAGGCCGACCGGTTAAATCGTCGGTCTACTGCCTTTTGGACTCGTCTTCTAAGTGGATTGAACAGCGCTACGACGGCCAGTGTGGATGCGGCCACAGCAAGGGCGTTTTGTGTGGGTAGCAGGCTGGTCACCAGTGTCACCAACCCGAGAAATGCCAGCGCCAGCATGCCGATGACGATGGTATAGCTCAGAGTTCGGGATATGAGCCGGTCGATTTCAAACAGCTTGTATCTGGTTATTGCAATGGTGATTGCAACCGGGGTGATCCCGATGACGGTGAGGAAGAGAATCCCGAAGAGCGTCGGGTTGCCATCGAAAAGACCGAGCGGCATCGCGATGAGGCCAGCGGCGGAGATCACGGAGGTGTAAAGGACCCATTTGACTTGAGTGCGGACCAGATGATCCGACCTCCGGTACCTGACAATTATCGTCGCGACACCTCCAATGGCGATCCCGAACATCCCAAGAAGCCAGGCAGGGTTCACAGCCTCCGCCACTCCCGTTGGAAGGAATCCGATCGGGTTCGGTATCCCCCAGTTCTCTTCGATCGGCAGCGGACCTAGCCGTTCGGAGAACAAGACTGCCAGCAGCATCCCAGGAACGAAGAATGCACCGAGCCATCCCGCCCAACTCCACCGTCTGGTGAGAAAACGACCCGTAGGAAAGATGAAGAGGATCAGAAACGCCGGGTAGAGGAGGGTGAGCCCGATCCCCTGGTTGATGACAATGGCGGTGTAATCCCAGAAGGTTGGAGCGATCGGCTGGCCAGACTCCACCACAGGAGAGGTGACGGTCAGAAGCAACAAGATCACCACCGTGGAGTGAAGTAGCCATGCAATCCTGTTGCCGGGCTGGTGGGCGCTGACAACGAACCCAAGAGCAGACAACAGGACCACCAGCACAACAGCCATGGCGGATGCCGGTAATTCGGAGCGTGACTCCGGCGAGTAGAGGTCCACCGTGAGAGCAACACCGGCAACCCCAACCAACGCTGTCCACACCCACGGAAACGCCCGCCTGACAGAGCTCACGCTAGATCCTCACCACAGCAGCAGATTCAAACCACACACCGTTACAGAAACGTAACGAAGGCACATCCGGACCGGGTTCTCGACGAATTGAGTTCGTTTCTCGGCTGAGCCGGACTCCTAGGGCGGTGGGATTCCTGATGTGGTGTAGATGTGGCCGAGGGGGCTGGTGAAAGTGAATCCGTCGCGATGTATCACATATTTCCAGCCACCGTCGTGTTTAGCCCGGTGGTGGTAGCGGCATAGAGGAGCCAGGTTGCAGTCGGTGGCGGGTCCGCCGTCGGATACTGCAATGGTGTGGTCGATGTCGCAGTCGGTTGCGGGCATCCGACATCCGCGGAACACACAGGTTGGATGTTGGGCGTGCACCAGTCGTTTCATCGAAGCTGTGGGTCGCCGTTTGGTGGTGCCGACGTGGACTATCTGACCATCGTCACTGGTGACCGCGAACCGAAACTCTGCGTCTGGCTGGTCAAGGGCTATTTGTCGGGCGATGTCTGCAATGACCGGGCCGTATCCGGCGAGTTCTCCAGGAATCTCGGTCAGTTCGGTGAGTGTTTTCAAGTCGACCCGGATGTCGACAACGCCTTTGCGTGACGTTTTGGCTCGGTGGCCACCGATGAGCAGGTCGAGGAACACGTCGGCCCGGATTTGATCCATCGTCCGGGGATCCCCCTTTTGTTTCAGACGTTGGGCGAGGTCGTTGATCTTGGTGAAGGCCGCTCCGGTCTTGTTGGGTGCCAGGTTGAGTACCAAGAGACTGGCGGTCCCATCGGGATTGGCCTCCCTTTGGAGACGCCGTTCACCAACGCCTTCGTCGTATCGGGTCTTCGCGGCTTGCGGGTCGACTTCCAGACACAGGCGTTGGAGGCGGGCTCTGAGCTGGCCGGTGGTGAGGTCAGTCGCGTCGGCGATGACACGGTCGACGAGATCACGAGCTTCGCCGGTTGAGAGATGAGCAGTCTGGTTGTCGAACTCCCGAGCCCGACGAACATCGATCCGACCCTCATCCAAAGCTTTCCACACCGCGGGTAGACGTTCACATAGTTGGTAGGCCAGACCCATATCGGCGTCAGCAGCCCTCCGGGTCAAATTCAGAGCTGCGGCCATCTCGGTCGAGGCGAACTCGAGTTCCTCCGGGTCACGGACAACGTCGTCCCCGGGACCGCCCGGCGGCGAATAAGCAAGTTCGGCCTTGCCCGCCAGACGTTTCGCTGCAAAGTGTGCCTCCATGCGGGCGCTGGCCTTGACATAACGGACCGCGTCGTGGCCATTCAGCCGTGTCGGGTCGACAGTTTCGAGGATGCCTCGGATTGGCGTGTTTTCTTGGTGAGGTGCGATTCTTTATGGTGCGAGCCAAGAAAAGTGCGAGAGAATTGCGACAGAATGAAGGATTGCGATGTCGACTGATTCCCACGACCCCCAAGTCGTAGTGCAATCCGCTCCTGTGGTGCGGTCGCGCTTCGCTGCCTACGTGGCCTTGACCAAGCCACGAATCATCGAGTTGCTGCTGATAACCACTGTTCCGGCAATGGTTCTGGCCGCGGACCGGTGGCCGGGCACCTGGCTGGTTCTGACCACTCTCATCGGAGGAACCCTCTCGGCCGGCGGGGCGAATGCGCTCAACAACTATCTGGACAGGGACATCGATGTCTTGATGAATCGGACGCGTGGCCGGCCGCTTGCCAGACACGAGGTGCCGCCGAGGAACGCGTTGATATTCGGTGTGCTCCTCGGAATCGCCGGATTCTCTTGGCTTGCTGTGACGACGAATCTCCTCGCCGCCTCCATCTCAACCGCCGCCCTCCTCTTCTACGTGTTCGTCTACACCATCGCCCTCAAGAGAAGATCAGTTCAGAACATCGTGATCGGAGGAGCTGCAGGCGCCGCGCCGGTGCTGGTTGGTTGGGCGGCCGTGACGGGAAGCGTCGGTGTGCCTGCCTGGGTGCTGTTCCTGGTCGTGTTCTACTGGACGCCGCCGCACTTCTGGGCCCTGGCCTTGCGTTACAAGGACGACTACGAAAAGGCGGGTGTCCCAATGCTTCCGGTGGTGGCCGGCATCGAGGTAACCACCCGTCGAATGCTGCTCTACACGGGTCTGATGGTCGGTGTCTCATTGTTGCTCGTTCCTCTCGCCAACATGTCGTGGATCTACCTCACTGCAGCCCTTGTCCTCGGCGCCTGGTTCCTCTCGGATACCTGGCGTGTCTACCGAGAGCCCAGCCAGGCGATGCGGCTGTTCACCACTTCGACGGTGTACCTGTCCGTTCTCTTCGCCGCTGTGATGTTGGACGTGCTGCTGTGAGGCGTCTCATCGTCGGGATAACGTTCAGTGGTCTCTTGCTCGCGGCTTGCTCCTCTGATGTTGCCGTGTTTCCCCGGATTGCCTCGTCTCCGGGAAGTGTGGGTGTTGGTGTGCAGAGGGTGATGGTCGCTCTGACCGACTTCGAGACTGGAGAATCCCTCGCGGCACCCGACATCGAGATTGTGGCGACTCTCAGAGACGGCATCGGATCGCCGTTGGGTGAATACCAGGGGGAGTTCTTCTGGCTGGTGCCCGACGTTCGAGGTCTTTACGCCTTCTACATGGACATTCCGGGACCGGGAACATTTCAGATAACCATGGACGCCGGTCGTCTCGGTCAGCTCGGGCCGCTGGGTCTGGTGACGGTCGCTGATCCACTTGTGGTGAGCCCCGGAGACGAGGCACCCAGATCGGAGACCCGCACCTCTGCTGATGTCGACCTGGTCGATTTGACTTCGGACCCGAGCCCCGACCCCTCGTTCTACGAACTCACCGTGGCCGAGGCCGTTGAGTCCGGCCCCACGGTGATCATCTTTGGCACCCCGGCCTGGTGCACGTCTGAGGCCTGTGGACCGCTGTTGGACCAGGTGAAGAAGCTGTCGGCGGAGTTCCCTTCCCTCAGCTACGTCCATGTCGAGGTCTACGAGAACATTCAAGTGAGCTCGTTCGATGAGTTGATCCTCGTCCCGTCGGTTGCTGATTGGAGTCTTCCTTCCGAGCCCTGGGTCTTCGTGACGGATGCTGACGGTGTTGTGTTTGCCTCATTCGAGGGGGCCGCTTCCGACGACGAATTGGCGCGAGCCTTCGAAGCCGTGTCTCGATGATTCTCCGGTGTTTGTCGAAGTTGGTCGGACGCCGGGATTCTCCGTATGATGCCGTCCCGATGGTCCGGTTCCGTCACCGTATATCTCGCCCAATTGCGATGGTCGGCACGACCATCCTTCTCGCCTCCTGTTCATTTATCGAGATCCAGGATGCTCCGCTCACGATATTCGAACCGGCAGGTCCGAATGCAGAGCGCATCGATGGCCTCTTCTGGATGGTCTTCTGGATAGCAACTGCTGTTTTCGTGCTGGTGATGGGGGCGATCGTCGTCATGCTCTTCGTGTTCCGGGATCGGGGCGATGACGATGCGGCAGAGCCGAAGCAACTGCATGGCAACGCCAAGCTCGAAGTTCTTTGGACCGTCATCCCGGCGCTGATCCTGGCGGGGATCTCGGTGCCGACGGTGTCGGCGGTATTCGAGCTCACCGGATGCGATTCCGACTCGATGGTTGTCGAGGTTGTCGGCCACCAATGGTGGTTCGAGTACAACTATCCCGACCAGGGGATCGACACCGCCAATGTGATGGTCATACCGGCGGGTCAAGAGATCTGCGCGGTGATGACCTCAGATGACGTTCTTCACAACTTCTGGATTCCCGCTCTCCATGGAAAGCGATATCTCGTGCCGGGTCAGGTCACCGAGTTGAGGCTGGAGTCCTACGAGCCCGGCGAGTTCTGGGGTCATTGCGCCGAGTTCTGTGGCCTGTCCCATTCCCTGATGCGAGCCCGCGTCCTGGCCGTCACACTATCCGAGTTCGACGCTTGGGTCGCCGAGCAGCAGGCGCCTGCGGTGTTGCCTGCTGAGGGGACCCCCGAGTACGACGGATATCAGGTCTTCACCAACAAGGGCTGCGTTCAGTGCCATACGGTCCGCTTTGACGACGACTCGGCATCGAACATCGTTCCGCAGGAGGCCTTCAGCGGGCCGGACTTGACTCATTTCGCCTCGAGGACCGTGTTTGCGGGCGCAAGCCTTCCGGAAGAAGGACAGACATACGACGCTGCTCTCAAGGCGTGGCTGGCAGATCCGCCATACGTCAAACCCGGTAGTTTCATGCCGAATCTGGCGCTGACGGAGCAGGAGATCGACGACTTGATCGTGTGGTTGGAGAGCAACAAATGACGGCAACCGCCGAGCGTCCCCGGACGACGATCTTCAAACGCCCGTCTTCGACAACGGGGTGGTGGTCATGGCTGACCACCGTCGATCACAAGAAGATCGGCATTATGTATGGCTACGCTGCCTTCTTCTTCTTCATAGTCGGTGGCCTCGAAGCCCTCATGCTGAGGATCCAGTTGTCCCAGGCCAACGCCGAGTTCCTCACTGCCGGCGCGTACAACGCAATGTTCACCATGCACGCGACGACCATGATCTTCCTGTTCATCATGCCGACTTCGGCTGCCTTCATGAACTATCTGATCCCCTTGATGATCGGCGCCCGTGACGTTGCCTTTCCTCGGTTGAACGCCCTGTCGTGGTGGATCTTCTTGTTCGGAGGCATCTTCTTGTACAGCACGTTCGTCTTCGGGACGTCGGTGCCCCCGATCGGTCCCGATGGCATAGCCGGAAACATTCCGGCTGGAGGTGGTCCGGGAAGCTTCAACTGGCTCGCTGATTCTCCCGACGGTGGATGGTTCGGCTACCAACCCAACGCAGGCCCCTTCTACTCCGCGGGGACGGCCATGGATTATTGGGCTCTTGGACTTCAGATCCTTGGCCTCGCATCGCTGGTCTCGGCGGTCAACTTCATCGTCACCATCTTCAACATGCGCGCCAAAGGCATGCGGCTATTGCGGATGCCGGTGTTCGTGTGGATGTCGACCGTCGTTGCATTCCTGCTGCTTTTCTCTATCCCGATCATTGCGGTGGCGCTCTTCATGGTCACTTTCGACCGGCAGTTCGGAACGCTTTTCTTCGCGCCTGTGGGCGGTGGGGATCCGATTCTCTGGCAGCATTTGTTCTGGCTTTTTGGACACCCCGAGGTCTACATCCTGATCCTGCCGGCAATGGGAATCGTGTCCGAGGTCCTTCCGGTCTTCTCCAGGAAACCCCTATTCGGCTACTCGGCAGTGGTATTCGCCGGAGCAGCCATTGCGTTCCTCGGATTCGGAGTGTGGGCTCATCACATGTTCGCCTCCGGAGTCACACCCGTGGCCCAGGCGGCGTTTGGTCTGGCGACGATGACTATTGCCATCCCCACCGGCATCAAGATCTTCAACTGGATGGGGACCATGTGGGGAGGGCGATTACGAATGACCACCCCCATGCTCTTTGCTGTTGGTTTCATCGCGATGTTCACCATCGGCGGGCTGTCGGGAGTGACCCATGCCGTCGTCCCCTCGGATTGGCAGCAGACCGACACCTACTACATCGTCGCCCACCTCCACTACGTCTTGTTCGGCGGTTCAGTGTTCGGTTTGTTCGCCGGGTTGTACTACTGGTTCCCCAAGCTGACCGGCAAAGTCATGAGCGAGAGGCTGGGGAAGGTCAACTTCTGGCTGATGTTCATCGGCTTCAACACCACGTTTGCTCCCATGCACTGGCTCGGGCTTCAGGGGATGGTGCGACGAACCTGGAAGTACCCTCCGGAGGCAGGCTTGGAGCCGTGGAATATCGTTGTGACCATCGGCGCCTTCATCATCGCTGCGGGCGTGGCTGTCTTCATGTACAACTGGCACCACAGCCGGAGACACGGTGAGGACTCCGGCCTCGACCCATGGGATGCACGGACCGTCGAGTGGACCACCCCCAACCCCCCTCCCGAGTACAACTTCGCCGTTTCGCCGGTGATCTCGAAACTGGACCACTTCTGGCATCTCAAGTATGACCAGGATGACGAGGGTCGTGCCGTTCGCAAAGATGATGCCGACCAGATCGTTGCCGAGCTGGAACATGTCGGGTTGAACCCGCCCGAGCCAATCCATCTGCCCAACCCTTCCTATTTTCCATTGATCATGGCTGCCGGTTTCCCGCTGATGTTCTACGGGATCATCTATCACACGACCGCATGGGGCAAGGCTCTGATCGCGATCGGGGCGGTGATTTCGCTGGCCGCGGTGATCGGGTGGGCGATCGAGCCCATCGAGGAGCCGCACGACGAACCGGGTGAAGACATGTCGGAGGAGGTGCAAGCCGGTGTCTGATGTAGCTCACGACACTCCCGTCTCCCACCACGACGAGCACGAATCGACGGGGATCGACAACCGCAAGCTCGGAATGTGGGTCTTCCTCAGCTCGGAATTCATGTTCTTCGGGGCCCTGATCGCGACCTACCTGCTCTACTCGAATCGAGGTGGTTTCGAGGGGACCTACCCGTCGGAGATCTACGACATCCCCTTCACCTCGGTCAGCTCGTTTGTGTTGTTGATGAGTTCTCTGACGATGGTCCTCGCCCATCACGCCCTGAGCAAGGGCGACCAGAACGGGACACGGACCTGGCTGTTCGCCACTGCTGCCCTGGGCGCCGTGTTTCTTGGTGGCCAGGTGTTCGAGTTCACCGAATTCATAGTTCACTACGACATGACGCTGTCGACCAACCCGGCAGCATCGGCGTTCTACCTGCTCACCGGGTTCCACGGAACACACGTCGCGATCGGTGTGATCATGCTGCTCTCGCTCTGGGGCATCTCCCGTCGCAGGGGCGGGCTCAGCGAGAAACAGGGCATGAGTCTCGAGTTGGTCGGGTTGTACTGGCACTTCGTCGACATCATCTGGATCGTCATCTTCACTGTCGTCTATCTGCTCTCGGTGCCTCCGGCATGACAGCCGAACACGACGCCCATCCTTCGCCGGCTCTGTATTGGAAGATTGCTGGGCTTCTGGCAGTGCTCACGGCGTTCGAGGTGGCGATGTTCTACATCGATCGCGAACTCGGGCTTGGCGCTCTCAACGCTCTCATTCTGATCTCTCTTGCGTTGCTCAAGTTTGTGATCGTGGTCGGCTGGTACATGCATCTCCGATTCGAGAACGCAATTCCGAACCGTTTCTTCACCGCCGGTGCGATCCTTGCCCTAGGCCTCTATCTGGTGGTCCTATCGGCAATGGGGGTCGTAGTCATCCGGGGTTAGTGGCGCGTCGATCGTGATCCCCGACTGGCACCCGCACTTCGATGTTTGGGCTCTGATCTTCGTCCTCGGGTTCGGCTATTGGTACGCAAATGTGCGGATCCGGACCCATTCGGCCTCCGTTGCTCCGGGTCCGACCCGAAGACAGTGGTGGCAGTGGTATCTGGGGCTCGCGCTGATGTGGCTGGTATCGGGGTGGCCTCTCCATGACATCGGTGAGGAATCGCTGTTCTCGGTGCATATGGTGGAGCACATCGTTCTCGCCTTGGTCGTGGCGCCACTGCTGCTCATGGGGACTCCGCGATGGCTTGGCGATGCAACCCTGGGCCATCCATGGGTAGTCAGATGGCTCAGACCTCTTGCTCGACCCGTGCCGGCCTTTGTGCTCTTCAACACAACATTCATTCTGATCCACTGGCCGGAGATGGTCGGGTTGATGCTGGGCAACGAGTTGGCCCATTTTCTCATTCATTCGCTTCTCTTCTTCTCGGCTTTCCTCATGTGGATGCCTGTCCTCTCTCCGACCATGGCGATTCCGAAGATCTCTCGCCCGGCGCAGATGCTCTACCTTTTCTTCCAATCTCTGCTCCCCACCATCCCGGCTTCGTTCCTCACCTTCTCCACAGTGGCTCTCTACACCGGGTACGGTGCCGCCGCTCTCGAGTGGGGGTTGGATCCGGTGACCGATCAGACGATTTCCGGCATTGTGATGAAGCTTGGCGGCGGCTTCATTCTCTGGATCACCATTGCGGTGATCTGGTTCCGGTGGACCTCCGAAGAACGTGAGTGGGAGGAACTCAACACCTCCGTTCCGACGGCGTGAGCGTGCCACTCCAGCGCGGACGGTTTTTCCTGCCTGGCCCGACTGAAGTGCATGCGGACGTTCTGGCCGCCCAGACCGGGCCGATGATCGGTCACCGCGGTGAGGCCATTCAGGATCTGATGGCTCGCATCGACGCCGGTTTGCGGCCACTGTTCCTCACCGACCGGTCCGTGTTCGTTTCGACCTCCTCTGCGACCGGACTCATGGAGGCTGCTGTACGCAACGGGGTTATCGGTGGTCGGGTATTGAGCCTCGTCAACGGCGGTTTCTCCGGCCGATTCGCAGAGATTGCCCGAACCTGCGGTTTCGAGGTTGACGCGTTGACCATTCCATGGGGAGAGGTCCATCAGCCGGACCAGATCGCCGACCGTCTCGCCATCGGCGGATATGACGCGGTGACGGTTTCGCAGTCCGAGACGTCGACGGGCGCCCTCCAGGATCTGGAGGCGATTTCCTCAGTCGTAGGTGGGAGCGAGGACACGCTGCTGCTCGTCGACTCCGTCACCGGGGTCCCCGGTTTGGAGACAAGAACCGACGAATGGGGAATCGACTTCATATTGACCGGGTCTCAGAAGGCTCTGGCATTGCCACCGGGACTGGCGTTCGGAGTGGCCTCCGACGCGATGATGGATCGATCGACGAACGCCCCCGGCCGTGGCTGGTATTTCGCCCTCGACCGACTCATGTCCGAGCTGGTGAAGAACCAGACTCCGGCCACCCCGGCGGTGTCCCTCCTCTATGCACTGGATGTTCAGCTTGCTCGAATCGCAGAGGAGGGCATCGAGAACCGATGGAAGAGGCATCTGGCGATGCAAGAGCGGACGATCGAATGGATCGAGGAGATGAGAGAAGCCGGGGTGGGTATCGACGTCCTGGCCCCCGAAGGTCATCGGTCTCCAACGGTAACGTGCATATCGATGCCGGGAGGTCACGGGGCTTCGGCCACTGTCACCGAGATGGCAGCTCGCGGTTGGGTGATTGGTGGGGGCTACGGCAAGCTGACCGAATCCACAATCCGTATCGGCCATATGGGTGACCACACGATGGATGAGCTAAATCCTCTTCTCGCGGAACTCGGCGACGTTCTAGTGTCCTGAGTCGCGAATCATGCACAGAATCTCGCCTTCCCTCGGTGCCCCTGACTGTGTCCTCCGCTTCGACGCAGCTACGGCTGCGCCTTCGTTGTGCGTCCTTGTCAGGAGCACCGATGCCTGGGCGAGATCAGCACGGACTCACGATTCAGGACACTGATGACTTTCACAGTTCTGGTCACCGATCGAGTCTCGGATGAGGGACTGGCCCCGTTGCTCGACGACGACCGTTTCGCTGTCGAGACAATCAACGACTCGTCAAGCGACGAATTCGAAGCGGTCCTGGCGTCGGCATCGGGCTTGATTGTTCGAAGCGCCACGAAAGTGGACGGCGAAATGATGACCAGGGCGGCCAGTCTCGAGGTCATCGGAAGGGCTGGAGTGGGTGTCGACAACATCGACCTGGCGGCCGCCTCCAAAAGGGGGATTGCGGTGTTCAACGCCCCGGGCGGCAATACCAACGCAGCTGCCGAGTTGACGATGGCCCTGATTCTCGCCCTGGCAAGACGGGTCCCGGAGGCCGATCGATCGATGAGAGAGGGTCGATGGGAGCGAGCCGGTCTGCAAGGAATCGAGTTGAAGGGACGCACCCTTGGCCTCGTCGGCGCAGGTCGAATCGGTGGGGAAGTCGCTCAACGATGCCGAGCTTTTGGGATGGAAGTTCTGGTCTACGACCCATACCTGGCGGAGGACCGAGCGGCGCAGTTGGAGGTGCGACTCGTTGGCCTCGATCATGTGATCGAGAATGCAGACGTGATCTCCTGTCATGTTCCTCTGACCGATGAGACCCGCGGATTGATCGATGCTTCCCGACTTGGCCGGATGAAGGACGGGGTCCTGGTGATCAATGCCTCCCGTGGTGGGGTCATCGACGAGGCGGCCCTGGCAGAAGCCCTTCACGACGGGGCTATATCAGGAGCCGCTCTCGACGTTTACGAGAGAGAGCCATTGTCAGAGGAAAGCCCGCTGCGCAATGCTCCCAACCTGGTGCTCACCCCTCATCTGGGAGCCTCGACCGAGGAGGCGCAGGTCGGCGTGGCGACGGAAGTAGCCGGCTACATTCACGCCGCGCTCGGAGAGGGCGATGTGTCGGCAGCGATCAATACCGCCGATCTCGACTGATCTCAGACGATCTGGCTGACAACCGCGGTGTGTTCTTCGGGAGCGCTCTCCTCATGACTTTCCCCTGAGTTGATGAGAAGGACAGCGACAAGAATCAGAAGGACCGTGCCAATCCCGACCACGGCAACGAGAAGATCGCCACCCGTGATTCTCATCTGAGGTTGGCTCCCCGCTAGGGCGGCGAATCCGAGGATTCCGCTGGCGACCAGAATCGCGATGATGGACGCTCCTCCAGAGGTCAACTCATTGGACTGAATCAGGAGATAGGCGAAGGGGAGGACAAGAAGGAGAAGGATCACGGCAGCTGCCATCGGAATGCTCACAGCCTGACCCAGACGCTCTTTCACTTTTGTGACTTCTTCCTCGTCGCCATCGGCAACCGCGATGGGGGTGCCGAACAACTGGGGGACCAGGGAGGTGACCGCTCCAAGAATTGCTCCGCCGATGACCATCACGGCCAGGGTTGCAAGAACTGGTAGCTGGGTAAGGCCTTCGTCTCCTTCGATCTCGGTTCCGAATCCGGTTGTCAGCAGGACTCCGGCGACGACGCCGAGGATGAGTCCCATTACGGCGCCGATCCAGGCTGTCGAGTTCTTCGACGCTGATAGCTGCATGGCGGGGTTTGCCGACGCGGCGGCGGCACGGGACAGCCCGGCGACAATGGCGCCGAAGATGATGCTCACCAGGGCGGCTCCGATCAGAACGCCGGTCGAATCGACCACCACGACCGGACCTGTGTCCGGGATCACCGCAGCCGTGTCCGCCCAGAACGCGCTTGCCACGAGAAATCCGACCAGGCCAAGGGCTGCACCGGTCCAGGCTCCGAACCTGACCGCTGTCTTGATCCGTCGTCCCATGGATACGGGTTCGAGAGGTTCCTCAGGCTCCACCTCGACAATTGCCTGCTCCGCAATTGTCGGGACTTCGATCACAGGAGGATCCATCACGGCGACTGCTGACGCCGGTTCCTCGGGTATCGGTGCTTCCGCGGCTTCCTCGGTGACCGGCGTATCAGAGACGGGAGCGGCTGCGGCGATGGGCGCGCCCCCCGCCCATGCCGTGAGTACGTCGTCGACTGAGGTGCCGTTCTCGGTGGCACGGGCCGCGGCAGATCGTTGCACCAGATCGGTGGGCATACCGAGGGCTTCGGCGGCCGTGTCAAGCAGTTCGCTCACGCTGCGGCACTCTAGTGCCCCGACCAGTAGCGTTTGCCGCGTTCAGGACGGCCAGGGACGCCCCTGGCTGTGTCCTCGTCCTCGACGAACGGACCGGTGCGTTTTCGTCCTGCGTCCTTGCCAGGGACGCTCCTGCCTCGCCCTGAACATCGCCATCGTTACTGGCCAGAGAACCAGCCAAGCAGTTTCATTCTTCGATTCGGAACCAAACGATCGGCTTGGTTGTGACCTACAACCAGCTCGAACGGCTTGGCGTACTCGAACCGTCCCGTGATGTCCTTCCGGTATGCGACCAGCCGGAGTGTCTGGAAATGGTCGCCCCATGAAGGATCGGGAGAGCTGATTCCCATTTGGGAAGAGGGAACGAAGCCAAATCGGCTGTAATAGGTGGTCGAGCCGAGGAGACCGATCAAGGGCTCGCCATGCCCGTCCGCTGCGCTGATGGCGGCCCTCATCAAGGTTGCTCCGATCCCATGGTTCTGACGGACCGCCCTGATGCCGATCGGCCCCAAGCCAAGTACGGGTACTTTGTCGACATGGGCCCTGGTGCACGTCACGTGCCCCACGATCTGTTCGTTCTCGATGGCCACCAGAGAGAGAGCCGGGATCCATGCGGGAGACGCCCGAAGCGCCTCTACCAAGCCAACCTCCGGGGGTACCGCCTTCGGGTTGTCGGTCACCGAGAAGGCCTCGGCGTGAACTTCTCCTATCGACTGCTCATCGCCCGCCGATTCCTGTCGGATCTGCATCGGGAGAGTGTGCCAGGCCGGCGGCACAGTTCTTGAGCACCATTATCCTTCCGGCGAAATGCTTGCCGCCATCAGCTACCCACCGATCCCGCTCTGGGACGTGGGGCCGTTCACGTTTTCCCTCCATGGCCTGTTTGCCGCTTTCGGGTTCATCGCCGGAGCCTGGATAGCCACCAGGGAACTCCGCAAGAGAGGGTTCGACACCCTCAAGTATCAATCCGCCCTGACATGGGGCCTGGTCGGCGCCCTGATCGGTGCCCGCTACCTCAGCGCTCCCGCTGCCATCTTCGACGCGATACAGGAAGGCACGTCGATCCTGGCGACCCTGCACCCCCTCAATGGCAGCTTTTCCATAATGGGCGGATTCGTCGGCGGAATCGTGGCCGGTATCTGGCGGATGAAACAGATTGAGCTCTCCATACTTCCCACACTCGACATGTCGGCGTTCGGCCTGGCACTGGGAACCATCGTCGGGCGAATCGGCGACCTGGCCATCGTCGAACACCTCGGCAGCGCGACCAACGTGTGGTGGGGTTACGGGGTCAAGCCCGGTTACGATCTCGCTCCCCAGCACAACAACCTCGAGTGCACCGATGCGACAGTCGGACTAGACGGATTCTGCGGCGTTTATCACCACGTCGCGCTGTATGACATGATTGGCGCGACCATTCTCCTCGGCGTTCTCTTCTTCATCTATGGGCGTTTCAAGCTTCACTACGGCCAGCTCTTCTTCATCTGGGTTGCCTGGTACGGGTTCCAGCGCTTCGTCCTTGATTTCCTCCGCTTCGGAATGGGTGATGCCGAGATCGGGTCGTTCACCTGGAATCAGATCAGCGGGTTGGCCGCCGGAGCGTTCGCGCTGATCCTCGTCTGGTACATGGGGCGGCGCCAGCCTGTTGCCAGTCCCGAAGAAGATGCATTGCGCGGCGCGGACCTGGATCAGGTGGCCGCCGCCGAAGCCACTAACTGACGTTTCTCTCGTCTCGCCAGGCGACCCACTCTGCCAAGGGGGCAAGGTCGTAGTTGGTCTGCCCGTCGAAACCGAGGGTGATGAAGGTGGCGCCGGCATCGACTAGCTCGTCCCCCATCTCGGGAGTGGTCGCCTTGGCGCCTGCCGAGCGCTCGATCTCGGATGGATCCCGGCCGATGTCGGCACAGTGGTTGTCGAGAACCTGGTTCTTATGCCTGATCACGTCGGCCTTGCCGAAACCATGCCAGATGTCGGCGTACTCGGCTGTGTAGCGGAGGGTCTTCTTCTCACCACCGCCCCCGATGAGCACCGGAATGTCTCGGGTGGGCGCAGGATTGAGCTGTTCCCATCTGTACTTGATTCGGGGAAGAGCCGCCTTCAGTTCCGCGAGACGCGATCCCGGAGTGCCGAAAACGTATCCGTACTCGTCATAGTCCTTCTCGAACCAGCCGGCTCCGATTCCAAAGATCAGACGCCCGTCTGAGGCATGGTCGACGGTGCGGGCCATGTCGGCCAGCAGTTCCGGGTTTCGATAGCTGTTGCAGGTGACCAGCGCTCCGAATTCGACACGCTCGGTGACTTCGGCCCAGGAGCCGAGCATCGTCCAACACTCGAAGTGCTTCCCGTCGGGGTCTCCCATCAGTGGGTAGAAGTGATCCCAATTGAAGACGGCGTCGACACCCATCTCCTCGGCACGCACCACGGCGTCACGGATGGTCGAGTACTCGGCGTGCTGGGGCTGAAGGCCGACACCGATCCGTATGGGTTGCGTCATGATCTGAGGTCTCCTGGCTGAATGAGGCCCGGAACCCTAGACCTCGCCTCTTCGCAAGGCCGAAGAGGTTTGAGTTTCCTACGAAAACATCTTGACTGTTCGCAAGGCCGAAGAGGTTTGAGTTTCCTACGGAACCTCTATGCCGTACATCGAGTCGATTATCAACTCGTCGACCACGGCCTGGAGTGCTTCGTGCTCCGATGCTCCATCTTCGAGGGTGGTCTCGTATGTCGCGAGTTGGCGATGGGCGCTCGTTCCCTCCGAGACGATGGTGCGGGCGTTGCGAATCTCATCCCTCACGTCGAACTCGACAGCATCCTGTGCCAGCAATTCGATCAACTCGTCGATCAGATTCTCCATCGGCACCAGCTCCCCCTTTCCGAAATCGACCAGGGAGCCATCAGTTCCATAACGCTGGGCCCGCCATATATTCTCTTCGATCATCCCCGGCGAGTAGACACGCCACTTCTGGTTGTTGCGTCGCAGTCTGTAGAGGTATCCAAGAAGGCACTGGTAGAGGGCGGCGATGGTCATGGCGTCATCGAGACGGGTGCAGACGTCGCTGACGCGCATCTCGAGTGTCGGGAAGCGAACCGAGGGGCGAATGTCCCACCAGAGCTTGGTGGCATCCTCGATGAGTCCGGCGTCCACCAGGATGGAGACATAGCGCTCGTACTCGCCCCATGAGTCGAATTCCTCGGGGATGCCGGTCCTGGGGAGGTTCTGGAAGATGACCAGGCGATAGGCGTGGAGACCGGTGGGGCTTCCATCCCAGAAAGGTGATGAGGTGCTGAGTGCCAGCATGTGGGGAAGCATGTACTTGACCTGGTTCATCAGGTCGATCCGAAGATCCGGGTTCTCGATGCCAACGTGGACATGCATCCCGCATATGACCAACTGTCGCGCCACCTGCTGAAAGTCGGCGGCTAGTCGCAAGTACCGGTCATCCTCGGTGGTTTCCTGATGCGCCCAGTTGGCGAACGGATGAGTCGATGCAGCGATGATCGCCGCTCCATATTCGCCCACTATTCCATTGAGGTTACGTCGAAGGTTGGCGACCTGTTCTCTCGCCTCGGAGACCTTGGTGCAGACGTCGGTCCTGATCTCGATCTGCGCTTTGAGAAATTCGTGGGTGGCCGCCGACCCGACCACGTCGTTGATCGATTCCCACATCTCGGGAGGCGGGCTCTTGATGAGGTCGCGGGTCTCCCGGTCCACGACGAGGTATTCCTCCTCGACCCCAACCGTGAACGCAGGTCTTTCCAACACCCGCCGAACGTTAGAGGGCTGACCTCATCACGTGTCGGCGTTCTTCGGCGCATGCCTCACGAACGTGACAGCCGTCGAGGTGGTCGTTGACCAGACCCATCGCCTGCATGAATGCGTAAACGGTTGTCGGCCCGACAAACGACCAGCCGCGCTTCTTGAGGTCTTTGGACATTGCCGTCGAGACGGGAGTGGTGGCAGAAATCTCGGTCGGTGCTCGCGTTTCCGGCTCCGCCCACGACCAGAAGTGGGCTGCCAGCGAGCCCTTCTCGTCGATGAGATCGAGCGCAAGCCCGGCGTTGTTGATGGCGGAGCGGATCTTGCCCTGGTGTCTCACGATGCCGGCGTCATCCAGAAGACGTTCCACATCGGCCTCGTCGAATTGGGCCACCGTCTCAGGGTCGAATCCGGCAAAGCCCTTTCTGAAGTTCTCCCTCTTGCGGAGGATGGTCAGCCAGGAGAGACCCGCCTGAAACCCCTCGAGGCAGATTTTCTCGAACAAACGGGTGTCGTCGGTTGTGGGACGACCCCATTCATCGTCGTGGTAGTAGCGGTAGATCTCGGGTTCGACGCCCCACCAGCATCTCGCGAGCCCGTCATCAGTGATGGTCAACTCCATATGAGCACCGTTCTAGCGGGTTGACCGTCGCAGCGTGTACATGCCGTGGGTCACCGGCCCGGGTTGTGCACATGCTTTGTCGTTTACCCGTCATTAGCAAGCCGACTCATAACCTGCGTCCTTGTGGAGTCCACGCGCGTCCGCGACGCCATATCAGGTGCAGTAGCAGCAGGTCTCGCCCTTGGCGTTTCCGAGCTTCTCGCTGGCCTGGTGAGCGGTTTGCCGTCTCTGGTCGAGGGGCTGGGGAACTGGGTAATCGACAACGCCCCAGATCCCGTCAAGGACTTTGGAATCGAGGTCTTTGGCCTCTACGACAAGCTGGCCCTGCTGATCGGGATAGCTTTGACGACGCTCATCATCGGAGCTGTAGTTGGGGTCTTCGCCCGAAAACGGTTCGGAATAGCAATTGGTGTTTTCATAGCGTTTGGTGTGGTGTCGGCGCTAGCCTCGGCACTGGACCCTCAGGTTTCACTTGGCATAGCCATTATCCCGGCAGGGGCAGCGGCCATCACCGGGTTGGGCTCGCTTCAGTGGCTCTATGGCCTGGGCTCTGCCAAACCCGTCCAGGACGAAGATGGCCACTCGATCAACTCTTCTCGACGCACGTTTCTGGTCGGAGCGGGGGCGTTGCTAGGTCTCGCTGCGGTGTCGGCGACCGTCGGTCGCTCTCTTCTCGAGGGAGCCAAGCGAGCGGTGTCGGGTCGGGCCGAAGTCGTCCTCCCCAGCCCTGCGGCGGGTCTTCCCGCTCCGAGTGCTGCGGCAGAACTGGGCGTAGCGGACCTGACACCGATCATCGTTCCCAACGAAGACTTCTTCCGAATCGACACCGCTTTCTCGGTTCCCAGGGTCGACCTGCAGGACTGGACATTGACTATCAAAGGGCGGGTCGATCGGCCGTACACAATGAGTTACCACGACCTTCTCGATATGCGCATGGTCGAGCGTGACATGACACTCTCCTGTGTCTCCAATCGGGTCGGCGGGAACCTCGTGGGCAATGCGCGATGGCAGGGTGTCCCACTCACCGAGATTCTCGACCGGGCCGGCGTCCGGGACGACGCCGAGCAGCTTGTTGGACGCTCGGTCGATAATTTCACCGTCGGCTTTCCAGTGGAGGCGGCTTTCGATGGGCGTGAAGCCCTGGTCGCCGTGGGGATGAATGGCGAGCCCCTTCCCTTCGAGCATGGCTTCCCCGCTCGTCTGGTGGTGGCGGGTCTCTACGGATACGTCTCTGCTACCAAATGGCTGTCGGAGATTGAGTTGACCGGGTGGGACGAGTTCGACGCCTATTGGGTCCCCAGGGGATGGTCCAAGGAGGCTCCTATCAAGACCCAGAGCCGGATCGACACGCCCCGCCACACCGAACGGACTCCCCCAGGGCCAAGAACAGTGGCCGGGGTGGCCTGGGCACCTAGTCGGGGGATCTCCAAGGTCGAGGTCCAACTGGGTGAGGGCGGACCCTGGACAGAAGCCGAGCTGTCAGAGCCACTTTCCATCAACAGTTGGATCCAGTGGAAAGTCGACTGGAATGCTCAGCCCGGTCCTCATGTCCTTCGAGTAAGAGCTACTGACGGCGACGGCGAATTGCAGGATGTAATGGAGCGTCCGCCCGCTCCGAACGGGGCGACCGGGTGGCACGCCCAACCTTGTTTGGTCCTGGACGCATAGGAGCAGACTCCTAGTCGGCGGCATCGAGAGCAGTTATTGCCCAGGCCAAACCTGAAGCCGGGTCCTCGATGGCCAGTCGAAGAGCCCAGCCCGTTCCGGGGGCGCCGTCGTCGAACCAGGACCATTGAAGACGGCCCACTTCGGCACCTACCTCGTCCGGGTCTGGTGGCCAGTCGAGGTCACAGAGTGCGGCGACCGTCCACCACGCCCCGTATCGCCCTGCTGCCGCCCCCCGTCGTCTTCCGAATGCTCCGCCTGAGGCGCCGGCCCACGCCATCCACACCAGGGCCTCGCTCGGGGACAGGCTGACGATCCTCGCCCGAGTCAGACCCAGCGCCCTGATCGCCTCTCCTGCACTCCCTTGGACGGAGGCTGTCTCGCATTTCCCGTTGGATTGCTCGGCCCATGGTTGGACGAGGTCGGTGAGGGCTCCTTCCGATACCGCATCCTCGACTCGGTCAACCCGCCCGGGGAGAGATATCTCAGAGCCCGTCGGAGGCATGGGGGAGGGGGCCTCGACCTTGTCCGCTTTGTATGTGGCGAGGAGATAGCTGGGCTCCCAATCCATGAGTCGGTCGGGAAGATCAGCGATGGGCCCAATTCCGGTTTCGCCTCTGACGACTCGCTCGGAGGCGAATGTCATCCGCTCTGGTCCGTCGGACAGGAAGGGGCGAACCTCACTCCAGGTCTTCGTACTCGCCGCCACTTCCCCAAGAGGTCCCAGAGCAAAGCGTGCCGCGCCCTCCGAGACGACCGGTCCGGCAAATTCTCCCGGTGCTTCGAGGGCCAGCCGGTAGCGAATGAGGACATCGACGCCCCACACCTGTTTTCCTCTGGTAACAGCCTCCTGGCAACGGACCCGCAACTCGACCAACTCGGCCCAAGAGGAGGTATTGCAGTACCCGTCGATGACCCGGATCAAGTCGTCGGTGTCTGTCGACTCGATGGCGTCGATTGCCCGCTGGCTGATCATGGCTGATTGCCGACCGCCACCGGCTTGTCGAGTTGGGACCACTCCGAGAAGGATCCGATGTAGATGGCGGGCATTTCATATCCCGCCACGACCATGGCGAGGGCGTTGTGACAGGCGGTGACCCCACTCCCGCAGGACATGACAGGTTCAGCATCGACATCCGAATAGAGAGCCCGAAGAAACTCCGGCCGGAGGAATCTGCCGTCCGGGCCCAGATTTCCAGACGTCGGCTTGCTGATGGCCCCGGGTATATGGCCGGCTTTGGGATCGACCGGCTCGGTCTCGCCGGTGTAGCGCTCCAAGGCTCGGGCGTCGACGACGACCCGGCCCGGTAGTCGATCGTGTGTGACCACTCCCTCGAAGGTCGCCGGGGTCTCGTATTCGACCACAGGCGGGTTGTTGGATCCGGACTCGATGGGCAGACCCATCGAAGTCCATGTCCTATACCCGCCGTCGAGCAGTCGCGACCGGGTATGGCCAATCGATTGCAGCATCCACCACATGCGAGCAGCGATGACACCCCCCATGTCGTCATAGACCACGACCTCGTCCTCCGGTGTGATCCCTAGTTGTCCCAAGGTTCGGGAGAAAGTTTCCGGTGTTGGCAGCGGATGTCGTCCCGGACCCGGCGGTGCCGAGAGATCGGTGTCGAGATCAACAAAGACCGCGCCGGGAATGTGGCCGGCCTCGTATGTTGACCTTCCGTGGTTGGGGTCGGTGAGCGACCATCGGATGTCATGCAACCGGACGTCCCGGAGGCGGCTGGCCAACTCTTCGTTGGAGATCAAGGCGTTCATGGGAGCCGTATTTGAGCAGCCGCAAAGATCTATTGTTTAGTTCTAGAACATTCAGGGTAGGATCAAACCATGTTGGTTCGCTTGGAGCCATCGTCGAGCCACCCGATCTATCTTCAGATCGCCGACTCGATCGCCGGGCACATCGAGTCTGGATCTCTCGAAGCGGGAGATCGACTCCCTTCGGCCCGGTCCCTTGGCGCGACCCTCAACGTCAACATGCACACGGTCCTCAAGGCTTACTCAGAACTCGAGTCTCGAAGCGTGGTTGAGATGAGGAGAGGTCGTGGAGGGGTCGTCGTTGTGTCCCGCTCGGATCTCCGGGTTATGGCAAAGGCATTTGTGAGCGCAGCGAAGCGGCAGAGACTCGACAAGACAGCGGCGACAGAACTGGTGGAGGAGGCATGGCGATGAGAGGGTGGGGTCGGCTTCTGAGTTGGGCAGGCATTATGGTCGCCATAGGTCTCGTTCCCCTGGTGATCGGCTGGTCGCACATCCCGGACCCCGTTGCGACCCATTGGGGGCTCGACGGTGTCCCCAATGGGAACATGCCCCTTGCGACGATTCCTTTGCTCGTGATTTTCATGGTGGCCATTGCCCTGTTGACGACTTCGCTGTTTCGGATCGAGGGTCGCCCCACAGCCGAGGCCTTCGCGATGGTGGGTTGCTGGGTGGCCTTGGGGTGGCTCTCATGGCCAGCATGGTCTATCTCAACTGGGACGTTTCCAGTTGGGAGGAAGCCGGGCCGTTTGTCTGGTGGCACATGCTCGGAGTTCTGGGAGGAGCCGCAGCAGGAGGCTTGGTCGGCTACTCCCTGGGAAAGCGTTGGTATCCGATACCGGTAGGCGAGAGCCAGATTGTGGGTCCCGTCGTAGACATCCCTGAAGGAGAAGTTGTCTCGTGGGTCGGATCCTGTTCGGTCAGGTGGCCACTATTCATTCTTGGCCCGTTCGCGATCGTCTTCTTTCTCATGCGGGGTTGATGGATAGTGATGGGGCTGGTGTTCATCGTCCTCGCCCTGTTGTTCTCCCGAGTCTTTGTCTCTATCAATGATGACGGGCTTGATATCAGATTGGGCGGTGGGATGCGGGCGAGGAGAATCCCTCTTGACGATGTTCGATTTGGTAAAGCCATCGATCTCGAGCCGGCGGCGTGGGGAGGCTGGGGATGGCGGGTGACGTCGGGGGCTTCAGCCATAGTGCTTCGACGGGGTGATGCCATCGAAGTGACATTCGAGAACGGTCGTCGCTTCGCCGTGACTGTCGACGACGCTGCCACAGGCGCTGCCTTGCTCAGTGGTTTGGTGGCGCGTCTCGCCCGGAAGGGCTGACTTACTCCTCCTCGTCTTCCGGAGGCGTGGCCGAGCTCGTAGCCTTCTTCAGCTCGGAGCCGAGCTCGGTAATGGTCGCTCCCATAGCGGTGGCGAGAGAACTGGCCGCCTCCTTGAGCTGCTGTCTGATGTCGGGGTCCGTGAGCACGGTGGACACCGACTCCGCTACCTGACTCCAGGCTCCTGCGAGGGTGGAGAAGGCCTGTTTGATCTCATCGTCTGTGGGCCCGCGGTCCTTGGCGACCTTTCGATAGGTGTCCTTGAGCTGCTGGCCGAGCCCGCCGAAGTCGTCGGTCACGCTATCCCAGGGATCGCCGGGCTCCTCGGACGTAGGATCGTTCTCGTGCGTCTCCACTTACTCGATGGTACATACGAACTCTTTCGCTCTCACTTCGGTCGTCGCGACGTCGTCCCCGGACCGGGCGGGGTGGACATTCGGGCCACGCTCGGGATCCTCGAATCGACTTTGGCCCTCCTCCGAGAACCTGGGGTGACCCATCTAGCGGCCAGCTTCGACAGCGTGGTCGAGTCGTTTCGCAATGACATGTTCCCTGGCTACAAGACGTCAGCCGGAATGGAGGAAGAGTTGCTCGGTCAGTTTCCGCTGGCCGAGCGTGCGATGGAGGCGATCGGCGTTGTCGTGTGGCGAAACATCGAGTTCGAAGCAGACGACGCTCTGGCGTCGGGGGCGATTCGCTGGGTCGAGGATGTTGATCAGGTGGTCATTGCCACCCCGGACAAGGATCTGACTCAAGTCGTCGTCGGCAATCGAATCGTCACCTACAACAGACGGGAACAGAAGATCCTCGACGAAGATGCCGTGGTGGAGAAGTTCGGTGTGCATCCTGAATCGATACCGGACTACCTGGCCCTGGTCGGCGACACCGCCGATGGCGTCCCGGGTCTGCCGGGATGGGGTGCCAAGTCGGCATCCACGGTCCTGGCTCGATATCCGCGACTGGAGATGATCCCGGCGAGTGTCGATGAATGGGAGGTCAGGCCTCGCGGGGCTGAGAAGCTGGCCGTGACACTTCGGGAGCGCCAGGATGACGTCTACCTGTACCGGGAGTTGACCACTCTGCGGTTGGATGTCCCTCTTGGCGAAGAGCTGGCCGATCTGGAGTGGAGAGGCGTTCCCAAGCACACGTTCATGGCCTTCTGTGATGAGATGGGATTCGACGCCGATTCGATTCGGGTTCACCTCTGGGCTGATTAGTGGTCGGTGTCTTCTTCCCACACCATGTCGAAGCGGTCCATGCAGTCGCTGCATCGATAGGCGAAGGCGGTGCCCGGCTCGGGAAGCTCGTCTACCGGGAGAAAGCTGATCAGATGCGCGGTGGCTCCACACTCGACGCAGACAATCGACTCGGGTGGGAGGCTCACACTTGTTTGGGGGGTTTGGCTCGCATCAGCACCAGGGAACCGATGACTCCTGCGATCAGGGAACCGGCGAAAATACCGACCTTGGCCAGGTCCGTGAGGTGGGGATCATTGAATGCGAGACCCGTCACGAATAGCGAAACCGTGAATCCGATCCCGGCTACAGCCGAGAGGCCCACAATATGGGTCCAACCTGTCCTCGCTGGGAGCTTGCCCAACCCGAGCTTGACTGCCGCGTAGGTGAAGCCGGTGATCCCGACCATTTTCCCGACTACCAGGCCGACGGAGACACCCAGGGCGACCGACGACGTGAGCGCCTCGGAGAGGTTGATGGCCCTGAAGTCCACCCCGGCGTTAGCCAGGGCGAAGACAGGAACGATGAGGAATGAGCTCCATCCAACGAGCTGATGCTCGTTCCGGGTGAGCGGAGCAACCGACTCCCTGGCAATCTTGGCGAGCAACAGAGCCTCGTGGTCGGCGTGTTCTTGGGCTTCAGTGTCCTCGAGCTCGGAGGGGATTTCGTCGAGGATCGCCTGGGATCGGCGGTTGAACTCGTCCCGCGAGTAATAGGGCCGGGCCGGGACGAGAAAGCCCAGAGCGACACCCGCCAGTGTTGCGTGGACGCCGGACTCCAATACGAGATACCAGATGACGATGGCGAGAGGTATGTAAAACGCATGGGAGCGAATGTTGACCTTGCTCCCCACCCATACCAGGACGAGCATCCCGATGGCCGCGGTCAGATACCCGATTCGAAGGTTCTCGGTGTAGAAGATGGCGATCACTGCGATTGCTCCGATGTCGTCGGTAATCGCCACAGCCAGGAGGAAGAGTTTTGCTCCGGGGGGTACCTTTGATGAGAGCAGCGCGACGATTCCAAGGGCAAAAGCGATGTCTGTGGCCATGGGAATTCCCCAGCCACGGATCGCCTCGGTGCCCGCTCCAGCGTTGAACGCGATGTAGATGGCGGCAGGGACGATCATGCCTCCCAAAGCGGCCATGACCGGCAAGGCTGCTGCCCTGGGCTCGCGGAGGTCACCGATGACCAACTCCCGTTTGATTTCGAGACCCACTACAAAGAAGAAGATGGCCATGAGCCCGTCGTTGATGACATCTTGAACGGACTCTTCGAAGTGAATCGTCAGGAATTCGAAAGTGACGGGTTCTTCGAGAAGCGAGAAGTAAGTCTCCGACCACGCGCTGTTCGCCCAAACGAGGGCGGCGATGGCGGCGAAGAGAAGAACGACTCCCGATGAGGCCTCGATTGTGCTGAAGCGGACGAACGGTCGAATGAACGTTCGTGGAACCCACCGGTCGGATGTGGCCCAGGTCCTGTGGCGTGGATCCATTTAGTGGATGCTCTTCCCAGCCGACTTGAGCATCTCACATGCAGCCACGACCCGCTCGGCCATCCCCGCCTCGGCCTTCCTGAGGTACGACCTCGGGTCGTAGACCTTCTTGTTGCCGACCCCTCCGTCAACCTTGAGTACGCCTTCGTAGTTGGACATCATGTGGTCGACGATGGGGCGGGAGTAGGCGTACTGGGTGTCGGTGTCGATGTTCATTTTGATCACTCCATACTCCAGTGTCTCCTCAACCTCCTCACGACCCGATCCGCTGCCTCCGTGGAACACCAGATAGTGACGGGCTTCGTCGCCGAAGCGCTTGGCGACAGCTGCCTGGCCCTCTGCGAGGATTTTCGGGTCCAGGTGAACCAAGCCCGGTTTGTAGACGCCATGAACGTTTCCAAAAACGGCGGCAAGCATGTAGCGGCCACGCTCGAAGGTCCCGAGTACTTCGGAGACCTGCACCATGTCTTCCGGGGATGTGTAGAGCTTGGAACGGTCGACGTTTTCGTTGTCGGCGGTGTCCTCGATGCCTCCCACGATCCCGATCTCCAACTCGAGGATGATGTCCAACTTGGCACATTTGTCCAGGAGCTCGTCGGCAAGAGCGAGGTTCTCCTCCATTGGCAGTGATGAAGCGTCGAGCATGTGACTCTGGAACATCGGCCCCTGTCCGCGTGACTTACGCTCGGCGCTCGCTGCGAGCAGTGGTCGGATGAAACCATCTACCCGGCCGGGCGGGCAGTGGTCGGTGTGCAGGGCGATGTTGACCGGATAATGAGGAGCGACGACGTTGGCGAACTCAGCGAGCGCACGGGCCCCCAACGCCATGTCCTTGTTGGACAGACCTGAGGCAAACTCGCCTCCCCCGTAGGAGACCTGGATGATCCCGTCGGAGCCTGCCTCGCTAAAACCTTCGAGCGCGGCAAGGACGGTGGATGATGAGGTGACGTTGGTTGCGGGCAGGGCGTGTCGGCCGCTGCGAGCGGAGTCGAGCATCTCCCGGTATTTCTCAGGTGTGGCGATTGGCACCCTGTTACTCCATGTCCTCGTGGGTAGGGCGCGAAGTTAGTCGGTTTTCTTTGCCGACTCGCCGTCAGTAACCAGCTCCGATAACTTTGCACGTGATGGCTCAGCCAGTCAGCACCGACGCGTCCATAAAACAGCGCAACCCGCTGGTGCGCGGCTTGTTCTTCGTCCTCGGTTTCATCTGTCTCGGTTTGATCCCGCTCAGCTACCTGCCCGGGATTCCCACCTTTGATCTGATAATTCTGGCGGCGTTCTTCTTCTCGATGTCCTCCGAGAAGATGCACAACTGGATGCTCAATCACCGGTACTTCGGCAAGATAATCAAGGGGTACCGAGAACATGGGCTCACCATGAGGATGAAGTGGACCGCCGCAATCGCCATTGCGCTCTCCCTGACGGTGTCGGCCGTGTTCCTGGTCGATAATCAGATCTTGCGAACCGTTCTGGCCCTGGTTGGGGTCTATGCCATCTGGTTTGTCTTCAGTCGCCCCACTCGCGAGCCGGACGCGGTCACGTAACCAGACAAGCCACACCCTGAGTAACTTGGGCGACGATGCGGTCCTTCTCCAGAGCGGGGCTTGGCGCGGTCACGGCCGCCACCATGGCCACCGCCACCTTCCCCATAATCGTTGCCAGCGTCCTCGCCGCCGAATTGATCGATCGCTTCGGCATCGGAAGGTCACAGGTCGGGCTACTGGTGACAGCGACGGCTTTGGTGGGGGCATTGGCGTCACCGCTCTTCGGTCGGATCACCGACCGGATCGGGGCGGTCGCCGCCACCCGCAACGTTCTCGCTTCAGGGATCGTCACTCTGACGGCGTTCGCTCTAGCGCCTTCCTACGGGTTCCTCGTTGTTGCTGCCATCGCTACTGGTATCCCCAACGGCTGGTCCAACCCGGCGACGAACTCGCTCATCGTCGACAACGTGCCGGCCGGCTCGAGGGGGATCGTCACCGGGGTGAAACAGTCTGGTGTCCAATTCGGCACCTTCCTCGGTGGGTTGCTGCTCCCTGTGTTCGCAACCCTTTGGGATTGGAGAGTCGCCGTGCTCCTTTTTCTGACGATGCCCGTGGCGGGTCTTGCCGGGATGATGGGCCGAACCAACCCGAATGAGCATGAGACACCGGCCGACTGGGCTTATACGGCCATCCCCATGGAGGTCAAGTGGATCGCTGCCTACGGCACCCTCTCCGGCCTGGCGACTTCCGCCCTCTTTGGGTTCCTCCCATTGTTTGCGGAAGAGAGCCAGCTCTGGTCGGCCCAAGCAGCAGGCTCGCTGGTAGCCGTGGTCGGGCTTTCGGGTATTGCGGCCCGCATCCTCTGGCCGGCCGCGTCCGAGCGACGACTAGGTCACGGTCGGACCCTTCGAATCCTCGCCGTGATGTCCATGGTCACCGCGGCGTTGCTTGCCCTCTCCGCGGAGGGCATGTTGGAGAGTTGGGTTCTGATTCCGGCCTCTGTCCTCCTCGGCGGTGGTGCCATCGCCTGGAACGCCGTTGGCATGCTGGCGGTGATGGACTTCTCCCCTCCGAAGATGGTTGGCAAGGGCACAGGTTTGGTCCTGGCAGGCTTTCTCCTCGGTCTGGCCCTTGGAGCGCCGTTGATGGGTCTATCCGTTGACATGCTTGGCACCTACGTCCCGGGTTGGCTCGCCTCTGCCGGGCTCCTCGGGGCTTGCGCGGTCATCGCCGGAAGGATTCCCAGCGGCGTTACCCTCGCCAGACTCCCATGAGACTGGTCATCGCCAGGTGCAGCGTCGACTACTCAGGTCGGCTGACCGCCCACCTCCCTGAGGCGACCCGTCTCATCATTGTCAAGGCCGACGGGACCCTGGCGATCCACTCGGACGGCAATGCTTCC
Organism: uncultured Boseongicola sp.; assembly: GCA_964194555.1. Classification (GTDB taxonomy): domain Bacteria; phylum Actinomycetota; class Acidimicrobiia; order Spongiisociales; family ZC4RG35; genus SZUA-217. Next base: position 20,843 of record CAXMMT010000083.1, on the reverse strand, counting down.
AAACCTCTCAACTGGATGGTCGCTCCCAATGTGCTCGAAATCCACGACGACCGCTGGTTGGTGACCAACGGCAAGGGTGAGCAGTTGACGATCTGGATTCACGAGATCCTGGCGGACGTCACCCACGAACTGGGTGATGATCCCGGTCTGGAAAAGGATGGAGTCGAGGCCCATCTCCAAGAGTTGCTGGCAGCCAAGCCATGGGTGTTGGAGGAGGGTCTGACTCTCATCCGACGCGAGTACCCGACCGACATCGGCCCTGTCGATCTGCTTTGCGTCGACTCCGCCCAGCAGACGGTTGCGATTGAGATCAAGAGACGTGGAGATATCGACGGTGTTGAGCAACTGGCGCGCTACCTCGAACGATTGGACAACGATTCTCGTCTTGCACCGGTACGCGGCATTCTTGCCGCGCAGGTGATCGCTCCTCAGGCCCGGGTTATGGCCGGGGCAAGGGGCATCGAGGCGATCGAGGTCGACTACGACGGGCTGGTTGAGGCCGAGGACACCGAGCTTCGCCTGTTCGACATTCGCTGACCATGTTTGACATTGTGTTCTACCGACCCGAAATCCCGCCAAACACGGGCAATGCCATGCGTCTGGCGGCAGTAACCGGATGTCGGCTCCATCTGATCGAGCCTCTCGGCTTCGACATGGACGATGCCAGGCTGCGTCGCGCCGGGATGGATTATCGGGACAAGGCCTCGGTGTCTGTTCACACCGATCTGGATGCTTGGAAGGCAGAGACCGCTCCGTCGCGTGTGTTCGCCTTCACCGTCGACGCTGAGACGATCTATAGCGATGTCGAATACCAGGCAGGCGATGCTTTCGTGTTTGGACCCGAGTCAGTGGGTCTGCCCGACGAGGTTCAAGATCTCGCATGGTTCACACGACGTCTCCGGTTGCCGATGATGGCCGGGGTTCGCTCCCTCAATCTGTCCAACTCGGCTGCCGTGGTCGTCTTCGAGGCGTGGCGGCAGCTCGGGTTCGACGGTGCGCACTAGCTCGCCAACAATCTGAAGGCGATTGCCTCCGAGAGAGTTGCCTTCTCCAGATCCCCGACGTCCTGGCTCTCGTTGGGCGCGTGGATCGAACTGGTTGGATCCCCACAGCCAATGACAAGGATCGGAGCGTCCGGGTAGAGATCGCCGAACAAAGCTATGAAGGGGATCGAGCCGCCGGCGCCGACGGCCACGGGATCGGTGCCGTATGCCTCTCTGAAGGCTTCGCTCCAGGCCGTTACCGCCGGGTTATCGGTGTCAATCGTCGTGGCGTTGCCGCCCTCCTCGGAGAGGAAGTCGATCTTTGCTCCCCAAGGCACATTGGCGGTCAGATGGTCCTTCAGAGCCTGCAGAGCCTGTTGGGTGTCCTGGCCTGGCGGGATCCTCATGCTCACTTTGGCCTTTGCCATGGGCACGAGTTGGTTGATCGCCTCTGCAACCGGCGGAGCGTCGATAGCAAGAACAGAAATTGCCGGTCGTGACCAGAGTCGCGACGGTATCGATCCTTCGCCGATCAACTCCAGACCGTCGATTGCCAGTGATTCTCTCCGCGCCATCTCCTCCGAGATGTCGATCGGGGCATCGAACTCCTCGTTGACCAGACCATCGATGGCGACTCTGCCTTTGTCATCGTGCAGGGTCGAGAGGAGACGGGAAAGAGCGATCAGGGCGTCGGGCACGACACCTCCGGACTGACCGGAATGCACAGGCGCGTGGAGAGTGCGTAGCTCGAATGTCACTGCGGCCAGGCCACGCAACCGGGTCAGAAACGCCGGGACACCGACTTCCCAGTTGCCCCCGTCGCCAATGACGATGATGTCGGGGCTGAGAAGGTCGGAGTACTTCTCGAGGATCTCGGGAAGACCCTCGGACCCAGCTTCCTCCTCACCCTCGAACAGGATCTGAACACCGACAGGGAGTTCGTCGCCGTAGGCGGCCACGGCCCCCATGTGCATGACGATGCCTGACTTGTCGTCGCTGGCGCCCCGTCCATAGATGCGTCCGTCCCTCTGGAACGGCTCGAAAGGACCGCTGGTCCAGTCTTCGATCGGTCCCGGGGGCTGAACGTCGTAGTGGGCATAGAGAAGAATCGTCGGTGCACCCTCAGGCGCCAGCTTCTCTGCAAACACCGCCGGGTGCCCGTTCGCCGAGTCGAGGAGTTGCGCGTTGTCGAAACCGGCCGCTTCGAGGAGACCGACGATCGTCTCGCCGGCACCGCGAACGTTCGCCGGGTCATATCCGTCGGCGCTCACCGACTCGAGACGGACAAGATCGAACAGGAGGTCTTTGAGACGGGGCATATCGGCGGCAACGGCCGCTCTGAGATCATCGTGCATGTCAGGGATCGTACCGCCGGTGTTTCGGCCTGAGTCTGGGTTTGAGGCAATATGGTTCCTTGCTCTCCTTCTCACTGTTCCGAATCCCGGTCACCATCAGAGGTTCGTTCCTCCTGATCGCAGCAGTTCTCGCACTGGTGGGGCGTAGCGACCCAATGTCGGTGGTTGCCTGGGTGGGCATCGTCTTCGTGTCCATCCTCATCCACGAGCTTGGCCATGCACTCACCGCCAGGAGGATGGGGGCAGCGGTCGAGATCGAGCTCAACGGCGTCGGTGGTCTCACACGATGGTCCATCCCGGCAAGCGAACTCGGACCGGGGCGTCGAGCGTTGGTGGCGGCTTCCGGGTCGGCGGTGGGGGTCGTTTTCGGGGGGCTGGTGTGGCTGGTTGGATCCCAATTCGGCCCGTATTCCGGGATGACCCTTTTTGTGATCAACAACCTGATCTTCATCAACGTGTTCTGGGGGCTGATCAACTGGGTGCCGATCCGTCCCCTCGACGGAGGCCATCTGCTTCAGGCGCTCTTGGATAAGTTCGCGCCCAGTAGAGCCGACAGGATCGCCCGGGTTGTTTTCACCGTCACCGCGGCTGTTGCCCTCGCATGGGGGATCAACACGAGCAGGATCTTCATTGCCGTGTTGGCAGGGTGGATGCTTCTCGCGGAACTGAGCACAGGAAGACCGAGCCGCACCACAACGTCGATTCCTGACCTCTCCTATGAGTCAATCGAAGATCCGGTGGAGTGGGGAGGGCCGATCGACGTCGAGTCCGACGACGACCACTAGTTGCACTAGCGTTCGGTCGATGGACTTCGCATACACCCCGAAGGTCGAGGATCTGCGAGGGCGGCTTCACGAGTTCATGGAGTCGCACGTCTATCCGGCCGAGGAGGTCTACTCGGAGCAGATGGCCGCTTCCGGGAACCCTCATCATCACCCTTCGATTCTCGAAGATCTCAAGGGCGAGGCCCGAGGTCGTGGCCTGTGGAACCTCTTTCTCTCCGATGTCGAGCTTGGCGGTGGTCTTTCGGTTCTCGAGTACGCCCCGCTGGCGGAGATAACCGGGCGAAGCCCTCACATCGCGCCCGAAGCTCTCAACTGCTCGGCGCCCGACACCGGCAACATGGAGATTCTCCACATGTTTGGCAGTCCCCAGCAGAAGGAGGAGTGGCTTCACCCGTTGTTGGAGGGTGAGATCAGGTCGTGTTTCTCGATGACCGAGCCCGACGTGGCCAGTTCGGACGCCACCAACATACGCACCAGGATTGAGCCGACCGGTGATGAGTACGTGATCTCGGGCCGCAAGTGGTTCAGTTCTGGCGCGGCTTCGGATCGATGCAAGTTATCCATAGTCATGGGTGTCACCGATCCCGACGCCGAGCGTCATCAGATGCAGTCGATGGTGATTGTCCCTCTTGACACACCGGGGGTGCAGATCGAGAAGGAGCCCTCTGTCTTCGGCTATCAGGACCGTGGTGGTCACCCCCAGATTCGATTCGATGAGGTGAGGGTGCCTGCGTCCAATCTCCTCGGTGAGGAGGGAGGCGGTTTCGCCATCGCCCAGGCGCGTCTCGGACCGGGGAGGATTCATCACTGCATGCGGGCGATCGGCGCCTCAGAACGCTGTCTCGACCTGATGATCCAACGGTCGAAGGCCAGAACGGCTTTCGGACGACCACTCTCCGATCAGGGAGTCATCCGGGAATGGATCGCCGACGCCAGGATCAACATCGAGCAGGCGAGGCTTCTGGTGCTGAAGACCGCCTGGATGATCGACAACCTCGGGGTCAAGGCCGCGCGAACCGAGATCGCCGCCATCAAAGTTGTGGCGCCCGAGTTGCTGACCTCGGTGGCTGACAGGGCTATCCAGCTGTTCGGCGCTGCCGGATTCACCGAGGATTTTCCGCTGGCCGAGTTCTATGCCCTGGGCCGTTGGCTGCAGATCGCCGACGGTCCCGACGAGGTGCATCGTCGTTCCGTGGCCCGTGCCGAGCTGGGAAGGTTGGAGGCCGGCGCCGACTTTGCTCCCCCGGTCTGAGCTGATCATCGGTCCCCCCTAGTGGCCGGTCTTACAAATGATTGCCGGGTCTCTCCCGCCCTCGACGCCGCTCGCGGTGTCCTCTGCCTCGACGCACCTACAGGTGCGCCTTCGTTGTGCGTCCTTGCGATTCGAACGCCGATGCCTCGGAGACACCCTGACATCATTTGTGCGACAGACCACTAGAAGCGGGGACAAGGAGAAACGAGTGGGAACGAAACGCCTTGACTCTGCGTTTACCTGATCTCATCCATGATTGAGTTGAAATGATCGACCTGACAGTCACCCCATGGAGAGAAGCGGCGGCGTGTATCGACGTGACTTACCAGGTCTCGTTCTTCCCAAACAAGGAAGATCTTCTGGGAGTCGCCAAGGCCAAGGCCGTATGTGCCACCTGCCCGGTGTCCGACCAGTGTCTCACTTGGGCTATCGAGTCCAACCAGACCGAGGGAATCTGGGGCGGTGCCACGTCCAAGGAACGGAGAATGATCAGACGCCGATGGCTGGAGGAGATCAGAAAGGCGAGCTAACGCCTTTTCTCTACCGGCTCGTCTTTGTCCGGGCCGGTTTCCCGAGCGATGTGAGCGATGGCGTCTCCGGAGTGCACCAGCGGTCTTTGCGTGTGCGCGACGATCCACCCCGTTTCTGTGGCCCTGACCTTTGTGGGCCTCGACCCGAAAGCATCGGAGATCGAGGCCACGAGCTCACCCTTCTCCACGTACTGACCCAGCTTCACATTGATTTCGGCAAGCCCGCCGCGACGCGCTCTGACCCATCGTGTGCGTCGGATGAGCCGGGTCGTCTTGGCCCGAGGCAGGCGGGTATCGAGCATTCCCATCGATTTCAGAGCCCTCAGGACGCCGTCCGTCCCGGTCTCGATGGCCTCGAAGTCGAAACGGTGTGCTTGGCCGGCCTCGTAGACCAAGACGGTTGCCCCCAACTCCAGGCCGGCCTGGCGCAAGGATCCGTCGCGCGCCCTGGCATGGATCGTGAATGGCGCTCCGAAGGCCCGGGCGAGTTTCAGGGTGCCGGCGTCGTCGATGTTGGCGCGGATCTGGGGGATGTTGATGCGATGGTTGCTTCCTGTGTGCAGGTCGATGCCCACCGAGGTCTGGGCAACGATTTGGCTCATGAACAGATGCGCCAATCGCGACGCAGTGGAGCCACGGCTCGATCCGGGGAATGCCCTGTTCAGATCGCGACGGTCGGGCAGGTATCGGGACTCGATCATGAACCCAAGGGTGTTGACTATTGGCACAGCAATGACTGCGCCGCGGAGGGTCTTGGGATCAAGCTGGCGCATCACCCTTCTGACTATCTCGGTCCCGTTCAGCTCGTCTCCGTGAATGGCTGCCGAGAGCCAGACATGGGGGCCCGACGAGCGGCCGTTGATAACAGCGACCGGGAGGGTCTCGTCCGATCCGGTGGCAACCTTGGCAAAGGGCAACTGGATTCGGCCCCGGCGTCCTGGTCTCACCGTCACATCGCCAACAGTGATGGCCTCGTTTCGTTTGGTGTCAGGCACCGACGTTGCCCTCGATATGTTCGATGATGATCTCGGCGATGTCGACATTGCTGGCACTCTCGATTCCCTCTAGCCCCGGGGACGAGTTCACCTCGAGCACCATCGGCCCGTCGTTGGACTGAATGAGGTCCACTCCGGCCACATCCAGACCCATGGCTTTGGCCGCTCTCAATGCGGTGGACCTCTCGTTTGCCGAGAGGGTGACCACTTCGGCGGTGCCGCCCCGATGGAGGTTGGAGCGAAATTCGCCGGGCGGGCTCTGTCGTTTCATCGAGGCCACGACCTGGCCGCCTACCACCAGCGCCCTGAGGTCGGAGCCACCGGCTTCGCCGATGTACTGCTGGACCAGGAAATTGGCGTCCAATTGACGGAAGGCACTGATCACCGACTCCGCGGCCTGTCCTGTCTCGGCCAACACGACTCCCACACCCTGGGTGCCCTCGAGCAACTTGATCACGACCGGAGGACCGCCGACCACGTCCAGGATCCCGGTGATGTCCTGGCTGTCGTGAGCAAAGCTGGTGGTCGGAAGACCGACACCGGCGCGGGAGAGGATCTGCATCGAGCGAAGCTTGTCCCTGGACCGGCTGATCCCATCGGAACTGCTGACGGTGAAGACGTCTGCCATCTCGAACTGACGGACGATGGCGGCCCCGTAGAAGGTGTAGGAGGCTCCGATTCTCGGAATGACTGCATCCGGTCTCACTTCTTCACCGCGAAACAGGACCTTGGGCCGTCGAGCAGTGATGTCTACGTAGCAGCGGAGATAGTCGACCACGGCGACCTCGTGTCCTCGATTCAGCGCTGCTTGCTTCAGACGAGCGGTGGAGTAGAGGCCGGAGCTTCGGGAGAGGATGGCGATCTTCATGTTTGGCCCAACCTCATTGGACGTCCGCCGAGATAACTGCGCCCCGGGTCGACAAGAAACTCCTTTCTGATGCTCCGTCGCCCCAGCAACATGCGGAAGGTCATCTCGTCTCGTGTCGTCAGGTTGATGAGGGTCTCGAATTCCTGGCCTGCAATATTGAGTCGAGTTCGAATCACAGGCCGCAACTGCGTCCTGCCACCCGGGTTGCGCACCTTTCGTTCCATGACGACCTCGGCCTCACAGACGATCGCGGGATTGTGTTTCCTCTGTCTCGGGTGGATCTCGAAACTCACATAGGAGACCCCTTCTCTCTCGGACCGCTCGATGTTGAAAGCGTGCAGGGACGAGTTGTCAGCTCCGGTATCGACCTTGGCCTTTATCTCGGATACGCCGAATTCGGGCATCTGCACCCATTCCCGCCAACCGATTGTCGTCCGAACTCGTTTTCCCATCCGCTCAAAGGGTAGATGGTATTTCCACTTGTCTTTTTGCCCATGAATTAATCTGATACTTGACATATCAGATTTCATGGACGCATAATCTCTACGAAATGACACACTATCGAAAGGAAACCTCCAAGATGATGATTCATCGTTTTGATCCGTTCTTTGCGGGAGACAGCCGGGCGACGACCCGTCGCTACTTCCTGGCGGCCGATGCCTATCGGATTGATGACATGTTCTATCTCGAGATCGACGCCCCCGGAGTCCAGTTGGAGGATATCGACATCGAAGTCGAGAAAAAGCACCTCACTGTGACGGTCGAACGTCGCGAGCTTGCCGATGAGAATCGAACCGACATCGTCCGTGGTCGTCCCACCGGTTCGTTTGTCCGAAGTTTCTTCCTCGGCGATGGGCTTGACGGTGACAGCGTCGAAGCTGCCTACGACAACGGGATACTGACATTGTCGATCCCGTTGAACGACGCCGCCAAGGCGCGCAAGATCGCCATCAAGGCTGGTTCAGCCCCCAAGATCGAGAGCTGAGCGACAGACCACTACAACAGAGAGTTCCGACTCAGCCAGGCAAGTGGGTCGGGACTTTCTCGCGTCTTAATGTGAATGACCAAGACCCGACTGGTCGGAACAGTTCACCGGGCGTCTGCGTTCCGTTATACGTGAAGTTTGTCTACGGGTTGATCGGTCTCGCCATGTTCGCGCTGGTTGCCTTTTGGTTGGTGGGTTCACCCGAGGACATACTCCAGGTCGAGACCGGTCCGGTCGAGGTCCCCGAGGGTGTCTATGACCCCGTCGCTGCCGGTGAGCTAGTCCCAGACGGCTTTCGTCAGCTGCTTCCCCGTGACGTCATCCTCCCGATCTACAACCCGACCTTCCGGACGGCGCCCGAGACAGAATGGCGTGACGACGTTCTGGTCATAGGTGTCGAGTTGGATGGCGAGGCCAAGGCCTATCCGGTCACTTTTCTCAATAGGCGAGAGATGGTCATCGATTGGATCGGCGGTACGCCGATTCTCGTCAGTTGGTGACCACTGTGCGCGACGGCGATGGTCCATCGCCGAGAACTGAATGGAGAGGTGCTCGTGCTGGGCAACCAAGGGGCTCTTCTAGGGAACGCCATGACATGGTGGGATCACGACACCGGAAGCGTCTGGAGCCAGCCACTGGGTGAGGCCGTGATGGGGCCCCGCACCGGTGACCGTCTCGAGTTGATGGCGGCCCAACTCACCTCCTGGGGCACCTGGAAGGAAGACCATCCCTCGACCGTCGCGCTCGACGCTCCGGGCCAGGGGTCGAGATTCAGACTCGAAGGGATGACGATCGTGGCCGACTTCGGTGAACAAGCAGGTGTCTACCCGGTATGGCTTCTGGCCGAACAAGGACCCGCCAATGATGTGATCGCCGGTGTGCCCATATCGGTGGTTCTCGACCCGACTACTCCAGACCGCTGGAAGGTCTTTCATCGGCAGGTCGGAGACCAGATCCTCACTCTTTCCGTCTCCGGTGACGATTTGGTGGATCTGGAGACAGGTTCTGTCTGGGACCCATCAAACGGAAGGGCGCTGTTCGGCCCCCTCGATGGTGAGGTCCTCGATGTGCTGCCCGGGTTCACCGCCTTCCAGAAGGACACCAGAACCTTCTGGCCCGATGCCAAGGTATGGGAGGGCTGACCGTGTTTCGTCGCAGTTTGAGCAACAATGGCCCTGATATGGCTGATCAGAAACGACAGATGCCGGCCTGGTTCATGGGCATGATCATCGCCGCGGTCCTCTTTGTAATAGGAGTGTTGGTCTTTCAGGCCCTCGGCTTTGGAGACAACCCGGTGTTGGAATCAGGGGCGCTCACCCCCGGTCTGCTGTCGGTGATCGGTTTGTGACCGAGTCCACCCCGGCTGTCACCTCTTCACAGCGTCGGGCCTTGGCCACCATTGCAGTCGGCCAACTCTTCGCTCTCAGCCTCTGGTTCTCTGCCTCGGCTGTGGCCCCACAGCTTCGGGACTTGTGGAATCTCAGCACAGGCCAGGAGGCCGGGCTTACCCTTGCCGTTCAGTTGGGCTTTGTGGTTGGCGCCCTGTTCTCCGCCCTCTTCAACCTTGCCGACGTGGTTCCCAGCCGACGTCTCTTCCTGGTCAGCGCCCTTGGTGGTGCAGTTGCCAACCTCGGCTTGCTGTTCATGGACGAGTCGACAGTCACTCTCACACTGGGGCTCCGTTTCTTGACGGGTGTCTTTTTGGCCGGTGTTTATCCGGCTGGGCTCAAGGTGATGTCCGGCTGGTTCAAGACCGGGCGCGGAATGGCCTTGGGTGTGCTCGTGGGCGCGCTGACCCTGGGCTCGGCCTCCCCTCATCTTGTTCGAGGGCTGGGTCTCGAGTGGCAGGGTGTGGTTATCGCCGCTTCAGCTTTCACACTCATCGCTGCCGTGCTGATGACCCGGGTCGGGGATGGCCCTTATGAGATTCCGGCTCAGAGATTTCGGTGGCAGCAACTGGGCATCGTGGTGCGCAACGGGGGAGTGCGGCTGGCCACGTACGGGTACCTCGGTCATATGTGGGAGTTGTACGCCATGTGGACATGGACGGCGGCCTTTCTCGCAGCCTCGGCGGTTGCATACGGGAGGAGTTATGGCTCGATCCCGCTGATCACCTTCGCCGTAATCGGAGTCGGTGGGCTCGGTTCGTGGTGGGCCGGGTCCCTGGCCGATCGATTGGGGCGAACCCGGGTCGCCGGAGGGGCGATGGCAGTGTCGGGCACCTGCGCGGCATTGACTCCGATCGTGTTTGGGATGGCCCCGTGGGTGGTTGTGCCCGTCATGTTGGTCTGGGGTCTGACAGTCGTCGCCGACTCGGCCCAGTTCTCCACAATGGTCACCGAGACCGCCGAGGACGCTGTGCGGGGGACCGCCCTGACTCTTCAGACGGCGGTGGGCTTTCTTCTCACACTGGTCACGATTCGTTGGGTCCCGGCGATCGCCGAAAGCGTGAGCTGGCGGTGGGCATTTCCGGTACTGGCCGTTGGTCCGGCCCTCGGTGTGCTGGCAATGGTCAAGCTGGCGCGGAGCCCGCACGCTCGACAACTGGCGGGAGGCCGTGGCTGAGCTGTTTCGCTGTGGCCGCGTAACCGATGTCGAACAACTCGGCGGCGAGGCTCCTTCCGCTCCTGTCAGCTACCCGTCGGTATCAGGTTTCCGCTGCAGTCGAGGCCTTCTCCCGGGCGGTAGTTGGCCTCGAATGTGTCGATGACAACAGTCCCATCCAGATAGGTCCGCTGACGATCTGTCTCCACATGGGTGCACCTGTTGCGACGGGAGACCCGCTGACCGAGTTCCACGACCTCGATGTTCTGGGTCGAGTACATCGTGACGGTGATCGACCGGTCGGTATACGACGTCCAGATCAGAACCGGGTATTCGGTTGTGTTGTTGAGGATGAGGTCGGGCGTCGGATTGGAGATCGTGGCCTCTCTCCCGAAGGGATATCGTGAGAAGTAGATCGAGTGACTGCGATAGGTGTCGAAGTCGAGTCCCGCGAAGTACGCCGCATTGAAGATCGTGGTGGCGAACTGGGAGACACCGCCCCCGACTTCATTGCCCAGCCTCCCGTTGCGGATAGCGCCGCCGGCGACGAATCCCTTGGCTCTCGTCCGCTGGCCCACATACTCGTTCAATGACACCGATTGGCCGGGAAAGAGATAGATGCCACGGACGATGTCGGCCATCAATTGGATGTTGGTCACCCTGCTCTGACAGCATGAGTGCGGGGTGGTGAACTCACCCACCTTGTCGACTATCAGTGAGCCGTCAGACCAGGCGATCAACTTGGGGTCGTCGCTCGGCCGAGGCTCGATCCGCCAGGGGCCTATCCCGCTGGCCAGGATCTCCTCAGCTGCTCGGCGGACTGATGAAGGATCACAGCAAACCAGAGGCGGATCGCCGGCGGCGACAATGACGACATCGCCATCGACGATGTCCATCGTCGGAGCCACTAGTGGGCCGACCGGCTCTTCGAACGCAGCCTCCAGCTCGGTCTGGAGCCCGGCCACGTCGAACTCAACCCGATACTGGCCACCGTTGGCTTGAACCCGTAGGTGTCGTCGTAGCGCGGCGGCGGTCAGAGTCTTGTGGGCTGATCCGACAAATACCTCCATCCCGCGTTTCGTCAAATCGTTGAGCCGTTCCCTGGTGGCCTCGGCTTCTGAGTCGGCGACGGCGGGGGGAACTGCCATCTCTCTTCCCTCGATGGTCTGTGGCCCGCTCGTGAGGTCGATGGCGCCGATCCTCGCCACCAGATCGTCGATGTCAACAGAGAAACCGGTCACGCCGGAGATGACGTAGAGATGGTTGGTCCCATCCATGGTGAGGACAGGTTCGATGGGTGACGCGAGGATCATCTCAGGCGCTTCAGCCAGATGTTCTTTGGCGACGCCAGGATCAAAGACAACGATGTCGGCAATCTTGGTGGCTGTGAAGAATGAAGCCGTCCAGTCGAGAAAGACATCGAGAGGGCCGCCCACATGACGGGCATCTGTGGCATTGGCGAGGACGGATGATCTGTCGTAGGAGAACCCGAGCTCCTCCGCTGTGGCCACCAGGTCCTTGCCACCGGTCACGAGGCTGATCGGTATTCCGAGCAACTCCTCGGCTCTGGATTCGACAACCTCCTCAGCATCATCGATCGCCGCGCCAGAGAGGTCTACGCCGGCGAAGTGCACATTTCCGGCGACGGTCGAGCCCTCCGTCGAAAGGTGGTTGGCCCATGCCAGAGCGGCCGTGATGAGGATAAGGGCGACGCCGAGAGCTCCCCACAGCCAGAGTTGATGCGGAGCCTTGTGCCTGGCCACTTAGCGGAGATGATAAGCGAGCCTGCCGGTTCCGCCGATCATTTGGAAGATTGTCGGCGCCCCGTCTGTTGAAGGGGGCGTGAAACAACAGGCCGAGCAGCAACATCTCGATTGGCTGGCCCGATCGTTCGGACGGCCCGACTACGCACCTCTTTTGCCTGCCGACGTCGACCTGCTCCGCAATGTGGGCGAGATCATCACCAAATACCCCGGCACCCACCTGTTCAAGGAGAACGCTGTTGCAGATGCCGCCTATCTCATCGAAAAGGGAGAGGTCGAGATCTATCGAGGAGAGGGCCCATCCAAACGCATCGTCTCCCGAGTGGGCCCGGGCTCGGTGCTCGGCGACATAGCGATGTTTGGCGACAGCCCCTACATCTCGTCGGCGAGAGCCGTTGGACCGGTTCGAGCCTTCCGATTTGATCGCACTCGTCTGTTGCCGGAGCTGGCGCGTCACCCGGCGGTCTGTCTGCGGTGGCTCGTCGCCGGGCTACGTCAGCTCGAAGGGACTCAGAGAAGAGTGATCAGACTGATGCACAAGACCGTTCTCGGCCAGGTCGCCGATCTGCTGATGGAGGAAGGGGAGGCACGAGCGGAGGTGAATCTCTCCCAGGCCACGATCGCCGCGCTCCTCGGAGTCAGCAGACAGTCTGTCAACGAGGCGCTGGGGAGACTCCGTGATCAGGGTGCCGTCGAGACCGGATACCGGAGCATTCGCATTGTCGACACCGACCTTCTGGCGTCGGTGGCTGCCGCCTGAAGACTTCCGCCCCTGCGTTGGCGGGGGACGAAGGGAGCCCTTGACTCGTTTTATGGGTGTGCGATAGGATGTAGATCAGTCCTTCGGGGACCGAATTGGCATTGCGGCGATCGTCGATCGGCTATCGTCTCGGGGGCGAGTACGACAGTTTAAGACTCAATTGGGGACATGCTCACGCGTCTGTTAGCATGCTCTTTCTTGCGTCACTCCCAATTTCACCACCTCAAGGAGGCACCTCTTGGCTTCACGCGTGGCTGAGCGCTTCTCATTCGGGAAAATCCCCGAAGTACTACCCCTACCCGACCTGATTGCCGTACAGCACGAATCATTTCAGTGGTTCATCGACGAAGGGCTTCGTGAGATCTTTGAAGAGATCAGCCCCATCGAGGATTTCACCGGATCGCTCGCGCTCGAACTGACCAACCACCGCTTCAACGAGCCGGTGATGAGTCTCGAAGAGGCCAAGGAGCGCGACGCCAACTACGCGCGACCTTTGTTCGTCACAGCCCGATTCATGAACCGGGGCACCGGAGAGATCAAGGAACAGCAGGTGTTCCTTGGCGACTTCCCGATCATGACCGACAAGGGTGTGTTCATCATCAACGGCACCGAGCGGGTCATCGTGTCCCAACTCGTGCGGTCTCCCGGGATCTACTTCGACGTCGCCAAGGACAAGACGTCGGACAAGATGATCTACTCGGGAAAAGTCATACCTGGCCGTGGTGCATGGCTCGAGTTCGACACGGACAAGAAGGACACCATTGGCGTCCGCGTCGATCGCAAACGACGCCAGTACGTTTCGGCGTTCCTCAAGGCCCTGGGAATCGCAGAGACCGACGAGGAAATCCTCGAGATGTTCGATCATTCCGAGTCGATCAAGAACACCATCGAAAAGGACACGGCTGCCGACAAGGACGAAGCACTTCTCGACCTTTACCGCAAGCTGCGTCCCGGTGAGCCGACAACCGTCGAGTCGGCGCGTGGTCTGATCCAGACTCTGTTCCGCAATCCGAAGCGCTACGACCTCACACGGGTCGGTCGCTACAAGATGAGTCAGAAATTCAACGAGAAGGCGCCGAAGGACTACCGCGCCGAGGGTCTTCAGTTGTTGCGTGACGACGACATCCTCGATGCCATCCGCTACCTCGTTGCTCTCCACGCCGGCGAGGAGACGATGGAGACGCACAAGGGCAACGAAGTGCAGATCAGGACTGACGACATCGACCACTTTGGCAATCGCCGTATCCGCACGGTTGGCGAACTGGTCCAGAATCAGGTCCGGGTCGGGCTCACCAGGCTGGAGCGGGTCGTCCGTGAGCGGATGACTACTCAGGATCCGGATGCGATCACGCCTCAGAGCCTGATCAACATTCGCCCCGTTACAGCATCGATCAAAGAGTTCTTCGGCACCAGCCAGCTGAGCCAGTTCATGGACCAGCCCAATCCGCTCGCCGGGCTCACCCACCGTCGGCGTCTATCGGCGCTTGGCCCCGGTGGTCTTTCCCGTGAGCGTGCCGGCTTCGAGGTTCGAGACGTTCACCCGTCGCACTACGGCCGGATGTGCCCGATCGAAACGCCGGAAGGCCCCAACATCGGCCTCATTGGCTCCCTCGCCTCATACGCCCGGGTAAACGACTTCGGATTCATCGAGACCCCTTATCGCAAGGTGGTAGCCGGAAAGGTCAGCAAGAGGGTCCATTACCTGACAGCCACCGAGGAAGAGCGCTTTGTCATCGCACAGGCGAATGCGCCCCTCAAGGACACTGGTGCTTTTGTCAACAAGCGCGTCTTGGTGCGTATTGCCGGTGGCGAGGTGGAGTATGTCGAGGCGAAGAACGTCGACTACATGGATGTCTCGCCAAAGCAGATTGTCTCAGTCTCCACTTCTCTGATCCCCTTCCTCGAGCACGATGACGCCAACCGTGCCCTCATGGGCTCGAACATGCAACGTCAGGCCGTGCCCCTGCTCACTGCCGAGGCGCCGCTGGTCGGAACAGGCGTCGAACGCCGAGCGGCCCAGGATTCTGGTGACATGGTTATGTCGACGGTCGCCGGCGAGGTCGTCGAAATCAGCGGCGACGAGATCGTTGTCAAAGCGAAGGACAACAACAAGAAGCACACTTTTGCCCTCAACAAGTTCAACCGATCGAACCAGGGCACATGCATGAACCACAAGACCATCGTCCGCGAGGGCGACAAGGTGAAGGTCGGAGATGTCCTTGCTGACGGCCCGTCCACCGAGCTCGGCGAGCTTGCACTGGGTCGCAACCTTCTGGTTGCCTTCATGCCGTGGCAGGGCCTCAACTTCGAGGACGCCATCATCATCAGCCAGCGTCTTGTCAAAGATGACGTCCTGACCTCGGTTCACATCGAGGAGCACGAGCTCGACGCCCGGGACACCAAGCTGGGTGCCGAGGAGATCACGAGGGACATTCCCAATGTCCCGGAGGAAGTCCTCGCCAACCTCGATGAGTCGGGCATCATCCGCGTCGGCGCCGAAGTCGGCCCGGGTGATTACCTGGTTGGCAAGGTGACCCCCAAGGGTGAGACAGAACTGACTCCGGAGGAGCGTCTTCTCCGCGCCATCTTTGGCGAGAAGGCCCGTGAGGTCCGTGATACCTCGCTCAAGGTGCCCCATGGCGAGCAGGGCAAGGTCATTGATGTCAAGGTCTTCAAACGAGCCGATGGCTACGAACTCCCACCAGGCGTCAACGAACTGGTCCGGGTCTATGTCGCTACCCAGCGCAAGATCTCAGAAGGCGACAAACTCGCCGGGCGTCACGGCAACAAGGGTGTCATCTCCAAGATTCTCCCTGAGGAGGAGATGCCGTTTCTCGAGGACGGAACACCCGTCGACATCATCCTGTCCCCTCTTGGTGTTCCCTCCCGGATGAACCTGGGCCAGATCCTGGAAACACATCTCGGCTGGGCTGCTGCCCAGGGCTGGGAACCGTTCAAGGGCGAGTCACCGGCTTCGGTCGGTGTCAAGCCGTGGACCAACACGGCGACACCGGTGTTCGACGGCGCCAAGGAAGACGAGATCATGCAGGTGATCGCCAGCGCCCACCCCAACCGCGACGGCGACCGGCTTGTGGGTGACGACGGCAAGGCCACTCTCTATGACGGCAGATCCGGCGACCCTTTCGACACTCAGATCACAGTCGGGTACATCTACGTGCTCAAGCTGGTCCACCTTGTCGATGAGAAGATCCATGCCCGGTCGACCGGCCCATACAGCATGATCACCCAGCAGCCTCTTGGTGGAAAGGCTCAGTTCGGAGGTCAGCGGTTTGGTGAGATGGAGGTCTGGGCCCTCGAGGCTTACGGCGCCGCATACGCCCTCCAGGAGCTTCTGACGATCAAGTCCGATGACGTCCAGGGCCGGGTCAAGGTCTACGAGGCAATCGTCAAGGGAGACAACATCCCCGAGCCGGGAATCCCGGAGTCCTTCCGAGTCCTGATCAAGGAAATGCAGAGTCTCTGTCTCAACGTCGAGATGCTCTCGGCCGGTGAGGAAGTCGAGCTCAAGGAGCTCGAAGAGGAGACATACAGGTCGGTCGAGACTCTCGGCATCGACCTCAGCCGCCCGGAGCGTCCGGATTCCGACTAGGGGTTCTAAGAATTTATGGCACAGCAACTATTTGATGAACTGAAGATCGGCCTCGCCTCCAGCGACCAGGTTCGCGCCTGGTCCTATGGAGAGGTGAAGAAGCCGGAGACGATCAACTATCGAACCCTTCGCCCGGAGAAAGAGGGTCTGTTCGACGAGCGCATATTCGGTCCCCAGAGGGACTGGGAGTGCTATTGCGGCAAGTACAAGAGGATCCGATACAAGGGGATCATCTGTGAGCGCTGCGGCGTCGAGGTGACCCGCTCCAAGGTTCGTCGTGAGCGGATGGGTCACATCGAGTTGGCCGCACCGGTCACCCACATCTGGTTCTTCAAGGGTGTTCCCAGCCGTCTCGGCTACCTGCTCGACATGTCTCCCAAGGAGATGGAGAAGGTCATCTACTTCGCCAGCTACATCATCACTTCGGTCGATGACGAACGACGCCAGAAAGACCTCGCCGAACTCGAAGACACCATGCGTGAGGAGATCGAGGTCGTCAAGGCGGAGTTCGAGGAATGGCACGAGGTTCGTCTCGAGGCTCTGGAAGACGAGCTGGAGCGTATGGAGGAAGGCGGTGCCAAAACTCAGGAGATCAACGCCCGCCGCAAAGAAGTCGACAAGGAGATCAAGGAACGCCAGGAGCGGTCCGACCGGGAAATCGAGTTGATCGAGGAAGCGTTCGACACATTCCGCAAGTTCGGTCCGAAGCAACTCGTCGAGTCCGAGCAACTCTGGCGTGAGATCTATTTTCGTTACGCCGATTACTTCGAGGGCGGAATGGGCGCGGAGGCGGTGAAGTCGTTGCTTCTCAATCTCGACCTCGACGCGGAGATGGAGCGTCTCGATACCGATCTCAACGGAGGCTCACAGCAGCGCCGCCAGCGCGCCACCCAGCGCATGAAGGTGGTCAAGCCCTTCTGGGAAGGCCAGAACCGTCCCGAGGACATGATCCTCGAGACCGTCCCCGTCATCCCCCCCGATCTTCGTCCGATGGTCCAGCTCGACGGTGGCCGTTTCGCCACCTCCGACCTGAACGATCTGTACCGCAGGGTGATCAACCGGAACAACCGTCTCAAGAGACTGCTTGACCTTGGTGCTCCCGAGATCATCGTCAACAACGAGAAGCGCATGCTTCAAGAGGCCGTCGATGCCTTGTTCGACAATGGTCGTCGCGGTCGTGCCGTGACCGGTCCGGGAAATCGTGCTCTCAAGTCGCTGTCCGACATGCTCAAGGGCAAGCAGGGTCGCTTCCGTCAGAACCTTCTTGGAAAGCGTGTCGACTATTCGGGCCGTTCAGTCATCGTTGTCGGCCCCGACCTCAAGCTGCACCAGTGTGGGCTGCCCAAGATCATGGCCCTCGAGCTGTTCAAGCCTTTTGTGATGAAGCGACTGGTCGATCTCGACCTCGCGCAGAACATCAAGGCTGCCAAGCGAATGGTGGAGCGTCACCGTCCCCAGGTGTGGGACGTTCTCTCCGACGTGATTCAGGAGCACCCGGTTCTTCTCAACCGTGCTCCGACATTGCATCGTCTCGGCATCCAGGCATTTGAGCCGGTATTGATCGAGGGCAAGGCGATTCAGATCCACCCGCTGGTGTGCGAGGCCTTCAACGCCGACTTCGATGGCGACCAGATGGCCGTTCATCTCCCACTGTCGGCCGAGGCTCAGGCCGAGGCCAGGGTGCTGATGCTTTCGAGCAACAACGTGCTTTCGCCTGCCTCCGGACGGCCGATCGTCACCCCCTCCCAGGACATGGTCATCGGGATCTACTACCTCTCCGAGTTCGTTGAGGATGCAATAGGGGCTGGTCGTCATTTCTCGGACCTCGACGAGGCCTTCATGGCTTACGAAATCGGCGAGCTGTCGTTACATTCCCCGATCAAGATTCGTCTGGGGGCGCTGGCGGGTGAGCCGGCAATGCACCAAGACTTGAGCCAGACGCTCGGCGGGCTGCTGAATGACGAGCCCTTCGATGGCGGTTCGGCTGCCGAGACAACTCTCGGTCGGGTTCTTCTCAATGAGGCCCTGCCGGAGGGCTTCCCCTTCATCGACTCGGTCGTGATCAAGAGTGACATCAAGCTTCTCATCGAAGTCATCATCGAGCGCTATCCGCGTTCGGCGGTGGCCAACACGCTCGACCTGATCAAGGAGCTCGGCTTCAGGTACTCGACTAAGGCCGGTTTGACGATCGCCCTCGACGATGTCCGGACGCCGGACAACAAGGCCGAGATTCTCGAAAGTTTCGAGGACAGGGCCCAGAAGGTGCAGAACCTCTTCGCCAAGGGTGTGGTCACCGACGACGAGCGTCGTCAGGAGCTCATCGAGATCTGGACCGAGGCCACCGAGAAGGTGACCGAGGCCATGAAGTTGGGCCTCAAGTCTGAGAAGTTCAACTCACTGGACATGATGGTTGGGTCTGGCGCCCGTGGAAACATGATGCAGGTCCGTCAGATCGCAGGCATGCGTGGTCTTGTTGCCAACCCCAAGGGTGACATCATCCCTCGGCCGATAATCTCGAACTTCCGTGAGGGCCTGTCGGTTCTCGAATACTTCATCTCGACCCATGGTGCTCGGAAGGGTCTGGCGGACACGGCTCTGCGAACCGCTGACTCGGGTTATCTGACTCGACGTCTCGTTGATGTCTCCCAGGAGATGATCATCCTGGAAGAGGATTGTGAGACCGACCGCGGAATTGTGATCAGCGTGATCGACGACCGTGGCGAGAAGATTCGCAACCTCCGCTCCCGCATCTACGGACGTGCTCTCGCGGACGATCTCAAAGTAGGCCGCACTCTCGTCGCAACGGAGGACGACAAAAAGCTCCGTGCCGGCACGATCATCGGCACCAAGGAGCTCCACGCGGTTGGAGATGCCGACGTCGAAACTGTGCGGGTTCGCTCCCCGTTGACCTGCGACACCCGTGGCGGTGTCTGTCAGGCCTGTTACGGACTCTCGTTGGCCACCGGCAAGATCGTGGAGCTCGGGGAGGCTGTTGGAATAATGGCCGCCCAGTCGATCGGTGAGCCGGGCACCCAGCTCACCATGCGCACATTCCACACCGGTGGAGTAGCCGGCTCCGACATCACCCACGGTCTCCCCCGCGTGGTCGAGCTTTTTGAGGCTCGCGCCCCCAAGGGAAGGGCCGTGATGTCCGAACTTACCGGCGAGGCTCGATTTTTCGACGACGAAGAGGGCCGTCGCATAGTGGTGACGGCGGGCGACGACGAGGTCGTGTACCCGATCTCGCGCTTCGCCAAGCTCCGCTTCACCGAAACCTTGGACGTCGAGGCGGGAGACCAACTCACCGAGGGACCGCTCGATCCCAAAGAGGTCCTCGAGATCCGCGGTGTCAGGGCTACCCAGCAGTATCTGGTCGATCAGGTTCAGGAGGTGTACAAGTCCCAAGGTGTGGAGATTCACGACAAGCACATAGAGATGATCGTGCGTCAGATGCTCCGCAGAGTGCGGGTGGTTGCTCCCAACGAGTCCGACTTCCTGCCGGCTGCGCTGATCGATGACCAGAAGTTTCGGGACACCAACAAGGAGCTGGTCAGCGATGACAAGCGCCCCGCGGAGGGTCGTCCCGAGCTGATGGGAATCACCAAGGCTTCCCTCGCGACCGACTCATGGCTGTCGGCCGCTTCGTTCCAGGAAACCACCCGTGTCCTCACCGATGCGGCCATCCAGAGCCGCTCCGACTTCATGAGGGGTCTCAAGGAGAATGTGATCATCGGTCAGTTGATCCCGGCTGGTACCGGTGCCACCCAATATCAGAAGCTTCAGCCGTCCTTGCCCGGCGCGACCACGGTCGCCAGTCTTGGTCTTCTTGGCGAAGGTGGCGGCCCTCCGTCCCAAGACGAGGGTCTCCCCGACGACCCAGCCGAATGGCTGGCCTCGCTCGGCAACTCGTCGCCGGAACCCGAAGAGGAGTAGACCGAACCCCCCCATCGATACCGTTTTGTGAAGATCTACGCGGGTTATGGCCGCGCGAATCTTCACAAAACGAAGGTTTGGCGTCTAAATCGTGAAGGTGTTACGGTTCGTTGTGCGACCGGTTGATCCGGTCGATTTGGTACGCGCGACGACGGATACATAGAATCTGTCATCGTTCCCCGGCTCCTCTGGCGAGGGTCATACGGAACGAGCCGGGTGCTCTCAGCACCCGGTACGCAAAGTTTCACAGCGAGAACGGCTCTGGGGTGTGCCCCCACGCCGTTCCTTGCGCGGAGGAAAAATGCCAACAATCGAGCAGCTTGTCCGCGAGGGCAGGAAGCCAAAACAGAAGAAGGCGAAGACAGCAGGTCTTGCTGGCGCGCCGCAACGTCGTGGCGTCTGCACCCGCGTCTACACCGTCACTCCGAAGAAGCCGAACTCGGCGCTCCGGAAGGTCTGCCGCGTCCGCCTGTCATCGGG
>CAXMMT010000082.1:0-14100 GCA_964194555.1 uncultured Boseongicola sp. | reverse complement strand
GTGGAACTGATCGTCCCCATTGCTATGGACGAAGGACTCAGGTTTGCTATCCGTGAAGGCGGCCGGACCGTCGGCGCCGGACGAGTCACCAAGATCACCAAATGAGCGACCAGCAGAAGATCCGCATCAGGCTCAAAGCCTACGACCACAACGTTGTGGACGAGTCAGCGAAGAAGATCACCGAGACGGTGTTGCGTACCGAGGCCACCATCAAGGGTCCGATTCCTCTTCCGACCGAGATCCACCGTTACTGCGTCGTGCGCGGACCCCACGTCCACAAGGACTCGCGTGAGCACTTCGAGATGAGGATTCACAAGCGTCTGATAGACATCATCGAGCCCACCCCGAAGACGGTCGACTCCTTGATGCGTCTCGAACTGCCTGCGGGCGTGGAAGTTGAGATCAAGCTGTGAAGGCGATACTCGGACAGAAACTGGGCATGACCCAGATCTTTGACGATGAGGCCCGGGCCATCCCGGTGACCGTCGTCAAAGCCGGTCCTGTCCACGTGGTCCAGATCAAGACCATGGAGAGGGATGGCTATAACGCCATCCAGATCTCCTTTGGCGAGATGAAGTCCGGTAAGGCCAACAAACCCGAAGCCGGTCATTACGCCAAGGCCGGGGTTGCCCCCGGCACGCATCTCGTCGAGATCAAGGTTGAAGACCCTGGCGACTATCAGGTCGGCCAGGAAATCAAGGTCGATGAGGTGTTTCGGACTGGCACCAGGGCCGACGTCTCCGGTGTCTCCAAGGGCAAGGGGTTTTCCGGTGTCATGAAGCGTCACAACTTCAAGGGTCAGCCGGCGTCTCACGGAAACCACAAGAGCCACCGTGCCCCTGGCTCGATTGGCGCTTGCGCTACCCCGGCCCGCGTTTTCAAGGGAATGCGCATGGCCGGTCGCATGGGGGGAGAGAAGGTCACGACACTCAGCCTCGAGGTCGTCGGTGTCGATGAGGAGCGCAGCTTGCTGCTTCTCGGTGGATCGGTCCCCGGGCCCAAAGGCTCGATCGTTCTCGTCAGGGAGGCGGTGAAGACTCGTGGCTGATGTGAAAGCTCCGCTCTTCAAGTCGGATGGCGCCGCCGGTGGGGACATCGGTTTGGATCCCGACGTGTTCGGCATCGAGCCCAACCTGGACGTCCTTCACCAGGTGGTGACCGCGCAATTGGCCGCGGCGCGTTCGGGGAACGCCAATACGAAGACCCGTGGCGAGGTTCGTGGCGGTGGCCGCAAGCCCTGGAGGCAGAAGGGGCTCGGTCGTGCCCGGCACGGCTCGATTCGCTCCCCGCAGTGGGTTGGCGGAGGTGTCGCTCATGGCCCCAAGCCCCGTGACTACAGCCAGCGCACGCCCAAGAAGATGAAGCGTCTCGCCCTGTACAGCGCTCTCTCGGCTCGCGCCTCGGAGGGGTGCGTCAAAGTCGTCGAGTCCATCGACTGGGTCGGTCCAAAGACAAAGCAGGCAGTTGGCCTTCTCGATGCGATAGACGCCGGAGGCAAGACACTGTTCGTTCTCACCCAACTCGACGGTGTCGCCGCCAAATCGTTCCGCAACCTTCCCGAGGTGCGGCTGGTGGAGCCCGGTCATCTCACGCCCTACGACGTTCTCTGGTCGGACCAGGTGGTTTTCACCTCGCACACGGTGGGCTCGGTGGGCCGAAGCAGCTCATACGAAGTCAGCGCCTCTGATTTCATCTTCGATGAAACCAGAGGTAACGACTTCGACTCCGTCGAAGATCGTGACTCTGAGACGGAAGGAGATGAGGCCTGATGAAGATACCTCATGACCTCATATTCGCCCCGGTCGTCTCTGAGAAGTCTTACGACCTCATCGAGAACGAGAACATCTACACCTTCGAGGTGGACCCCCGCTCCAACAAAGAGGAGATCCGGGACGCCATCGAAGAGGTTTTCGACGTGACCGTCATCCGGGTCAACACCATGAACCGCAAAGGCAAGCGCAAGCGCAGTGGCCTCACGTTCGGCAAACGCAAGGACGTAAAGCGCGCCATCGTCAAGATCGCCGAAGGCGATTCGATAGATCTGTTTGGAGTCTGAGATGGCCGTAAGGAAACGCAAGCCAACATCTCCGGGTCGCCGGTTCCAAACGGTTTCGGATTTCGCCGAGATCACAACCGACAAGCCAGAGAAGTCACTCATCGCCAAGAAATCCAAGACGGGTGGTCGCAATACCTATGGTCGGGTGACCTCGCGTCACCGTGGCGGTGGGCACAAACAGCGTTATCGCATCATCGACTTCAGGCGTGACAAAGACGGGATCCCGGCGCGGGTTGCCTCGATTCAGTACGACCCGAACCGCAATGCTCGTATCGCCCTTCTCAACTACGTGGACGGTGAGAAGCGCTACATCCTCGCTCCTCTCGGGGTCAAGGTGGATGACCCGTTGATGTCAGGCTCCAAGGCCGATATCAGGCCAGGTAACGCTCTACCCCTGCGTAATATCCCGGCCGGGACGACGGTGCATGCCGTCGAGATGCGTCCCGGTGGTGGGGCCAAGCTGGCTCGATCAGCCGGTGCCTCGGTCCAGTTGATGTCCAAGGAGGGCAACCTCGCCCTGTTGCGTCTCCCTTCCGGTGAGATGCGCCAGGTACCACTCGACAGCCGTGCCACGGTCGGTCAGGTGGGCAACCCCGAGGCCGAGCTGATCAAGATCGGCAAGGCAGGTCGCAACCGCTGGAAGGGTGTTCGCCCCCAGACCCGTGGTGTTGCGATGAACCCCGTCGATCACCCGCTCGGTGGTGGCGAGGGCAAATCTTCCGGTGGTCGTCACCCGGCGAGCCCTTGGGGCAAGTCGGAGGGCCGCACACGCAGCAAGAAAAAAGCTTCCAACAAGTACATCGTGCGACGTCGCACCAAGAAGGGCAGACGCTGATGAACACGATTTATCAACACCACACGACGTCGCATTGCAGAAGCTTCGCTTCTGCGGTCCGACGTCGCACGAAGAAAGGCAGGCGATGATGGCTCGCTCACTGAAAAAGGGCCCCTTCGTCGACGAGCACCTCGCCAACAAGGTCGACGAGCTCAACCGAACAGGCCAGAAACGCGTGATCAGGACCTGGTCGCGACGCTCCACGATCATCCCGGAGATGGTCGGGCACACCCTTGCCGTCCACGACGGCCGCAAGCATGTGCCGGTGTATGTCACCGAGTCGATGGTGGGCCACAAGCTCGGAGAGTTCGCTCCCACCCGCACCTTCCGCGGTCACGCAGACAAGGCGGCATCAAGACGATGAAAGTCAAAGCCCAAGCCCGTTTCATCCGTCAGTCGCCCTACAAGGTGCGCCGGGTGCTCGACCTGGTACGTGGTCTTCCCGTGGAGGAGGCCGAGCACGTGCTTCGACTCACTCCGCGAGCCGCTTCGGGTCCCATCGCCAAGACCCTGCAGTCGGCCGTCGCCAATGCTGAGCACAACCACGCTCTGGATCCCGAGGATCTCCTGGTCGCCGAGGCATTTGCAAACGAGGGCCCCACTTTGAAGCGCTATCGCCCCCGCGCCCGCGGCCGCGCCAGCCGGATCAACAAACGCACGAGTCACATCACGATCGTGCTCTCGGACACCAATGAGGAGGAGGTGAGCTGATGGGCCAGAAAGTACACCCCTATTCGTTCCGTCTTGGTGTGTCGACCGACTGGAAGTCGAAGTGGTTCTCCGATAAGGAGTATGCAGCTTTTGTAAACGAGGATTGGAAGATTCGCGAATACCTCCGTGGGGAGTTGAGGCGTGGGGCCGTTTCGCGAATCGATATCGAGCGTACCCGTGATCGTCTCATCGTCGACATTCACACCGCCCGCCCCGGTGTCGTCATCGGCCGCAAGGGCTCCGAGGCCGAGCGTCTTCGCAACGGTCTCGAGAAGATCACCGATCGTCGGATCAAACTGAACATCAACGAGGTGAAAGATCCGGATCTGGACGCCGCCCTTCTTGCCAGGGGCATTGCCGACCAGATCGAGAACAGGATTGCCTTCCGGCGGGCGATGAAGCGCGCGGTTGCCTCGGCCCTCAAGGCCGGCGCCGAAGGTGTCCGTGTCGAATCCAAGGGTCGTCTTGGCGGCTCCGACATGGGTCGTCGTGAGTGGTATCGCGAGGGCCGTGTGCCGCTTCACACTCTGCGGGCCGACATCGACTACGGAACAGCGACAGCACGAACCACGGTGGGCGCCATCGGTATCAAGGTGTGGGTCTACCGGGGTGAGGTGGTCGATCGGGGTGGCGTCTCAGGCGAGCGCATCATCGCAGAGGCGGATCTGGCTACCGGCGGTCCCGTCCGCCGAACCCAGAAGAGTCTCAAATCACGCGCCGAAGAGGCGGCAGGAGCCGGGTCAGGCAAGCAGCGTCTCATCGAAGCCGGTGGAGGCAAACGCCCCGTCGAGTCTGCGGGCAAGGAGACCGGTGGCCGGAAGCTGATCGAAGCTGGTGGTGGACGACGTCCCACGGCCGCCGAAGCCAAGGTGCAGTACGAGAGTGCCCAGGACGAGCAAACCGTGTCGCCCCCCTCGGCCGACGCTCCGCCGGCTAGTCCCCCTGCAGAGCAGGGGACCCCCAAGGGTGAAGAGGAGTAGCGGGTCATGTTGATGCCCAAGAGAACCAAACATCGCACGATGCATCGAGGGCGGATGTCCGGCGTTGCCAAAGGCGGCACCCAGGTCAACTTCGGTGAGTATGGACTCCAGGCCCTGGAGCCGGCGT
This sequence comes from uncultured Boseongicola sp., assembly GCA_964194555.1. Taxonomy (GTDB): domain Bacteria; phylum Actinomycetota; class Acidimicrobiia; order Spongiisociales; family ZC4RG35; genus SZUA-217. The sequence continues at coordinate 9,391 of CAXMMT010000082.1, read as the reverse complement.
GGATCACCTCTCGCCAGATCGAGGCAAGCCGTGTTGCGATCACCCGTGCGGTCAAGCGTGGCGGGAAGGTTTGGATCACCATATTCCCCGACAAGCCGGTGACTCAGAAGCCCGCTGAGACCCGTATGGGCTCGGGGAAGGGAAATCCGGAGTTCTGGGTGGCAGTCGTGAAGCCGGGCCGCGTCATGTTCGAGCTAGCAGGCGTGTCCGAGGAAATGGCCCGTGAGGCCATGCGCAAGGCGAGTCACAAACTCCCGATCAGAACCAGATTCGTGAGCAGGGAGGACACATGACCACTGCAGAAATCCGTGAACTCACAACCGAAGAGCTGGCAGATGCCCTCATCGAGGCGAAGGAGGAGAAGTTCAACCTTCGTTTTCAGGTGGCCACCAACCAGCTCGACAACACCGCCCGGATTCGAGTGGTGAAGACAGAAATTGCCCGCATCCTCACCGTGATGCGAGAGCGTGAGCTGATGGCGCGGGCTTCAGTCGGCGAACCGTCTGAAGCCCGTAAGGAGATTGCCTGATGGCTGAGAACGAAACGCGCAATCGTCGGAAGGTGCGGGTTGGCGTCGTTGTCTCGGATAGCCGTGACAAGACGATCACCGTCGAAGTGCCGAACCTGACTGCGCACCCCAGATACGACAAGGTCGTCCGTCGCAGCACGAAGTTCCACGTTCACGACGAGACCAATGACGCTCATGTGGGTGACACGGTTCAGATCGTGGAGACACGTCCCATTTCCAAGCAGAAGCGGTGGCGACTCACCGAGATCGTGGAGCGCGCCCGATGATTCAACAGGAGTCCCGTATCAAGGTCGCGGACAACACCGGTGCCCGCGAGGTGCTTTGCATCCGTGTGCTCGGTGGCTCGTCCCGTCGCTACGCAGGAGTCGGAGACGTGATCGTGGGCGCGGTCAAAGACGCCAACCCTGGCGGGTCCGTCAAGAAGGGCGAAGTCGTCAGGGCCGTTGTGGTGCGCACCAAGAAGGCGTCGCGACGCACCGACGGCACCTACATCCGGTTCGACGACAACGCCTGCGTGATCATCGATGACAACAGACAGCCCATCGGAACTCGCATTTTCGGCCCCGTTGCTCGAGAACTGCGTGACCACCGTTTCATGCGGATCATCTCCCTCGCCCCCGAGGTTCTGTGATGAGGCTCAAGACAGGCGACAAGGTGATGGTCATCTCTGGCAAGGACGCCGGCAAAGAGTCGAAGATCGCACAAGTCTATCGAGACAGAGGAAAGATTCAGGTCGAAGGTGTCAACACCGCCAAACGTCACACCAAGCCGTCGGGCGCCACGATGCAGGGCGGAATCATCGACAAGGACATGCCGATCGATGCCTCCAATGTGATGATCATCTGTGACGATTGTGGTCCCACCCGGATCGGCCATCAGTTCGACGAGGACGGTTCGAAGCACCGTGTTTGCGTGAAGTGTGGAGGTGAGTTGTGAGCGATTCCCCTCGCCTCAAGGTCAAATACGAAGAGGAGATCGCTGCCCAACTGAAGGACGAACTCGGTCTCGACAACGTGATGGAGATACCGACGCTCCACAAGATCGTCCTCAATATGGGTCTTGGCGAGGCTGTGGGCGATAAGAAGGCGATCGGTGAGGCCATCGACGAGTTGAGCCTCATCACCGGCCAGAAGCCCCGTGTGAACAAGGCCCGCAAGTCCATCGCCAACTTCAAGCTCCGAGAGGGCATGCCGATTGGCGTTTCGGTGACGTTGCGCGGCGTGAACATGTGGGAATTCTTCGATCGGCTGTTGGCTATCGCCATCCCCAGAGTGCGTGACTTCCGGGGGCTCAACCCGAAGGCATTCGACGGGCGTGGCAACTACAGCGTTGGTGCTTCGGAGCAGCTGATCTTTCCCGAGATCGATTTTGACAGTGTGACGACAACCCGTGGTCTGAATATCACGATCGTCACCACGGCGGAGAACGACGAGCAAGGCAAGGCCCTGCTCGATGCCTTCGGTTTTCCGTTCCGCAAGGTCCAGGCAGAAGTTTGAGGAGGATGTGAATGGCTAAGAAATCGATGATCGCCAAGGCCAAGAGAAAGCCGAAGTTCAAGGTCAGGGGTTACAACCGCTGCAATCGCTGTGGTCGTGCCCGTGCCTACATACGCGATTTTGGGATGTGCCGAATCTGCGTGCGCGAGTTGGCGTCCCGTGGTGAGCTTCCCGGTGTGAGAAAGGCGTCCTGGTGACAGTTGTTACTGACCCAATTGCAGACATGCTCACCCGCATCCGCAACGCCGTTGCCGTGGGTCACGAGCGTGTCTCGATGCCGTCGTCCAATGTGAAGGTGCGTATCGCCCAGATCCTCGTTGATGAGGGTTTCATCGATCGTTACGACGTGTCAGAGGATGGCCATCGCCGCCAGTTGGAGCTGGTGCTCCGCTATGGCGAACGTCGTCGATCGGTCATCGAGGGGATCAAGCGCATCTCGAGACCGGGTCACCGTGTTTACCGGGGCTCCCGTGAGTTGCCCCGTGTTCAAGGTGGCATTGGAGTGGCTGTCGTCTCGACAAGTCAGGGGCTTCTCCCCGACCGGGAGGCGCGTCGTCGCCATCTGGGCGGCGAGATCCTTTGTGAGGTTTGGTGACATGAGCCGGATTGGAAAGATGCCGGTGACGGTGCCATCAGGAGTCGATGTCGAAATCGACGGCAGCAACGTGACTGTCACGGGCTCCAAGGGGGAGCTGACACGCGTCTTCCACGAGCGGGTGTCTTTCGAGATGGGTGATGGTGAGCTGACAGTGACCCGACCCGATGACACCAGACAGTCAAAAGCGCTCCACGGCTTGAGCCGTGCACTGCTCAACAACATGGTTGTTGGTGTGACCGATGGCTTCACCAAGGAGTTGGAGATCCAGGGCGTCGGCTATCGAGCAACTCTCAAGGGCACCGATGTCGAGCTCCAGGTGGGGTTCAGCCACTCGGTCCTGGTTCAGGCCCCAGAGGGCGTGACCTTCGAAGTGCCGGAGCCGACCAGAATCAACATCTCAGGCATCGATAAGGAAAAGGTCGGCCAGGCGGCCGCCAACATTCGCAAGGTCCGTCCACCCGAGCCCTACAAGGGCAAAGGGATCCGGTACGTCGGCGAATACGTTCGCCGCAAGGCTGGAAAGGCAGGTAAGGCATGAGGGGTTCCCGACAGGATGCCCGCTCTCGTCGTCACGCCCGGGTGCGCAAACGCGTACGGGGTACCGCGGCGCGCCCCCGCTTGGTGGTGTACCGAAGCAACCGTTACATCTACGCCCAGGTGATAGACGACGTCGATGGCCGTACACTGGCGGCTGCATCCTCGCAGGAGACCGACATCCGGTCTGATTCGTTGAACATCGGCACTGCGACCAAGGTAGGCAGCCTCGTGGCGAGCCGTGCCAAGGATGCCGGTGTCTCGGCGGTCGTCTTCGACCGGGGCGGGTTCAAGTTTCACGGAAAGATCAAAGCCCTCGCCGATGCGGCACGCGAGGAAGGACTGGAGTTTTAATGGCACGTCAAAACCGTCCGGGCTCGGAGAAGAGCCAATTCGACGAACGCGTAATCCAGATCAACCGCGTGGCCAAGGTGGTCAAGGGTGGCCGTCGCTTCAGCTTCACGGCGCTTGTGGTGGTTGGTGACGGCAAAGGCAAGGTCGGTGTTGGTTATGGCAAGGCCAAGGAAGTGCCGGTAGCGATCCAGAAGGGCATTGAGCAGGCGCGTCGCGGGATGACCATGGTTCCGATGGCCGGTCAGACGATCATCCATGAGGTCGTTGGTCGCCACGGCGCCTCCCGGGTGCTCATCAAGCCGGCAGCTCCCGGTACCGGTGTCATCGCCGGTGGTGCGGTCCGTCAGATCCTCGAGGCAGCGGGTGTCAAGGATGCACTTGCGAAGTCTCTTGGCTCACCAACCCACCTCAACGTGGCCCGCGCTGCGTTTGCCGGCCTCATGGCCCAACGTCGTCCCGACGAGGTAGCCAAAGCAAGAGGCAGGAAAGCCGAGGACTTCGTTCCTCCTGGCCTGCTGGCCGCTTACAACTCGACCGAGTCGATGCGGGCTCAGGCCTCAGATTCTGCAAAAGGGAGCTGAGGTAGGAGATGGCCAACGCAAAACCAAAGACCGTGAATATCACGTTGAAGAGGTCGACGATCGGCGAGAAGCCAAAGACTCGGGCCACCGTCGAGGGGCTCGGTCTTCGAAAGATCAACCACACCGTTACCCAAATCGATTCCCCCAGTCTCCGGGGCATGGTCGCCAGGGTCCGCCATCTCGTAGAAGTCGAGGCCGGTGATCCTCTCCAGGCCGGCGATCCTTCCGAGGCCGGCGATCCTTCCAAGGAGAGCTAAATGAGCGAAGAGAAGAACCAACTAAAACTGCATCATCTCTCCCCCGCCCCCGGATCCAAGAAGAAGAAGATCCGTGTTGGGCGTGGTGAGGGTGGTCGTCGAGGCAAGACGGCCGGTCGTGGCACCAAGGGTCTCAAGGCCCGCAACTCGCTGCGTCCCGGTTTCGAGGGCGGGCAGACTCCGCTGGCAGTGCGTCTCCCCAAGTTGAGGGGCTTCAAGAATCCGAACAAAGAAGAATTCGCGATTGTGAACCTCTCGGCGTTCGAGGTCTTCGACAAAGGCGGCGAGATAACACCGGAGTCGCTCCGTGAGCGTGGTCTGATCCGTCACAAGGGCCGGGTCAAGGTTCTCGCCGAGGGTGACCTCGACAGGGCTTTGATCGTGAAGGCCCATGCCTTCAGCGCGGCGGCGAAAGAGAAGATCGAAAAGGCCGGCGGCTCCGTAGAGGTCATTTCCTGATCTCGGGCTTTTAGCAACAACTACCTAGTACCAAGTAGACCCACATGCTTTCCATTTATCGCAACATGTTCAAGATCCCGGACCTGCGGGCGAAGATTTTCTTCACGCTCGCCATGTTCGGTGTCTATCGTCTCGGCGCCACGATTCCGGTGCCAGGCATCGACCTGGACGCGGTTCGGTTGTTCCAAACCCAGCAGCAGGCGGGTGGGATCTACGGTTTGCTGAATTTGTTCTCCGGCGGGGCCCTGGAACAGTTCTCGGTGTTCGCCTTGGGGATCATTCCCTACATCACGGCGTCGATCATCATGCAGTTGCTCACTGTTGTGATTCCCAAGCTGAAGACGCTTCAAGAGGAAGGGGAGTCGGGTCGCAAGGTGATCACCCAGTGGACGCGGTACATGACGGTGATCCTGGCTCTCATCCAGTCGACGGGGTTCACGTTCCTTTTCCACTCGGGTCGGTTCACCAACGGCATCGACCTTATTCCGAACTACACCCCTGGTCGGGTTGTCCTGATCGTGCTGACGATGACCGCGGGTACCGCCATGGTGATGTGGCTCGGTGAGCTGATAACCCAGCGAGGTGTGGGCAACGGGATGTCGCTGATCATCTTCGTGTCGATTCTCAGCCAGTTCCCCTTCATCTTCGGCCAGGTCTGGAGCCAGACCGGTGCCGCCGGGCTGTACGGCCGCTTCGGAGTGATCATGGCGACGTTCGCCTTCATGATCGTGGCGATCATCTACGTCGATCAGGGACAGAGACGGATCCCGATCCAGTTCGCCAAGAGGGTTCGTGGACGTCGGGTCCTCGGAGGTCAGTCCACCTATATCCCGCTGAAGGTGAACACAGCAGGTGTCATCCCGGTGATCTTCGCCACTTCGGTGATGCTGATCCCGTCGCTGATCATCACAGCCATTCCCTCTGACGCTGCCTGGCTCCAGTCGGTCTTCCGCTTCATCGACGAGAACCTGGGCGCCGGCCAGCTTGGTGTCTCCTGGTGGTACATCGCCATCCTGTTCAGCCTGATCGTGTTCTTCACCTACTTCTACACGGCGATCCAGTTCGATCCCGAGCAACAAGCCGAGATGATCCAGAGGCAAGGCGGGTTCATTCCCGGCGTCCGCCCGGGTCGTCAGACTGCCAAGCACCTGGCGTTCATTCTCAACCGGATCACCCTCCCCGGCTCCATCTTCCTGGGCACTATCGCGATCCTCCCTGCCATCGCCGGCGCCATCTGGAACATCCAGATCTCGTTCTCCGGTGTGTCGATTCTGATCGTGGTCGGCGTGGCTCTGGAAACGATGAAGCAGATCGAGTCCCAACTCACTATGAGGAACTACGAGGGGATACTGTCTTGATCTTGTTGCGTGTGCACACGCAGATTCGCCGCATCAGTTCTGAGTACTGATGCGGCTGTTGTTCATAGGCCCGCCCGGCGCCGGTAAGGGGACCCAGGCAGAGCGTGTCGCCGGCCGTCTCGGCATCCCCCATGTGTCCACCGGAGAGATGTTTCGCCACCATGTCTCCATTGGCAGCGATCTCGGCAGGCAGGTCGACGCCATCATGGCGGCGGGTGACTACGTGCCAGACAAAATCACGGTGGCGATGCTCGCGCAGCGAATCGCCGAGCCCGACGCGGCCGGCGGCTACATCCTCGACGGCTTTCCTCGCACTGATGTTCAGGTCAAGTCCCTCGATGATCTGATCGGTGAGGACGGACTCGACAGGGTCGTCGTCTTCGATGTCGACGAGACCGAGCTTGTCGAGCGGATGCTCTCCAGGGGTCGGGTCGACGACACCTCAGAGACAATTCGCAATCGATTCAAGGTCTATCTGGATCAGACCCAGCCCCTTCTAGACATCTATGACGCCCGTGGCGTGACGGTGAGTGTCAACGGTCTAGGGGAGGTGGACGAGGTCACCGATCGCATCGTCGATGTGCTCGACGCCAGCGAATCTCCGGCGACGCCGGCATGATCACGATCAAGAGCCGTCGCGAGTTCGCCAAGATGGCTAGAGCGGGCGCCGCAGTGGCCGCGGCCCTCGCAGCGGTGCGCGAGGCAGCACGACCCGGCGTCTCGCTCGTCACCCTCGACGAGATTGGTGCCAAAGTGATCGCCGACCACGGTTGCACTGCGTCGTTCCTCGGCTATCAAGGGTCTTACCCGGCGACCCTCTGTCTGTCGCCAAACGACGTGATCGTCCACGGTATCCCTTCTCCGTACAAGCTCCATGAAGGTGACATCCTCTCAGTCGATGCCGGCGCCATCTTCGAGGGTTTCCACGGAGATGCCGCTTTCACCGTGGGCATCGGCCAGGTGACGTCTGATGCTCGTCGGCTGATGGATACGACCAAGGACGCTCTCTGGGCCGGGCTCCGTGAGGTTCGCAAGGGCGGACGTCTCGGGGACATCGGCGCAGCTGTTCATGCGATTGGTGAGGCCCATGGCTACGGCGTTGTCGAAGAGTATGTGGGGCATGGGATCGGGCGGGAGATGCACGAAGAGCCTCAGGTCCCCAACTACGGGACCCCCGGCAAGGGTTTGAAGCTCAAGACCGGTATGGCGCTCTGTATCGAGCCGATGTTCAACGCCGGGAGACGTCACACCAAAGTCGATGAGGACGGCTGGACCGTGCGCACCGATGACGGGAGTCTTTCCGCTCATTGGGAGCACACCGTGGCCATTACGCCTGACGGGCCGCAGGTGTTCACCATCGGCGACCAACCTGTCCCGGTGGGATTTGAGGAGGCACGGGCCCATCGCTAGCATTACGAAGGTCTTCGTCGCTCTTTTTGTCGACGGAGAGAGGTTCGATCAGGGCATCGTCGCCCGCAACCACTCACAGCGAAGGCTCGGTTGCGCATGACGGTGGCCTGGCGGCGTTCGCGCTCGTACCGATGGTTTGGAGAGCAAACCCCGGGCGCCGGTCTGAGACTTGGAGTGAGAGATGAAGGTAAGACCTTCAACCAAGAAAATGTGTGAGAAGTGCCGGATCATTCGGCGTCGTGGCCGCGTCTGGGTGATTTGCAGCAACCCCCGTCACAAGCAAAGGCAGGGGTAAGTGCACCACAACGTCGGCACGATGCAGTTTCAACGGACAGGAGCGCCCCTCGCGGCGTCCTCGTCCTTGACGCACCCCTACGGGTGCGACTACGTCCTGCGTCGTGGCGAAAAACGCACCTGTCTCGCCGAAACAGACAACCGTACCAACGTCGAGGAGCACTGAATTGGCTCGTATATCAGGTGTTGACATTCCGCGTGACAAGCGGCTCGAGATCTCGCTGACCTACATCTATGGCATCGGGCTGACCCGAAGCCAGCAGATTTGCACCGAGACAGGCGTCGACCCCGGCACACGGGTCCGGTCGATGACCGACGACGAGGTCGCCAAGGTTCGGCGTTTCATCGAGGACAACTATCAGGTCGAAGGTGACCTGAGACGAGAAGTTCAGCAGAACATCAACAGAAAAATCGAAATCGGCAGCTATCAGGGCATCCGCCACCGTCGCGGCCTGCCCCTCCGCGGTCAGCGGACACATACCAACGCCCGCACCCGCAAGGGTCGTCGCGTTGCGATTGCCGGCAAGAAGAAGGTCACGAAATAATTAGGAGTCATCGGTGACTACCCAGCAAGGCAAGAAACGAGTCCGCCGCCGCGAGCGTAAGAACATCTCGCATGGTCAGGCTCACATCAAGGCCAGTTTCAACAACACGATCATCAACATCACCGACCAGAACGGGGCCACGGTGGCCTGGACCTCTGGTGGCTCGGTTGGTTTCAATGGCTCCCGAAAGTCGACGCCCTACGCCGCCCAGGTCGCTGCCGAGGAGGCCGCCCGCCGGGCAGGTGAGCATGGCATTCGCAAACTCGACGTGATCATCAGCGGAACCGGGTCCGGTCGTGACACCGCGGTGCGCACGTTACAGAACATGGGTTTGGAGATCACCTGGGTGAAAGACGTGACACCACTGCCCCACAACGGCTGCCGGCCCAAGAAACGAAGAAGGGGCTGAGGCACTGATGGCTCGTTACACAGGCCCCCGTCACAAGCCGTGCCGTCGGGCACGCACACCGCTCTGTCAGTCGAAGCGCTGCCCAGTGGAGCGTCGTCCCTATCCACCGGGTGAGCACGGCCGCGGCCGTATCCGTGAGAGTGACTATCTGGTTCAGCTTCGCGAGAAGCAGAAACTGCGCACCATGTACGGTGTCCTCGAGAAGCAGTTTCGTCGCTACTACAAGGAAGCCGACCGTCGCCAAGGAGTCACCGGTGACGCTCTTCTCCAACTTCTGGAACAGCGTCTCGACAACGTTGTCTGGCGTTCCGGCCTCACCGCCACCCGGCCCCAAGCCCGTCAACTGGTAAACCACGGCCACTTTCGGGTGAACGACAGGAAGGTCGACATCCCCTCCTATCAGGTCAAGCCCGGTGACGAGGTCACCGTGAAGGATCGAAGCACCGACCTGATCGTTATTCAGCACTCCGTGGACACCCAAGGCCGCCCGGTTCCCGATTGGCTCGAGGTGAATCTCGAAGAGCGCAAGATCGTTGTAAATGCCCATCCCCGTCGTGATCAGATAGA
>CAXMMT010000081.1:0-6017 GCA_964194555.1 uncultured Boseongicola sp. | reverse complement strand
CTGTTTGCGGAGAGGGCAGCGGCGGTCAACCCAAACTTCGAGGTGACCGAGGAGACGTATCCCTTTGTCCTGAAGATCTGTCGCCGTCTCGATGGGATGCCGCTGGCAATCGAGCTGGCCGCAGCCCGAGCCAAGTCGTTGGATGTCGCCCGCATTGCGGACCGGCTTGACGACCGTTTCCGCCTGCTTACCGGCGGGAGCCGCACGGCTCTCCCCCGTCAACAGACCCTCGAAGCTGCCGTCGACTGGAGCTACGAACTGTTGGAAGAGGCCGAACAGGTCTTCTTCGACCGCCTTGCCGCCTTTCGTGGCGGCTTCACGCTCGAAGCTGCTGAGTCAGTCTGCCAGGGGGGAGTTGTTGATGAGTTCGACGTGGTCGACCATCTTTCGTCACTGGTCGACAAATCGATGGTGGTCTGGGAGGGAGGCAGGGGGGATCGATACCGGCTTCTCGAAACCCTGCGCCAGTACGCCCTCGATAAACTCAAGGACAGCGGTGAGGCCGACGATGTCCGCAAGGGTCACGCCGAGTACTTCCTCGATATGGCTGAGAAGGCTGCACCACACCTTCGCCGACATGGACAAGTCGAGTGGATGGAGAGACTCGAGGTCGATCACGAAAACTTCCGGGCTGCCATGTCATTCACCGACGAACACGAGATGTCGCCGATCACAGCGCGTCTGGCAACAGCTCTCCACTGGTTCTGGTTTGTTCGAGGCCACAATGAGGAACAGGTCGAATGGCTGGGCCCACTACTCGGCCGCCCCGACATCGGTCACGAACAGACCGTCGTCAGCCTGATGATGGCCTACGCTTGGCATCTTCTTTGGAGCAGCGATTACGAGACTCTGAAGGCCCATCTAGTCGACACCAGAGGCATGGTCAAGCACCTGGACGATGATGCCAAACTCGCTGAAACATTCCTCGTCGAAGGCTGGATGAGACAGAACCTCGACGATTACGACGTTGCCGAGACAATTCTGGACAAAGCACTAGAGCTCGCCCAGCGGTCAGGTGAAGACTGGGCCATCGGCTGGACCTCGTACGGGAGGGGATGGATGGACCGGATTCGGGCAGATGTCGACGCCGCCACCCCCCACCTCGACCTGGCCATAGCCAAGATGCGTCAGACCGGAGACACGTTGGGTCTGGCATGGGCGTCTGGGGTGGGGGCGATCCTGGCCCGCTACCGGCTCGACTTCGAAACGGCCCGCCAGCTCCACGACGAGAGCCTCGTCCAAGCCAAGGCACTGGGTGATCGTGGATTACAAGCCTTCAACTACGCATGTATTGGGATTGTGGACTTTCACCAGGGCAAGTACGAAGACGCCATTGCCAACCACCAACGATGCGCCGATCTAGAGCGCGACCTCGGCTCGACTGGGACTGAGGTGGCAGAGAACCTCCATTTGATGGCGGACGCCCAGTTCGCCGCCGGCAAAATCGACGATGCCTCTGCCAGCGTCAAAGACGCGTTCGACCTCTTGGATAGCCCCCGTCACGACATGACCGTGCTCGCCGGGACCCTGGAGACTCTGGCCGGCCCTCTCCTCGATAAGGGCGAAACCGAGTTTGCTACACGTCTCTGGGGTTGGGCCATGGCCGTCCGAGAAGAAGTGGGGCGACCAGTACCTCCGCCCCGTCGTCCTGGGTACGCAGTGATCGAGGAGAGGATCGCCACCAACACCGATGACCATGAACCTCTGGCGGCCGAAGGCGCCGCCCTGAGTTACGAGGAGGCCTTGGCCGCCGGTCGACAGGCTCTGACCTTCATCTGATCGCCGGCACCGCATCGCCGCGTCCCCAAGCCTTACCTTCTCGCTTCCGTTCGCCTGGATGGCGGCAGTGAGGATGTGGCTTTGGTGGCCGCGTAACGAGAGACTGACAGAACGATATTCAACCCACTCGGAACGGCTTTGGTTGCGACGCGGGCCTGGCAGTGGTCGTTAGCGTGACGGAATGACCTTTGAAAAGGCTGAATACCTGGCTGAGAGGGCGAGCGTTACGGAGGTTCTGCGGTCGCTTGTTGACTCACCTTCGGACCTGGATTCCACTCTCCAGGTGATCTTGGACAATGCGGTCCGTCTGGCGCATACAGACAGAGGATTCATCTATCTGAAGGATGGCGACGTTTATCGCCATGTCTCCGATGTTGGTGCTTCGCCCGAAGTCGTCGAGTTCAATAAGGCCAACCCGATTCGCCCCGGCAGAGGTACCTCGACCGGCCGAGCTGTGATCGAGCGAAGGCCGGTTCACATCCCCGATGTTGAGTCGGATGATGAGTATGAGCATCGGGAGGCTCAGCGACTAGGCGGATTCAGGACATTGTTGAGTGTGCCCATGCATCATAAGAGCGAGGTGATCGGTGTCCTTTCCTTGTTCCGTACCGAACTGCTGCCTTTCAGTGATGGTGATATCGATCTGCTGGCGATGTTCGCCGAGCAGCCGGCTTTGGCGACTGTGACCAGCCAGTTGGTAGCGACCGTGGATAGTCAAAGAGAGGAGTTGGCCCGCTATCTGCCAAAACAGGTCGCGGATCTGATTTCCTCTCCGGATGGGCTGAGACTCCTCGAGGGCCACCGTTCCGAAATCACTGTCGTATTCACCGACATGCGCGGATTCACCGAGTTCGCTGCCACGGTCGAACCCGAGGAGGTCATCTCAGTTCTCGGGGAGTACCACCAGGAAATGGGCAGACACGTCATGGAGCAAGAAGGAACTCTTGGCGGTTTCGAAGGTGACGGTCTGATGATCTACTTCAACGACCCGATTCCGGTTCCCGATCATGCGGCGAGGGCCATCGCAATGACAAGAGACATGCAGACAGGCTTCGCCCCTCTTGCAGTGGGTTGGGAACGTCGCGGATTCCATCTCGGATTGGGCATCGGTGCGGCCACTGGATATGCGACTCTCGGAAGAATCGGTTACGAGGGCCGTTACGACTATTCGCCGATCGGAACCACAGTCAACCTCGCATCACGTCTCTGCGACCAAGCAGCACCAGGAACGATCCTGGCAAGTCAGGGAACAGTCGCCGCCGCCGGTATCGATGCCACCCTCTTACCGGACCCGCTCACCCTAAAAGGCATTCCGCGACCCGTTCCCGTATACAGCGTTTGATCCCCTTCTGTGTGACCCTGGAGAGATCGCACACAGCGGAGCACTTATGGTTGGCTGCGCCACGGCGTCAGAATCCGCGAACGAACTCTGCTCAGACACTCCTGAGGCATGTCGGCGCGCGATGCCGAGCCCATTGCAGTTCTCAGATCCGCGATGAGTGGCGAGTTGCGCTGGTCAGTTCATCTGCCGAACGACATGTCCACAGTGCCCGAATGGGTGTGTGGTGCGCCGGTCATGAACTGGCCCATGTCGCCGAGCACTGAGTTGACTGTCTCTGACGCGGCATTGAACGCGTCTTCGCTCTCGTAAGCCGCGACGATCATCCCTTCACCGGGGGCGGATCGGTAGCTGTCGACATGAAGGATGCCGTCGATGCCTTCGATCTTTGCCCTCACGGACTCACCCCAAGCGAGAATCTCATCGAACCGTGCATCGTCGAAGTTGTATTTCGTCACTCGATAGAACATATGGTGCTTCTCCCAATTGCCAGCAATGTCGAATCGGAACCTAGCGGTCGTTCAATGCCGGTGCAGACAAGATGCGCATCAGACAAAGTGGAGGTCCAGTGAGGTGCTGTCAATAGCGCCGTAGGCTTCGTCAGATGAGCCGGGGTTTTCAGATGATCGACGTGTTCGGGTCGGGTGCTTTGGCGGGCAACTGGTCGACGTCGCTCTAGTCCCAGCGCCAGGAAGGCCGGAGAGCGGATTCAGTCGGAGCGGCAAGAATGTCGATCGCATTGTCCATGACAACGGTCACTTCAACGCCATCGACCGGCGTCAGATCAACCCTCTCACTCATCGAACGTTCCACTATCAACAGTCGATCCTACGCCAAGCGACCTTCGCCATCTTGAAACGCGGCGCGGCAGTCGGCTTCGGCGACATTGGTTGCCTCGGGCGGATTGTTCTGACGTGATCTACGGTTTGCACATGTTCCTCGTCGTGGCGTGTGTGTGAGAAGGCTGCTTGTTTGGTGTGGGGCCACGGCGGCGATTGGCGCAGTCCTGTGGGCCTATAAGGGTGTTGCGATTCTCATCACAGGGGACCAGCCTGACCATGCGTTTCAGGTTGCGCCGTTCTTTTTCGGAGTGTCTCTGATCACTTTGGTCTACTCATTGGTCGGTGTGTTTCGCCGACCAAAGTGGCTTCTCCTCGGTTTGGGTTGGTTTGCAGTCGCTGCTGGAACCACCGCCGCGGTCGCTCACTTCGCCCAGAATGAGGATGGGTTGGGTGACCCTGCATATTTGGTCAACTTCTTATCGACCGTTCTCGTTCTCTTCCTCATAAGCGGGGACATTCGCCGCAAAGGCCTCCTCCCGAAGTGGTCATTCGCGCCGACGTTCCTGGCGTGGGCATTGTTCGCTGTTATCCCCGTTGGGGCGGTACTGGAGGGGATTGAGGAGCGGCTCCTCGAGGTTCCGCTGCTAATCGTGTCCGCTGGATGGGCAATGTTGGCCGTGGCGGCCCTGGGCAGTTCACCACCCGGCACAACCGTCCACACGCAGCAATCCTGACGGCATCTCTGGGTGTGAACGGGATCGACGCAGTAATTGGCGTTCTAGAGAAGGTCCTCGGTGTTATGGAGCCACTTCTCGGCCACTGCGATCAGACGGGTTGGGTCTGCAGAGTCGGGCATGGAAGGAACATCAACAATCGCTGAGACTCTGGTGCTGGATTCTCCGACCTCTTCGAAGCGGAGCCGCGCATAGAACTCTCCTAAGCCATCATCGACGGCCAGCCCAAACAGCTCATCACGCTCAAACTCGATGACCGTCATCGACCCCTCCACGGGGTCGCCAAAGTGGGTGTGACGCCGGTTGAACACTGTGCCGATTCCAACGTCTCCATCCGTTGCCAAGCTCAGCTGCATTTCCGAATCCCATCTCGGATGGTTCTGAAGATGATCGTCGGCATAGAACGTGAACACGTCTGAGATTGGGTGGTTGATCACCTCGGACATCTCAATCTTCAACACCGCTCCTTGATCGAGGTCTTTGAAGCTAGTCCATGCCGGCGCTGTCGTCGGCGGTGCCAGGTACGGTGCCGGCGACCTGGTAGAACTTCCGTTCGGGCAAGCCTCAGTCCTCTTCGAAAGTGGTCCAGGCAGTCTCGAAACGCTCGAGGTTGATGTCGGTGTAGGCCACGAAGTCAAAGTCGACGGTGGAGTGACGTTCCGACACCATGCTCCACATCGACTCACGGAGGAGTGAGGCACATTTCATCGCGTCAAAGCGACGTTGGAGTTCAGCCGTCAATGGTCTGTCGTAGTAGGCCTCGAGAAGTCCTTTCTCCTGGATGGCAGAAAATTCGTTGTTGGAGGCGAGACCACCCAAATCGAAAAGGGGACTGTTGAAGCCGGCGTAATCCCAGTCAACCAGCCAAAGTCGCTGGCCGTCGTCAATGAAGTTGGAAGCCAAGAGATCATTGTGCCCAAAAACGAGAGAGACGGGACCGACGGCTTCTTCCAGCACCTCTGCAGTCTCGAGGAGCCTCGGTAGTTTCGCCAGGTAGCGGCTCCCAGACGCCTGCAAGGTGTGTTCGTAGTCTCTGAGGATCCGAAATACCCAGAAGGCAAGCGCCGGGCCCCTGAAATGCTTTGGAACCTCCCGGTGACAGAGCTGGATCAGTGAGATGATCTGGCTCAGAGTTTCCGTCTTTCGAACGTCTTCAGGCTCGAGGGTGCGGCCTTCGATGAAACGCAGAACCATGGCGCCTTGCTCATGATGAAGGACCTCTGGCGAGATTCCGACGGCGTGGGCGGCCCGGCTCGCCGCCAGCTCGTTGAAGCGCATGATGCCGTGGATGGGGATGTCACCGCCGATGCGGACGAAGTAGCGACGGCCGTCGGACTCCACCATGAAATTCGAGTTGGTGATCCCCCCTGACACAGGCACCGG
>CAXMMT010000080.1:0-2208 GCA_964194555.1 uncultured Boseongicola sp. | reverse complement strand
CCTGACTGAGGCTCTGATGCCGGAAGACCGGGCGCACGAGCTCCTGGCCCGAGTCGAGAAAGACTTTGAGGACATCAAAGACGTGCTCAGGGCGACACGGGTGATGGGCGCGCCCACAGAAAACGCGATCGCCACTGTCGCTGGCTTCGGAGAGCTCTGGTCGGCTCGCCTTCTCACAGAGCATCTCGCGTCCGGCGGACATGATGTCGTCTGGCTCGATGCCCGGGAGGTATTGGTGGTCGATCCCGCCGATGTGGCGCCATTGGTCGATTGGGAGGCCTCTCAGGCCAGGCTTGACCACTGGCTTGCCCAGAACCCGGCGGACATGGTGGTCATCACCGGGTTCATCGCGTCCGACCCACAGGGCGCTCCGACCACACTCGGGCGCAACGGAAGTGACTACTCGGCGTCGATTTTCGCCTCTCTTCTCGGAGCAGACGAGATCACCATCTGGACTGATGTCGATGGCGTGCTCAGCGCCGACCCGCGCCTTGTGCCTGAGGCAAAAGTTCTAGACGAGCTTTCCTACGACGAGGCGATGGACCTCGCCTACTTCGGGGCCAAAGTGATTCACCCGGCCACCATGTCGCCCGCAATCGAAGATGAGATTCCGATCTTCATTCGAAACACGTTCAACCCCTCGGCACCAGGGACGCGCATCCATCTCACATCGAGCACGGAGTCGGCGGTCAAGGGGTTCGCCTCTATAGGGGCCATGGCCCTTCTCAACCTGGAAGGGTCCGCGATGGTCGGCGTCCCTGGCATTTCCGAGCGCCTCTTCGGCATTCTTCGGGAGGCCGGAGTCTCGGTGGTGATGATCTCCCAGGGCAGCTCAGAACACTCGATCTGCTTTGTCCTTCCGGAGAATCAGGCAGACACGGCGAAGCGAGCGATCGAGAGTGGATTCGAAGGCATGAGGCAGCATGGGCAGATCCAGTCTCTCGAGGTCAGCAGAGGCTGCACGATCCTTGCCGTGATCGGCGACTCCATGGCGGGGACGCCGGGTGTGGCGGCCGGCTTCTTCGGGGCGCTGGCTCGGGCGGGAGTCAACGTGCGTGCCATCGCTCAGGGGGCGTCGGAGCGCAATATCTCCATAGTCATCGATGAGGCCGACGCGACCCGGGCGTTGCGGGCGGTGCACTCGAGTTTCTACCTCTCGCGACAAACCCTGTCCATCGGGTTGATCGGACCGGGCCATGTAGGGGCGACATTGCTCGACCAGTTGAATCAACGGCTCGACTCGCTGCGTGAGGAGTACCGGGTCGACCTTCGCGTGCGGGCCATCTCAACCTCGACCGTCATGTTGCTCGACGAGCACCGCATTGATCTCGATAATTGGCGGGTTCGTCTCAATTCATCCGATCCGGGAACGATCCCGGCCGACCTCGACCAACTGACCAGCTATGTCCATACGGAGTCGGTACCACACGCTGTCATAATCGACTGCACCGCCAGCGACCAGGTGGCAGCAAGATACGCCGAATGGCTTTCCCAGGGCATCCATGTCATAACACCAAACAAGAAGGCGAACACCGCTTCGGTCGAGGAATACAGGTCGTTGATGGAGCTAGGACGTCGGGCCGATGCGCACTATCTCTACGAAACGACAGTCGGTGCCGCCTTGCCAATCGTCCAGACCCTGCGCGACCTGGTTCAGACCGGCGATGAGGTCAAGCGGATAGAGGGCATCTTCTCCGGCACTCTCTCGTACCTGTTCAACAGCTTCGACGGAACCAGGCCCTTCTCGGAGATCGTTCGGGCGGCGAGAGTTGCCGGCTACACCGAACCCGACCCACGTGAAGACCTCTCCGGAATGGACGTGGCCCGAAAGGTGGTCATCCTGGCTCGGGAGATGGGTCTCGATCTGAGTCTCTCTGACCTCGATATCGATGGACTCGTGCCGGAAGGCCTCGAGTCAGGGTCAGTCGATGAGTTCCTCGAACGATTGCCGGATCACGACGACGCGATGCTGGTGACAGTTGAGGAGGCGCGGGCCCGTGGCGAAGTCCTGAGGTTTGTTGGCGTGATAGATCCCAACGAGGGCTGCTCTGTCTCCCTGCGCACCTATAAGGCCGACCACGCTTTCGCCCGGATCCAACTGACGGACAACATCGTTCAGTTTCAGACACGCCGGTACCACCAGAATCCGCTCGTGGTCCAGGGACCGGGCGCCGGCCCGGACGTGACCGCTGGGGGAGTGTTTGCCGA
>CAXMMT010000079.1:0-11193 GCA_964194555.1 uncultured Boseongicola sp. | reverse complement strand
GGGAACGGCTGGACTCGCTTCACCGCGTGAACACACGTGCCGAGCACCTGGAGAAGCCCGGCAGCCTTATCCGAGATGGTGTCCGGTACTGAAACCAGCCGGTTGACAGGCGCGACGGTGTACTCGGTGAAGACGCCGTCGGTGTCCCGACCCAGGAGCCCGCCATTGATGCATAGGTTCGTGCGCCCGGCCCGACAGAGATGACACCATCCGCATGACACGCCGGGATCCACAAGAACCCGGGTTCCGACTTGGTAGGGGCTATTCGGGGGCGCAGCGGCAACCTCGCCGATCATCTCGTGTCCAAGAATCCTCGGGTATGCGACGGGAATCTTGCCGCTGAGAATTTTGGTGTCGGTTCCACAGATCCCGACCTGGTGAATTCGAACCACAACCTGATTCGGGTCAGAAGGTGTGGGCACGTCGACCACCTCCAGGCGGCCCGGCTCAACGACTCTTACAGCTTTCAATGGTCTCCTCGAAGCTAGCCCCCATGGTAGATCCGTGGATGATTCCGTTTGGTGACGGCTCCAATCTGTATTATCGGCGGTCATGGATCCGGTTCCCGAACTCCGAATCACCACGCCGGATGAGGGTTCTCCTGTCGTCAGACAAACTGCCCACGCAGTATGTCCGGTCTATTCTGAGGAAAGCGATTCTCAACGGCGAGCTGACCAGTGGCAGCCGCCTGGTGCAGGCCGAACTGGCGGCAATGTTGGATGTGAGCACCACGCCTCTTCGCGAAGCTCTCCGCGACCTCGCGACTGAGGGACCGGTTCAGTTCGACCCCCACCGCGGCGCGATCGTCACCGAGCTCAGTGAGGACGATCTCCATGACATCTACGAGTTGCGTCTGGTGCTCGAGCCACTTGCGATGAGGCAGGCCGTCGACAAAGTGAGCAGCGCTTTATCGAGCGTCTGCACCGACTCCACAGTCGCATGCTCGACGAGCCCCACTCAGCAGAGTGGGTCGATCGAAACCGTGTCTTCCATATGGCTGTGTACGTGAACGCAGCGTCGCCACGTCTGGCGGCCATCATTCGCAATCTTCAGGATGCCTCAGTGATGTACATTGGCGCGTCTCTTCAGCACCAGCCGTCCTTGCGCGACGGTGCCAACGAGGACCATGCTGCGATTCTCGACGCGTTGGAGTGTCGCGATGTCGAGGCGGCCGTGAAGACCGTCGAGGAGCATCTGAGGACGTCGATGGTCGCATTCGAAAGCGACCAGTCATCGAATAGCTAGGGGTCGAGGGCTTCAGCCACTTCGCTGCTGTCGCTGAGAAGATTGAGGGCCACTCCGGCAAGGATCAGCCCTATCCCCAGGATCAAGGCGGTGGTGATCTCTTCACCGAGGATGATCGCCGACGAAACGACCCCAATAACCGGAACGGCCATAAGAGTGAGATTGGTCGACACGGCAGCCAGGTTCTGCAATATCACGATCGTGGCCCAGAAGGCGACACCCGTGGCCAGTATCCCTTGGTACGCGACAATCGCGGCCAGCTGTGGGGTCCAGTAGATCACCGGCGGGCCCTCGACGACGAGAGCCGTCAATATCAGAATCACCCCGGCACCGGCCAACTGCCAAGGAATCGCCTGAAGCGGTGTGATGGTCCAGCGGTGAGCCCTGATATGCACCGAGGTCGCGGCGAGGGTGATTGCAGCGAGGATCAGCAGACCGTGGCCCGGTGCGACCCCGGGTTGACTCCAGTCGTTTCCCCATGGTTCGGCTATAACGACAACGCCGACGATGCCGATGAAAAGGCCCGTCCATCTCCGACCGCTCATGTTCTCGCCGAGCCAAACGGCCGCGATGGGCACCGTCCAAAGTGACGTTGTCCACACCACCACCGATGCCCGGCCCGCCGGAACCAACTGCAGGGCAGTGAATACCAGAACGAACACAAGGGACAGTCGCAAAACAGCCAGCGAGACGATGATGGGGAGATCACGCCGAGGCGGCAGCTTGATGTTGCCAGTGGTGGCACTGATGAAAAGAATCACCAAGAAAGCTCCGGCAACTCTGAACACGCCGAGCCAAATCGGAGTGATCGATTCCAGTCCCGTGGCCATGATGGGCCAGTTGAGACCCAGCAAGAGGACCACCGTTGCCAGAAGCAAGTAGATGGCGGGCCTGGTCAGACGACGCTCGCGGCGTGGCTCGTTGCCCGACTTCCAGATCATGTCTCTAACCGGGCCGGTCACGAGTAGGGGCCGCCCTCATCGTTGCACGTTATGGTACCCAAACCCTCCACGAGAAGAGTGTGAAGACCATGAAAACGATTGACATCCACTGTCATCTCTCCACCCCCGCCAGCCGCGCTCCGATCGAGGGCCATCGTCGGGGCGAGTATGAGCATTACAACTTCTTCATGGGTGAGGACTCCAAGGAGCAAAATAAGGTGATGTTCCCTTCGATCCGCGAGAGCCTGACCGAGCCCGCTGCCCGAATCGAGCACATGGATCGCATGGGGGTCGACCTCCAGGGTCTCGCTACTTTCGTATCCGAATATTTCTACTGGGCCCCTGCGACGGCAGCGGCCGAGTCGGCGAGAATTCAGAACGACAATCTTGCGGCTGCGGCCGCGGACAATTCCGATCGGTTTGTTCCTTTGGGGGCAACGGTTCCGCTTCAGGACACCGATCTCGCCATCGCTGAGATGGACCGAGCCGTAGATGACCTCGGCTTCAAGGGCCTCCAGATCGGCGGGACGGTCGACGGCCACAATCTCGATGAGCCCCGGTTTCGACCTTTCTGGGCGGCGGTCGAGGCCAGGGGCATTCCCGTGATCCTCCATCCGAGTGGCTACCCGGAAAGCCAGCGACTTTCTGACTACTTCCTGGTCAATTGCATCGGCAACCCCCTGGAGACGATGGTCGCAGCGACCCGGATGATCTTCAGCGGTCTGTTTGAGGAACACCCGGGGATCAAGCTGGTCTTGCTCCACGGGGGTGGGTATCTCCCGTTCTACAGTTCCCGAGCCGACCACACCTGGGAGGTCCGACCCGAGACCAGGGTGAAGATCCCCGATCACTCTCCGAGCTATTACATGAAGAGACTCATGTATGACACGATGGTTTTTCAGCCCCTGTATCTCCGTCATCTCCTGGAGGTGGTCGGAGTTAACCACGTGATGCTCGGCACCGACTTCCCCTTCGACATGAGCGAGACCGATCCGCTGGCTTTGATCGGAGCCACCGAGGGAATCAGCGATGACGAGCGCGCCGCAATCTCGGGCGGAAACGCTGCCTCCCTCTACGGCCTTAACTGAAGCAAGAGGGCTCAACGGCTGGCCTGAGCCGCCAATCCGGGCTCGTCAGGGTCGTATTCATATTTGAGGAAACTGGGTGCCCAACGGGCGATGCCCAACGATGCGAGCACGCAGGCGAGACCTCCGGAGACGATTGAGAACCTGACCGAGGCGAGAGCAGCGACGACTCCTGCTTCGAGGTCGCCGAGCCTCGGTCCGCCGGCCACAACGGCCATGTGCATCGAAGACAGTCTTCCCCGCAGCGAGTCGGGCACTGACAGCTGAACGATTGAGCTGCGGAAGATGGCAGAGACGACGTCGGCCGCCCCGGCCAAGGCCAGCATGGCAAATGCCAGGGTTAGCGAGGAGGTCAGGCCGAAAACAGCGATAGCAAGACCCCAACCGATGACTGCCAGCACGACTGCCCTTCCTTGTCGGCGAACATGCGACACCCATCCCGACGTCAAGGCGGCAACGAGGGCGCCTATCCCCGGTGCGGCATAGAGGAGGCCAACAGTGAAGGCATCGCCGCCGAGCTCCTGTGTTCCGAATGCGGGGAAGAGCGCGGTGGGCATACCGAAGACCATGGCACTCAGGTCGACAAGAAAGGCGGCTTGGATGACACGCCGTGGTTTCAAGAAGCGGAAGCCTTCCATGATTGAGGACATCGAGAATGGGCGCCCTCCGCCCTCGGTCTTCATATTCGGAACGCGGAGGATGAGCATGGCACTGGCGAGGAAAGCCATCGTTGCAAGGCCGTAGGTGATGGAATAGCCGCTTGTGGCTATCAAAAAGCCACCAATCGCGGGAATGGTCGCTTTCGCGACATTGGTCTGTGTCTGATTCAGTGCCAGAGCCGACGGGAGCAGTGCCCTTCCCACGAGGCCGGGCACGATGGCGGCTCGGGCTGGAGAGTCGATGGCCGAGATCCCGGCGTTGATAGCGCTCAGGACGAAAAGTGGCCAGAGCGCAGGACTGTCAGCCAGGGAGTTCCAGAGCAGCCCCGCTCCGGTGAGGGCGAGAACCAGCTGAGACATCCAGAGCAACCGCTTTCGGTCCATGGCGTCGGCGAGAGCGCCCCCGATTAGCGAAACCGCTAACAGCGGGATTAGTTGCGCCATACCCAGCAGGCCAACGGCAACTGTCGATCCGGTCATCTCGTACACCTGGATCGGGACCGCCACAACGGTCAGCTGTCGTCCAATCTGCATGACGAACATGCCGGCAAACAGCCAGCGATAGCCCGATACCTGCCTCAGTGGCCTTATGTCCACTACGGCAAGACGTCCCAGTCTGCGCTTACGACCCGTCAATGATCACCAAACCTGTCGGTCTCGCCCGCGGACCCCAATCGGGAGATCACCATCTCGGCGGTCTGGCACGGCGGGAAGCTGACCCAGAGACCGTTCATCCTAGAGGACCGAGCAACGGTCGGGTACTGTTGCCGAACGAAATGGAGACACGATGAGAAAGCTCACGCTCGCCGAGGCCGATGTCATCATTGACGCGGCGCTCGCCAAAGGCCGCGACCTCGACCTGGGAAGGCTGTCGGTGGTCGTGCTCGATGACGGTGGAAATCCGATTGCAATGAAGCGCGAAGACGGCTCGGAGTTCATGCGTCCCGAGATCGCTAAAGCCAAAGCGTGGGGAGCGCTCGGCATGGGTCTGCCAAGTCGCTTGCTCTACGAGCGTGCCAAGAAGCTCCCTGTCTTCATGGGAGCGCTCTCCGAGATCTCTGGTGGCCGCCTGGTCGCGCTGCCCGGAGGGGTAATCATTCGAGATGACGAAGGTCTCATCATGGGCGCGGTGGGGGTATCGGGCGATGTCTCCGAGCCTGACGAAGTTTGTGCTGTCGCCGGAGTCGAAGCTGCCGGCCTCCAGCCCGACTTCGGGCAGAACCCGGACTGGGCTCGAGCCTGACCCGGTGAACACCGAGCTGGCAATCAAGGGCGGAACCGTGGTGTCTGCTCGCGGCCGTCACGGTGCCCATATCTACGTTTCTGACGGACGGATCGTTCACGTCGGTGATCAGGATGAGCAGGCCGATCAGGTCGTGGACGCCACAGGGTTGAGCGTTCTTCCCGGGATGGTGGACACCCATGTCCACCTCATGGATCCGGGGGCAACCGACCGGGAGGACTTTCCGAGGGGGACGGCGGCAGCCGCTGCGGCAGGAGTCACCACGATCGTCGAGCACACCCATGCCAACCCGGTGCGCAGTGTTGCCGACCTGAGCCAGAAACTCGCGTACCTCGAAGGCCGATCTAACGTCGACTTCGGACTGGCCGCGCACACCTGGCCCGACCGCATCGACGACCTTGGTGCCCTTTGGGAAGCCGGCGCGACGTTCTTCAAGATATTCACCTGCACGACCCACGGAGTTCCGGGTCTCGACGCTGCCCGCCTCGAAGAAGCCCTCGCCGCCATGGCTTCATTCGGTGGGGTGTGTCTCATTCATTGCGAAGATGAGACCATGACTGCCGACGCAGAAGCAAAGCTGCGTGAGCAGGGGAGAAACGACAACGGAATTCTCAATGAATGGCGCACTCTTGAAGCTGAGGAGGCTGCGGTCGCGGTGGCGGCTTCCCTTGCTGAGCGCACCGGAGCACGAGCAACCATCGCTCATGTCAGCAGTCCATCGGTGGCCGACATCATCACCGAAGCTCGGGGGAGAGGCGCCGATCTAGTTGCCGAGGCCTGTCCCCAGTACTTCGCCCTCCGGGAGGACGAAGTCCTCACCGAGGGCCCACTCCGCAAGTTCACCCCACCTACGCGAAGCCGGTCCGATGCCGACGAGGAGAAGATGTGGGACCTGTTGCGCACCGGGGTTCTGAACCATGTATCCACCGACCACGCCCCGTCAACCCGTCAGCAGAAACAGCATGGGATTTGGGACTCACCCTTCGGGCTTCCTGGTCTGGATACCACAACACCCTTTCTGTTCGATGCAGTCCATCGGAGGCGGCTTACCCTGGAGGATGTGGTGAGGGTGTATTCGGAGGCGCCGGCAAAACGCTACGGCCTCTTTCCCCGCAAGGGGCATCTGGGTGTCGGCGCTGACGCCGACCTGGTGCTGGTTGACGAAGAGAGATCCTGGACGGTGTCGGACCATGATGTAATCTCAAAGGCGGGCTGGTCTCCGTACACGGGGCGGAAGCTGATCGGCCGCGTCCATGCCGCCTATCTCCGGGGCCGTTTGATCGCTTCGGATCGAAGCCCGATCGATGGGCGAGACGGCCGCTTTGTCCCCGGGGCAGGGGCCGAATCGGGATGATTCTGGGTTGGGTGGACCCATATGTATTCACAGCGCCTCTATCTACACATCGAAGGTGAGACCACGACAATGATTGACAAGGTGCGATTGGCTTCTGTTGGCGTGGGATGGTGGGGCACCGTCCTGGCTGAAGCAGCGATAGCCGGAGGTGCGGAGTCTGCTGGCGCGTATGCCCGGACTGTCGAGTCCAGGGAAGCCTTCACCGACCAACACGGCGGCCGGGCTTTTGAGAGTTTTGACCAAGTCCTCGAGGCCCCCGACGTCGACGGTGTCCTTCTGGCCACACCACACACGACCCACGCCGACCTGATCGTGGCGGCGGCCGAGGCCGGTAAGCATGTATTCGTTGAAAAGCCGCTCGCCCTGACGGTTTCTTCCGCCAGGCGGGCTGTTACGGCCGCCGAAGAAGTCGGAATCGTTCTCCAGGTCGGCCATAACAAACGGCGTCAGCCGGCCAACCGGCGCTTGAAAGAGCTCATCGAGACCGGGAAGCTGGGGACCGTGACGATGATCGATACCTATCAGTCGATTCCCAAGGCTCTCGGCTTCGATCCCGACTACTGGAGGGCGGATAGCACCGAAAGCCCCCTGGGCGGAATGACCAGTCTCGGGGTCCACATGATCGACACGATGGTCTACTTGTTGGGGCCGATCAAGTGCGTGTTTGCGTTCAGCAAAGCGATACTGGAGACGCCACCCATCGACCATGCCACATCCATCGTCTTTGAGTTCGACTCAGGTCCCTTGGGTTATCTGGGGACTTCGTTCGTGGTCCCTCGCGCCACCTCGGTGGCCGTTCGAGGAACCAAAGGCGCCGCGATCAATGACGACGACGGCACCCGGTTCTATTTCCAGGCTCCACAAGAACAGTTCCGTAGTGAGCAATCCGTAGAGATCATCGACACCATCGCTGACGAGCTCAGTGAGTTCGTGATGGCAATTCGTGGCGAGACGAAACCCGAGACTGGGGGGCCAGAAGGCCTCGAAGTTGTTGCGGTTCTCGAAGCGGCTATGGCTTCAAGCGAGTCTGGATGCGCCGAAGCCGTAGCGGAGTTCCGATAGGCAGTCAACGAGCGAAGCCGGCCTTCGCTTCCAACAACCGGGCAAGAGCCGCTGCATCGAAGTCACCGAGGTCCTGCTCAACCGCCTCCTCGTACCACGGAAGACTCGCATCAAGGAGTGGTGTTGGGACTCCTAGATCGCGACCAAAATCACCGATGACGTCGATGTCCTTGATGAACATCTTGAGTTTGGCGGCGGGCGGGTAGGCGTCTTCGACCATCATCGGTCCTCGGATCTCAAAGATTCTCGAACTCCCAACTCCGGCGGAAACCACATCGAGAATCTGTTGCGGGTCCAGCCCACCTTTCATCCCCAAAACGAACGCCTCGGCGGTCGCGAGGTTGTGGACCGAGACAAGCAAGTTGGCCACGAATTTCATCTTCGAACCGTTGCCGAAGCTCCCGAGGTCGAAGGTGACTTTGGCAATGGCGTCGAGGACCGGTCGGACCTGGTCGAGGGCGGTGGTGTCGCCGCTGGCGTAGATGACGATTTCTGCGGCCTCTGCTTGGAGACCCGTGCCGCTGACCGGGGCATCGAGCATGGTTACTCCAACAGATCGAAGCGCGGCGCGGGCACGTTTCTTCGCTTGGAGGGGGAAGGTGCTCATCTCTACGACGACGAGGTCGCTGTGGCCGCCCTTGTCGAGCCCGCCTTCTCCTTCGACTGCTTCCTCGAGAGCAGACACAGAGGGCAAGGCAATAAGGACGACGTCTGAGTAGGCGGCAACTGCGGCGGCAGATTCGGTAGGCAGGCCTCCCGCTTCTTCCATAGCCTTCCGACGGACCGGTTCGATGTCGAAGCCGGTAACTCCGAACCCCGCTTTCAACAGGTTGTGAGTGTAAGCCGTGCCCATGATCCCGAGCCCAACCAGTCCGACTCGGTCCATTTCTCCTCCTGGTCCGGGGTTTGCATAGCCTTGATCCTACGGAACTTTCGGCTCCTTCTCGATCCGGGTGGACGTCACATGGTCATAATCCAGCGCCGATACCCTTTTGCGTGCCGCACCGGGTGGGCGCCACCGAATAGTCGCTTCCCCGGTGGTAATACGGCTCATTCTCACCTGGTTGGACCGCCTCTTCGATCGACTCTCGACCCACAGGCGATAGGACGCCGCATCGTGGAGCGAGAGACCGGCCATTCAGAGAACTTCCCCATCCCGGCATTCGGGAGTAGTTCAGGACGACTACGTTCGCCCAATCTCGGCTACCCGATCCGCTGGTCCGTCGCCTCGAAAAGCGCGACATCGTCGAGCCCCGAGCTGTCGCCGAGTTTCGTTAACTACGGCTATTGAGGATGGCTCTGCTTGCGGAAGCCGACTCTCGCCAAAGCCAACACCCCCATCGATGCGGCGCTTGCAAGGGGTCGCGATCTCGAACTTGGGCGGCT
The DNA here is from genome assembly GCA_964194555.1 of uncultured Boseongicola sp. Taxonomy (GTDB): domain Bacteria; phylum Actinomycetota; class Acidimicrobiia; order Spongiisociales; family ZC4RG35; genus SZUA-217. Next base: position 2,218 of record CAXMMT010000079.1, on the reverse strand, counting down.
GACGGTGGTAGTACTGGATGACGGCGGGCATCCGATCGCAATGAAGCGCGAGGACGGGTCCGAGTTTCTCAGACCTCAGATCGCCTACGCCAAGGCTTGGGGGCGCTCGGCATGGGGCTGCCCAGCCGGTTGGGATACGAGCGGGCCAAGAACCTGCGTGTCTTCGTCGGTGCTCATTCGGAGATCTCGGATAGCCGTCTTGTTGCGCTCCCGGCAAGGTCACCATCCGCGACGCCGACGGCGACATCTTGGGTGCCGTTGGAGTGCCAGGCGATGTCTCTGAACTACGAAGTTCGTGCGGCGGCGGGAGTCACGGCAGCGGATCTTGAGGCCGATGTCGGCCAGAATCCCCAATGGCGCGGGCCTACAATATGTCCTGTACCAGAGAACGTATCTCGCTCGCCGCCTGGCCATCTCGGATTGTATATAATGCACGAAGTTCCCATTTCGCCCAGGCTGAACTTCGGCGCCTACCAAGATTTTGACCATCTAGGTATCTTGGAGCCAGTTTTCGCTTTCTTGAAGGAGTTGGATGTCTCAGATAACCCTTGACGGTATTGGGAAGATCTACCCGGATGGGACCCGCGCTGTGGGTGACCTTGATTTGACGATCCGGGATAGCGAGTTCCTTGTTCTCGTTGGACCCTCGGGCTGCGGCAAAACGACCGCACTACGAATGATCGCCGGCTTGGAGGAGATTACCGAAGGGACGATCTCGATTGGCGACCGCGTTGTCAACGATCTCCAGCCGAAGGACCGTGACATTGCGATGGTGTTTCAGAACTATGCCCTGTACCCGCACATGTCGGTTCGGGACAATATGTCATTTGGCCTAAAAATGCAGAAGTTCAAGAAGAGTGAAATCACCCGTCGGGTGGCTGAAGCGGCAGAGATTCTGGAGATCACCGAATTCTTGGACCGAAGGCCGAAAGCATTGTCTGGCGGTCAGAGGCAGCGGGTAGCGATGGGCCGGGCGATTGTCCGTGAGCCTGCCGCATTCTTGATGGACGAGCCGCTGTCGAACTTGGACGCCAAACTCAGGGTGCAGATGAGGGCCGAGCTCGAGCGTCTGAGCGCAAGGCTGGAGACCACGACTGTGTACGTCACTCACGATCAGGTGGAGGCGATGACCCTCGGTGATCGTGTCGCAGTTCTCAGACCAGTGTCCGCGGCCCGTCCTTACAACCTCCAACAGGTCGGTCCACCGACTGAGCTTTTTGATGCTCCAGTCAATCTTTTTGTGGCGGGTTTCATTGGCAGTCCGGCGATGAACCTTCTCTATGCCACATTAGAGAGCCGGGACCAAGAGGTCTGGGTGAAGGCCGGCGACTATGAGATCAAAGTCGACAAGCGCGCCCTCGACTTACATCCCGGAATCGAAAGCCGGATGAATGAAGAGCTAGTGATCGGGATCCGGCCCCACTCGATGGAAGCTGCGGCTGTGGCTGGTCCAGACGATGAACGGACGATACGGATCGACGTGGAAGCCACTGAAATCTTGGGTGCCGAGACATTTGTTCATTTTTCCCGCAAGCGGCCCCCGGTAGTAACACCCGACATTGAGGAACTGTTGGCAGACACCGGTCAAACCGTCTCGTCGTTGGGCCAAACATCCAAGTTCATCGCCAGAGTCAGCCCCGACGCACGAGTGAAGAGAGGCGAATCAGTGGATCTGATCGTCGACACCGCCATGCTCCACTTCTTCGATGCAGAGACCGGCCATCGAATCGGCGCCGAACAGCTTGTATCTCCCTAATAATCCTGGTTCATGCGCGGCGACATGCCAAGAGCGGCGTTGGCGTGTCCGAGCCGTCTTTACGGACCACTTCGACGGGACTCCGTGCTGCGTGCGTGGATCGCTCTGACCTTCATAAGTCCGTAACAAATCGAAAACGAAGACCAGAGATGGGCTCGCAACTTGTATTAACGGGATCTGTTATTTCCTCCGGGGTGATCGGTGACAGATCGTTCCGGACATATGTGTGACACCACTGACGCTGAACGGTGGCTCGCTTCTCAAGAGGCTGATCGGCTGCGGGGAGAGTGGACCGACCCTCGCCTCGCCAAGACAACCTTCGGTGAGTGGACTCCGACATACATGGCGGCTCGGGTCCATCTAGCTCCGTCGACCCGAGCGACGGCCGAGTCGCTAATGCTGAACCATGCGCTCCCCTACTTCGAGGACCGCCCACTTGGTTCGGTGAGCAGGACCGACGTA
>CAXMMT010000078.1:0-112485 GCA_964194555.1 uncultured Boseongicola sp. | reverse complement strand
CAGGATCGACTATCTCGAAGTCGTAGACGGTCGTATCGGTTACCACCGGCGCTGGCGCCGCCTCAATCGCTTTTCGTGCTGCGCCAGGATCGAACTCCTCAGTGGCAATGGCGCCGAAGGCGTGATTCAACGCATAGACATAGAAGGCCCCGGTTCCGATGACAATCCCAACAAGCACCACGGCGGCCGCCCGCCACGGATGAAAAACGACGTACCTCATCAAAGCCAAAGCGGCAACAGGCTAGGCCGGGATGGTCTCGATACGGGGTGATGCCACTCGATCCCGCTCGTTCAGTTCCTGACTATCCAGTCGCCCCTGGCGAATCCGGTAGGTGGGCTCACCATCTCCAGTCTGGTGTTGTCCACCTCCCAGGTCAGATGATCACCGACTGAATTAACCCATCGAGTCAGATGACAGGTAGTCCACTGATCTCGCCTTCGAGCATCCTGCGTGCGGCCTCCTTGAGAGAAGCCTCCGGCCCGACAGTCAGAACGTCTGTAGTCATTAGATCGCGTACACGGATGACACCTCCTTTTCTCCAAAGCTACGGCTCGATTCGAGGCCTCGCTAGGGGATTGGACCCACACCGGGGTGACAAATGCGCCCGACTCGACGACATACCCCACCCCGCTACTCTGCCGTCGCATGATCGCACTTCCTCACATCGCCTCCGGGAAAGTCAGGGAGATCTACGAGATCGACGAGGAGCATCTCCTTTTCGTAGCAACCGACCGCATCTCCGCCTACGACGTGATCCTCGATCAAACCATTCCGGACAAGGGCCGCGTGCTGACCGGAGTCAGTCTTCATTTCTTTGACCTTCTGGACACCCCGAACCACCTGGTCACAACAGATCTTTTCGGTATTCCTGACCTATCCGAAGAGAATCAGCGCGAACTCTCGGGACGAACGATGGTCGTGCGAAGAGCGGAAGTCATCCCGGTCGAATGTGTGGTTCGCGGTTACCTGTACGGCTCGTCGTGGCGTGAGTACCGAGATGGAGGCGGGCCCACTACCGAACATCTTCCTGACGGTCTCAGAATGGCGGACAAGCTGCCCGAGCCCATCTTCACTCCTGCGACGAAAGCGGCGACCGGTCACGATGAGAACATCACCGAAGCACAGACCAGGGAGATCCTCGGGGATGATCTCTACGAAGACCTGCGCTCGCGCTCTATCGACATCTACATGAAGGGCTCCGCCTACGCCGCGGAGAAAGGTGTGATTCTCGCCGATACCAAGTTCGAGTTCGGCTGGTCGAACGGTGAGATCCTTCTCATCGACGAGGTGCTCACCCCCGACTCCTCCCGATACTGGCCTAGAGATGAATGGGATCCCGGCAACGATATTCCGTCGTTCGACAAACAATACGTGCGGGACTGGCTGGAGCAGCAGGCCTGGGACAAGACACCACCGGCACCGGATCTTCCTGCCGATATCGTGGAGGGCACCCGAGCCCGCTACATCGAAGCCTTCGAGCTGATAACCGGGAAGGACTTCGATGACTACCTGGCCGGTACCATCACTTGAAAGTGACCGTGACCATCAACAGGCGGCCAGAGATCGCCGATCCGGAGGGCACCACCGTAGAGCGCGCACTGCACGACCTTGGCTTTACCGGGACATCCGATGTCCGCATGGACCGGGTGGTTCACCTTGATGTCACGGGAGACGACCCGGCAACGGTGCAGGCACAAGTGGAGGAGATGTGTCAGCGGCTGCTGGCGAATCCAGTCCTCGAGGACTTCGAGGTGGAAGTCTCGGAATGAGGACTGCCGTCTTGGTCTTCCCCGGTACCAACTGCGAGTACGACGTCCTCTACGTCCTCAATTCGCTGGGTGGGGAAGCCGACCTGGTGTGGCACCGTGAAACGGACCTGGCGGATTTCAGTGGCGTGATCCTGCCGGGCGGCTTCGCCCACGGCGATTATCTCAGAACCGGCGCCATCGCCCGTTTTTCGCCTGTGATGAGCGAGGTGAGACGCATGGCCGAGTCTGGTGCTCCCGTCCTCGGCATCTGCAACGGTTTCCAGATGCTGTGCGAGGCCGAGCTTCTTCCCGGGGCCCTGATCGCCAATCGTGACCTGTCCTTTATCTGCCGCTTCGTCGACGTCGAAGTCATCGATAGCGACACTGTCCTCACCAGGCTCGCCACCAAAGGGGACCGGATCCGAATACCTCTCAACTCCTACGAGGGAAACTGGGTCGATCCATCCGCAAACGGCCGTGTCATTCTCCGTTACCTCGGCGACCCCAACGGTTCGCAGTCCGGGGCGGCGGCCGTTGCCAACGAGCGGGGAAACGTCGCCGGAGTCATGCCCCACCCGGAACGCGGAATGGAGGACATCCTCGGATCATCAGATGGACAAGTCCTGCTGGAGAGCTTTCTCCAGTCACTCGTGGCGCTATGACCACCGCGGCCGAGCCCATGCACCGAAAGCTCGGAATGACCGACGGCGAGTACGAGTCTGTCGTCCGGATCCTGGAACGGGACCCGCTCCCGGCCGAGATCGCCATGTACTCGGTGATGTGGTCGGAGCATTGTTCCTACAAGTCATCGAGAATCCACCTTGGACGTTTCCCCACCGAAGCTCCTTGGGTGGTGGTGGGGCCCGGTGAAAATGCCGGTGTCGTTGACATTGGCGACGGGTGGCTCGCGGCTCTTCGCATCGAGAGTCACAACCATCCTTCCTTCGTAGAGCCGTATCAGGGCGCGGCCACCGGGGTTGGCGGCATTATCAGAGATATCTTCACGATGGGAGCCAGACCTATCGCCCTGTGGGATCAGATCCGTTTCGGCCCGCTCGATCAGCCCAAGAACCGATACCTTTTCAAAGGCGTCGTCTCGGGAATCGCCGGATACGGGAACGCCGTCGGAGTCCCCACGGTGGGCGGAGAGGTCGAGTTCGATGATTGCTACTCGGGAAACCCCCTGGTCAACGTGATGTGCCTGGGAATCCTCCGCAAAGAGCAGCTTGTGCTCGGCACTGCCGGAGAGCCCGGCACCATTGCCGTGCTGCTGGGCAAGGCCACCGGACGAGACGGGATAGGTGGAGCTTCGGTCCTTGCTTCCGCCTCCTTCGACGACGAATCCCAGGAAAAGCGGCCGAGTGTCCAGGTTGGCGACCCGTTTGAGGAAAAGAAGCTGATCGAGGCGTGTCTCGAACTCTACGAACTCGGCCTGGTCGTTGGTGTCCAGGATCTGGGCGCCGCCGGTCTCTCCTGCGCCACCTCCGAGCCGGCAGGACGAGCCGGGGTGGGGATGGATGTCAACCTCGACGCCGTGCACACAAGGGAGTCCGGCATGACCGCGCCCGAACTGCTCATGTCCGAGTCACAGGAGCGAATGATGGCGTTCGTGGCCCCCGGCGACGTCGAGCGGGTGCTGGCAGTGGCCGACAAGTGGGAGATCGACTCGGCGGTGGTCGGGGAGGTGAAATCGGGAGGGACCCTCACCATCAGGCACGACGGTCAGGTGGTGACCGAAGTTCCGGCGGCATCACTTGCCGACGCCGCCCCCATCCTCGACCGCCCCTCGGCGCGTCCCGACTGGCTTGATGATGTCTGGTCGGGTCAGACGACGATCCACGACGTCGACCACATGGCTCTGCTGCTGAAGCTGCTGGGTGACCCCGCCATCGGGTCCTCCGCTTGGGCACACGAGCAGTACGACCACATGCTCTTCCTGAATACCGTCATCGGGCCGGGCGGCGACGGATCGCTGCTTCGAATCAAAGGTACCAAGAAGGCCCTTGCCGTTTCCTCAGACGGAAACGGAAGGCTTTGCTACCTCGACCCGCGACGGGGAGCAGCCCGTCTCGTATACGAGAGCGCCCTCAATGTCGCGGTCACCGGAGCACGTCCTCTGGCAGTGGTCGACAACCTCAACTTCGGCAATCCGGAGAAGCCCGAAGTGATGTGGCAGTTGATCGAGACAGTGGAGGGCATATCGGAGGCATGCGAGACGCTGACCATTCCCGTGATCGGCGGAAATGTCTCGTTTTACAACGAGACCGACGGGATCGACATCTATCCGACCCCGGTGATAGGACTACTCGGACTCGCCGACCCGATGCCCCCGGATCCCCCAAGGCTGAGCCGTGCGACAGAGGGCATGGAAATCTGGGTTATCGGCCCGGAGCCGACCGACAACTTCGCGGGGAGCACCGCCCAGCGTGTTGTCGAAGGGGCCCTTCGAGGTCGGCCTACTGCCCCCAACCCGGCTATCGCTCGTCGCGTGATCGATCTCGCGACGGATCTAGCTTGTTTGGTCCCGGTACTCCACGACATCTCAGACGGTGGTCTCGCTGTTGCAGTGGCTGAGATCTGCATTGCCTCTGATGTAGGCGCCCGGATCAACGACCCTGACCAGACAGCAATGTTCTCCGAAGACCCCCACCGGTTTGTTCTGGCGATGGAGAGTGGGACAACGGAGTTGCCTGCTGATCTGGCAAGACGTGTGGGAACCATTGGGGGCGTCAGTCTGTCTTTCGGATCTGCCGGCCTTGCCCTTTCAATCATCACACGAGCCTGGCGTGAGGCTTTGCCGTCCGCTCTCGGGGTCGAATGATGGCTTCGCTCGTGCTGCTCGATGTCGGCCAACCAACCGAGGTCGAGACCACGACTGACGTATCCGGCGTGTGGATCAGCGCCGCCGAGGTGCAGGTGGCCTTTGGCTGGGAGCTGAAGCCCGAAGGCCTCTGTCGTGATGCCATCTGCATCCCGGTCGACGGGCGATCTGGCCTGATGAGTGACGGGCGGATGAACCTGGAAGGTCTGGCCGATCTACTCGGTCGACCACTCGCCCACTCTCGAGAGGAGGGCGTCGCCTACATGGGACCCCCGCAGGATCTCTTCAATCAGACAATCAGGACGTTGGAGGCTCCTGACTTCATCCTTCCGGATCTCGAAGGCCGACTCCACTCGTTGTCCGAGTACCGCGGATCGAAGGTGCTACTGGTGGCATGGGCCTCGTGGTGAGGCTGTCGTTATGACCTGCCCGGGTGGCAGTCCGTTTTCCAGGAACTCGAAGGCGAAGGGTTCGTGGTGATCACCGTGGCGGTGGATCGGGCCTACGATGCGCGCTCTTGGATCGAACGGGCGAACCCCACCCACCCGAGTCTCATCGATGAGCACCATCGACTCGGCGAGTTGTACAACATGGTGAACGTCCCGACCGTTGTGTGGATAGATGAGACCGGACGAATCACCCGACCCAACGACGTTGCCTTCACCACCGACAAGGGCGGCAGATACGCCAATGTCTCCACCGACGAGCAGATGGCCCTCCTCCGCGGTTGGGTGCGGGGCTCGTTGCCACCGCCGTCCGACGATGACATCCGCAAGAGAGTGACGCCATTGTCAGCTGACTCCCAACTCGCCCGCGCTCATTTCGGGCTGGGCTGGTGGTTGCATCAGGAGGGTCGATTCGGTGCCGCCCAGGATCAGTTCTCGATCGGTGGCGAGCTTGCTCCAGACGACTTCATGATCAGACGCGGCACGATGCCGTTGAGAGGGTCTGATCCGTTCGGACCCGAGTTCGTCGAAATGGTCACCGAATGGCTGGGGCGCGGTCACACCTACTACTTGCCCTTGCCGGTTGAGTAGCCCAGTCTCCTTGCCCTAGGACTTGCACTTATACAACGGTTTAACATAATGTACTGATATGTCATTATATAAAGGAACCGAACTCCTTCTGGAGTCCCCGCAACAGTTGAAAGCCCTCGCCAACGAGACCAGGGCGAAGATTCTCAGGATTCTGGAAGACGGCCCGGCCAGCGCCAAACAACTCTCGGGTCTGTTGGAGATGACTCATGGAAAGGTCGGGCATCACGTAAAGGTCCTCCGTGAAGCCGGTCTCATCGAGGTCGTGGAGGAGCGGCCGGTGAGGGCGGTCATCGAACGCTTCTACGGACTGAGCCATGACCACCTTCGTTTTGGAAACAAAAATTCCGACAGACTGCAATTCACTCTCGCCCAAGCGGCACGAGAGGCTGTCCCCACTTCGAGTCAGCCCTTCGACCCACCAGGTGTCTTTCTGACGGTGCGCATGTCTCGAGAACATGCGGCCGATTTCCACCGTCGGGTGCTCGCGTTGGCCAACGAGTTCAAGGACAACGGTGACGACAAAGCTGACAACGTCTATGGATTCACCGCGTCGGTCTTTCTCACTGACACCCCGTCACCGAGGTCAGGGAAGTGAAGGGTGTTTCCAGACAGGGCGCGGAAGAATCTCCCACAATCATCCTTCTTCACGGTGGTGTTATCAACCGACACATGTGGGGACCAGTCGTCGACATCCTCGCTGACCTCTACGACTGCATCTCCATCGACCTGCCGGCACATGGTGAGCTAATGGACGAGGAGTTCTCCATGGATCGCGGAGTTGACCGGGTCATCGAGATCCTCGACCACCTGGAGATAGAGAAATCGGCGCTCATCGGTCTTTCACTTGGCGGATACATCGCTCAGGCGACCGTTGCTTCTCATTCGCGTCGAGTCAGTGGTCTCGTGCTGTCCGGGGCCACGATCAACTACACGGGTTGGGACGGTATCTCGACTCGTTTCTACGGATTCGTATTCCCTCTTGTCGCTCGTCCGGCAATGAAGGCATTCAGGAAACAGATGACAGAAGACCTGGGTCACAAACTTGCCGACGAGATCCTTTCCGGCGGACTCTCGGCAAAGGGTGGAGCCCAAAGTCTCCGTCGAATTCCCGGCGTGGATTACGCGGAAGCGATGGCAGACTTCAGCGGCCCTATCGTCATCGCCAACGGAGAGAGGGACACACCCAACCGCGAAGGTGAATCACGCTTTCTGGAGTTGTTCCCAAACGCAGAGAGCGTCGTCATAACCGACGCGGGTCACGCCTGTGCTCTGCAGCAACCAGGCTCATTCTCAAACGCGATAAGACAGCTGATGTCAGTGACCGCGTAGCCGGGGCAGAACCAACATCGTCGGGCTCAGGTTTGACGGGCGGTCTCAGAAGAAGTGAAATACACGGTTCCGCCCAACGAAAGAATCATGCCATGACCTCCATTGCTGCCCGTGCCGTGGACGCAACCAAGACCTATGGATCAGGCGATACCGCCGTCACTGCAATCGACCATGTCTCAGTCGAGTTCCAGAAAGAGCGCTACACCGCAATCATGGGCCCGAGTGGCTCGGGCAAGTCCACCCTCATGCACTGTATGGCGGGGCTCGACTACCTGACGTCGGGGCAGGTATTCGTCGGTGGCCAGGACCTTGGTGTTCTCACTGACCGCGAGCTCACGGAGCTACGGCGGGATCAGGTGGGCTTCATCTTCCAGGCCTTCAATCTCATCCCCACGTTGACCGCACTCGAGAACATCACGCTTCCTATCGACCTCGCGGGCCGTGACGCAGACGGTGTTTGGCTGGACTCGGTGGTGAAAAGCCTTGGTCTCGGTGACCGGCTCGACCATCGCCCAGCCGAGCTCTCGGGCGGCCAGCAGCAGCGAGTCGCCGCCGCACGGGCACTGGCAAGTCGGCCCGAGATGGTGTTCGCCGACGAGCCCAGCGGGAACCTCGATTCGACTGCCAGCGCCGAGCTGCTCGAGCTTCTACGTCAGGCGGTTCGGAAATTCGGGCAGACCATTGTGATGGTCACACACGACCCGATCGCCGCCAGCTACTCGGACCGGGTCGTATTCCTCGAAGACGGCCGAATTGTCGACGAGATGACAGATCCAACGCCGGACAGGGTTCTGGACAGGATCAAGGCACTCGAGGGCTGAGATGCTGGCAGTCACTCTCAAGAGTCTCTGGGCGCACAAACTGCGTTTGGGTCTGACAGCCCTGGCGGTCGTCCTGGGAGTCGGGTTTATCTCGGGCACGTTTGTCTACACCGACACCATCGGTAAGGCCTTCGACGGTATCTTCGAAGACGCCTTCCAAGGTGTCGACATTGTGGTGTCGGCCGACTCGGAGCTGCAGTTTGGAGAAGGCATTTACCTGCCGGAATCAGAGATTCTCCAGTTGAGGGACGTCGAAGGTGTCGACGACTTGATTCCGTTTCTCCAGGGCCTCGGCATTGTGATTCTCGACAAAGCCGGTGAACCCATCGGCGGCCAAGGCCCGCCGCAGTTCGCTTTCAGTTTCATGGAGACCGATCTGGAAACCGGCGGTTTCAATCTCCGTGAAGGCGCCTACCCAGAAGGACCCGGGGAGGTCGTGATCGACGCCCAGACGGTTGCAGACAACAACTTCGTCATTGGCGACAGCGTCTCCGTGGTGGCTCCCACCGGTCCGGCTCGCCCATACACACTCGTTGGGATTGCCGGTTTCGGCGACCTCGATAATCTGGGGGGCGCGACTTCGGCTCTGTTTGACCTCCGCACCGTTCAGGTCCTTCTGGAAAGAGAAGGCCAGCTCACAGGTGCGAGCATCCAGGTCTCGCCCGGGGCCGGCGTCGACGACGTCATCACTCGATTGGAGCCAGTCCTTCCCGACGGGGCACGGGCGATTTCGGGTCAGACCGCAGCGGAGGAGCAGGCCGTAGCGATCCAGGAAGGGTTGGCCTTCTTCAATACCTTTCTCCTGAGTTTCGGCGCTATTGCTCTATTCGTTGGCACGTTCACCATCGCCAACACATTCCGCATCATCGTGACCCAGCGGACCAAGGAGTTGGCGCTCTTGAGGGCTCTGGGTGCATCGGCTCGGCAAGTGAACCAAATGGTCCTGATCGAGGCATTTGTTATCGGTGTCCTCGCCTCGATCGCGGGCATCGCTGTGGGATTCGGTCTAGCTCTTCTGCTCAAGATCGGTCTCGAGGCATTCGGGATTGCCTTGCCGACGGCTCCGGCCACATTGCAGCCTCGCACAATTGTCGTGGCCCTGGTCGTCGGGGTGGGGGTGACCTTGATATCAGCATTCCTCCCTGCCAGACGAGCCTCACGTGTGCCACCAATCGCGGCCCTTCGAGAGGACCTCGTCGCACCGCCCCGAAAGGCACTCACCACTCGCGCCATAGTGGGATCAGCGGTCACCGCTTTCGGACTCGCTGTTCTCTTCTTCGGTCTGTTCGTGAGTCTCGAGGTCGGACCGCCTGCCATCCTCTACGTAGGCACCGGTGCCGGCATCGTCTTCATTGGAGTGTCGCTGCTCAGCCCACTTATTGCTCGGCCGGTGGCGAGGTTGATCGGTTGGCCTTTCGCCAGGCTGTACAACCTCCCAGGAAAGCTTGCACAGGAGAATGCCATTCGCGCTCCGCGACGTACTTCTGCGACCGCAGCGGCGCTGATGATCGGGGTGACTTTGATCACGCTCGCTTCGGTTATGGCAGCGTCAATTCGGGGGACCATTGACGACATCATTGGTAGCGGCATCGAAGCCGACGTCATTATTCGGGCAAACAACGACTTCGATCCGACCGCCTCCTTCACACCTGAACTGGCTGTTCGGGCAGCCGAAGATCCGAGCGTGCACGAAGTGTCTCGCCAGCAGACAGGTGTTGCCCTTTTCAACGAGACCGAGTCTTTCGTGATTGGCATCGAATCAAACTATCCCGACTTCTTTCCAGTCGACGACTCGATGGGAAGCCTCACTCCAGGCCCCGGCGAAGTCGTGATCGACCAAGCAATAGCCGACAGCAACCAACTCCCGGTTGGCTCAGAACTGCAGCTGTTGTTCGAAGCTACCGGGTCGCAAAGCTTCACGGTCGTCGGTACCGCCTCGGGCGATACATGGACTGATGTCATCGCGATCTCCCAAGCTGAGTGGATCAACAACTATGGGATCGAGTCGGACACCCAGGTTTTCGTACGGGCATCCCCCGGCTTCTCACCCGAAGAAGTCGAAACCCGCCTCACCGTGTTGGCCGAGGACGTCCCTACCGCTCAGGTCCAGACATTCGAGGAGCTGTCGAGCGACGTCGAACGACAGATCAATCAGCTTCTCAATCTGATCACGGGGTTGCTGGCTCTGGCCGTGATCATTGCTCTTATTGGGGTGACCAACACGATGACTCTCTCCGTCTTCGAAAGAACGCGGGAGATCGGCTTGCTCAGGGCCGTCGGGTTGAGTCGACGCCAGACGAGAAGGATGATCCGCTCCGAAGCGTCAATCATCGCCGTGTTTGGGGCCGTGCTCGGCGTGGTAATCGGCTTGTTCTTTGCATGGGCGATTCTGCAGGCGTTGAGCGATGAAGGCTTCAGCGCGTTTGTGGTCCCTGTGGGGACGCTGGCGCTCTGGATCGTGGTTACCGGGCTCCTCGGAATTGTCTTCGCAATCTTTCCCGCCTGGCGCGCATCACGCCTCGACATACTCGAAGCCATCGCGTACGAATAGCCTGGGGGTGTGACAGCACTCGCAGCCGTTCTATCTGGTGGCTTGAGCACCCGCATGGGTCAGAACAAGGCAGACGTTCTCGTTCGCGACCGAACGATGCTCGAAATGGTTGAAGCAGCATTGCGGCTTGTTGCCGACCGAATCGTTCTTCTTGGACCTGATCGAGAGGGGTGGGAGTCCTGGCCGGACTCAATTCATGCTCACGGGCCACTTGCCGGTATCGCAACGGCTCTCAGTCGAACCGACACCGACCATGTGCTGGTCGTCGCCGTCGACCACCCCTTCGTCAGACATGAGACCCTTGCCAAGATGCTCGACCGGGCGGGCGATATTCCTGTGGTACCGGTGGATGACCACGGAAACCGTCAGGTCACCTGCGCGTTGTATCCCAAGACCATCGCACTCCTCGCTGCCGAAGAGGCTGCGTTGGGTGGTTCGATCCAGAGTCTTCTCGATCGGGTGTCATTCGATGCCGTTCCACCCGATGTGTGGAGCTCATGGGGTGACGACGGTCGGAGTTGGTTTTCGGTTGACAGCCAGGACGCGCTTGGGGAAGCACTGGGGAGATATCAGGAGCAGTAGGGCTCGCCTTCGTTGGCCACACCCCGACGAGAACGAAAGTGTCGCCGCGGGGATAAGGTTGGTAGAGATGAACACCCAGGTCGACAAGCTCATCTACGTCGGTGACCCCATGTGCTCATGGTGCTGGGGTTTCGCACCTGAGATCGAGAGTCTTGCGGACGATTACCCGGTCGAGGTAGTCGTGGGCGGTCTTCGCCCCGGACCTTCGGCTCAGCCTCTGGACGACCGCATGGCCGTGTTCCTGGCAGATCACTGGGTCGAGATCAATCAGCGAACCGGCCAACCCTTCGACACGGCGTTTCTGGATCGCCGCGACGGCTGGATCTATGACACTGAACCGGCAGCGATTGCCGTCACCCTCGTTCGTGAAATCGATGAACCAAGCACCCTCGACTACTTCACCACTGTTCAGCATGCCTTCTACGCGGATGGTCGTGATATCACCGACTTCGATATCCTCACTGATCTCACCGGCGATCTGAATATCGATCAACCCTCATTCAGGGAGCAACTGATTACTGACGAAGCAAAGAAGATGGCGTGGGCGGATTTCTCCAGATCTCGCAACTGGGGCATCGATGGCTTTCCAGCACTTATTGGTGACGTGGCAGATGGCCAACTCGCCCTGCTCGCCCGGGGATGGACCGAAGCCGGTCTCATCCGAACCAGAATCAGCTCCGTCGAAGAGGCAGCGGTCGGTTGAGAGACCCCTTCGTTCCTCAACCAGAGATCCACCCCAGTGCCGTCATCTCACCGGGCAGCCACATCTATGGCCAGGTCGAGATCGGAGCACATTCGTTCATGTTGTTTGGCGCAGTCATTCGTGCCGAACTCGACCGGATCTCGATTGGGAGTGAGACGAACATCCAGGACAACGCCGTCCTCCACTGTGATGAGGATGTGCCCTGCCTCGTGGGAGACAGGGTGACCATTGGGCATTCGGCTGTCGTGCACGGGGCTGGGGTCGAAAACGGTGTTCTGATCGGAATAGGAGCGAAGGCCCTCAACCGAAGCAGGATCGGGGAGGGAGCATGGCTTGCCGCCGGATCTGTCCTGACAGAAGGCAAGGAGATTCCGCCGTGGACCCTGGCGATGGGAGTTCCTGCCGTACCCGTCCGAGACCTGACGGAAGATGAGATCAGGCGAGCCGACGAAGGAGTGGACCACTACCTCCAGCTTGCCGCTGTGTATCGCGAATTCTTCTCCAAACTTCCCTGACCAGAACTGTGTGCAGAGTCAGGAGCGACCTACGATGGAGACGTGTCCGAGGAGGCCCAGATATCTGTCGTCGATGGCCCTCGTGAGGCTTGCGGGGTCATCGCCGCCTACTCGACCACGGAGCGAATCTCCCACCTGATCTACTTCGGTCTTTTTGCCCTGCAACACAGGGGGCAGGAATCAGCGGGAATCGCCACGTCAGACGGTGAGACCGTCACCGTGTTCAAGGACATAGGACTCGTTGCCCAGGTTTTCGATGAGCCGGCATTGGCGGGCCTCGACGGTCACATCGGCATCGGTCACACCCGTTACTCCACCACCGGATCCAACAATTGGGCCAACGCTCAGCCCGCCCACCGTCAGGTGGGAAGCACCAGCGTTGCCCTTGGCCACAACGGAAATCTGACAAACACCGCTGAGCTGGCGGCTGCCCTCGGGATATCGGGAGCAACAACGGATTCGGATCTGATGGCCGAGGGCGTTGCCCGGGCCATCGACGACGAGCGATCCGACTCCCGTGGGCTGGAGGTTGCCCTGATGGAGGTAGCGCCTACCTGGGAAGGGGCCTTCTCACTGGTGCTCATGGATCAGGGAAGGATCGTCGGGCTGCGAGACCCGCATGGGTTCAGACCGCTCTGCCTTGGCTCCCTCGGAGAAGGAGGTTGGGTTCTTGCATCCGAGACAGCTGCTCTCGATCTCGTCGGCGCCAAATTCGTTCGCGAGATTGCAGCCGGAGAGATGGTCGTGATCGACGCCAATGGAGTGAAGAGCTACCACCCGTTCGGGGAGGTCAAGCCCGGGCTCTGTCTGTTCGAGTTCGTCTACTTCGCCCGACCCGACAGTCAGATGTATGGCCGAAGCATCCACGCCGCCCGTTACGAGATGGGGCGCGTCCTGTCGGAAGAGCACCCCGTCGAAGCCGATGTCATCGTGCCGGTACCGGAATCAGGCATACCGGCCGCTCAGGGTTTCGCGGCGGCAGCTGGCATCCCCTACACCGATGGCCTGGTCAAGAATCGTTACGTCGGCCGGACGTTCATCGAGCCCACTCAGATGCTCCGTGACCAGGGCATTCGGCTCAAACTGAACCCGATACCCGAGAACCTCAGGGGCAAACGTGTAGCCCTCGTCGACGACTCGATTGTGCGGGGGTCGACGACAAGGAAACTGGTGGCGATGGTCCGCGAAGCAGGTGCTACCGAGGTTCACCTCCGGGTGTCATCTCCCCCCTATCGGTGGCCGTGCTTCTACGGAATGGACACGTCCGACCGATCCACCCTCATCGCAGCCCGTAAGGATGTTGATGAGATCAGGGAGCATCTGGACGCCGACTCGCTGGGCTACCTCAGTCTCGATGGCCTGATGGGAGCCACCGGCGTGGCCGATGCCGGCTTCTGCACGGCGTGTCTGTCGGGCACATATCCCGCCGCAACCCCCAACACAACTGACAAGTTCCATCTCGAGCGATCCTGAGATGACCTCCTATCGCGATGCGGGCGTCGACCTGGACGGCGCATCCAACCATGTGGCCAGCATCTCCGAGGCGGTGCGATCGACATGGACCGAAAGTGTTGTCGGGGTCTTTGGGGGGTTTTCGGCTGGGATCGAGATCCCACCTGGCTACGACAACCCGGTCCTGATGATGTCCACCGATGGTGTGGGGACGAAGCTGGATCTGGCCCGACGGGTGGACGCATGGGACGGGGTGGGAGCCGACCTCGTCGCTATGTGTGTCGACGATCTGGCCGCCGTCGGAGCAAAGCCACTCGGATTCGTCGATTACATGGCTGTGGGATCACTTCAGCCCGAGCGGGACAAGGCGATTGTGAGATCGATTGCCCGCGCCTGTTTGGAAGCCGGATGCGCCCTTCTCGGAGGTGAAACTGCAGAGCATCCCGGCGTGATGGAACCCGATACGGTGGACCTGGCCGGCGCTGTCATGGGTGTGGTGGAGAGGGGAGAAGAACTGGGGCCCCATCTGGTAAGGGATGGAGACCTCATCGTCGGTCTTTCATCCCCCAACCTTCGATCCAACGGCTTCTCCCTGGTCAGGGTGGTGTTTGATGATGACATCGAGAGCCACGCAGCGGTGCTTCTCGAGTCATCAGTCATCTACGCGCCAGCAGTCCTCGAGGCTGTCGGTACCGGTGCCGTCCATGCCGGTGCCCACATCACCGGTGGTGGAATCACCGAGAACCTGGGAAGGGTCGTCCCGGAGGGTTTGAGTGCGATCATCGACACCTCGACCTGGCAGATTCCACCGGTCTTCGATCTTGTGTCCGATCGAGGAGTGAGCGAGGACGAGATGTTCCTTACCTTCAACATGGGGATCGGCTTCTGCCTGGTGGTGGAGACAGATATCGTCGATGATGTGCTTGCGGCTGCTGATCGACATGACCCGATAGTCATCGGGCGGATAACCGCAGGCGACGGAGTGCATCTGGCCTGAGGGTTAGTCGGCGTACCCCGACAACACGGCGTCGACCTCAGCCACCAAATCCTTCTTCCGCTCGGCGCCGAGAAACGACGATGTGATCGAGTTCCGAGCAAGGTCGGCCAGATCCTTCGCATTCAGGCCGAAAGTCGGCACAAGCGCGGAATAGTTGTCGGCGATGTAGCCGCCGAAGTAGGCCGGATCGTCCGAATTGACGCTGACCAACAATCCCAGGTCCATCATTCTCACGATCGGGTGGTCCTCGAGTCGTTCTACCACCTTGAGAGCCCAGTTCGATAAAGGGCACACTGTCAATGGCACCTGGTCACGCCGCAAGCGCTCCACCAGATGCGGGTCCTCGAGACTTCGAACCCCGTGCTCGATCCGTTCGACACCAAGGGTGTCAAGAGCGCCAATCACATACTCGGGTGGACCTTCTTCTCCAGCATGCGCCACCGCTCTCAGACCCAAATTCCTCGCCAGACTGAAGGCATCCGAGAACAGCTCGGGCGGATAGCCCAACTCGGAGGAATCGAGGCCGACAGCAATCACTCCGTCGAGGTGGGGCTCCGCAGCCACCAGCGTGTCCAAGGCGTCCTCCCCACTGAGATGTCGGAGAAAACAAAGTATTAAATCGGCCGTGATGCCCGAAACAGAACGGGCGTCGGCAATAGCTTCACGAAAGCCGCCCATGAACACCTCAAATGGGATTCCGCGCACCGTGTGGGTCTGAGGGTCAAAGAAGATCTCGGCGTGACGCACACCATCGGCATCCGCATGCTCGAGATAGGCAGCCATCAGTTCGTAGAAGTCGCCCGGTGTCTGCAGGACGGCCGCGCCCTGGTAGTAGATGTCGAGAAACGACTGAAGGTTGGTGAACTCGTACGCCTCCGCCACGCCATCGACACTCTCAAATGGCAGATCAAAGCCATTGCGCTCCCCCAGCCCAAACATCATCTCAGGTTCGAGCGTGCCCTCGATATGAATGTGGAGTTCCGTCTTCGGGAGTGAGCGCACGAATTTGTCCATGTCGCTCAAAAGGCATTGTCCTCGGGTCTCACTGAGACTCCGTTGAGATTGGCGGTGCCAGGTAGGGTCTCACCGCCCAACATAACACCTGACGGTTTGATGGTTGACATCTCCCAACGGTAACTATCGATCCGAAGAACGGGTCGAACTCGCGATTAGCTTGACTGAGATCGCGAACCTCAAGGAGTGGAAATGACGACCGAAACGGCGCCTGAGCGCACCATCAACTATGCCTTCCTTCTCGGAGGCCTGACCGCACTTATCTTCGGCATCATCTTGTTGATCCGACGCGAGGAGGCCATCGAGCTGTTGGTCATCCTCCTCGGCCTGTGGTGGCTCATCCAGGGAGCTTTCATGCTCTTCTCGGTTTTCATCGACCGCGAGGATTGGGGCTGGAAGATTCTCCTGGGCCTACTTGGACTCACCGCAGGTGTCGTCGTACTGGCTAACCCGATCGACAGTGCCACCTTCCTCGGCTCGACGCTGGCGATCATCCTGGGTGTCATCGGAGTGATCATCGGAGTGTCGTCGATATTCGGTTCATTCCGTGGCGGTGGTTTTGGCGCACTCATCTTCGGTGTCATCAGCGGTCTCATCGGACTGCTGTTCATCTTCAACCCATCCAGCTCGGCCACCCTGATGGTGACACTGTTTGCCGTTCTTCTGCTCATCGATGGCATCGCCGGGGTCTTTCTTGCGATCAAGTACAAGTAGCCAATCCACTTGTTTTGGAGAAGAGGCGCCCGTTGGGCGCCTCTTTCTCGTCCGGTGCCCTGGCACTTTCCCGTAGCCGAGGACTTCCAGGGGTCAGTTAGGCTTTGCACATGAGCGATCTCAATAGCCGGCACCGGGACGTCATCGCTCCCGTCATCGGGTTCAACACCAAGATCCATGCCGTCTCCGCAGAGGGCATGTGGATCACTGACCTCGACGGCAACCGCTGGGCGGACTTTGCCTGTGGCATGGCCGTGGCCAACCTCGGTCACAACCATCCGGCCGTTGTGAAAGCTGCCCATGCCCAGATCGACAAGGTGATCCACTCCGGAATGATCTTTCACTACGACTCTGTGGTGGAGGCGGCCGAGAAACTTCGTGAGATCACTCCGCCGGAGATCGAGAAGTTCGCCTTCGCCAACTCCGGGGCCGAGGCGGTCGAGGCCACGGTGAAACTGGCCAAGTACACGTCCGGTCGTCAGGGTGTGATTGCATTTCGTGGCGGGTTCCACGGTCGCACGATGGGGTCCGTCGCCTACACCACCTCCAAGGCGAAGTATCGGGATGGCTATCACCCTGTCCTCGGATCGGTTTTCGTAACCCCTTTCCCCCACCCCTACCGCTGGGGAATGTCCACAGACGCAGCGATCGATCTGTCCTTGCACGAGCTGGCAATGACCTTCAAGCACGTTGTCTCACCAAAGAACATCGCATGCTTTCTCGTCGAGCCTGTCCAGGGCGAAGGCGGCTACTATCCGGCACCGCCACGGTTTCTCGATGCGTTGAAGGAACTGGCCGACGAGCACGGGATCCTTCTCATCTACGACGAAGTACAAACGGGGTTTGGACGGACGGCCGAATGGTTTGCCTCCGATCACTTCGACGCCAAGCCAGACATCATGGCAATGGGCAAGGGAATCGCCAATGGTTTCCCCCTGTCCGCGTATGGGGCGCCCCAGGAGATGATCGACTCCTGGCCGGTAGGATCTCATGGCACCACCTATGGTGGCAACCCTGTTGCGGCGGCCGCATCAGTGGCGGTCATGGACACCACTGGCGATCTGTTGGCACATGCCCGCGAACTGTCGACTCACGCCTTCGACAGGTTCCACCAACTCGCCGAACGTTACGAGACCATCGGTGACGTTCGGGGGCTCGGTCTGATGATCGGGGTGGAGTTTGTCGAGGACCGAGCGACACGTGTCCCCGACGCCAAGGCGTTCCAACACATCCAAGCACATGCTTTCGACCGCGAGCTGATCATCATCGAATGTGGCCCTGACGGAAACGTCCTCCGTTTCATCCCACCGCTGATCACGACCAGGAAGGAGCTCGACTGGGCCATCGATCTCATCGACGAGGGCCTGGCCAGTTGGGGACAAACCCGCGCCTGATTCTCGAGCGTGGCACAGGGTGAACCTGGGTAACCGTACGTGCACACGGTTCGTCTCAGAGCTCTGAGCTGGTACTTCTCACGGTTGCTGGTAGCCTTGTCTCATCCGCATCGGGTGGAGGCCAGCGCAACGTCGCTTCCCCGGTGATAAACGGCCCACTTCTCACCGGTTTGGACTGCCTCTCCAACCGACCTCGACCCAGAAGGCGTTGTTCGCCGACGGTCGAGCGAGAGCGGCATATCCACCAATGCCCCGAAACGGGGTGAGGAGACATCATGACGTCCACGTTCGCCCATCTCGGGCTACCCGACCCTCTTGTGCGATCTCTCGCTAAACACGAGATTGTCGTGCCGTTCCCCATCCAGGAGGTCACCATCCCCGATGTCCTCGCAGGTAGGGATGTTTGCGGCAAGGCACCGACCGGGTCCGGAAAGACTCTCGCCTTCGGTCTGCCGCTTCTCACCAAGGTCGGCAAAGCCACCCGCCAACGGCCTCGTGCCCTCATCCTGGCCCCAACACGCGAATTGGCTGAACAGATCAAACAAGAGTTGGCACCTCTTGGGAGAACCGTCAACCGATACGTGTTCGCCATCTACGGCGGTGTGGGATATGGCCCCCAGAAAGGTGCCCTCCGCAAGGGCGTCGATGTCCTCGTTGCCACTCCAGGACGACTGGAAGACCTGATCGAGCAGAGGTCGGTCGATCTCAACGAAGTCGACCTTGTCGTTGTCGACGAAGCGGATCGGATGGCCGACATGGGGTTTCTCCCGGCCGTGCGCCGTATCCTCGACCAGACCTCCTCGAAGCGCCAGACCATGCTGTTCTCGGCGACACTCGATGGTGACGTCGCCGTGCTCATCCGTGATTATCAGCAAGATCCAGCCCAACACGAGGCGGGAACAATCGAATCGGAGACCATCGACGCCAGACATCACTTCTGGTTGGTTCAGCATCACGATCGTATCCAGCACACCGCCGATCTGGTCGACGAGATGGGGAAGACAATCGTGTTCACCCGTACCCGGCACGGTGCCGATAGGCTCGCTCGCCAATTGGACAAGGCGGGCATTGGTGCTGTGGCCATGCATGGCGGACGCTCACAGAATCAGCGCACAAGGGCCCTCAAGGCGTTCTCATCCGGTCGCGCCCAGGCCCTGATTGCCACCGACGTCGCCGCACGAGGAATTCACGTCGACAATGTGGCGTCAGTCATCCACTTCGATCCAGCCGGCGACCACAAGGATTATCTGCATCGATCGGGAAGAACCGCCCGAGCCGGCGCCTCAGGCACCGTCGTCAGCCTCGTAACCGGAGAACAACGGCGTTCGGTCCAACGCATGCAAAGAGACCTCAGATTGGATGTGCCTATCGAAGAGCCCCGGATGGAGGACCTGCACAACGCCGGTCATCGAATCGGCGAACCCAGCTCCCAGTTCGAGACGAGACGACCGGCACACAAGCGGCCGGCCAACCAGACGACAACCAAGGCCAAGACTCCGAACGGTCACAGCCCCTCAGGCGCGCAGAGCCTCTATGTAGCCAACCTCCCGTGGGGAGCAACCAATGACGAGCTGGAGGCCCTTTTCGGGCGCTACGGCAAGGTACATGAGACAACGATCATCGCCCATCCGCGAACCGGGCGGTCAAAGGGGTTCGGTTTCGTCGAGATGCCCGCATCCGACGCTCGCACAGCGGTCAAGGAGCTACATGGCTCGGTGATGGGGGGACGGGATCTCACCGTCCGACTCGCCCGGCCAAAGCGTCACCGCGGCTGACTCTCCGCCCATCATCTTCGTCTGATATTGGAGTTTGCCTCTCGGTATGCTTTCCGGCGTGCTTCTGGAGAGGGAAACGGAACTCGGGGTCCTTGAAGGTCTCCTTGCTCATCTGGACTCAACAGGTGGGAAGGTGGTGTTGATTCGCGGCGAAGCCGGTATTGGCAAAAGTGCCCTCGTCGGAGGGTTCCTAGAAAGGCTCGATGACGAAGCCCATATCCAGCTTGGGTTCTGCGACGATCTCCTTGTTCCCAGACCATTGGACCCGTTCTGGGACATGGCGCGCGAGGAGCCATCGTTGAAAGAGCCTCTGGACGACGGTGACCGTCCTGGCGTGCTCGAAGCCGTGCTTGATCTCCTTTCACGAACACTGCGTCCCACCGTCATGGTCATCGAGGACACCCATTGGGCCGACGAGGCGACGCTGGACGCCATCAAATACGTTGGCCGCCGGGTTGGGAGAACCAACGGCCTGGTCGTTCTCACTTATCGGGACGGAGAGGTTGATTACGACCATCCCCTCCGCGGTGTTATTGGTGATCTCCCACCTCAGAACGTAGCGAGAGTCCAGCTCGCCGGCCTTTCTCTGGCGTCGGTGGCTTCGATCATCGGAGACTCTGAGATAGACCCGAGAATCGTTCTGAATGCCACCCGTGGCAACCCGTTCCTGGTGACAGAAATGGCCTCCACTGCTGGTGACGCTGTTTCGGCCTCGCTTCAAGATTCGGTGATGGCCCGTGTACAGAAACTGTCAGCTGGCGCACGCGAGATGTTGAAGACCATTTCGGTCATCCCGGAGCCAATTCCCGGACTGGATGTCCTGGGTCTGACCGGAGCGACCGAGGACCGACTGGATGAATGCGTTCGACGTGGTTTGCTTGATACGGAAGGCGGATTCGTGGGATTCCGTCATGACCTGATCAGACGGACGATTGAGTCAACGCTCACCTCGAGCGAGAGGGTGGCAGCTAATGGGCTGGTCCTCGACGGTCTCCCTGCTGAGACCTATGAGACCCACCCGTGCCTCATCATCCACTGTGCCGTCGAAGCAAACGACATCGACCGTGTGGTTGACCTCGCTCCCAGATCGGCACGATACGCCGTGAGCATGGGGAGCCATCGGCTTGCTGTCGAGGATTTTCGCCAGCTGGCGCCGCATCTCGCCCGGCTCGCCCCCGACGACAAGGGTGCCATCCTGGAAGAATGGGCGCATGAGGAATTCGTTGTCGACAACACCACTGAAGCGATCGAATTGAACGATCTCGCGCTTCTCCACTACCGCGAGAATGGAGACAAGAGTGCGGAATCGAGGGTCCTCGCCCAAGCGGCCCACTTCTTTGAGAACGCCGGGCAGCGCGAGCGGGCCGAGGATCTAGCCCGCCAGGCCGTGGACGTCTTGGGAAAGAACCCAGGCGGTGCCGATCTGGCGAGGGCGCTCGAAGTAAACGCCTACTTGAACACGATGGCTGGCAACGTCGCCGTCGTCCCCGAGTTGGTCGATCGGACATTGGAGGCCGGCGGACCCGATATCGACGAGCGCATCCTCATCCGATCTCTCAACCACAGAGGGATAGTTGCCAACATCGCTAACTATCCGGATGGTCGGGCAAGCCTGGACGAAGCCTGGAAGCGTGCCGAAGCGGCGGAGCAATGGTACGAAGAGAGTCGGGCACTGTTCAATCATGCATGGGCAGCCGTGGAGTTTCGGGATCTTCCTATAGCTTCGGACTACATCCGGCGAGGCATCGCTTCGGCCGCCCGACATGAGCTTCCAGCACTTGAGGTCTACGCAGAAGCAATGCACGCCAGAATTCTCGAACTCGAAGGAAAGTGGGCCGATGCCGAGGATCTCGCCAGAGATCTCTCTGACAGTTGGGCACTCAGCCAGATGGTCGCCCTTCCAATTCTTGGTGTTCTCGAGGCCCGGACAGGCCGGGACTCTGCGCGGGCCACATTGACCAGGGCTTGGGAGATGGCTTTGGTTGCCAACGAGAATCAGCGTCTGGCGCCGGCTGCCGCTGCATTCGCTGAGCATTCCTGGATCTACGGTGGTGTCGAGGTGCCCGTAGCCGGGTTCGAGAGAGTGATGAATGAGGAGCTGGACAAGGGATTCCGCTACTCACCAGGGGCCATAGCCTTCTGGCTCTGGAAGCTCGGCCAGCTCACCGAGGCCCCCGAAGGCATCGCCGAGCCATACCGGTTGGTCATCGAAGGGCACCACCACGAGGCCGCCGCCATATGGGAGAAGAAAGGCGTTCCTTACGAGCGAGGACTTGCCCTTATGCACGGCGATGAGAAAGCCCGTCTCGAAGCGCTCGAGATCTTTGAGACACTGGGTGCACCCGCCGTCGCCGCCAAACTGCGCAAAGCCATGCGAGAAGACGGGGTGGCTGTTCCCCGGGGCAAAGGTCGTGATACACGACGCCACGCCGCGGGTCTCACCGCCCGTCAGGCCGAAGTCCTCCAGCTCCTCGACGAGGACCTCACCAACATCGAGATTGCAGATCGTCTGTTCGTTTCACCACGAACAGTTGAGAACCACGTTTCGGCGGTGCTGATGAAACTGGACTCCTCCACAAGGGACGAAGCTGTGGCTCGGGCCCGCGGCGAGGGATTACTTCCAACCCACGCCTAGGCCTGACCTCTCGAGCTGTTGACCAGTTTTCTCAATGGCGTCCTTGAGTTTTTCACCGCCGTCTAGTGGATAGATCACTAGGTGGTGTTTCGCCGTCATATAGGTAGTCCACCCCGATGACGGTGGGAGTCCTTCCCCATACCTTCGAAGTGTGACCGGCGCACAACACAAGGAGGAGCCTGAGTGGAACGTCAATTCCTACGACGGTCTGGTTCCTGCGGCTACAGCCAACAGACGGCCGGCGATGTCAGTGAGGACTTCCTGAACTGGAACATCGCTTCACTCGAGTACCCGGTTGCCCGATACACCGAGCAGACAAACGGTCTGAGATCGGACAGCCAACAGATGTGGGCGCGGGGGTCTGATAGGGGCCCCCGCCTCCTCCATGAATAGGCCGCCTTCGGGCGGCCTATTCGTTGCTCAGATCTATCCGGTCAGCGAACGCAGCTGATCTCTGGGTAGAGAAAGGGCGGACCCATTACGAGTCACCAAGAGCGGAGGTACCCCGGGAATCACCGGGAGGTATCTCTACTTCAAGACGGCCAGGAGTTGATCACCCAGAGCACTCCCACCGCCAGTGCCAACACGCCCGATCCGTACATCAACCTGGTCACCCACTCCGAACTGGTTCGACGGGCCAGTGCACCAAGGCCATAGGCGAACATGCTCATCCCCACCACGGACGCCACCAGGAATGCCACAAGGTAGATGACGGCCTGCGTGAATGGCAGTGCCAGAGCCGGCAGCACACCAAACAGATACCCGGTGCCGGCCATCCCATGAAAGACACCAACACCCAAGGCTGCGTGATGGTGGGTCAGATCGTCGGGCTCATGGGGATGGAGATGCTCATGAGATGTCTCACCGTGTGTGTGGGGGTGATCGTGAATCTCGACCTGACCGGCTCGATAGATGGCCCAGACGCCGACACCGACCAACAGAACCCCCACAAGAAACTCGGCCCACATCGACCAGACGTTGATATCGACAAGACTTCTCAACAGGAGCCCCACGCCTCCGACGACAGCCACTCCGATGCCATGCCCCAGACCCCAGAACCCACCAATTCGACCGGCTCGAGATGGGTTTTGCACAGCGATGGGAGCTAGTGCAGCAAGATGGTCAACCCCCGAGAAGACATGGAGGATGCCAGCTGCGAGTCCGGTAACGAGTGGAATCATCGACCGGCACCGTAGTTACCACGGGAACCATCGAAGCTGTTCGATCATCTAACCCGACATGAGAGGGAAGACACTCGGATTGCTCACCGCGGTTGCGCTGGCAGTTTCGGCGTGCGGTGGAGGGGGAGATTCAAGAGCGGTGCTTCCCGCCGACCCCGACACACCTGTTGTTCAAGTCCGCTCCGAAGGTGGGTTTCTTCCGGTGGAGAGTTCCCTCGGCAGGGGGCCCAGGTACACCCTTCTCGCCGATGGTCGACTCATCCACGAGGGGCCCGCGATTGCGATCTACCCGGGACCACTTCTGCCCAACTATCTGGTCGGCCAGATCAACGAAGACCAAGTGAACACCGTCCTCGAACTGGTGGACGAGATCGGGCTTCCCGGGATGGAGAACGAGATCGACGACAACGCTGCCTCATTTGTCGCCGATGCCTCCACCGAGGTCGTCACGTATTGGGACAAGGAGGGCGAGCACACATACTCGGTGTACGCCCTCGGCATCGAACCGGATTCATCCAACCCTTCCACCGCAGCGTTCACCGAGCTCTTGGTGGTGCTGGACCAACTGGCCGCCCAGGGGAACACCGTTTCGTATGAGCCGGAGCAGGTGCGAGTGATAGCCGGCGTTGGGTTCGTCGACCCGGAGTTCGCCGACGTTCGTGATTGGCCACTCGACAACACCGACTTCTCCGAATGGGAAATCCTGCCCAACGGATGGATGTGCACGATCTATGGGCCCGAAGTCCTCGACCTCTTCGGCAACGCCAGCCAGACAAGCCAGTGGACCCATCCTGATCCGATGATGGACGCCCCGACGTTCACACTCCTGGTCCGGCCACTCCATCCCGGCGAACCAGACTGCCCGACCCTCTAGGAATCAGCTCACAACCGCGGCCTCAGCAGCGAGTTGGCAAAGCCAACCGCCTACGGGCTAGCTCCGCTAGCCCGCGACCACAGGAACCTGAGTCATCGCATCGGCGATGCGGTCCTGTGGGTGCTCGTAATCAACCAGCTCGCCATTGAAGAACGCCTGGTAGGCGGCCATGTCGAAGTGACCATGGCCACTCAGGTTGAAAAGGATCACCTTCTCTTCGCCCGACTCCTTGGCCTTCTCGGCTTCCGTCATCGCTGACGCCACCGCATGTGTCGGTTCGGGACCAGGGATGATTCCCTCCGCCTTGGCGAATTTGACCGCAGCGGTGAAGGTCTCCGTCTGATGCAGCGCCTCCGACTCGATGAGCCCGAGCTCCTGGAGATGGGAAACCAGTGGAGCCATTCCGTGATAACGGAGCCCACCGGCGTGGATCGGATCCGGGATGAACGGGTGGCCGAGGGTGTGCATCTTGACCAGAGGCGTCATCTGCCCAGTGTCCCCGAAGTCGAACTGATAGCTGCCCCGTGTCAGGCTGGGAGCCGCCGCCGGCTCGACAGCGCGGATCACCGGGTCCATTCTTCCCGCCAGCTTCTCACGGACAAACGGGAAAGCCAGGCCCGAGAAGTTGGAACCACCGCCAGCACAAGCGATGATCACGTCAGGAGTCTCATCGACCATTGCCAATTGCTTGAGGGCCTCCTCGCCAATGATCGTCTGATGCAGCAACACGAAGTCGAGCACCGAGCCCAAGGAGTATTTGACGTCGTCGTTGGTCGCGGCGACCTCAACTGCTTCGGAGATTGCTATTCCAAGACTGCCCGGAGTGTCCGAGTCCTCTTCGAGAACCGAGCGGCCATATTGGGTTTTGTCCGAAGGTGAGGGGTAGATCGTGGCGCCGAACGTCTCGATCATCGCCTTTCGTGCCGGCTTCTGGTCGAAAGAAGCACGCACCATGTAGACCTCGCAGTCCAAGCCGAATAGAGAGCAGGCGAATGCCAGAGCAGAGCCCCATTGGCCTGCGCCGGTCTCGGTCGACAGTTTCCTCACTCCCGCCTTGGCGTTGTAATAGGCCTGGGGAACCGCGGTGTTCGGCTTGTGTGATCCGACGGGGCTGACGCCTTCGTACTTGTAGTAGATGCGGGCAGGCCCGCCGATCAGCGCCTCGAGGCCGTGCGCCCGATAGAGCGGGGACGGACGCCACAAACGGTAAACCTCACGGACCTCCTCGGGGATCTCTATGAAGCTGTCCGTCGAAACGAGCTGCAAGATGAGGTCCATAGGAAACAACGGCGCCAGATCGTCGGGGCCAACCGGCTCGTGTGTCCCCGGGTGAAGCACAGGTGGCGGAGGTGTCGGCAGGTCGGGAACGATGTTGTACCAGTGGGTGGGAAGCTCGGCTTCCGGCAGAACGATTTTTGTGGCCATGCGAGCACATTACGCGACAAGAACCGGCCTTGCCGTGGGAACCACGGGTTCGTTGGATTCAGTCCTCGGTGGAATTGGCGGACTTGTCGGCGATTTCGCTGACGACGTCGGCGTTGGCCAGAGTCGTCACGTCGCCAAGCTGTCGGTTCTCGGAGATGTCCTGGAGAAGACGCCGCATGATCTTCCCCGACCTCGTCTTGGGGAGATCGTCGGTGAAGACAATCGACTTGGGCTTGCCTATCGGACCGATGACCTTGACCACGTGTTCCCTCAGCTCTGCCAGCAGATCGTCGTCACCGGTGACCGCGCTCCGCAGAGTGACAAACGCCGCGATCGCCTGGCCCGATATCTCGTCCTTGCGGCCCACAACAGCCGCCTCCGCGACGGCTGGATGACTGACCAGCGCTGATTCCACTTCAGTGGTGGAGATGTTGTGGCCTGACACCAGCATGATGTCGTCGACACGACCCAGCAGCCAGTAATAGCCGTCCTTGTCGCGCTTGCACCCGTCTCCTGCGAAGTACCGACCGGGAAACTTCGACCAGTAGGTATCGACATATCGCTCATCGTCGCCGTAGATGGTCCGCGCCATCGACGGCCACGGTTCGGTGATAACGAGGAACCCGCCACCTCCAAACTGGACCGATTCGCCGGCTTCATCGACGACATCTGCGGCGATTCCCGGGAAAGGGACTGTCGCCGACCCAGGTTTGGTGGTGATCGCCCCGGGCAGAGGGGTGATCATGATCGCCCCGGTCTCGGTCTGCCACCACGTGTCGACAATCGGGGCCGAACCACCACCGATGTGCTCCTGGTACCACATCCAAGCCTCGGGGTTGATCGGCTCACCGACCGTCCCCAACAGTCTCAACGACGACAGATCATGCTTCGCCACATGCTCATCGCCCCATTTCATGAAGGCCCGAATCGCCGTCGGCGCCGTGTAGAAGATCGTGACCTTGTAGTCCTCGACGATCTGCCAGAGTCGATCGAAGTCCGGATAGTTAGGAGCACCCTCGTACATCACACCCGTGGTCCGGTTGGCCAGTGGGCCATAGACGATGTAGCTGTGACCCGTCACCCAGCCGATGTCCGCGGCGCACCAGTAGATGTCCGAATCGGACTTGATGTCGAACACGTAGGAGTGGGTGGTGGTCACTCCGGTCAGATAACCCCCTTGGGTGTGAACTATCCCCTTCGGCTTCCCAGTGGTGCCCGAGGTGTAGAGGACATAGAGCGGGTCCTCGGCTTTCATCACGACAGCCCGGCACTCCGTTGACTGCCCCTCAACCAGATCGTGCCACCAAACGTCGCGACCATCCTTCATGGCTACGTCGTGGTCGGTTCTTCTCAGGACAACCACGTGCTCTATGCCGGGCGTCTGGGCAACCGCGGTGTCGGTGTTCTCCTTGAGAGGGACGACGTTGCCGCCCCGCCAGGCGCCGTCTTGGGTGATGACGATTCTCGCGTCGAGGTCGAGGACGCGGCTTGCCAAGGCATCGGAGGAGAAGCCACCAAACACCACGGAATGCACCAGCCCGAGACGCGCACACGCCAGCATCGCCACCGGAAGCTCGGGAACCATGCCCATGTAGATGGCAACACGGTCACCCTTCTCCAGGCCCAGGCTCTCGAGACCGTTGGCGAGTCGGTTCACCCCGTCGGCGAGGTCCTGATAGGTCAGTGTTCGGCTATCACCAGGCTCACCAATCCAGTGATAGGCCACCTGGTCGCCGTGCTCTTCAAGGTGTCGATCGATGCAGTTGTAGGCCAGGTTGAGTTCGCCGTCTTCGAACCACTTGAAGAAGGGCGGATTGGAGTCATCGAGGATCTCCGTTGGCTCCCTGAACCAGGTGATCCTGTCCAGGGCCTGCTGTTTCCAGAATGCCTGAGGGTCGGCGGCCGCCTCCTCATGGATACCTGATCGTGCGTTGGCACCAGCGACGAACTCGTCGGATGGTTGAAACGTTCGCTCTTCCTGGAGAAGGTTCTCAAGAGCCTGTGACATGAACTACTCCTCTTCGAGAAAATGGCCGCCCGAACCTACCAGTGACCGGGCCCGCCACCACATGAGAACACCTGTGAGGGCGGCTGAGTAGAGGAGAAGGTCTCCTGTGTAGGAGTAGATGGTGCGAGGTGACGCGATGAAGTGTCCCCCTTCGAAGATCTCCTGAGTCCCGAGATCAGTGGTGAGGGGCGACCCGATGATGGTCGACTTACCAGTCACGGCGGCGTGTATCACCGGCACCCCCAACTCCCGTGATCGCATCTGGCTCATTCCAATCAGTTGGTCCGAGGTAGCGGCATCCGGTCCGTATGAGGCCTCATTTGTTGCCACGACAATCACATCTGCACCCGCCCGACGATGTTGAAGGGCGTACCTCGAGAATGCTGCCTCAAAACTAATCACCGATCCGAGCTTGAAATCACCGGTGTCGAAAACCACCGGCCCGTCGCCTGGGATCATGTCTCTCGGGACGCGAGCCAACGCCGGGATCCAGTCAAACAGGGGACGAAAGGGGATGTATTCGCCAAATGGGACGGGGTGTTGCTTGTGATATTCGCCGACAATCTTGCCCTGTGGGTTGAAGACAACGTTGGCGTTGATCCACTGTGTCTCGCTAATCGGCCGATCACCGCCGATCAGCATCCACGAATCGAGCCTTCTGGCCTCGGCGCCTATCGCTGCTCCTACCTCTGGATTGAGGACGGGGTCGGCGTTGGTCGATCCCGTAGAACCTTCTGACCAGACCGTGAGCCACCTCGATGGGTTCATTTCGAGGGACTTGGTCAGTTCGAGATGCTGTTGGTAGGTGCCAAGTCGTTCGTTGGGGGGGCAGTGCTCATAAGGACAGGGGGTGGAGCCCTGGACGATGGTCACGATCGGTCCCGGAAAGCTCTGAGTGACATCTGCCCTGATCACAACAGTGAGAACTGCGATCAGGCCGATCGCCCCGACCGCCCACCACAAAGATGGATCCCATCGCCTCGTGACAGCCAGAGCACCCAACCCGGACAACAGAACAACCAAAACCGTCAGCCCGCTCCCTCCGATCAGTGGAGCGGGATCGGCCAGTACTGCCACGTCGGACAAGGCATACCCCGCCGCCCCCCATTCGAAACCACCAGTGGGGAAGTGGTACCGGATCAGTTCCATGAATGCCCAGCCGCCAACCGCCAGAGTTAGCCAAACACCAGATGAACGATCGTTGTATTTGACCAGCCACCACCCGTAGGCGACGAAAAAGACTGCCTCAACCGGCACCAGGATCAAGGCAATCAGTTCGAGTTGGGCAAGCCAAGACAGCAACGATCCAAAGAAGATGAAGCCGTAGACCGCACCGACAACCAGCCCCTGTTTGCGTGTTCCAACCAGACGAAGCGCCGTGAGGAATGCAGTGACTCCAGCGAGGATGAGCCATCCCGGCCCGTAAGGTGGGAACGCCACCACCGAAACCACACCGCCCGCAGCAGCAAGAAGAACCGCTTTCACCGCCGGCAGGGTAGAGAGAAAGGTTTTCCTGAGTGCTCGGGCGCGTCGCGCATGATCTTTTGCCGACATAGAAAGCAGATCCGTAGAGTCCTGCCCATGTGGGAAGGTGATGTATGGGTTGCTGTCAGGGCCGCCCGCTCCGGTGCCGACATCGTCCAGACCGGCTTCTTCGAGGAACTGGACACCGAATTCAAGGGGGCGGTGGATCCCGTTACCCAGGTCGATCGCGACGCTGAGGCCGCCATCCGGTCGGTAATCACCTCGCACTTCCCCGAAGACTCCATCCTGGGAGAGGAGGAGGGGGGCGATGACTGGCGATCGAAACGAGTCTGGATCGTCGATCCACTCGACGGCACCGTCAATTACGTCCACCGAATCCCCCACGTCGCTGTTTCGATTGCCCTATGGGACAGCGGCAGGCCACTCGTCGCCGTCATCATCGATGTCGCCCGGAACGACGAGTATGTGGCGGCCGAAGGCGAAGGGGCCTCGATGAACGGCACACCGATTCACGTGTCCGAAACCGCTCAACTCTCCAACTCGGTGGTCGTCACCGGGTTCCCCTACGACCGACAGGAGCACGCCGCCGCCTATCTGAAAGTGGTCGAAGAAGTAATGCTCGTCAGTCGAGGCACCAGACGACTCGGCGCCGCTGCGCTGGACTTAGCCTGGGTGGCAAGTGGCCGTTTCGATGCCTACTGGGAACACGGAGGGAGATACGGGGTCCAGCCATGGGACCTCGCCGCCGGAGCTTTGTTGGTGACCGAGGCAGGGGGGCAGTTCACCGATCACACTGGCAAAGCCGACCTTCTCGAAGGGCCCGTCTTCGTCGCCAGCAACGGAAAGGTGCACGAGGAGCTCCGGAGCATCGTCGCGCACAACATTCCCGACCATCTTCTTTGATGTATCACGACCACCACTTCCATCCGTTCGGATACGCCTCGCTGATACGAGGCCTCGAGCTGATGAGCGCTAGCAATCTCAGCGAGGTGTTGGCCCGGGTTCAGAAGCAGGCGGAGCAAATCCAAGGACCTGTCATCGGTCAGCGGCTGAACGATGAGACAGTCACCGAGCTACGGCTTCCAACAGCTGCCGACATCGATGATGTCGTCTCCGATCGACCGGTGCTCCTGTACCGTTACTGCGGCCATATCGCTGTCGCCAATAGCGCAGCCCTCGCACTCGCCGACATCTACGTGGACACTGCCGACCCCCGGGGCGGCTCCTTTGACCGCGACAGGTCGGGAAGACCCAACGGAATACTCAGAGAGACCGCGGTGGGCGTCGTCTCCCGAGCGCTTGCACCGCAAGTAACGGGCCCGTCGGACTCGGAAGTCCTCGACGCCCTAACCGGTCTGACGAAGATCGGCATCGGCTCGGTCACTGGAATTGTCTCAGCAGGCGAACCGGTGTGGTGTGGAGTGAGCGATGAGGTAGAGACACTGACCCGGCTGGCACCTGACCTCCCGATCGACATAGATGTCCTGGTCATAGCCGAGACGCCTGAGGGCCTGACGAAAGCCAAGAAACAGATTGCCCAGGCCGAAGGACGAATTCGCTTCATCGGGTGGAAAGACTTCTCCGACGGGAGCCTCGGAGGACACACGGCCGCGATGTACGCTCCCTATAGCGACCGACCCGACACCCGGGGGACCGATCGGCTCGACTTCGCCCATGCCGTGGAGATGGGCAAGACTTCTCTCGACCTCGGAGGCGTGGTCGCCATCCATGCAATCGGTGATCGAGCCAACGACGCGGTCCTCGATGTCTTCGACGACTTGATCAACAAGGGTGCCGACCCGTCACAGCTGCGTGTCGAGCACGCCTCCGTTCTCACCAACCCAACGATCGACCGCATGACAAACCTCGGCGTCACCGCGTCGATCCAGCCGGCGTTCCTGGCCTCGGAGGAGACCTGGCTGGTGAAGCGGCTTGGAGACGATCGGATGAGTCGGGCCTATCCGTTCCGGTCCCTCGAAGAAGCAGGAGTCACCCTTCTCGGCGGAAGCGATGCTCCGGTTGAGTTGCCCGACCCGACCACGGGGATCAACGCCGCCATCGACAGACACGGCATCAACGCATCGCAGGCCCTCTCGAGAGAAGCCGCAGAGGCGCTGTTCAACCCGCCTGAGCGGTGAGCTGAGGGCGCGCGCTGGGGTCGCTACCCTTGCCACCCCCCATGTCGTATTACCAAACACTTACCCCTGCCAACATCGAAGCTGGGACCGATCGGGCCATCGCCGATGCCCTGGCAGTTCTCGACGAACTCGCCGCCCCCAAGGACCAGCGAACATTCGATAACACGATGAAGCCGCTGGACCGTATCGCCGACATCCTCGCTCACGCCACCACCAAGTACTCCTTTCCCGGGTACGTGCACTCTGTCAAGGACATCAGGACCGCGGCCAAGACCTCAGAGGAGGTGCAGACGAAGTTCGGCGTCGACATGGTCTTCCGAGATGATCTGAATACCGCCGTCAAGGAATATTCCGAAACCGAGGAGGCCAGGAGTCTCCAAGGCGAGAAGGCGCGTTTTCTCGACTTCGCACTCCGCGACTTGCGTCGGGCCGGCCACGACCTCGATCCCGGCAGCAGGTCGGCAGTCAAAGAGAAGACCGAAAGACTCGTCGAGTTGAGTGTTCGTTATCAACAGAATATCGATGAATGGGACGACTGGATCCTCTGCACCAGAGAGGACCTCGACGGTCTGCCCGACAGCTTCATCGACGCTCTCGACACAGATGAGGATTCAGGCAAGTACAGGGTCACTATCGCCTACCCGCACCTCATCCCCTTCAGCGAGAACGCGACCCGCCGTGACCTTCGTGAGGAGCTACGTTTCAAGTTTCACACCGTTGCTGTTGAGGACAACAAGAAGATCCTCGACGAAGCCGTCCGACTACGACAGGAGATCGCCGAGGCGTTCGGGCATCCCACGTGGGCTCACCATCGTCTCGAGGAACGGATGGCCAAAGACCCCGCTCGCGTAGCGGCGTTCTACGCAGATCTCGTAGATCCGCTGACGGAGAAGGGGAAACAGGAGGTCGCAGCGATCTCGGATCTACTCGAAGCCGACACCGGCGAGACTCAGGTTCAGCCCTGGGACTGGAGTTACTACGACACACAGCAGCGCAAGACCGACTACGGAGTCGACAATTTCGAGGTGGCCAACTATTTCCCACTGCCACAAGTCTTGGACGGAATGTTCGAGCTCACATCGGAGATGTTCGGAATCACGTTTCGTGAGATCGAAGATCCCGATGTCTGGCATGAGGACGTCCAGATGTTCGCCATCAGCGATGCCGCCACCGGAGAGGAGCTATCCCACTTCTACCTGGACCTCTTCCCCCGAGAGGGCAAATACGGACACGCAGCCGAATTCCCGATGATCCTTAGCCGTGCACTCGAAAACGGGTCCTATCAGAACCCGCTTTGCGCGATGGTCGCCAATTTCACCAAGCCGACCAAGGACACACCATCTCTGCTACAGCATGGCGAGGTCGAGACGTTCTTTCACGAATTCGGACACGTGCTCCATCAGAACCTGGGACGGACCGAGCTGGCGAGATTCGCGGGCACCAACACCGAACGGGACTTCGTCGAAGCGCCCAGCCAGATCATGCAACATTGGATCTGGCGCTCCGACGTCCTCAAGAGGTTCGCCAGGCACTACGAAACAGGAGCCCCCATCCCCGACAAGCTCGTGGATCAGCTTGTCGCGGCAAGACAACTCAACAAGGGTCTGCACCAATTGAAGCAGATGCAGTACGGATGGTGGGACCAGGAAATCCATGGAGGGCCCGACCGAGACCTCGATGCAATCCAGAAAGAAGGCGCCAGGATTTCGCTCTTGGCACCACATGAGGGAACATATCCCCTCGCCTCGTTTGGACACCTCATGGGTGGCTATGACGCCAGCTATTACGGCTACATGTGGTCGGAGGTTTTTGGAGACGACATGTTCTCCAAGTTCGAACAAGCAGGCGTCACAAACCCCGAGGTCGGCATGGCTTACAGAGAGGCTGTACTCGCGAAGGGTGGAACGGTCGACGGCGACCAACTGCTCAGAGACTTCCTCGGCAGGGAGCCGAACAGTGAGGCTTTCCTGCGCAAGCTGGGGATCTCGGGAACCCAATAGGAGGATCTGAACGTCCAAATACCGAAAACCGACGGGCTGAATTTAGCTCCGGTTAACGGGTCGGACTGGCACAATTTGAGTGCACGGTCAAGGATTAGGGATAATCCAATCAGGAATCACCTGAAGCAAACAGACGTTTGATCAATAGCGGCCCATACCAGGAGGGCCAGATATGACTGACACAGTAAGAGGAGCAGCCATCAAAGGGGTCTCGCGACCCTCGAAGCGATTCTCACAGGATCGGGTGTGCTCCAAGCCAGGTTGCGAAACCAGGCTTTCCCAATACAACAAGGCCGAGTACTGCCACGCCCATGCCCCGATCCGGTTCCCACGGGTCCGAGGGAAGATCTTGGACGAGCAGGAGGCCTGACAACTTCTGGTTGGGCGCAGGTCCTCTCCCCCTCCCCGCTCCCAGCCAGAACGCTCGGAGAGCCCCGGCCACCGGTCGGGGCTTTCTCAGGTCGTTTCATAGACGTGGGCCGTATCGAAACCTTCTAGCCAACTGGAAGGTATTTGGTGTATGATCGGGACATGAAGATCGGAGAGCTGGCAAACAAGACCGGGTTGTCGACCAAGACGATCCGGTATTACGAGGACATCGGGGTCCTCCCTGAGCCGGGACGTCAAGACAACGGCTATCGCAGCTACAGCCCTTCCATCATCGATCGGGTGGGGTTCATCAAGGACGCGCAGGCTTCCGGACTTTCACTCGTCGAGATCCAGATCATCCTCGAGCTTCGTGAGGAAGGTGAGTCCACGTGCGGGCACACAGTGCGTCTTCTGGATTCACACCTCGAAGACGTGGAACACCAGATCATTGACCTTCACAATACCAAGGCTCAACTCCAGAAGATGATCATCAAAGCGAAGGCTCTGGATCCGGCCGATTGTCAGAATCCCAATAGATGTCAAACAATCTCAGCTACCCATCTGTAGAAGGAAGGACGCCAACACAATGACTCAAGTACAACTTCAGGTTCCGGAGGTCCACTGCGGACACTGCAAGAGCAGCCTGGAAGGGGCGGTCGGATCTTTGGGAGGAGTCTCGACCGTCGAAGTATCGGTTCCCGATGCGACCATCGATGTGGCGTATGACGAAAACGCCGTCGAACTCGACTCGATCAAGGCAACCATCGAAGAGCAGGGATACGCAGTCTTTGGTTGATCAGAAACTGTCGGAAAGCGTCGACACCGACAACATACTCTTCAACGTCGACGGGATGACCTGTGCCACCTGCGCGGTCAGAATCGAGCGGGTTCTCGGCCGCCAGGAAGGTGTTGAGGCGGCATCAGTGAACCTCGCCGGGGCCACGGCTCTTGTTCGCGTCGACCCGAGCGCCGATCCGGAGGCTCTCACAGCCGCCGTCGAGAAGATCGGTTACCAGCTCGAAGAACGCCACGAGGAAGACGACCCCCGCGACATGGTCGATCACTACCACGATGACGAGAAGACCCAGTGGAATCGTTTCTGGGGAGTAGCAGCACTGACCCTGCCCGTCATGGCGTTGGCCATGTTCGGACCGGATGCCTTTTGGAACCATGCCCTGCAATGGATCCTGATAACCCCTGTGGTCGCATGGGGAGGTTGGCCGTTCCATTCGGTCGCCGTCCGACAGGCGCGCAGTTTCACCGCAAGCATGGACACGCTGATCTCACTGGGATCGCTTGCTGCGTATTCCTACTCGATTTGGGCGCTTTTCGCCGGAGAACCGGTCTTCTTCGAAACCGCCGGAATGATCATCAGCCTCATCACTCTTGGCCGCGCCTTCGAGGCTGGCGCCAAAGGTCGAGCCTCCGAGGCCGTCCACCGTCTCATGGAACTGGGAGCCAAAGAGGCCCGGGTCCTCATTGACGGTCAGGAGAGGATGGTTCCCATCGAGAACGTCCTGCCCGGAGATGTCATGGTCGTCCTACCCGGCGAAAAGATACCCACCGACGGTTCGATCGAAACGGGGGCATCATCGCTCGACGAGTCCATGCTAACCGGCGAGTCGCTCCCGGTTGACAAGAGACAGGGCGACGATGTGTTCGGCGGCACCGTCAACCAGGAGGGTCGTCTGACAGTGAAGGCCACAGCAGTGGGCTCCGATACGGCCCTGGCTGCGATCGTCCGAATGGTCGAGGAAGCCCAGGGATCGAAGGCGCCAACACAGCGTCTCGCCGACCGCGTATCGAGTGTCTTCGTACCCACCGTCATCCTGCTCGCCGTGGCAACGACCATGGCATGGCTGGCGCTGGGCAACGAGATCGGCCCAGCATTTCAGGCCGGGGTAGCGGTTCTCATCATCGCCTGCCCCTGTGCGCTGGGATTGGCGACCCCCACAGCGATCATGGTGGGTAGCGGACGTGGGGCTGAGCTCGGAATCCTCTTCAAACGCGCCGAGGTCTTCGAGCAGGCTGGAACCATCGACACTGTTCTCTTCGACAAGACCGGCACCCTCACAACCGGAGTGATGACCCTCACCGACGTGGAGACCGACGAGCCCGAAGATGAGTTCATCCGACTCGTCGCTTCGGTCGAGGCAGCCTCGGGGCATCCGATTGGCAAGGCAGTTGCCCTCGGGGCCGACGAGAGGGAGATAGAACTCGTCACTCCAGATTCGATCGAGAGCTACGCCGGACTTGGTGTGGTGGGACGAGTCGACGGCCGTGAGGTCATCGTTGGCAAGGCCAAGCTCGGTGCGGACCAGGGTTTGATCATCTCCGAGCGCTGGGCCGATCGGCTGGCATCTCTCGAAGACGACGGTAAGACAGCTTTCCTCGCCGGTTGGGATGGCGAGGCTCGAGGAGTAATCGCGGTCGCCGACACCATCCGGCCTGAATCGAAGGTGGCGGTCGAAACTCTTGGTAAAACCGGCATAACGACCGGAATGATCACCGGCGACAACGTCCGGACCGCTGAGCGGATCGCCTCGCAGGTGGGTGTCCTTGAAGTGAGGGCGGAAGTCCTCCCTGGAGACAAGGCCGAGACAGTTCGCACCTACCAGGAGCTTGGACGGTCGGTGGCCTTCGTCGGAGACGGTATCAACGACGCTCCGGCCTTGACACAAGCAGATCTGGGGATGGCAGTGGGTTCGGGAACCGATGTGGCGCTGGAAGCGGGTGATGTGGTTCTCCTGAATGGAGATCCCCGACTCGTCCCGACCGCCATCGACCTCGCCGGCGCCACATTCAGGACTATCAAGCAAAACCTGTTCTGGGCCTTCGGCTACAACACGGCTGCCATCCCCCTCGCCGCTCTTGGTTTTCTAAATCCAATGATCGCCGCCGGGGCAATGGCCTTTTCTTCGGTATCGGTTGTCCTGAACGCCCTACGCCTCAGACGATTCAAGACCTTCTGGACATAGCCCTCATACAACTCCCACGGGTGTAGGTTGAATACATGGCCTCTTTGCAATGGCTCGACCGACCGGTGCTCCGTGACCCTGTGGGCTTGATGGCCTTTGAGGGCTGGGGCGACGCCGGCGAATCCGCCAGCCAGGCCGTCGCGTCTTTCATCGAGCACTCCGATACAGAGCTCATCGCCGTTATCGACCCCGACGACCATTTCGACTTTCAGGTTCGACGGCCCATGGTCGAACTCGACTCTGAGGGCATAAGGAGCATCACCTGGCCACGAAACGAGATCCACGTCGTCCGTGGAACAGAGCGTGATGTCGTGGTCGTCCTCGGTGAGGAACCCCACTACAGGTGGAAGGTCTTCACGGGTGATCTCGTCGAGGCTCTGACCTCGCTCGGAGTGAGTCGGACGATAACCATCGGAGCCTTCATCGGTCAGGTTGCGCACACCCTCCCGGTGCCCCTGGTCGGATCCTCAACACGGCCCGACACGCTGACTCTTCATGGTCTGCTTCCTTCGGGATACGAAGGCCCAACAGGGATTCTCGGTGTCCTCAATCACGCCCTGGGCAACGCCGGCATCGACGTGATTTCGGTCTGGGCCGCCGTGCCTCACTATCTGTCAAACCAGGAGTACCCACCGGCCACCGAGGCTCTCGCCGCCAAGGCAGCCGAATTGCTTGGCGTCACCCTGGATATGGGCGACCTGGCTCTGGAGACCCGGCACTATCTGTCCACCGTCGACGAGGCCCTCGAAGGCAACGACGAGCTGCAGAAGTACGTCGAGCGTCTCGAGGAGGAAGCCGACATCGACGCCGAAAACAGCGAGGAGTTGATGGAGGAGATCGAGAACTTTCTCCGCGACCAGGCTTGATGTCGAACCTCAGGTTCCTCGTACCGCATACGGGTCAAACCGCCTCCAGAACGTATCTTTGAAGTTCATCCCGGTAATCCTCTTGGTTGACGACCGCTCTCTAGCTCTGGTCCAAGGTCTGAGGCACAAAGAAAAACCGGGCCACGGCGGACCCGGTCCTTCACACTTATCGATTGGATGTCACTTCTTGCGCTTGTGACGATTCGCCTTCAAACGCTTGCGATACTTGTGCTTCGACATCTTCTTTCGACGCTTTTTCACCAACGAACCCATGCAGGAACCTCACAAAAAGGGGGGAGACAGCCATCATCGTCGCGCTAATCACGGGTTAGGTCAAACCAAGCCCAAGTTGGGTAGCGGCCCCTCCCCCAACCTTCGGCGCTCAGCCGGAAGCAATGATCGGTCCTGACAACAACCACCTCCACGCCGCGTTTGAATACACGAGTACATCGATCAGGCACTTACGGGCGACGGTTTAGGAGGTGTATTCGATGTCGCCTGTGAACGTCTCCACGATTCTACTTGCGCTAGTGAAGACAAAAGAGAAGCGCCCTTCACCTTGCAGACCGGCGAAGTCGTCGGAGCTTTCCAGAACACTCCAGTCGAACAGCTCACGGTTGTAGATGATGGTGAAAGTCCCCGTATTCGAGCCGGACTCACATGTCATGACATTGTCATCCTTCCCGAAGGTCTCCGAGTTCATCGACACCAAGGTTCCGCTGGAACACCCAAGGACATCAGCGCCTTCTGTGACCTCGAAAGTCCCGCGGATAGGCGATTCGCTCAAATCGAGCACGGTCTCGATGGTGACCGGTCCCGCTGTGGTTGTTGGCTGATCGACGACCGGTGCTTCGTCAGTGTTCTGAGCGGCAATGATGATCGCCACCCCGATGACGGTGGCCACTCCGGCTGCTATCAGCCAAGACACTATCGGTCGCCGAGGTTTCTTTGATTCTGTTGACTTGGTGTCTAGCTCCGTCATGTCGCTGCTCCTTTGGGCAAGGGTTGCGAGGTACGCGGCGTGGTCAACGCCAACCATGTCAAGCAAGTCGACAAGCTCTATCGGATTGGCGTCGGCGTACATCGCCATCAGGCGTTCTTCGGTCTTCACAATGTACCTCCTTTCTCAGGAGCGGGGGATGGGGTTCGTTTACGCTCTAAACGCTCATATTCGGAAACGAGACGTTTTCGTGCCTCATACAGCCTCTGTCTGACTGCATCGGTGCTAATGCCGAGCACCATGGCGACTTGTGGCCGATCCAGATCTTCCCAGACGGCAAGTCGGAGGATCTCTCGGTCGCTGCTCTTGAGTTTGGAAACTGCTCTGACCACCAGGTCGTTCTCGTGGCTGGAAACAACAAACGTCTCCGGTGGAGTCACATACTCCAGTCCTGCACCGGCCAGCTTCTCAGCGAGATTCTTGCGACGCGAAACACCTCTCCACTGACGCCCCACGACCCGATAGGCGACGCTGTAAAGCTATGGCAGAGCGTCGGCACCGTCAGGAATTCTCTCGATTTTTCGCCAGGCGGTGAGAAACGTGTCCGCCACAGCGTCATCGACCGTCTCACGACTCGTACGATGGAAGCAGT
The DNA here is from genome assembly GCA_964194555.1 of uncultured Boseongicola sp. Taxonomy (GTDB): domain Bacteria; phylum Actinomycetota; class Acidimicrobiia; order Spongiisociales; family ZC4RG35; genus SZUA-217. The sequence goes on along the minus strand of CAXMMT010000078.1, from coordinate 73,480 downwards.
ACGCGTAGACATGCCAGTGAAAAGCGTTGTAGACCTCCGAAAAACGAGCGTCGCTCACCAGCTATCGACCAATCCTTGCGGCGAAAACTCCTTGCATAACCCTATTACACCCACAAACAGCCCATCGTCATAGAAAATCCATGACGAACGAGCTTTGCCGGGCGTAAAGGAGATATGCAACGGGGGTTGCGACGGACGAAACCGGGTACGGCCAACCCGGAATCGTCCAAACCAGCCGCCCATATCCGGCTGGGGCCCCTCTTCCCAATCCTGGTAGGTCGTCCGCAGCGATGGGCGGAGGTTGGGGGGGCCGGTACCCAAACCTCAAACCAAGCCGGTGGTGTCCATGGACTCGTTGATGACTCCGACCCCCTCGCTGCGGAAGGCATCCGCCACGCGATCGGCCGTATCGAACGTGGTGATCGCTACGACCGAAGGTCCGGCTCCCGATCTAGCCACGTGAAGAGCGCCTGCCCGTCGTGCCACGTCCATCAGGTGACCAACTTCGGGACTCAGGTGAGCCCTCGGGGCCTCGTGAATCTCATCGCCGTGGGCGGCTGAGAGCATGCCGGGGTCTCCGGTGATGAGTCCGACCGTGAGCGAGGAGACTCTTGCCAAACTTCGTATCACAACATCCCTGGGTATCTCGTCAGCAAGGATGGACCGGGCCTTGTATGTGGGCAAGCGCGTCGGTGGCACGGCAACTACCGGCCTCAACGATGGATGGAAGGGGAGTCTCATCGGGAGCCCCTCGGCCGGGATGAGGACCAAACCGCCATAAACCGCTGCACCCACCTGATCGTCGTGTCCCTCCAACTCCTTCGCCAAGCGAAACACGCGATCTGGAGAGGCGTCCTCGCCGACTGCGCGAAGAGCCGCCGCTGTCCCGGCGACATAGGCCGCCGCCGAGGAGCCCAGTCCCTTGCCTATGGGGACCTCTGTGTCGACCACTATCGACAGCGGCCTCTCACCAACGACCTGGCGTGCGGCAGCAAGCACACCGTCGCCGTCCGTCGGGCCGGGTCGAAACTCCCCCACATGCTCCACCGACCACTCGTCGGCCTCACGGGCACGCACTGTGCATCGGGGACTGAGGGCCAGTCCGATGCAATCAAACGCGGGGCCCAGGTTCGCTGTGGTCGCCGGTGCCGAGGCGACAGCCATTTCGCTCACGCAATCAGCCTATTCGGCGTTACCGTGCCAACCGTGGGAGACCTGCTCGACTTCGAGAACCTTTTGCCGGAGCTGATCCTCGGTCTCGGTCTGGCCCTGCTGATCGGAAACGGGCTGGCCTGGTGGAAGCACCGTCAAGGCAAGGCCCCCAAAGGGGTGGAACACGCCCAATATCGATCAGGGAGAGTTGTGTTTCTGTCAGCAGTCGGACTGCTTCTGAGTGTCTGGGGCGCGGTAACTCTCTTCACCTAACACTTAGCCAGGCCGATCGCGCCAGTCGGCTTTCGAGCCTTCCATGGAGTGATTAGACGACGGCGCTGAGACCGAGCAACGCGTCGTTGAGCTTCTGGCGCTTTTCAGCCAGATTCGCCGAGGAAAGTCGCTCCCGTTCGCGGGCCTCGGCCAAAGCCGTCTGATCGGCTGACTCGATCTGCCTGGTGTTGAGTCTGGCTTCGGCACGCGCGTCTACCGCTGTCCGTGTCTCCCCGAGGGCTGAGATCGTGGCACGTATCGTCTGAGCAGTGTTCTGGTCTGGTGCAGCCGCCTCGGCCCGGTAAAGCTCATCCTTGGCCTGATTCATTCGGTCATCGAGCTGAGACCATGTCGCCAGCATCGCCGTTCCTGCTGAGTCGTCCGCTTCGGTTCGGTGGTCGTGGAGGGCGTTTCCTCGCCATATCGCCAACTCGTCGGTAAGCCCGTCGAGCAGCCAACGAGCCTCGCTGTACCCATCACGGACATATTCCTTGAATGTCCTCTCTGCGGAGACAGGAACCGGAACGGCAGCCTTCTTCCGCGACCGGCCCATGATCATGCCTATCAGCAAGAAGGCCAGGAGAAACAGTCCGATCAGCAACGGCCAGTTGGTTTCACTCTCGTCCTCAGCGGGAGCCTCGCTCGTCGGAGGGGCCTCGGTGGTCGCAGGGGCATCCGTCGTTTCTGGAGCCTCAGTCCCAGGGGGAACTTCTGTCGGCTCGACAGGCAAAGTAACGCCGCAAGCGGCCAACGACAAGGCCAGCAACACGGTGACCAGTAGCCAGGTAGGACGATCGGTTTTCATGAGTTTCTCGTTTCTCGAAGAATTGGGAGCAACGGAGAACTTAGCCGACCCAAGACGAACAACCACCATCGACAGTCGTACGGTCGAGCAGATAGCCGAGAGTGGAGTGTGGGCTATTCTGGGCTCTCAGCGGGTGTAGTTCAATGGTAGAACACGAGCTTCCCAAGCTCGGGACGCGGGTCCGATTCCCGTCACCCGCTCCACGTCGACCGCTCCAGCCGTCACCCGAACCAGCCGTCACCCGAACCTGAGGTAGTTACGCCCGTATATGGGGGCGGTTTCCTCAGGTTCGCTTCTGGTGGCGGCGATGGCCGTTCTTGTGGGTGACACCTACCATGCCCGTCCGATGATCTTCTCCGACCGATCCATCCGCGACGCCATCGAGAGCGGTTCGATAGTCATCGACCCCTACGAGCCGGCCTTCGTACAGCCATCCTCGGTCGACCTCCGGGTTGGAAACGGGTTCAGGGTCTTTGTGAATCACCGCTACTCGAAAATCGATCCCCGTTCGCCACAGGATGACCTGACCCAACTCGTCCAAATGGGCGAGGACGAGCCTTTCATGTTGCATCCAGGCGAGTTCGTGCTCGGATCGACTCTTGAGCGGATCAAGCTGGGCAACGACGTCGTTGCAAGACTCGAAGGCAAATCCTCCCTGGGCCGGCTTGGGCTCCTCATCCACTCCACGGCCGGATTCATCGACCCCGGATTCGAAGGCCACATCACTCTGGAGCTCTCCAACGTCGCCACGCTGCCCATCGCCATCTACCACGGCATGAAGATCGGGCAGATCAGCTTCTATCAGATGACCACCGCGGCGGAGTTCCCCTATGGATCCCCGGAGCTCGGGTCCAAGTATCAGGGCCAATCGGGCCCGACTGCGAGTCGATCCCATCGAGACTTCGACTCATCGGAAAGGTAACTAGCGCGTCTGTGCATATTCTCAATGTGTGCCATCAGGGCCACATTCACCACTCCGAGTGGGCAAACTGAGGACTGAGTGAGTCCCTGCCCGTAACGAGTCCCCCTCGGGAGCTTTTTGCTCCACGGGCAAGCGACGAACCCCTCCAGCGGCAACCTTCTGGTTGCCGCTCGTCTACTTGGAGTTTGCCGCGGCTGTCTCGATACCTGCGATGATCAGGTCGACAGAAGCATCGAAACTCGCATCGATCCCTATCGGCATTCCGAAGCCTTCCTTCGCTTCGAGGTCGAGAAATCCATGCAACAGCGCCCGCAGGGCTCGGATCAGATGAATCGCCTCACTCTGGGGAATCCCCATGTCCAACAGCACGTGTGCAACCAGAAACACCGGTTCGGCCATCGCTTCATACAGTTCAGCGTCTTCGTCGGGTTTGGGAGCCGGTAGGAAGGAGTCGTAGAGCCCACGGTGATCGCGGGCGAACTGCCGATCGGCTTGGGCTATGGATCGAAGAGCCTCAGCTCCTTCTAGGTCTCCAATTGCCTCTTCGAACGTTCTCAGCAGCAGCTGCGAGCCGTGAACGGCCAGGAGTCTTCTCATCCCGGAGATCCCTTTGACGTGGTTGTAGAGAGAAGGCGTCTTGATGCCAAGCTCACCGGCGACTGCGGTGAGTGTGGCGGCTTCGAGCCCATGACTATCAGCAATGGTCGCTGCCGTCTCCACAACGTCTTCGAGCGTGATCCCCGCTTTTCGACCCATCAGACGATCGGAGGCGTCCTCGCCTCAACCCGCTCCTTCATTGCCACATTCATGGCCTCAAACCCTCCTCTTGTCTTGCGATCGAGGGAATTCCACAGCAGCGGGACCAGCACACCGCTGAATTCCTCTGAGTGGACAACTCGCGTCCCGGTCTCACTGGACAGGAGATCAAATCGATGGCGACCCGAAAACAACCCGGGTATGGCGAGGCGCCCCAACCACTCGAAGGTGCTCGGTGAAGTCGCCTCGGTCACAATCGGCTTGAACGTCGTGTCGCTGCCTTCCGACTGCCTCATGCGGATCTCGATTTGCTCACCAACGGCCACCTCACCCGATCCGGCCACAACGAACGGGTTCCAGTCTTGATACTCGGACAGGTCGGTCAGCACATCCCACACGGCGTCGGAACTCGCGTCGATCTCTATCTCGGTAACGAGACGCCTTGGGTGAACACCTCTGGCACTGCCCAAAAGCGACGCCCGAAGAAACGAATCTGATCGACGATCAGAAGAAGTCATTGTGATCCTCCTCGATAGTTGTGACTAATGATCTTAGTTATTCTAACTAAGGGTGTTAGTCATGTCAAGAAGGAAGTCAGCTGACGTCACGACCCAGGTTGGCGAACCGAGTGAACTCGGGTTGAAACGTCATCTCCACCGGACCCGTCGAACCGGCGCGGTGCTTGGCGACGATCACCTCGGCTATTCCCCTCTTCTCTTGATCCTCGGGGTGGTAGTACTCGTGGCGGTAGATGAACATCACCACGTCGGCATCCTGCTCGATCGCCCCGGACTCCCGGAGGTCGGCAAGCCGTGGGCGCTTATCCTCCCTCTGCTCCAGTGACCGGTTCAACTGAGACAACGCGATGATCGGAACTCCGAGCTCTCTGGCGAGGTTCTTGAGATTCCTGGTGATCTCCGAAATCTCTTGTTGGCGATTTTCTCGCTTGGACGACTCCATCAATTGCAAATAGTCGACCACGACAAGGGAGAGTCCCTTCCTTCGCTTTAGCCGACGGCACTTGGCCCGGATGTCGGTGACCGTGACCACAGGGGAGTCATCGATGTAGATAGGCGCTTTGTACATTCTCCCTGCGGCATCGACCACCCTTTGCCAGAGCGGGCCCAATTGACCCGCTCGGAGTTTCATCGAGTCGACCTTCCCCACAGAAGACAGGATCCTCTGGACCAGTTCCTCCTTCGACATTTCCAGGGAAAAAATCGCCACGGACTCGTCCTGAGCGGCCACATTGATCGCGATACCCAGGGCCAACGAGCTCTTCCCCATGCCCGGCCTCGATGCCACGACAATGAGGTTGGCCGGTTGAAGACCAGCCAGTTTCCGGTCGAGATCCATGTAGCCGGTGGCCAGCCCGGTGAGCTCACTTCCTCTTTGCTCCATCAACTCGATCTGCTCGAGGACATCGCTCAGCATCGGTCCCACTTCGACAAGAGTCTGCGAAGAGCGTCTCTCGGCGACACCGAGCACAGCCTGCTCTGCCCGGTCGAGCACCATGGCGATCTCCTCGTCGAGGTTGAAAGCCACATCGGTGACCGAGGCTCCGGCACGGATCAACTCGCGTCGTTTGGCGTGCTCCTCGACTATTCCCGCGTAATAGGAGATGTTGGAGGTTGAGGGAACGATGTCAACCAGACGCGCCAGGTATTGAACCCCGCCAACCTTCTCCAGCTCGCCATGCCGTCGCAAGACCTCGGAGACGGTGACGGCATCGATCGCCTGATTGGAGTCGAAGAGCTCTCGCATGCCCTCGAAGATGGCCTGGTGCGCCGGCACGTAGAAGTCCTCTGGATGAATGTGATCCATGACGTCATTGACCGCGTCCACAGAGAGGAGCAAAGCCCCGATGATCGACTCCTCTGCCTCACGCGAGTGGGGAGGATTGCGGTAACCAGGCCGCAACTCGCTTTGTTCGGTCATTCCAGTCATTTACGTCCTCTCCAAACAAGATGCCACATGCCACCGACAGATTTGGGTCTCGACGCGCAAGACCCCGCCGGACGGGGAAGTGGAAACCGCCTTCAGCGGGGGAAGTGGACCGAACATAGACCACCGCACACCTCACCCCAACTCAAAGCGATGATTGTTTTTCGCGGTGGAAGAGATTGACAGTCAACCGCGAAACTTGTGACTAGATCGAGTGGATCAGGCCGGAATGATGTCGAGGGTGAGAGGGAACTCCACCTCGGTGTGGACCTTTATCTGGATCTCGTGGAGACCGATCGCCTTGATCGACTCGTCCATCTCAACCTGACTCTTCTCCAACTCGATACCGGTGAAACGCTTGATGCCCTCAACGACATCGGCGACCGAAACCGACCCGTAGAGCTGGCCCTCGTCGCCCGCCTGGGCCGCGAGAACCACACGGCTACCCACGAGCTGGGTGGCTATCGCCTCTGCGAGATCCTTCGCCTTGCGCTCGGTTGCAAGACGGGTCTCGCGGATGTTCTCAGCCGCCGCAAGGGCGCCATCGTTTGCCTTGATGGCGTACTTCCGTGGCAGCAGATAGTTGCGGGCGAATCCGTCGGCAACGTCGACAACATCGCCGCGCTTGCCCAGATCCACCACGTCAGACGTGAGAATCAGCTTCATCGAGTGCCTACATAGGGGAGAAGTGCCATCTCGCGAGCGTTCTTGACGGCCGTGGCCACTCTGCGCTGATCACGCGGGCACAGACCCGACACGCGGCGACTGCGGATCTTTCCTCGATCCGAGACGAACTTGCGCAGAAACGACGCGTCCTTCCAATCGAGAGCACCACCCTGAGCACAGACGGCGCAAGGCTTCGGTTTGCCCCTACGATAGGTCTCGCGTCGACCCCCTCTGGTTGCCCGCGGGGCTCTCTTGTTCTTACGTGGCATTGAATAGTCTCCTAGAAAGGTGCTTCATCGGGCCCAAAGTCATCACGGGCCACGGGCGTCGTCGCCGGCGTGCTGTCGGACTTCTTGTCGTTTGACCAGTCGCCCCCCTGACGCTGGGTCTTATTGACAGTGGCAGTGGCCCAGCGCAGTGACGGCCCGATCTCGTCGATCTGAATCTCCACAACGGAGCGCTTATCGCCTTCCTGGGTCTCCCAGCTCCGCTGCTCGAGACGACCGCTCACGATCACCCTCGCCCCCTTCTGCAGCGACTCGGCCACCTGCTCGGCCTGTTCGCGCCAGATGGTCCCAGTGAAAAAGCTGGTGCTCTCCTGCCATTCGCCGTCCTGACCGCGCCAGCGACGGTTGACGGCCATTCGGATCTTTGCCATGGCGACACCCGACGGGGTGAACCGGAGTTCTGGGTCATCGACGAGGTTGCCGATGAGAGTGACGTTATTTGACATCTGTTTCTCCTCTATTCCTGTCTCACACTCGACTATGCCGTGCCGGTGGGACGGAATCCAGTGCTATTCGCCCGGACGAACGATCTTGTGCCTCACGACCTCATCGGTGAGGGTGAGCATTCGGTCGATCGAGTCAACGGCGCCGGGCTCGGCCTGAACGGAAAGCACCGAGTAGAAGCCTTCTGACATGTGGTCGATCTTGTAGGCGAATCTGCGTTTGCCCCAGATATCGCGTTTGGTGACTGTGGCACCGCTGTCTGAGAGATACGACTCGAGTTCGGTGATCTTGGCCTCGACGTCGTCTTCGGTCAGATCTGGCCGATGAATCGTCATTATCTCATAACCGCGCATGTGACCTCCTATGGACATCCGGTCGGAAGGCCCCACCAACATGATGGAGCAGGGGTTTCGTCGCACCGTGCGGCGCGAGACGCCGGTGCAGCGCTAAATGGTAGACGACGTCAGCTGCTGTCGATAGTCGAGAGACCCATGCCGGGCCGAAAGTAGTACCTGCCTTGAGGAGTCTCCAGCACCGATTCAATCGGCCCCGGTGACCGGTAGAACGTGCATGGCTTGGCAAAGCACGGCTCCATCTCCGCCGATCCGACAAGGACGCCATCCGAATCGAACCACCAGATGTCGAGGGTCATTGGCGTGTTGAACATGGAGAATGTCGTCGACTGCTCCGACTCGTAGACGAAGAGCATCCCGTCTATGCCACCAGGAAGCCGATCGACCCCCATCAGGCCCTGCTGACGCTCGATGGGTTGGTCGGCGACCCAGACAGTCAGAGGCTCGCCACCAACTTCAATCCCAGCCTCGCGAAGAGCCGAGGTTGGAGTTGCCCCGGAACAAGCGGATACCGCCAGAACGAGAGACAGGAGAATCACCGTGCATTTCGTGGTCGAAGTCATCGGGGTGCGCGGTTAAGTGGGCCCGGCCCGCGTGCCTGCACATGCTTGACGCACCCACTCGATGTCGGTGACTTGGCAATCGACCCCGCCCGGTGTCTCCACCACGATCGGGGCGCCGGCAACGGCGATTTCCCGGGCCAGGTCTTCGATAGGGATCTCCCCCTTGCCGAGATTCTGATGACGGTCCCGGCGCGAGTCGAAAAGGTCCTTGGAATCGTTGGCGTGCACCAGGTCGATACGCCCCGTGGCCTCCAGGACTCGCTCGACGAGACCGTCGAACGGCTCGCCGCCGGCCCACGAGTGACAGGTGTCCAGAACCAGGCCAACGCCAAAACCGCCAATCTCATCCCATAGGCGCGCCATCCACTCGACACGACGTGCCAATGCCTTTTCCCCACCGGCGGTGTTCTCGATCAGGACCAACATGTCCGTATCCAGGGACTCCAAGGCCCTTCGCCATCGGATGAACCCTTCCTCCTGGAGACCGTCGCCCGTCACATGACCGCCATGAACCACAACGGCGGTGGCATCGATGTCGGCGGCGGCGTCACATGTGTCCTGAAGAATCTTCCTGCTCGGTATTCGAACCCGGTTGTTGTCGGCGCAGACATTGATCAGATACGGAGCGTGGACGTAAACGGGGATTGGGGAGCTCCGCAGTGCGGCGGCGTCATCTCTGGGTAGCGGTTTCTTCCATGATTGAGGATTGGAGAGGAAGATCTGAACCAGATCAGCTCCTCTCGCCTCCGCCTCGGCGAGCGGATCCCCGGAAGGAGTGTGAGCGCCGACGAGACTCACTCGTCCTCCATGCTCGCTGACATCCGGTCGGCTCGGTCTCTCGTGGACTTACGTGCCGCAGCCACCGCGCAATCGATGATTTTGTCGGCGACGTCTGATGGGTCATCGGACCAATCCTCTGCCAGCACACCCAACTTGTCGTCCTTGACCCATCTCGCGCCCCACGGGGTTTCGGGCAGGCCCTCCCGACTCAACACAGTGATGAGAAGAAGGTGAACCACGTCACCCTCATCGTTGATCTCACCACCGGTGACATCATCGATGTCGTCCCAGAGAAGGAGCGACGGCGGGCGGAACGGACCGCTGATCTTCAGCGCCAGTCCTTCGTCGCGACACTCGAGGACCTTGGTGGGAAGGAACAGCTCTTTCAGTCCCCACAGAACGATGAATCCGGCAAACAAAGCCATTACCCACGCCCAGATGACATCCCGAGGCTCATAAATCTGGGTGTCCTCCGGTCTGAACACGATCTCGCGGAGCCAGTTGGTGATGCGTCGATTGGTCAGAACGTCCAGCGAGATCACCAGCAGCGGGATACCCGCCATGGCCATCAGCCACATCTTGACAGCTGATCTCCTCACGACAAGGGTCACGTGCCCACCCCCAGGTCAGATGGCGTCGTCAGCGCCACATGAGGGATGCCCAACTCTGCAAAATTGCGGGCTGCCAGTCCCTCTGATCGGTCCAAAAGTGCAATTGCCTGCACGATAACGAGACCTTCCTCGATGGCATGTCGCGCCGCCTCGACCGCCGCACTACCGGTGGTTGTCGTGTCTTCGAGGATGGCGACACGGGCACCCGGGCCGACCGGCCCCACCAGTCTTCCTCCGATGCCGTGATCCTTGGCTGTCTTCCTTATCGAGAACGCCTTGAGATCACGACCGTCTTCGGCTGCGACCATCGCCGTGGCTATGGCGATCGGGTCTGCGCCCATGGTCATTCCGCCGACCGCCTCGACAGCAGGGGCGAGAACCTGATAGACAGCCCGACCGACGACCCCCGCTCCCCGACCATCGAAGGTGGTCTGACGGGCATCGAGATACCACGACGAAACAGCACCGGACCGCAGGGTGAACGGGCCATCTGTTCTCAACGCATGGGTCTTCAGGTGCTCGATCAGAAGGTCTCTTGTCACGACCCCATCGTATTGGCGACAGACGACCAGCGGCTGCGGGCCACTAGGTTTCCAGGCATGGATCTCCTCCTGGTTAGACACGGACAGCCCGACTGGGCTCCCGACAGACTGGTTCGCAACGACCCCGGGCTCACAGAGTTGGGCCAGGCACAGGCCGCCCGAGTGGCCCACCGCCTTGCATCACTGGAGGATGTCGACGAGCTTTGGGTCTCCTCGATGACTCGCGCGGTGCAGACGGCCGAGTTGGTCACCGCCGATCTCGACCACGGGCACGAGGTGTACGACTGGTTGCAGGAAATCAACAATCCTCCAGAGTGGGAAGGAGCACCTGTTGAGGAGATCGAGCGGCACTTCGAAGAAGCAAACACACGCTCGATGGAGGAGATGTGGGAAGGACTTCCCGGTGGCGAGTCATTCAGAGCATTTCACGAGCGCGTCGTCAGCGGACTCGCCGAGACACTCGCTGCACATGGGATTCACCCGATGGATCCTGACCACCGTCACCTATGGACCGTCGACGAACCCGACCGGCGAGTGATCATCATCGCCCACGCCGGCACCAACGCGGTGATTCTCGGCCACCTGCTTGGCCTCGAACCCGTTCCTTGGGAGTGGGAACGGTTCCGGCAGCCCCATACCGGTGTTTCGCGATTGACCATGACCAGGATCAGCACCGGATGGGCCTTCTCCCTGAGACAACTTGGCAACGTCGCCCACCTCCACCCAGGGATGGTCACCGTCTAAAGCTTCTAACAGCCCGAGCCGGTCAGAGAATGCCCAACTCCGCGAGATCCGACGTGACCAGATAGAGTCCCGACGCCTCGACACAGACCCGATCGCCGACCAACAGCTCTCCTGAGGTGAGCAGCCTTCTCCCCCGGCGCTCATCGACTCTGGCTCGCACCAGGATCGGGTCGGTCACCTGAACGGGCCGCCGGAACTTGAGCTCCATCTTGGCGGTGACCGACATCACCCTCAGATCGAGGATGCCGGCCCACACCAGCATCTCGTCGAGGGCTGTGGCTGCCACGCCTCCGTGAAGTGAAGTGCCTGCACCCCGGTATTCCTCTCGAGGATCGAAACGAGCGCTCACCAACCCCTCGTCCAGAGAGAAGCCGTCGAGATGAAGACCGAGAGGATTCTCACGGCCACACGCAAAACAACCGTCGTCGTAGTGGCGTCTCATCTGATCGACGAGGGTTGCGGTGTCCTTGTTCGGAGTCACAGGCTTATTGACCGAAGCGGCGGGTTCTGCCTGTGAAGTCGCGGAGCGCGCGTAGGAAATCGACATGGCGGAAGGCAGGCCAGTTGACATCGACAAACACGAACTCGGCATATGCCGACTGCCACAACAGGAACCCGGAGAGACGGGACTCGCCCGAAGTGCGGATCAAGAGATCAGGATCGGGCAGATCCGCCGAGTACATGTGGGCTGCAAGAGCGTCTGAGCTGATCTGACTTGCAAGCTCATCCTCGGGAACGCCACTCTCCACGAGCTCAGCGACGAGGTCCTTGGCGGCATCAACGATCTCCTGACGCCCCCCGTAGCCCATTGCGATGTTGAGTGTTCGCGAGCCTTTGGGGTGTGCCTCCTCTGCGCTCTTCGCCGCAGAGACCAGATGATCGGGCAGCAGATCGAGGCTCCCGATGAACTTGATCGCCATGTCGTAGTCATCACAAAGCGCAGGAAGCCTCTTGAAGAGCTCGATGAGAACCTCGAAGTACGGGTCGAGCTCCTCGGAATCACGGGAGAGATTCTCCTTAGAAAGGACCCACGCGGTGACAACCGGGATGTCGAACTCGTTGGCCCAGCCCAGAAACTCGGCGAAACGAGCCATACCCACCCGGTATGACTCTGTGTACGAGGCAAGGCCTTCCTCCCGAGCGTGTCGTCGGTGCCCATCGAGCACCACCCCGATGTGCTGTGGCAGACGATCATGATCCAGCTCGGCGCTGAGACGTCGCTCGTAGATTCGATAGAGAAGACCGAAGGCCATGACGATGTTTCATCGTACCGGCGAGAAGACGAATAACCTGTTCTCCAGTGGACCGTCTCACCCTCGGAAAAATGCAAAACCCCATCAGGGGGTTCCTCCACGGGGGCGCCGCGGTTGCGACTGTCGTCGGTCTCGTATTCCTGATCATCCGTGCCTGGGGAAGTGCAGCTGCGTTGGCTGGTGCTCTGATCTTCGGCCTGGCCTTGCTGGTGATGTACATCGTCTCGTCGCTCTACCACTCCATCCCCTGGGAACAAAGATGGAAAACCCGCCTGCAGCGAGTCGACCACTCGATGATCTATCTAGTCGTGGCCGGCACCTTCACTCCCGTCGTCATTGCCATCCTCGACGGTGTGTCCCTGGCAGTGAGCCTGAGCTTGCTTTGGGGCATCGCGGCAACCGGAATCGTCCTGAAGTCTCTTCTTCCGAATGTCAAGACATGGCTCTCGGTGTCATTGCAGCTCTCGATGGGCTGGATTGCGATCGCCTGGTTGCCGCGGATCATCGAGGAACTCGGGTGGAGCGCCGTTGCTCTGATCCTCCTTGGGGGCCTCTGCTACACGGTCGGGGCCGTGATCTTCCTGACCAAGTGGCCAAGACTCCTACCCAGGAGCTTCTCCTACCACGAGTTGTTCCACGTTCTGGTGGTCACGGCAAGCGTCCTCCACTTCATGGCGATCTGGCTCTACGCCATCCCGGCGACGATCTAGTGGTCTGTCGCTCAATTGATGCCGCGGTGTCACCGAGTCATCGGCGTCATCTGGCCAGGACACACAACGAAGGCGCAGCCGTAGCTGCGTCGAGGCGGAGGACGCCGCCAGGGGCGCCGAGGGCCGGTCAGACCGAGTAGCTATTTGGGCGACAGATCACTAATGGTCTGTCGCTCACCTAACTGCTTGGAAGCAAGGGCTCCTCGCCACACATCGCTTCAACATCCGTGACCTCCGTCGGAACCGAGGATGTCATATTCTCGCGGCCGTCGGCCGTGACATAGATGTCGTCTTCGATGCGCACGCCGATCCCGAGGAACTCCTTGGGGACCTGGTGGGTGATCGTCTTGGCGTTCTCTTTTTCTTCAGCATCCTTCGCCGAGGCTGCTGACGGCCCGAGACGTATGCGGCGCTCATTTCGCTCGTCTAGGTCGTAAGCGAGAAGTGTCAGCTCAATCTCTGTCTTGTCCGGGGCGACATACAGCCCGGGCTCCACTGTGAACGACATGCCAGGCTCCAGCGACCTGGGTTGACCCTCTACCCGGTAGCTCCCACGGTCGTGCACATCGAGGCCGAGCCAGTGACCCGTGCGATGCATGTAGAACTCGGTGTAGTGATGCATGGCAAGCGACTCCTCGACCGACAAGGGAAGCAACCCGAGATCGACCATTCCCTCGGTGAGAATCCTGGTGGCCTCATCATGGATGCCTCGCATGGTTGACCCCGGTGCGCACATCTCGATGCCTTTCACCTCGGCCGCGAGGACTACTTCATAAAGCGCCTTCTGCGGGCCACTGAACCTGCCGCCGGCGGGGAACGTCCGGGTGATATCTGCCGAGTAGCCATCTACTTCGGCGGCCGCGTCGATGAGGATGAGGTCCTTCGCACCGATCTGACTGTCATTCTCCTCGTAGTGGAGGATGCAGGCGTTGGCTCCTGACGCGACGATCGACGGGTAGCCGTTACGTGGCGAGCCGTTCAATCGCCAGAAGTATTCGAGGGCTGCCTGAACCTGATGCTCCCACATACCCGGCTTGGCGAATCGCATCGCTTCGATGTGGCCGAGGGTGCTCAGGTGGCAGGCTTCTCTGAGACTCTCCGCCTCCTCACCGTGTTTGTAGAGCATCATCTCGCCCAAAGGGACGGAGACGTCCTTCACCGTGGACGGAACTACACCCCCGAAACGCTCCCGGTGCGATCTCGCCTGGGTGATGATGGCGGTGATGCGGTGGTCGAACCCGTCGTTACCGGCCGCGTACCAGAGCACTTCGCGGCCGATCATGAGACGTCCGAGGACCGACTCCAGGTCAGTGATCTCATATGCAATGTCGGCGCCAAACCCCTCACGGGCTCCCTCCTTGCCAGCCCTGATTCCCGTCCAGACCTCCTGGGCCGGGTCCTTCGGCCTCACGAAAAGGCAGAAGTCGCCATCATCATGTCCCGGCGCGATCACCGCCACGGCGTCTGGTTCGTGGAAGCCTGTCAGATACCAGAACGCGGAGTCCTGTCGGAAATGGTGAGCGACATCGTGGTTGCGAATTACCTCGGTCGCCGCCGGTATCACGGCGAGACCTTCCGACCCAATCTCTTTCGCCAGACGGCTGCGGTGCTCTGCATATCGATCGGGCATGAGCCAGAAGTTACCTATTTCCCCGAGTTGAGCTGGAGGTCGACGACGAGGGGAAAGTGGTCCGATCCCATTGCAGGACCGAGACGGCGATCCACCACCGACAGAGTGTCGCTATGAAGAAGGTGGTCTATTGGCACTCTCATGAGAAAGGTCGACGACGTGGGAAAGCTCGGTTGAACTCCAAAACCGAGTTGGGAGTTTCGTAGCGGCGCCCTCGCCATGAGGTTGCGAAAGGGCCATGACCATGGGGTGGCGTTGAAATCACCGACCACGATGATGCCGTCTTCCTGGTCCGCGGCCCAGGTGGCCGCGAAGTCGAGTTGGGCGTCCCTCAACTGGGCGCGATCCTTCTCGGTGGGCGCCAGCGGGTGAGTCGAGAGGACGCTGACCCCTTCGGGCCAGCCGGTCGGCCGGTACATGATCGAAACAGCGCGTGGCTGAGCCTCGGCAAACCCGTAGGAGATGGCCTCCACATCCTCGCCTCGAACCATCACCAGGGTGCCGAAGATGAGACTGTCCGAACGAGGGCGAATCACCTGGTAGCCGAGATTCGCCGCCTCGATCGCTACTTCCCAGGGCCGGCTTGCCTCGTGGAGCAAAACCAGATCAGGATCGACCGTCCTGATGTACTCGATCACGTTCGAGTAGCTCGCGTTTGTCGAAAGAAGGTTGAACGACATCACTCGCAGCGATGGCAAGTCGGGATCGGTCACACCGGGTGACCCAACATACAGGGGAAGGACGAACACCAGGTTGATCGCGGCGACAGCCAGAATCCCATACCCGATCCGTCGCCATCTCGACATCAGAACGATCAGGCCCAGGATGACCAGGCTCACTACATACTGCGGTCGAAAGTTGGCGAGGACGTCCAGCCACCAGACCCATCGGCCGGCAAAGGCGGCGAGGGACACCGCGGCCAATGCCACGGCCGGGATGGCTACCAGAATCACCAGGCAAGGCTAGGTGTCCTTATCACCAGGGTCGGAGACACCATTGTCGATTGCCCACTTCCTCACGATCCGATACGCCTCCTCCACCGAATACGGGCCGTCATCGATGCGCTTCTCGAGCAGGATGTCCATGATCGCCCCAACCCGGGGGCCGGGATCGAGATCCAGGTAGTCCATTATCTGATTGCCGTCAAGGGGTGGACGTAGTCTCGCCAGCTCCTCCCTGGCAGACAGATCGAGGATTCGCTCCTCCAGCTCGTCGATGCGCGACCGGATCGCCTGCGCCCGACGTTGATTGGCGGTTGTGACATCACATCGCACCAGCTCGTTGAGTCTGTCGACCAGATCACCGGCGTCCCGCACATAACGACGAACGGCAGAGTCGGTCCAGCCCAGCTTGAGCGTATGAGGTCTCAAGTGGAGAAAGACGAGCCGGCTGACATCGTCGACGACCGCCTTCGGATAGCGGAGCGCCCTGAGACGATGTCGGGCCAAACGTGCACCAACCACCTCATGGTGATGGAAGGTCACGCCACGGGGACCGTACTCACGGGTATCGGGCTTGCCGACGTCGTGGAGAAGGGCAGCCAGACGGAGCACGAGATCAGGTGATGTCTTGTCCACAACAGCAAAAGTGTGGGCAAGCACGTCTTTGTGTTTGTGCATCGGGTCCTGCTCCATGGCAAGGAGGGGCAACTCCGGAAGAAAGTGATCGGCAAGACCTGTGGACACCACCATGTCCAGTGCCTTGCCGGGAGTGGGAGCCAGCAGCAACTTCGACAGCTCATCCCTGATCCTCTCGGCCGAGATGATCTCCAGGCGATCCGCCATCATCCGAACGGCCGCAACAGCCGACTCCTCAGTCGCGAAGCCGAGCATGGCCTGAAACCGGAAAAGACGAAGCATCCGCAACGGGTCGTCTCCGAAGGAGACCTCGGGATCGAGAGGGGTCTTCAACAACATGGCCGCCAGGTCTCGGAGACCCCCGTACGGGTCAATCGGCTCGAGCTCGGTCATCGAGAGGGCGATCGCGTTCACCGTGAAGTCTCGGCGGCTCAGATCCGTCTCGATGTCATCGGAGTAGGTGACGACAGGTTTGCGTGAGTCGTTGCGGTATACCTCGCTCCGGTATGTTGTTATCTCGATTGCGTGCCCGTCCTTCCGGGCCGCGATGGTCCCAAAAGCCTCCCCGATCTTGTAGATAGTGTCGGCCCATCCCGTGAGGAGTCGAACCACCATGTCGGGACGGGCGCTTGTCGCGAAATCGAAGTCTTCGAGGGGCCGTTCCAGGAACGCGTCCCTGACCGATCCGCCCACCAGGAAAAGTTCCTCACCGGCCTTGTCGAAGATCTCGCTCAGTTGAGCCGGCGGAAGATCCGCAGAAGTGAGGAATTCGAGCCGCTTGGGAATCACGGTCACCCAGGTTATCGCTGCCGGGTGCCGAGATACTCGCGACCATATCCGAGACTGTTGGGGTTGGTCAGGCCGAGATGCCTGCGGCGAGCGCCTTGGCCTTCATCTCGTGGGAATTGCGTGCGTGAGGCAGTGCAGAGTCGATCTCGACCTTGCGGTCGACGACCTGCTTGAGCAGCGCTTGATCGAAGGTCTGCATGCCATGAAAGCCGCTGTCCTTGATCACTTCGACGAGGAAGGAGGCCTCCTCACCACCCATGATCCACTCCTGTGTTCTCTCATTGTTCGTGAGGATCTCACAGACAAGAGTTACCCCGGAGTCCGAAGTCTCAACTAGAAGCTGGCTGATGATCGCCTGTAGCTGAGCGGCCAGTTGGCTCCGAATCACTGCCTTCTGCGAGTCGGGAAACATCGATACGAGCCGACTGACAGTCTCTGCCGGATCGGTGGTTCTCATCGAAGAAATGACCAAATGCCCTGTCTCGGCAGCGTCGATCGCCACTCGGGCCGTTTCCGGATCAGATAGCTCAGAGACCATGATCACATCCGTGTCGTGTCGCATGGCCCCCCGGACCGCCTCTGCCATGTTGGGCGTGTCGACCCCGACTTCGCGCTGCACGACCACCGAGCGCTTGTCGGGATGCAGGACTTCAATCGGATCCTCGACGGTGAGAATGGCAGCTCCACGATTGGAATTGATCCAGTCGAGCATCGAAGAAATGGTCGTGGTCTTGCCTGACCCGGATCGACCAGTCACCAGAACGAGACCGGATTTGGCGGCGGCCAACTTTTCGACAATCCGGGGCAACCCCAACTCGGCGAAGCTTCTGGAGCCAGGCACGACCCTCCGTAGGACCATCGAGACCGAGCCACGCTGTCTGAACGCTGTAACCCGGAACCGTCCCAATTCATGCTTTCCATACGCAAAATCGGCAGTGCCAACCGTCTTGAAGTCGTCTGCTGCTTTTGGAGTGAATATGACCTCGGCGTAGGCCTCTGTATCAGAGGGACGCAGTGGCTCTATGCCGTCCAGTCTTCGCAGCTCTCCGTCGATTCGAACGATGGGCGCCGACCCAACCTTGAGATGGAAGTCGGAAGCTCCCGCAGCGACGGCGCGTCCAAGAAGATCGTCGATATTGCTTTCCATAGTCCTTCCCTGATGAGTCCTCGGTGGTTATCGGCTGATCGGCACCAAGGTTGAGAGGGAAAGGATGACCTCTCCGCAGTTGACTAGTGCCCCGACCACAAACGTTTGCCGCGTTCAGGACGTCCAGTGACGCCCCTGACCGTGTCCTCGTCCTCGACGAACGGGCCGGTGCGCCTTCGTCCTGCGTCCTTGTCAGAGACGCCTCCGCCTCGCCCTCAACATCGCCAACGTTCGTGGCCAGAGCACTAGTGCTCTGAAAGTGTCCTATCCGGGGTCCAAGATTCGATTCACACCTTCCAGTGGCGCACTATTGCTTGTGCCGCTCTGTCCACCGCCTGCCCTGCCGCGGGCGGCGAAACCCGCGTCTCATTCGATATCGGAGCAATGCCCGCCAGACCCATGAGGGTGGCGATGGTGGACTGCTCCAGCGCGTCCAGGTCGTAACCGCCCTCCAGAGTCGCCACCACCCGGCTCACCGGATGGGCTTCGGCGACCGCCCCAGCCAACCAGCCGAAGTCGCTCGACATGAGTTGAAACTCCCCCAGCGAGTCATCGATGTGGGCGTCAAATCCGGCGCTGATGAGCACCCAGTCGGGCTCGAATTGCCTCACAACAGGAATCACCAACTCTCCCCACGCAAGACGGTAGACATCCCCCGCGGTGCCCGCCGGCAGAGGGATGTTGACTGTGGTGCCCTTTGCAGCTCCCTCATCAATATCCCGGATATGGCCGTCAAACGGATAGAACGGATCCTGATGGATCGATACGTACAGCACCCCAGGATCATCGGCAAGCATCGATTGGGTTCCGTTTCCATGATGGACATCCCAGTCGAGAATCGCCACCCTCTCCCCATGTGAGCGCAGCAGAGCCGCCGAGACTGCAATGTTGTTGAACAGACAGAATCCCATGGCCCGATCGCGAAAAGCGTGGTGCCCGGGAGGTCTCGATATGGCGAAACCAGTTGCGTCGGGCCGTGTTCTCAACTCCTCGATGAGCGCCCAAACGCCCCCGGCTGCGGTCAGGGCAGCCTGCCACGACTCCTCGGACACAACGGTGTCCATGTCGAGGGCTCCCCCACTCAGCGAGCAGAACATCTCGACCATCTCGATGTAGGAGGCATCGTGAACGACGGCGAGCTGGCTTCGCTGAATCTCTGGGGACTCGATGTCGACGATGTCTAGACCACATCCGTCAATTCCCCGACGAACCGCCAGCACTCGATCGGGTCGCTCCGGATGATTGCGACCCGTGTCGTGCTGCAACGATGAAGGGTGGCTCGCAACAACAACCTGCATGGTTATATTCTCCCACACGTGTCCCACCGGCTCCGTATCGAAGGTCGTTGGCCCGCACCCGTCACACTTTCCCGGGGGTGGGCACGTGCCAGTGCCAGGTTGTGGAACGACGACACACCCGACGCCTTTCTCAGACTCGATCGGGGAAGCAGTGACTTTCTGACAGCTGCCTCGGAGGATCTGGTCGATCTGAGCCAGGCGTCGGTGTACTCGCCCGCCTTGTATAGGTCATCGACCCGGGTCTGGCTGAAGTGCGGGTATGAGGAAGTCTTTCGTCTCAATGTGATGGAGCGTCCAGTGATATCGAACAGGTCGACTCCGGCCTCATTGGTCGTCGAGTCCGAGAAGCCGGATTGGGACGCCCTCATCGAGATCGACCGCCACGCTTTCCAGGGATTCTGGAGAATGAGCGTTGACGGGCTGACCGAGGCGATGTCTTCGACAACCCGATCGGTGGTCCTGACCGTGGGGGAAACCAGAGCTACCGGGTACGCGATCGTGGGTGCCCAATGGAGCGTCTCCTATCTTCAGCGCATCGCTGTTCATTCCGAGCACCGTGGCAAGAACATCGGTTCTGAGCTCGTGAGAGCAGCCCTGCAATGGGCTCGTGAGAAGTCCGCACAGACAATGGTTCTCAACGTTCGCGAGGAGAATGTCCAGGCCCGTCGGTTGTATTCGAAAGAGGGATTCATGCCGACCGGCACCACTCTTCGAATACTTCGATACAAGACCTGACCGCCCGGTGGTCTTCGCTCCACAAGGAGTCTGCTGAACTAGCGGCAATGCCGGCCGCGATACCCGACAGATTCAAGCTCGAGATGCGTCTAGGCCGCGATGGTGACATCGAGGAGTGGCTGGCAACAGACACGTCCCTGGATCGACCGGTGCTTTTGCGAAGTCTCGGGCCCGAGACTTCTTCGAAGAGACGAAAACAGTTCGTCGATCAGGTTGGTGACGCTGCCAAGGTCGCCCACTCACATCTCGCCCGGGTCTTTGCCGTGGCCGAGGTGGCCGGTGGCGCCTACTCGGTCTCCGAATGGACCGGGGGTTCGACGGTGGCCGACCGAGTCGAGGCGTCGCATCCAATCGAGCTTCCCGACTTCTTGCCCAACGCCGCCGGCCTAGCGGGTGCATTGGCCGCGCTTCATGAGATCGAAGCCATCCATGGGGCCATCGATCTCTCCGCTATTTCCTATTCGTCGGCGCATGCCGCGAAGCTCGGCGCGTTCGGCAGAGAACCTCGCACAGGTGCCAACGGCGACGTGAGCGGCCTCGCCGCAGCACTCGAATCAGCCCTCACAGGGTCACCGCCTGGCGGTCCACCGCCATCCGAGCGAATCGACGGTCTCTCCAGGAGCATCGATCGCATACTTCGCTCGGGCCAATCGGGCGACCTCACCGCCTCGGCCCTCGAGGAAGCTCTGATTGCGGCTCCTACCCCCCGCTCGCCGATAGCTGAGCCGCGGGTTGCTTCGCGGCGTCTGATCATCTCAGCGATAACCCTGGTGGTCGTGGCTATCGGACTCGTGGCCCTGGGACGTTTCGTCGCCGGTGGAGGTGAGCCGCTCCTCCCAACCCCGGTCACAACTACCAAGCCCTCGGTCCCGACCACCGAATTGTCGTCATCGACCACGTCACCGGTCGGTGAGGTCGCCATCGGGAACGCCGCCACCTTCGATCCCTTTGGGGGTGGTGGTGAGAACGACGACTCGGTGGGCAACCTCGTCGACGGTAACATCTCGACATTCTGGCGAACCGAGAGCTACCAGGACCCCCTCGCGGGGATCAAGCCCGGTGTGGGTGTGACCTTCACACTGAGAGGAACCCCCGCCCAAACACAGTTGATCGGATTGAGTGTCGGTACTCGATTCGAGATCTATTGGTCCGACGTCTTCTTTCCACAACTCGATGAGTGGACACGGATAGCAGGAGCTCAAGCCGCGCACGGAGCGACATTGGTCAACCTACCTCCACGTGAGGGTGGTTTCTGGCTGGTGTGGCTGACCGAGCTGCCCCTTCATGCCGACGGGTCGTTTTATGCGTCGATTTCAGAAGTACGATTCCTCCCGTGACCAAAGCCACCGAGGACGCCGTACTTCTGGCGCGGGTGGCCGACGGCGATCACGAGGCCTTCACCGAGATCATGAAGACCCATGAGGATCGAGTCTTCTCCGTGTGTCTCCGAATACTGGGAAACAGGGAGAAGGCTCTCGACGCCACTCAGGAGACATTCCTCACCGCCTTTCGAAAGGCTCACCAATTCGAGGGCAAGTCCACCTTTGGCACATGGGTCTATCGCATCGCCGTCAACACATGCTACGACCAGCTGAGGAAGCAGAAGAGACGCCCAGCGGAGCCGATGCCCGAACATCTCGACCCCGCCGACCCGACCGCGCATGAGACGGTCGAGGCAGCGGCGCTTCGACCAGAGATTCAGGAGGCTCTTGCTTCGCTTCCGCCGGAGTTTCGAACGGCCATCGTCCTCTCCGACATCGAGGGGATGTCCCTCCCTGACGCTGCACAGACGCTGGGCGTGCCCGTGGGAACGATGAAGTCCAGGGTGTTTCGAGGAAGACGTCTTCTGGCCAACCATCTGGGGAACCAAAACACGTAATGAGAGCATCAAAGGGATTGCATGCGTAAACACGAGATCGAGTTGATCGCCGCTCTCGCCGAGGGAGCCCTCGACGATGAGACCGAGGCCCGCGCCCTCGTTGCGTCGTCCGGAAAGGCCCGCTCCGAGTATGAGGCGCAGAAGACCGCCCTCAACGCACTCGCGAATGTTCAACCGGCCGTCATGTCCGATATTGAGAAGGCGGCGCTGCATCGAGATATCTGGACCCAGCTCAAAGCCCAACCAGTTGCGACCAAGAAGACCACGCCCTGGTATTTCCGCTGGTCGTACGCGGCTGCAGGCCTCTTTCTGGTCGTGGGCCTCGTGGCGGTTCTCAACACGGACGGATTCTCGGGCGACGACGCCGCCACCGAAGAACTGGCTGCATCTCGGGACGCCGGTGAGACAGCAGACACCACTGTCGCCTCCGCCGGAGCCGACGAGGGAGCAGAGGCGCCTTCGATCGCCGAAGACGCTGTTTCGGCTGATGACGCCGGGTCAGAAGAGGCGATCGTCGGTTTCTTCAGCCGTGAAGCTTCAAAGGTCCGCGCCGGTCAGTTCGCGACCGCCGCGGATACCGGGGGTAACGAACAACAATCCGTGCTCGACAAGCAAGCAGAGTGTCTGCTCGTGGCCGATCTCGAGGGATACAAAGCGGTTGGCGAGGTGAGTTTCGCCGAGGCTGAGGACTTTGGGTTCGACCCCGAAACGTCCTATTTGGTTGCCGTCCCGACGGCTGAGCAGTTGGGCGAGGACACCCCCATCGCTTTCGTCGAAGCGGCTACGTGTTCCCTCGTGCACACCGACGAGTGAGGTATTTGCCGTAAATCACTCATCCCTGAGAAACGGGATCGACCTGGCCGGGAACTGTTCGATAGTCTCCGGTTCCCAATATGTTCCACCACTCTGAATGATCACATGTAGTTCTTGCGGAACCGAGAATCCAGCCGACCACTCCTTCTGTTCGAGTTGTGGAAATGCCTTGGGTCGATCTTGCTCAAACTGTGACACAGTCAACGATTCTTCGAACAAGTTCTGCTTCAACTGCGGCAATACACTCGAGGACTCGCCCGCTTCGGCGAGTCCCACGGAAGATCCCACCAGCGATCGGGGTGAACGGCGTCTGGTATCTGTCGTGTTTGCCGATCTCGTCGGGTACACCTCGCTTTCCGAGGGGCGCGATCCCGAAGACATTCGGTCAATGCTCACCGACTATTACGACCGATGCCGCGAGATCATCGACCGTTATGGAGGCGTGACCGACAAGTTCATCGGGGACGCCGTGATGGGCGTCTTCGGAGCCGCCGCAGCCCATGAGGATGACGCCGAGAGAGCTACTCGAACCGCCCTCGAGCTGGTCGACATGGTGCGAGGGCTCGGCGGCGACGTCGACATTCCGGGTCTTGACGCGAGAGCCGGTGTCATGTCGGGTGAAGCCTCGGTCGGATCCGGAGGAAACGAGCATGGCCTTGTGGTCGGCGACCTCGTCAATACCGCCTCGCGTCTTCAGTCGATGGCACCTCCCGGTGGGGTGTATGTGGGCGAGTCCACCCGGGACCTGGTGGGCTCGGCTGTCGAATTCGTCGCGATCGGCGACCAGAAGGTGAAAGGCAAGGAGCTGTCAGTTGCCGCCTACAACGCGGTCCGGGTGATAGCTCTCTCTCAGTCCAAGCGAGGCAGTGAACTGGTTGAAGGGCCCTTTGTCGGTAGGGACGACGAGCTACGTCTCCTCAAGGATCAGCTTCACGCCACCGGTCGTGAACAGAGGGCTCGGATGGTCTCGATCATCGGCGAGGGTGGCATTGGAAAGACCCGGCTCTCCCAGGAGCTACTGCGATACATCGACGGTATCGCCGAAATCATCTACTACCACAACGGCCGATCGCCGGCGTACGGAGAGGGGGTCACATTCTGGGCCCTTGGGGAGATGATCCGACAGCGCGCGGGGATCACGGAAGGTGAAGACGCCGCCAAGGCCAGGATGAAACTGCGGACGACAGTGGCAGAGTTCGCTCCCGACGAAGAGGACCAAAAATGGATCGAGCCCCGGCTGGCCGCCCTCATCGGCATTTCGGAGATGCCACCAGGCGATCGGTCCGAGTTGTACGCCGCCCTTCGCACCTTTTTCCAGAGAATCTCCGAGCGGGGAACGGTTCTCATGGTCTTCGAAGATCTCCACTGGGCAGATGAGGGGCTGCTTGAATTCATCGAGGAGCTGGTCGAGAGAAGCACCCAAAACCCGATACTGGTTCTGGCACTGGCCCGACCCGAGCTTCTCGAGAAACGTCCAGATTGGGGCGCGGCGCGGCGGCGCTCACTCCTCATGCATCTCAGCCGTCTCGATGACGGCGCCATGAGAGAACTGGTCACCGGTCTTGCGCCGGGGATTCCGACCGATGTCTTGGATCGTATTGCCGATCGGACGGCTGGGGTTCCCCTTCATGCCGTCGAGTTCGTCCGCATGCTCATCAACTCGGGTGATCTGGTAGCCGTTGATGATGGATACGAGTTGGTTGGCGACCCGGGCGAGTTGGCCATACCGGACAGTGTCAGCGCCATAATCGGAGCACGACTCGACCGCCTGGAACCCGACGAGGTGGCGGTCATCCAGGACGCTTCAGTACTCGGGCTTTCCTTCACCCTGGTTGGGATTGCTGACATGGCTGACAAGACCCCCGAGGAGCTGGAAACGACCTTGAGGTCATTGGTCCGAAGTGATGTTCTCGAGTTGGACGAAGATCGTCGCTCGCCCGAACGTGGCCAGTATCGGTTCGTACAGAGCCTCATCCGCGAGGTCGCATACGGGCGTCTGGCCAGATCCGATCGTGTCAGCCGTCATCTCGAGGTCGCCCGTCGAACGGAGTTGCTGAATGATCCAGAGTTGGCCGGTGTCGTTGCGGGTCATTACGCCAGTGCCGCCGCCGCCGATCCCGAGAATACGGAGTTGCTGAACCGAGCCCGCGAATCCCTCGTTGCTTCGGCCAAGCGGGCCCGGGAGTTGCGCTCAGATCGACAAGCCGTCTCGCTATATCAACATGCAATTGAACTGACTTCTGATGAGGCCGAGATCGCGGACCTGAAGATACAACTGAGCGTCTGTCTCGAGAAGACGGGACGGGAGGATCTGGCATTTGAGATCGGCAATGAGGCCCTCGAATGGTACCGGGAGGCACGGGATGTTCTAGGAGTCGCACGCGCCGCCACTCGCGTTGCGTACGGTCTTGCCGGGAATTTTGACGCTGCCAAGGCGGTGCAGGTCATTTTGCCAGTCTACGAAACCACGCCGAAGGCTGCCGACGAGATCTGGGCCCGGCTGGCCAGTGAAACCTCTCGTGCATTGGCCCTCGCCGGACAGGAGGTGAAGGCGATCGAGGTTGCCGATCGTGTACTGCCGGTTCTCGAGCAGTTGGATATGGTCGAGGAGTTGCTGGACACGCTCAACAACAAGGCATTGTCACTGGCGCAAGGCGGACGTGGCGTGGAAAGCGTGGCCCTCCTGCGCGGGATAGCGGATGTGGCCGCTGACCGTGGTCTTCTCAACGCGGAGATTCGTGCCATCAACAACTTCGGTGCGACGACCATATCCGACAGTCAGATGCTATTCGAGATTGACAAGTTCGATCGACTGATTGACAAGTCAGGCAATATCGGCTGGCAATTCAGATCTCTTTTCTTTCACTCGATTTACACATTCCAAGGCGGTGACATTGAGAGGGCGCTCTCGATGGTCGAGCATGGTGAGAGCTTCGACCTTTCCGAGTTCTGGGCCGATGCTTTCGAGATCAATCGGCTTCAGTTCGAACAAACACGAGACGGTACGGACCCGGCCAAACACGCCCGAATCCTCGAGATAGTCGAAGTGTATCTCGAGAGCGACGATCCCCAGATCAAGGATGCGGGGGAACAGATCCGTGCGAATGCCATGTATCTCAAAGGGGATCTCGAGACTGTGACAAGACTGATCCTGGAAGGTGAGCCTGAACCGCTCAATTACTACCCAGCATCTATCGAACCTGGTTTGGGGAGCGTCGGCATCACCGACGACGTGAACGGCGCCCGCCAGTTGCTCGATCGACTCGAGGCCGTCGATAGGAAAGGTCGCGCCATCGACGGACTGCGTCAGTTCGCCATGATGGTGGTGGCGGCGTTGGATGATGACAACAAGTCGGCTCTCGTCGCCCGGCGGAAGCTGATCGAACTGTGGTCGAAGACCATGCCGCCCCTACCTCGGGCGCACGCCGATGCGGTCACGGCGGCGGTTCTGCCCTCCGACCATCCCGAGGCGATCGAGGCCGCTAGATCGGCTTTAGAGTTCTTCACGACTCATGGATTCAAGGCTTACCTCGACCTCTACGAGGACGTATTCAATCGGTACGACTCAGAATCTGAAGAGGTGGCGGTCTAAAGACCGTTCGCTGTCTAGCGGCGAGGAATCCGTTTCTCGGCGGAAGCGGGACGAAATACCGGTCTCAGGACCTTAGAACTAGCCTGACGCCGACATGCACGAATACGCCATCAAATTCGCCGAACTCCTCGAGCAGATTGCACAGAAGGTCCGGGCAATGACTGTCGACCGGGTCGCCTATGGCATCAAGCTCACCGGACTGGGAATCCTGACGCTGGCAATGGCGTTGACCGCGTTGATATTCCTGTCGTGGGCAATCTTCGGGGCACTGGAGATTCCGCTCGCCACTGCAGGAGCATTCGCTGTCCTGGGAGCTCTGCTTCTTGGAGTGGGCGGCTACTTCTGGTTCAAGAGGATCGAGGAAGAATAATGCATGAAAAGTTGGTGATTATCGGATCAGGCGCGGCAGGTCTCACCGCAGCGCTGTACGCCGCACGCGCCGATCTCAATCCGATCGTCTTCGAGGGCGTGTTGGCCGGTGGTCAACTCATGATCACAACCGACGTCGAGAACTATCCTGGATTTCCTGACGGGATCCTGGGACCAGAACTGATGGACCAGTTTCGAAAGCAGGCTGAGAGATTCGGAACGAGGCTCCATCAAGTCGATGTGACCGAAGTCGACTTCTCCACGAGACCCTTCAGGATCAACGTCGGAGCCGACGAGTACACAGCCGACGCCGTCATCATCGCCACGGGTGCCTCAGCAACATGGCTCGGTGTCCCGGGTGAGGATAAGCTCACCGGCAAGGGCGTCTCCGCATGTGCAACATGTGACGGATTCTTCTTCCGGGATAAGGAACTGATCGTCGTCGGTGGCGGAGACACTGCAATGGAAGAGGCCTTGTTCCTGACCAAATTCGCCTCCAAAGTAACCGTCATACATCGACGAGATGAGTTGCGAGCCTCCAAGATCATGGCCGCTCGCGCTGAAGCGAACGACAAGATCGAGATGAGGTGGAACTCGATCGTGACTGAGATCCATGGTGACGATCTCGTCTCCGGGGTGACGCTCGAGGACACCGTTACCGGGGAGTCCTCGGAGATGGCAATCGATGGCGTGTTCGTCGCGATCGGACACAAGCCCACGACCGACCTCTTCGTGGACAAGTTGGATCTCGACGAAAACGGTTATCTCATAATCGCAGACAGCGGCGGAACACACACCTCGGTCGAAGGTGTTTTCGCTGCTGGTGACGTTGCCGACCACGTATACCGCCAAGCTGTGACGGCGGCGGGAACAGGCTGTATGGCTGCCATCGATGCCGAACGATGGCTGGCACACCAGGAATGACCTATCAGTGAGTCAGGTTCACTGAGGTAGACCAAGGAGAAGGAAACCGACATGGCTGAAATTCGCACCCTCAACGACGGGACTTTCAATGATGAGATCAGCGCTGAGACGCCCATCCTCGTCGACTTTTGGGCCGAATGGTGCGGCCCCTGCCGGGTGATTGCGCCTGTTCTGGAGGAGATCGCTGAGGAGCATGATGGCTTCAATATCGGCAAACTCGACGTTGATCACAATCCGCAGACCGCCGCCGCCCACGACGTCATGAGCATCCCAACGCTAATTCTCTTCAAGGATGGGGTCGAGAAGAAGCGGATCGTCGGTGCTGCCCCCAAGCATCGTCTGATGCAGGAGCTCGCCGAATACATCTGAGCCCTTGGTGCAGGGTCTTCCTAAGATCGACGGCCAATGCGTCTATTTCGCCTCGGTGACGAGGGCCCTCCCATTCGGGACATCCAGGATCGACTTGCCGCGCTTGGCTTCGAATCAGCCGACGACGTACGGGGGGTCTTTGGCGACTTCACACTGGATGCTGTGATGGCATTCCAGAAGGCGAAGGGTCTGGACGTTGATGGAATCGTCGGGCCCGATACCTGGCGATCCCTATATGAGGCCGGCTATCGGCTTGGTGACCGTCTCGTCTACATGCGTCGGCCGATGGTTCGGGGTGAGGACGTGGCCGAATTGCAGTCACGTCTCAACTCTCTTGGATTCGACTCGGGTAAAGCCGATGGGATCTTCGGACCAGACACCGAGACGGCGGTGATCGACTTCCAGCACAATCGCAATCTGGCAGAAGATGGAAAAGTAGGGCCGGAGGTCGTCACCGAGATCCGTCTCGTGAGCAGAGGAGATATGAAGGAGGGACGTCACGCTCTTCGGGAGAGAGAGTGGCTGAGGAGACTCCCTCCCACCGTCGCCGGGACCAGGGTCTACCTCGACGCCGGCTGTCGCGACCCCCACGAGACCCGGCAGGCTTGGGCAGCCGCCAGCGGGGCCGCCATTGCGATCCAAGACGCCGGAGGACTCCCCATGATGTCGAGGAGTCAGGATACCCAACTGCCCGAGCGTATCCGGGCGAGACGAGCCAACCGAATGGGATCGGATCTCATCATCGCCTTCCGAATCAACCCGTCGGACGAAGACTGTGTTTTCTATTTCACTACCGAACACAGCACCTCAGCAGCGGGTGAGCAACTGGCCAAGTCTCTTTCTTCTGTTGTTGGCGGACGTGTGGAAGGTCGGGCAAGCGCAATGCTCAAAGAAACGAGAGCTCCGGCCGCGGTCATCTCACGTCGTCATCTCAGTGAGAGTCTGGGGGTGACGGTCGTAGAGGGGCTGGCTGACTTCCTTGCCTCCGGTTCCTCGGGAGGCGGCCCGTAGGACGCTAGTGGTCTGTCGCTCAATTGATGCCGCGGTGTCACCGAGCCATCGGCCTCATCTGGCCAGGACGCACAATGAAGGCGCAGCCGTAGCTGCGTCGAGGCGGAGGACGCCGCCAGGGGCGTCGAGGGCCGGGTGAGACCGAGTAGCTATTTGGGCGACAGACCACTAGGAGATGACCCGATAGATGTGCTCGAGCTCCTCGATTGAGCCAAATCGAATCTCGACCTTGCCTCTCTCGTTGCGATAGCTGATGTTGACCTTGGTCCCCAATCGTTCGATCAATCGCTTCTCCAACTCGATGATCTCCACCGGCCGTACCACACGGACGCTTTCCTTCCGGGTTGGAGATTCCATCTCGCGCCGCGTGCGCACTGCTTCCTCGACCTGGCGCACGCTCCATCCTTCTGCGTGTGCCTTCTCGGCCAGATACATGACGTACTTCTCATCCTCCAACCCCAAGAGAGCCCTCGCAGCCCCAGCGCTGAGATGCCCGGCGTCCACCAATGTCTGAACCGGACCTGGCAGTTGCAGAAGACGGAGGGTATTGGAGACGGCCGGACGCGACTTTCCGACCCGATCAGCCACCTGCTGCTGTGTCATTCCAAAATCTTCCAGGAGTTGACGATAGGCGTGTGCCTCTTCGAGGGGAGTTAGATCTTGACGCTGTACATTCTCCACGAGTGACTCGACAAGGGTGGAATCACCCGAAGCCTCTCGGGTAACGGCTGGAATCGTATCTAGTCCAGCACGCTTGGCGGCTCGCCACCTCCGCTCGCCGGCGACAAGGGTGTACCCGGTGTCGGTAGGGGTAACCACGATTGGCTGGAGAATGCCAACTTCCTCTATCGAGGCGGAGAGCTCGTCGAGCGAGACGTCATCGAACCGGCTTCTCGGCTGATCCGGGTTGGCCTCAATCTCATCAACTGGAACCTGAAGTAATACCGACTCCGAGGTCTCGTCCGGCTCACTTGGTATCAGCGCCTCCAGACCACGGCCAAGACCTGCCTTACGTGGGCTCAACTCCTAATCCTCCTCTTCGACGTTATGCCGTTCGATGAATTCCTTGCCGAGGTGCCGATAGGCAATTGCCCCCCTGCTCATCGGGTCAAAAGCCTCGATAGGCTCACCGTAAGACGGTGCCTCGGAGAGCCGAACCGATCTGGGGACGACTGTACGGTAAGTAATCTCGCCAAAATATTCACGAACCTGGGAGGCGACATCCTTGGAGAGCTTGGTCCGAGCGTCATACATGGTGAGAATCACCCCAGAAACCTTCAATGCCGGGTTGAGACTGGATGTGACCAATTCGACGTTCTTGAGCAACTGGGTGAGACCTTCCAGGGCGTAATACTCACATTGGATCGGTATCATCACCTCACCAGCAGCAGCAAGCGCATTGACGGTGAGCAGACCCAACGATGGTGGACAGTCGATGAACACCACGTCGAATTCCTGATCAATCTCCGAGATCGCCGTCTTCAGTCTTGTTTCACGTGAAAACATCGAGACCAACTCGATCTCGGCGCCCGCCAGATCGATTGTGGCCGGCACCACAAAGAGATTGCGCACCGAGGTCGGTTCGATGGCATCGCCAATGTCTGACTCCTTGAGCAGGACGTCATAAACCGATACTTCGATACTGCGACGTTCGATACCAAGCCCACTCGAGGCGTTGCCTTGTGGGTCGAGGTCGATGAGCAACACCCGCTGATCCTGGAATGCCAGTGCGGCAGCCAGATTGATTGCCGTTGTCGACTTGCCGACCCCACCCTTCTGGTTGGCAAGGGCGACCACTGTTGGTTTCGTCATGGACGACGCATGATAAGTAGCCAAACCGTATGGTCAAGGACATCGCGTGGAATCTCTAGTATCTCCCATCCCGGAGCGCTCGGCTTCCTTGTCCACGATCCACCAACGATCGCCACTCCCTGACGATCGAGATGCTTCGTCACCACACGGCGCATCCTTTCTGGGGGCAAAGCCGCCCTGGAAACAATCGTAGGGGAGTCTCCTCGCAAACGATCGATATCAAGATGCTCCACCCGCACGTTTGGCAAATCGAGAATCCTCACGGCCCGTCTCATCAAATCGGCACTCCGCGAGGAACGATCGATGAGAACCACAGGGGTCTCTGGAAACAGGATGGCCAGTGGTATCCCAGGGAGACCCGCACCCGAGCCCAAATCCCAGATCTCACCCGGGTCCTGCAGCGGAGCCGCAAAAAGTAGTGAATCAGCGATATGCCTTCGGTCGATCCTCACCGCCTCCGCCGGGCCGATCCCGCCAACCGGGAGGGCCTCGGCAACAAGCCAGTCTCGGTAGTCAATCAGTTGGGCAAGCTGTGAGGAATCGATCCCGTGACCGACATGATCCCCTACTCGTGTCCAGTAACTGTGTTCCACGTGAAACCAAAGTAGCCACGAGATTGCTCTCCGGCTATTCATCCGAGATGTTGCTGGACTATTCTTCTTCGGAGGAACCCGCTTTGGACAACACGACAAAACGTCTTGGTGGTTCGCCTTCTGAATAGGACTCGATTCCCGGTTTGGTCGAGGCTACATCATGTATTACCTTGCGATCGGCCGGACTCATCGGCTCCAGCATGATCTCTCCGCCTTCGCTGTCTAGTTGATCGATCAACTGCTCGGCATAGATGGAGAGTGCCTGTCGACGTCGTTCGGCGTAGCCGGCGATATCGAGACGGAGACGGGCGGTTTCCTGCCCATATCGCTGTAGAACCGTCCTGGTCAGCTCATGAATGGCGCCGCGTACCGTCCCGCGAACACCGACAAGGGCCTCGGTTTGCTCACCACTGACATCGGCAATGATGACACCGTCGTCCACTGTCGTGGTGACCTCACCCTCGAGACCATAGGCCCCAACCAAGCCCTCCAGAAACTCCTGGGCAATCCTGGCCTGTTCTTCGGTGGATAGAACCGGGCGGTCATCACTCACGGTCTTCTCTTTCCTCTCGGATTTGCGGGCCGCGCCGGTGTTCCTGGGCGGCTTGTTTTGTTGCTGTCGGGAACCATTCTTACCTGATTTTGCAGAGCCGCGCTGCTGATCGCCGGATTTTGCTTTACCAGACTGGCTCCCTTTCCCCTGCGAAGAGCCAGTGCGGCGTCCCCCACGACGACGGCGGCCCTTTCTCCTGGTGACACGGACCACCGCATCTTCACCGCCAATTCCGAGGAAACCCTTGACCGGCGCGTTCACAATCTCGACATCGAGACCATCCCGGTCCTCGATACCCAGCTCTTGCATCGCCGCTTCTACGGCGATTTCCACTGTTTTGGCTTTCACCTCGACCATATCGACATTGACCATGTCATCTCCTCCTGCGCCGACGGCGCTTGTCAGCGGCACCCTGCTGCGGATTACCTGGCTTGCTCCCATCAGTGCCGTCATCCTGATCCGGCTCTGGTTCGGCCTTGTTTGGTGGGGTTGGGCGCCCATCGATCTTGAAAATCAGAACCTGCTGTCCGAGACGAAACAGGTTTGATGTGGTCCAGTAGAGCACCAACCCCGCCGGGAAGTTCCATGATATGACACCAATGAACAGGGGCATTATCTTGGTGATGGCCTGTTGGGCCCCGGCGCCCTTCTGATCTGGCCGATCCTGGCCATAAGTGGAGTGCCACATCTGCACATACTGGGTGGCAACCATGAAGGCAATCATCAACAGATAGGGGATGGCGTACAAGACGCCGTTGGCCATCGCTGCTGATGGGGACTCCCCAAGCATCATTCCCAAGAACGTGCCCACGCCCCCATTGGTCAAAGACATTCCGAGCGCAGAATCGGCGCTGATATAAGTCTCGGGCTCTCTGAGCAACCGGAAGAGCGCAAACCAGATCGGCATCTGGACCAGAAGCGGAAGAAGACATCCACCGGGTGTGGCGCCCGCGGCCCTTTGGGTCTCCATGAGACGACGCTGCATCTCCTGAGGGTCGTCCTTGTATTCTGCCTGGATCTTCTTGATCTTTGGCTGAATCTCGGTGAACGCCCTCGTCGCCCTGGTCTGTTTGAGGGTGAGTGGAAAAACGACCACGTTGATCGTGATGGTGAGAAGGATGATTGCGAGGCCATAGGCCAAACCGTCACTGACAAGTGGTGTGAGTAGATCAAAGTAGAAGTCGAGGACCGATCCCAGGGCCCTGATCAGCGTGTCGAATATCTCCCCCATTATTGGGCTCTCCGGTTATCAGGCACAGGGTCATAACCCCCGGGGCGCAGAGGATGGCATCTTCCGATGCGCTTGAGACCCAGCCAGCCCCCTCGAATCACGCCAAATCTCTGGATTGCCTCCGCCGAATACGATGAGCATGTCGGCTGGTACCGGCAGTTGGTCCCAATTCCAGGACTTACCACTTTCTGGTAAATACCGATCAGACCAACCATCAGGTTCCGAGGACGTAGCCACCCAATCATCTCTTCACACCCTCGAGGGCGCGGTCGAGCCATGTCTGCACCTGGGTGTAGTCGACCTCTGAGACCTGGCCGCTGGCGATGATGATGTAATCCGTTCCTGGTTGTAGTGGCAGTTCGCGGGCCGCGTGACGCAACCGTCTCTTGATACGGTTTCGAGTCACGGCGTTTCCGCTGCCCCTGGAAACAACAAGCCCAACACGAGGAGGCCCTGGTTGGCCTGGCGACCCGACCAGGACGATTCCGCCGCTGCGGCTCCGCTTGCCTTTGCTCAGGACTCTACGAAAGTCCCGGGCGTTTCGGAGTGTTTCCAGATCAGACAGTGAGCCGCTTCCGACCCTTTTGACGACGCGAACTGATGGTGGCGCGGCCGGCGCGAGTCTGCATTCGGTGCCGGAAACCGTGACGGCGGCGGCGACGGCGTACTTTGGGTTGATAGGTCCTTTTCATGACAAAACATTGGGTAGAGGGAAAGGGTCGTCACAGGTTACGGACTGTTGGAAACCTATGTCAAAGCCCAACTGTCGATCGTGCCCTCACTTTCTGTCGCAATCGCGAAGAATTGGGAAAGGTCGCGAAAAGAAGCAGAACACGCTTTGGTCACGGATGTCATCCTCAACCCGTCAGGCAGGTAATGGAAAAAGGTCTGTCTACCTGGGATTATCTTTGTGGATAGATGTAGAGGAAGTCTTCCACACCGGGGATTCTCGCGGTCTTGACTGCCACTTCTCCAACACCGATACTCGCTGGACTCGATATCCGAGGAGAGTGGCTACCTCATCTGTCACCGGTGAGTGAACCATCACTCCGCGGTTGAAATTTGAATTCTCTGGAGGATGTGCACAGACGTTTCCACAGGTGTGGATGGATCTGTGAACAACTCGGCCACTGGGAGGAGCGGCCTTTTGACCCAAACACAAAGAGCAAGTGACAACTGGACGGAATTCAGAGATACCCTGCGCGCCGGGGTATCCAAAGGAAATTGGGAAACCTGGCTTTCCAGGCTCGAGGCAGACCATGACGAAGACACCCTGATCCTGATCGCACCAACGGAGTTCCACCTTCGTTGGGTACGTGACAAACACAGTGAACTCGTCGACGCCGCATATCAATCGGCCTACTCGACCGAGGGAAGCCCTCTTTACCGCGTCAGCGATGTCGCTCCGATTGAGCAACCCCTTCCACTTGGCGAAGATTCCGCAACCGTCGACACCTCCAAAGACCCCTCCACACCCACAAAAGCCACCAACCTCATCTCGAGGTATCGGTTCGAGAGTTTTGTGGTGGGTCAGTCCAACCGATTCGCATGGGCGGCTGCCATGGCCGTGGCCGAGCAACCCGGCGCCCATTACAACCCATTGTTCATATATGGCGGTGCGGGACTTGGCAAGACGCATCTTCTCAACGCCGTTGGCCACGAGGCCCTCGAGATGTACCCCGATCTTGTTGTCCGCTACGTCTCGTCCGAGAACTTCTTGAACGATTTCATCGACTCGATCCGGCGCAAGAGACCCGATGCCTTCAAGCACAGATACCGCGGTGTTGACATCCTTCTCCTAGACGATGTTCAGTTCTTCGAGGGCAAGGAGCAGATCCTCGAGGAGTTCTTTCACACGTTCAACTCTCTCTACGAGTCGGGAAAGCAAATGGTCATCAGCTCCGACCGTCACCCGAGAAATCTGTCAACCCTCGAAGACCGGCTGCGCAGTCGTTTCGAGTGGGGGCTCCTCACCGACATACAGCCACCTGATGTCGAGACTCGACTGGCGATTCTCAAATCAAACGCCGAGTTCGCCCCGCGTCCGGTGCCCATCGAGGTTCTCGAGTACATAGCAGGTCTGGTATCAGATAACATTCGGGAGTTAGAAGGTGCCTTGACAAGAGTGACAGCCTGGTCGGCGTTGAACCGGAGAGACATTGACCTCGATACCGCCGAACGTGTGTTGCATGACATCATTGCCACCGACGAGCCCGTACCTCTCGGACCTGAGACGATCATCAGAACCACTGCCCAGGCTTTTGGGTTCTCCGTAGAAGATGTCCTCAGCTCCAGTCGCCGTCAACCCCTGGTCCTTTGTCGTCAGATCTCGATGTACTTGTGCCGTGAACTGACCGATCTCTCACTTCCGAAGATAGGTAGTCACTTCAACAGGGATCACACCACTGTTCTCCACTCAGTCGAGAAGGTGAAGCGGATTCTCCGATCTGACAGAGCGGTCTTCGATCGAGTCAATCAATTAACACAGGAGCTGAGGAAAGGTGGTGGTGTTTCCACAGGGTCTTGAGTTATCCAGGGAAAGTCACCAGTTATCACCACGAGATGCACACCTATTTCCCACGGATAATCCCCAATCGGCCACGAAAGAAACACAGCTATTCCACAAATCCACAGACCCCTACTACAACTACTGGTCTTGAAATGAAACTTTGTAATAAGAGAAGAAGGGACAACTACCTGTGAGAATCCGTGCTCAGCGGGACGACCTTGCCGATGTACTTGGCCGGGCCAACCGGGCGGTTGGTACCCGGACAGCGCTGCCGGTGCTTCAAGGGTTGCTTTGTGAGGTCTCTGGATCGAGTCTCCGCGTGACTGGCACAGATCTGGACATGACTGTCCGGACCCAAGCAGAGGTGGAGGTCATCGAGGAAGGAAGGGCCGTGATCCCGGGACGGCTTCTTTCCGAGGCAGTCCGCAAGATGCCCGGCGGGCAAGTCACGATCGGGGTGTCGGACACGGACATCGAGATTCAGGGAAATGGCCCACGCTTCACGCTACGTCCTCTCAACGTCGAGGACTTTCCGGTGCAGGAAGACATTGTTTCGGAAGGCGTCGAAGTAGATGGTGAAGAACTCGCCGAGGCTATCAATCAGGTCACTATTGCCGCGTCGGGTGACGGAGCTCGGCCGATTTTGACCGGGGTTCTCTTCGAGAGTTCGGAGGAGGGACTCCGCATGGTGGCTACCGACTCGTATCGGCTTGCCAAGCGAGACCTCGCCGGGGTCGGTTTGGAAGGAACGGGTCTTGTTCCCGCTCGGGGACTTCGGGAGATGGCACGCACGGTTGGCGCTCCCAAGGTAACCGCACAGCTGCGGGAGCGGGAAGCGGTGTTCTCGTCGGACAGGGGGACCCTGCGTCTTCGTCTGATTGACGGGAATTTCCCCAAATACCAGTCACTGTTGCCGGAGACCTATCCCAACCAGGTCATCCTCGACAAAGAAGAGCTCCTCGCGGCTTTGGACCGAGTGTCGCTCGTGGCCGAAGATCACATCCCAGTTCGGCTCAAGCTCATGGACGGTGGCGTCGAGGTAACGGTGAGCCGCCAGGATGTTGGTGCTGAATCCGAACATCTTTCAGGCGAATTCACCGGAAGTGACGAGGAAGTGACGATTGCTTTCAATCCTCGTTATCTCCAGGATGGAGTCATGGCCATGCCCGGTGAGTCGGTGCGGATCCAGGTTATCGATTCGTACAAACCAAGTGTCCTCGACACCGGGACCGAGGGGAATTTCCTCTACTTGTTGATGCCCGTGCGCGTCTGAATGCGGATTGATTGGCTTTCTCTTCTCGATTTTCGGTCGTACAAATCACTCGAATGGAGCCCTGAACCCGGGGTCAACCTCCTCATCGGTCCTAATGGCGCCGGCAAGACCAACGTCTTGGAAGCGATTGGCTATCTCGCCACCCTGAAGTCCTTTAGATCCTCTCCGGATTCAGCCGTAATCGGCAACGAATCCGATAGGGCCGTGATCAGGGCGGGGTTGACCAGCGAGGAGCGAAGTCGTCTCGTGGAGATCGAACTCCCACGTCAAGGTGCTCGAAGGACGCAAGTGGACAAGACGAGACTCAAGAGGACGGCAGATCTTCTCGGAGTGGTGCGGGTGGTGGCGTTTCTTCCGGAGGATCTCGACCTGGTGAAGAGAGGCCCTTCATACCGTCGCGGCCTCCTCGATGCCGTAGCCATCCAACTCTGGCCGTCCGCCGATCTGGATCAATCAGAGTTCGAAAGGTCGTTGCGACAAAGAAATGCCTTCCTGAAGACCGGCGGGCACGACGAAGCGACGCTCTCGGTTTGGGATTCGAGATTGGCCCAGTCCGCAGGACGGGTGATGGCTCGTCGGGCACGAGTGATCGAGACCCTCTCGCCGGTTCTGCTTGATGCTTATGAGGAGATCGCACGGGACGGGACTGTGGCGACATTCACCTACAAGACATCATGGGGAGAGGGGGAACTGCGCCCGGCCTCTGCCGGGGAATTCGCCGAGTTGATTGCCAAGGCTCTTGAGGAGAGCCGCCGCAACGACTATGAAAGGAGGATGACAACCGTCGGTCCTCACAGGGACGAGCCGGGTTTCTCGATTGATGGCCACCAAACGCGTACCCATTCAAGTCAAGGAGAGCAGCGAACGATTGCCCTCGCGGTGAGACTGGCTGCCCACCGCGCTATAACGGAGGCAATGGGCGAGTCTCCGATTCTGCTTCTCGACGATGTCTTTTCTGAGCTCGACCCCGGCCGTGCGGCGGCGCTTGCCGGGTCGTTGCCTTCCCATACACAGACACTCATCACATCCACCCACCCCGAGGACATTCCCATCTCGGGGTCGACATGGAAGGTGAGAGGAGGGACTATCGAGTGAGCGCCGGTAACGACCTGGAGCCGTTCTCGGAGTCTTTGAACGATGTCTTCACTCGTTTGGGTCTGCCGGACCCGGTGTTGATGGCTCAAGTGAACGGCGAGTGGGAAGCTCTGGCAGGTCAACCCTGGGTGGGGCGATCCAAGCCAATGTTTGTGAGAGGTCGAACCCTGGTCATCGAGGCCTCAGCACCGTCCATGGTGGCGTTTCTCCGATACGGCGAAGCCAGTCTTCTGGAGACACTCAGAAACCGGTTCGGAGAGGGTGTGATCGACTCGATTGAGGTGCTCCCGCCAGGAAGGGCATGAAGTCGATTTGTATTGGCGATGAATTCGTTTCTGTCGGTGTTTCCGGGTAAAATAACAAGAGTGAGATTCCGCGTCCCGATTGCGCATTTTCTCCATCTACGACTGGACTATTGCTACCTACGAGGAGTGTCGTGACGGCTACGCGCGACAGTTACAAAGCAAAAGACATCACGGTTCTCGAGGGACTCGAAGCAGTCCGTCGTCGACCGGGGATGTACATCGGCACCACGGGACCGAGAGGTCTCCATCATCTCATCTGGGAAGTCGTCGACAACTCGGTTGATGAGGCGATGGCCGGGTATTGCTCCGAGATCAAGGTGACCCTTCTCGAGGACGGTGGAGTGGAGGTAGTCGATGATGGCCGTGGCATTCCGGTTGACCGCCATGCCAAGACCCGGAGGTCGGCTCTCACGACGGTTCTGACGACTCTTCATGCCGGCGGCAAGTTCGAGCAGGGCGCCTATTCCGTTTCGGGTGGGTTACACGGTGTCGGTGTCTCGGTGGTCAATGCCCTATCGATGCGTCTCGAGGCGGAAGTGCGCCGCGACGGCTATCTCTACTCACAGGAGTTCAGGGACGGCCGTCCCAAGACCAAGGACCCCAAGAAGCTCCGGGCTGTCAAGAAGAGTGGTACGACCATCCGATTCTGGCCAAGCACCGAGACCTTCACAGACACCACCGAGTTCGAATACGAGATCGTTGCATCCCGGCTACGAGAAACCGCGTTCTTGAATAGCGGTCTCGAGATATCTCTCCTCGACGAGCGCCCCGACGAGCCGAGAAGCGATACCTTCCACTACAAGGGCGGGTTGGTCGATTTCGTGAATCATCTCAATGCCAACCGAGATCCGCTCCACGCCCACATAATCGACATTTCCGACCAGTCCGCCGATGCCGAGCTCGAGGTGGCTCTCCAATGGACGACCTCCTACACCGAATCGGTCTTGTCGTTCGCCAACAACATCAACACCCACGAGGGTGGTACCCACGAGGAGGGTTTCCGCAAGGCCCTCACCAAGTCGATCAATGAGTTCGCCAGGAACAAGAATCTTCTGAAGGAGAAAGACACCAATCTCACCGGCGAGGACGTTCGTGAAGGACTGACCGCCATCATCTCTGTTCGGGTCAAGGATCCTCAGTTCGAGGGTCAGACCAAGACCAAGCTCGGAAACACCGAGATCCGCTCCTACGTGGAGAAGGCGCTGAATCGCATACTCCCCGAATGGTTGGAGAAATACTCGCCCGAGGCGCGCCGGATCGTCGAGAAGTGCATCAACGCCTCCAAGGCCCGTGAGGCTGCGCGCAAGGCTCGCGAGCTCACCAGACGGAAGTCAGGTTTGGAGTCTGGGGGTCTTCCCGACAAGTTGGCTGATTGCTCGAGTCGCGACCCCGCGGAGTCGGAGATCTTCATCGTGGAGGGAAAATCCGCCGCCGGGCCGGCCAAAGCCGCCCGCAACTCCGAAACGCAGGCCATCCTTCCCATCAGGGGAAAGATCCTCAACGTCGAGAAGGCGAGGCTGGCAAAGGCACTCCAGAACAACGAGGTCCAGGACATCATCACGGCGATGGGAACCGGAATCGGCGACGATTTCGATATCTCCAAGGCCAGATATCACAAGGTCGTCCTCCTGGCTGACGCCGATGTCGACGGGGCGCACATCCGCACCCTGCTGATGACCCTTCTGTTCCGTCACATGCGGCCCCTCATCGAATATGGATATGTCTACGTCGCCCAGCCGCCGTTGTACCGGGTGAAGGTGGGGTCGTCGGTTCATTACCTCAAGGACGAAGACGAGCTCAACGAATTCAGGAAGGACCATCCCAAGGTCAAGCCGACCCGTTTCAAGGGTCTTGGCGAGATGAACGCACGTGAGCTGTGGGACACCACGATGAATCCTGAAACACGAACCCTTCTCCGGGTCGATATGGCCGATGCCGTTCTGGCGGAGGAGGTCTTCCAGAGGTTGATGGGTGACGACGTTCCTTCGAGAAAGCTTTTCATTCAGCAGAACGCGGACGACGTCCGATTCCTCGACATCTAGGCCCTTTGGAGTCATGACAGACGAACACACCACAACGGAGAGCTTTCCCGAGATCGAGATCACCGCGGAGATGGAGGCGAGTTTCATCGACTACGCGATGTCGGTGATAGTCTCTCGTGCTCTTCCGGATGTCAGGGACGGTCTCAAACCCGTTCAGCGTCGAATCATCTACTCGATGTTCGAGAACAACATCAGTCCTGCTTCGGCACACCGCAAGTGCTCGAAGGTCGTCGGGGACGTAATGGGCAATTACCACCCGCACGGGGATCAGGCCATATACGACGCCCTTGTCCGCATGGGTCAGGATTTCTCGATGCGGCATCTTCTCATCGACCCCCAGGGGAACTTCGGGACAGTCGACGACCCACCGGGCGCGGCTCGGTACACGGAGTGCCGGCTCACCAAACTCTCCACTCATCTTCTCGAAAGCATCAACGAGAACACCGTGGATTTCGCCGATAACTACTCGGGCGAACTCCAAGAGCCGACAGTGCTTCCGTCGAGATATCCCAATCTCCTGGTCAATGGGTCACAGGGGATAGCGGTTGGCATGGCCACCAATATCCCACCCCACAACCTCGGTGAGGTCATTGATGCGGCTCTCCACACCATTGATCATCCCGACGCCACGTCGGAAGATCTCCTCGGGTTCGTGAAGGGGCCAGACTTCCCAACAGGCGGCTTTCTCGTCGGAGCGACCTCTATGAAGGAGGCACTGATCACCGGCCGTGGCTCGGTCAAGATCCGGGCGGTATGCGACGTGCAGGAGGTCCGCAAGGGCCGGACGGCCGTGGTCGTAACCGAGCTCCCTTATCAAGTTTCCATCGAGCGCATTGTCGCCAAGATCAAGGATCTGGTCGATTCAAAGCGCATGACCGGGATCGCCGAGGTCCGAAACGAGTCCTCAGACCGGGTTGGGACCCGTCTGGTCATCGAGATCAAACGGGATGCCATCCCTCAGGTCGTCCTCAACCAGCTCTACAAGAACACCCCGCTTCAGGACTCTTTTGCATACAACATGGTGGCCCTGGTGGATGGTGTCCCCCGGACTCTCGGTCTGGCCGAGATGGTGGGCTATTACCTCGATCATCAGATGGAGGTCATCGAGCGAAGGACCCAATTCAGACTCGATCAGGCCAACGCGAGGGCCCACATCCTCGAGGGCATGATCATCGCTGTCGACAGCATCGACGAAGTCATCAGGATCATTCGCGGTTCGGCAGACACCGCCGAGGCGCGGGCCAACCTGATCGAGAACTTCGAGTTGAGTGAGATTCAGGCCAACGCCATCCTCGACATGCCGCTGCGTCGACTGACAGCACTCGAGGTTGACAAGCTCCGTACCGAGCTCGCCGAGCTTCAGCATCGGATTGCCGATCTGGAGGCGATTCTGGCCGACCCGAAGACAAGATGGTCCATCATCAAAGAAGAGATGGGTGCCATCCGTGAGCAGTTCGCCAACGAGCGCCTCAGCAGGATCATCCCCGACGAGGGTGATCTGAGTCTCGAAGACCTCATTGCCGACGACGAGCTGATCATTACCGTCTCCCAGGCGGGATATGTGAAGTCGGTGCCGGCATCCACCTATCGGACCCAGACCCGTGGTGGCAGGGGAGTCAAGGCGGCGGAGGTCGCCGGCGACGATGTCATCACCCATCTGGTGCACACCACGGCGCACGCCTATCTTCTCTTCTTCACGAACAGAGGTCTTGTGCATCGCATCAAGGCACACGCGATACCGAGACAATCCCGGACCGCGAAAGGTGTGCTGGCACAGGCCGTTCTGCCCCTGGGGCCCGACGAGGTCGTCCAATCGATCATCGACACGCGGGACTACGAGACCGGTCGATATCTGGTGATGGTCACCAAGAGGGGACAGGCGAAGAAGACCGAGTTCAAGGAGTATGAGTCCCGTAACCAGACTCTCGTCGCCATCAATCTGACAGAGGACGACGAGTTGGTCTCGGTGCGCCCTACCAACGGAGAGAACGACATCCTCATTTTCACAAGGGGAGGAGTGGGCATCCGCTTCGCCGAGTCGGATCTGCGAAGCATGGGGCGCGGGACACAGGGTGTCCGCGGGATCCGCCTCCGCGAGGGCGACCAGGTAGTGGCCGCTGTCTCCAACGTCGAAGGTGACGAGGTCTTGCTTCTCACCGCAGGTGGATATGGGAAACGAACGGTCATGTCAGAGTTCCGCCGCCAGGCACGGGGAGGGATGGGAGTCAAAGCCTTCAAGATCACACGCGTCCGCGGAAATCTGGTGGCGGTGAGAGCCGTCGAGAAGGAAGATGAGGTCTTCTTGATATCTTCGGCGGGTGTAGGCATTCGTACCTCCGTTGCCAAGATCAGCCGTCAAAAGCGGGACACGACGGGCGTCAAGGTGATCGACGTTGGCGAGGGCAACGAGTTGTCGGCGGTGACGGTGGTCACCGAAGAGATTGGTTGAGGAACCTCCATTGACCGCGTTACGTTGGTCTGGTCAAGGTTTCTCTTAGACTTTCTCCACAACCCCGGAGTTCCCTATGGCAACTGTCCGCCGTGTCAGACGCATAATTCGAAAGATCGACCCGTGGACGGTCTTGAAGGTGTCAGCGGTGGTTTGGGCTGTGGTGGGCCTCGCTCTGGTGCTCGGGTTTGTGATCTTCTGGGCGGTGCTCGAGCGGGCGGGGATCCCCGATCAGATAACGGCGTTCCTTGTTGAGATCACACTGATCGAGGAAGGCTCCCAGCCCTTTGCCAACACCGAACAGTTCCTGCGGTTTGTGATCTTTGGCTCGGTCGTGTGGTGGGTTCTCATGACAGGATCGACAACGGCGTTCGCCATTGTCTACAACTTGGTCTCTGATGTGGTCGGTGGTCTCGAGGTGGTCGTGCTCGAGGAGACCCTCAACCCGGTGGTGGTGCCCCAGCAGCAGATTCTCCACCCGCCGACCGACTACCGCGACGGCAACGGCGCCGTGATCCCTCCCGCCGATCAAGCCGACATTCCGACCGAGGAAAGTCCCCCCATAACGCTCTCCTAACCGCGTGCACCCGGTTGGGATTTCAGATGTCTTCTGCCATCACCAAACCCATGGCCATTGCTGCTCGAAGGTAGGGGAGGGAGGCATCCCAGACGGGACTTGGACTGCCGTCGGCGATGTCCACGGCGGCTGCAAGGGCGATACCGGACATGAAGGCGGCGTCGTCGATGATGGTCACCCT
This sequence comes from uncultured Boseongicola sp., assembly GCA_964194555.1. Taxonomy (GTDB): domain Bacteria; phylum Actinomycetota; class Acidimicrobiia; order Spongiisociales; family ZC4RG35; genus SZUA-217. The sequence goes on along the minus strand of CAXMMT010000078.1, from coordinate 29,922 downwards.
TCTGTCTGCGCCAATCGCCAGGCATGCGGCGAACTCGTTGGGCGACTGGGCCTCGGCCAGACGCTGGCCACCGTAGATCTTGTCGACGGCACCCAGACTCCCCAGAGGGTCCGGAAACCGCGACTGGTGGTCGGAACCTTCGTCGAGATCGGGGTGCGCGACGGCGACAAGCCTCGGATCAGACTCTCTAGACGCAAGAGCAAGGGTCAGTCCGCGAGGATTGGCACCCCAGACGGCAACACCCTCTTCGTCTGATTCGCCGTCCCATAAGAGCGGCACAGCGTGCTTTCTCGCCCTCGAAGGCGCCTGGGCGCCGGTGCCAATCAGAAGGTCACAACCCTCGGCAGAATCCACAACCTTGAAGCTCTTGCTGGTGGCAGGGCCGATGACCACCACCTCGTCTACTGAGGTATGGGCGCTGAGCGAGTGGGCAGCCCTGACTGCCGTGTCCCCGGTGACGAGGACTCCAATCTTCACGAAGGCTCTACCGGTTGCCACGTCTCGGGTGGCAAGACCTCGTTGTTGCTCTTCAGGACAGCCGCGGCCACAACCGCAACCACCGCCAGAATCAGAAGAGGCGAGAAGCGTTTCACGATTGGATGAGTCTATGACGGTTGTGTACCTGCGAGGATTGTCACCGTGAACCTCATGATCGACCACCTGATCGTATGTGTTGGCGACCTCGATGAGGGCGCCCGAAGCTTCAGAGACCGTTTTGGCCTCGATTCTGTGGAGGGAGGCCGCCATCCGGGTCACGGCACGGCGAATCGCATCGTCCCTCTCGGTGACAGCTATATCGAGTTGGTCGCGGTCGTCGACCCATCAGAAGCCGATGCCAGCCCCTTTGGAAGATGGGCAAGCGGACGGGTTGGGGCTACAGGCGTCGTCGATGCCATCTCCGTCCGAACCGATGACTTGAGTGCCGTGTGCACCCGTTTGGATCTGGAGCCGACAGCCATGAGCCGACTAAGGCCTGATGGCGTCGAGTTGAAGTGGAGCGTGGCAGGCTTGGAACTTGCCGTTGAGGAATTCCTGCCCTTCTTCATCGAATGGTATGTCCCCCAGGACCAGATGCCAGGGAGAGCGGATGTGATCCACGATCGCAACGTCACCGGAGTCGAGGAGGTCGTGCTCAGCGGAGATAGGGCTCGTCTGGCGAGATGGACCGAAGACATACCCAATATTTGCTGTGTCGCTGGCGCTGCGGCGGTCGTATCGGTGAGCCTCGCTACTCCGGAGGGACCTCTGCACATTTAGGAGCCCGCTCCTAGACGTGTTGGCTCTTCAGCGTGTCCTCGAGACCGAGGGTCTTGATCATCTCGGCTTCTCTCTCCAGCACCTGTGGGGGGACCGTGATCCCGGTGCCTTCAGCGACCCTGTTCATCATCTCGAAATTGCCGAAGACAGCGGCAGCGTCGACGAGCGACTCGGGTCCGAGCTCGTTCAAAATGGCGTCCCGAGCTTGCCGGCGAGCAGTGGTATCACCTTTTACCATGTCGTCTACCAGTCCGACCAACGCCATCCCGCCTGGGACACCAACGTCGATAGCCGGATCGGCGATCCCTTCGATCCGTATGTCGTATTCGTGTATCTCGCCGCTCCACCGGAGCCGCCATGCGTGGCTGAATACTCAGTAGAAACACTCGTTGAGCATTGAGATGCGCGCCGCAATCGTCTCCAGTTGTGGTGTGTTCAAGCCAGGGTCCCGGGCGAACAGCGGATCACCCATCTGCTCTTCCGTCATGTACAGGGGTCCGAACATGGACTGAAAGGCTTCAGCCTCGAATGGCACCAAGTCGAGTGTCACCGGGATCGGTCCTGGTGGCATTGGCACGTGTCCCCGGCGACGTTTGAGGCCTCTGACGATCTCTCCGGTCGCCAGACCAGGCTGCGGAGTAGGGAGAGGCTCCAGATCGACGCCAAGCACAGTGTGAAGTCGGTCCAGCGCCGAGAGTCTGGCAACGATTCCGATTGTCTCCACGGTCTGGGGGTCACCGGCGTCGCTCGCCGCGTGCCTGACATGCTCGAGAGCGACCGTTGCAGGGCTGGAGTACAGATGACGGGCGAACTCCTGGAGTCGGCCGCTCACTTCTGAGCCCCTGGCGGCTTCCGCCAACGCAACCCGTTCCTCTCCGGAGAGGGACCCTCCTGGCGTCGCAATCGCTGCGAATGATCGCTCCGCCATTTCGATGAGATCATCGCGGACACGAACCTGCGCGTTTACCAACCCGGACATGCTGGTGACCCTATCGGGGCACAATTATCGGGGTGTCCGATCAATGGCATCATGGGGGTATGGCCAGTGTTCTCTTCCTCTGTGTCCACAACGCGGGCCGCTCTCAGATGGCGGCCGGGTTCATGCGTCAACTCTCGGGCGGCGAAGTCGAGGTGTTCTCGGGAGGTTCGGAGCCTGTCGAGTTGATCAATCCGGTCGTCGTGGTGGCCATGGCCGAAAAGGGAATCGATATCTCGAACCGACGGCCACAGCGTTGGACCGACGAGCGGCTCGAGGCAGCCGATGTCGTCGTGACGATGGGGTGTGGCGACAGTTGCCGGGTGATACCAGGCAAGCGCTACCTCGATTGGGCTCTCGAAGACCCGTCCGAAAAACCGTTGGAGGACGTCAGGGCGATCCGCGATGAGATTGAGGCTCTGGTGGAGAGCCTGTTGACAGATCAGGCCGGGCAGAGCGAAATCTGAGAAAGCGTAGGATCGGGCCGGACACTATGACCAGCAAGTTGCCCAGCGGGACGCTGACTTTCTTCTTCACTGACATCGAGGGTTCCACGCGACTGGCCGCGCGTCTCGGATCCGGATTCAAAGAGATTCTCAGAGCGCATGACACCATCATCCGATCGGTCATCGCAGAAGGCGATGGAGTCGAGGTCAAAACCCTGGGTGATGGATTCTTCGTCGTATTCGAGTCCGCTCGTGCAGCAGTGGAGTCGGCAGTCAGCGCTCAGTTCGGTCTCGTGGAGCATTCGTGGCCTGAGGAGGGTTCGGTGCGAGTTCGTATCGGGATGCACACCGGCGAGGCGGAGTTGGGTGGTGACGACTATTTGGGTCTCCCGGTGACCAGGGCGTCACGAATCGTTGATGCCGGCCATGGCGGCCAGATTCTCGTCTCACAGACAACGCGTGATCTGGGTGGGGCGGAGTACGAGTACCGGGATCTTGGCGAGCATCTTCTCAAGGGCCTGGAGCAGCCCGAGTCCATATTTCAAGTGTTGGTTCCCGGTCAAGCGGCGAATTTCCCGCCGCTGCGAACGACAACCTCCCGGCCCAACAACCTTCCGGTCCTCTCGTCATCGCTCATCGGCAGGGAGGATGATCTGGCGACAATCAAGAACATGCTGTCGACTCACCGGCTGGTGACTCTGCTGGGGCCGGGAGGAGTCGGTAAGACGAGACTCGCCCTGGATGCCGGACGCAGCGCACTTGCAGAGTTCAGTGACGGCGTGACCCTCATTGACCTTTCGTCCATATCGGATCCGGCGTTCGTGTTGGCATCGGTGGCCAGTGAGGTTGGAGCCGAGAAGGGCGAAGTCGAGTCGGTGTTGGGTGTCATTGGGAGCAAGGACCTGTTGTTGATCCTGGACAATTTCGAACAGGTTCTCGACGCAGCGCCAGATGTCGCCGGGCTTCTTGCAGGAGGTGACGGTTTGAAGTTTTTGGTCACCAGCCAGGCCCCACTGCGGGTTTCCGGTGAGCAGAGGTTCTCGGTAGTTCCCTTGAGCGGGAACGGGAGTGTCGGACTCTCCGTAGGTGGGCGGCTCTTTGTCGTTCGTGCTCGGGAGGTGAATCCGGCTTTCACGGCTGATGATGCCGAAGTCGAGCAGTTGGTGGAGTTGTTGGACGGGCTTCCTCTTGCCTTGGAGTTGGCAGCGGCAAGGGCCAACCTGCTCTCCGCCGCGGAGATGGTGGAGCGACTCGAGGAGGGTGGGCGACTCGCATCGCGGAGCACAGGTCTTCCCGATCGCCACCGCTCACTCGACCAGGCCCTGGCGTGGAGTTATGAGCTTCTTGACCCATCAGACCAGGCCACCTTCAGGAGACTGGGTGTGTTCGCCGGCGGGATGACGATCAGGGGGGCGGAAGAAGTCAGCGGCGGAGAGCCGGTTGGCGAAACGTTGGACTCAATCGGCGAGTTGGTGGATCGAAGCCTTCTGCTGGTCGATCCGGATGGAAGCGGTCGGATGCGCATGCTGGACGGAGTCCGCAGATTTGCGTTGGAGCGTCTCGACGCCGCCGATGAGTCCGCCCGCGTGGCTACATCTTTCATCGATTACTTCCGTGTCATCGGTGAGGAGGCTTCAGATGGGCTGCAAAGTGATCGTGGGGAATGGTGGCGCTCTCGGCTCGACAGTGAGCACGACAACTTCAGAGAGGTACTCCGCAGGCTGGTCGACAGGAAGGCAGCAGAGGAGGGGCTGGCGTTGCTGGGAAACATCTGGCGTTTCTATCAAAGTAGGGGACTCCTCCTGGAGCTGGAGCTGTGGCTCGATCGCTTCTTTGCTTTGCCGGGCTCGGATGAGATGTCGGATGGGATGATCAAGGGCCTCATGGCGCGCGGGGCCCTCCGTTACTGGCAATCTCGGTTTGACGAGGCACTGGACTCCTATGCCGTGGCTGTAGAAGCTGCCCGGCACCAAGATGACAGCAAGCTCATAGCCGAGGCCCTGTTCGGAGTGGCGGCGACATATATCTACTCCGGTCGTGACGATGAGATAACCCCCATGCTCGAGGAGCTAAAGGTCATCTATGGCGCCCTTGGAGACGATGGAGGGCTAGCCGACGTGATGGCTGCGGAAGCTTTCAAAGGGATGGCAGAGAGGGAGGGGTTATCTGGCATGGAACCCGAATTTCGCCGCGTCGAGCAACTGTATCGCTCGGCTGGGAGGTTGATCCAGGCGACTCAGGTCACCTATGCCATCGCAGGGGTGGCCACGGCAGAGGGCAGGTTTGAATCAGCGTCCGAAACCGCGCGCAGGGGAATCCAGGAGGCGGTCGAGATGAATGACCTCTATCTTCAGGTGTGGGGAATCGAGTGGTTGGCGGTGGCAGAGGCGGAACGGGGCAATATCAGGTTGGCCGGTCTGCTCGCCGGTGCAGCGGTAGCGGCTCAAGAGAGACTCGGTGGAAGCTGGCTGCCGGGTTTGTTGCATCTGGAGGATGCGAGAAGTCGGCTGGAAGCGATCCTGGGAGAAGAAGCTGCCGAGGAAGCGATCGCTCCTGGGTTTGAGTTGACCGTCTATGAGGCGGTTGTGCTTGCTCTCGACGAGTCGTCGAGATAGACGCGACCGAACAGGTCAGGGCAATCCTTCGAGAAGCTCCTCGAGAAAATTGACGTAGTCGAAGCGTATAGGGCTGACATCGATCTGGACCAGGGTCCATGCGATGTTCCAACAGACGTAGACCGCGATGAGATTATCCAAATCGCGGCGAAGTCGGCTGCCACCGTCGCCGAAATACGATTCGAGCAGCAGATCCCGTCCGACGTCATCCAGAAAATTGCCAACCCCGGCCAGGTCATACATCGGGTCTCCCATCCCGGCGTATTCCCAGTCGATGACCCACAAAGAGCCATCGTCGAGAAAGTTCAGAAAGTATGGATCGTTATGGCAAAACACCTTTGCGTTTTCCGGCAAAGTTGGCCGAAGACGCTCGATCTCGGTGACTTGCTCGAGAAGAGGTCCAAGTTGAGCGGGACGCGACGCCCGCTGTCCCTCGGTGATCTCCAACCAACGGCGAATGTCGGCATGTGGGTCGAAGTCCCGCGCAATCGGATCGAGGGTGTGAATGTCCCTCAGCCTTGCCGTGACCCGGGGGATCATCTCGGGTTCGGTGAACTGTTCAAGTGTCAGCGTGCGGGCATTGGCGAGGTAGCGCGTAATCAGATGACCCTCGGGTAGGAGGAACGCGACTACCTCGGGCCCGATACCGGCTGCCTCTGCCCGACGAAGCGCGTCAGCCTCGCTGGTCCTATCAATCCCGAGCGTCTCTCCGCTCACTCCGCTGACCCGGACGACAAACTTTGCCCCGTTCGCCACCACGAGATAGCTCATGTTGGTCAAACCGCCGGGTAGCGGCGTGATAGCCAACTCCTTCGCTCGCGCCAGATACGGGACTCTCGAAATGACCTCCTGCAAGGAGTCGTTGTTAGTCGAGGCCACGTCGGTGTCAGTGTACGACCAGGGCTACGACCTCGTCTGTCACCTCTTCGATCCCGATTCTGGACACCGCATCAGTACCCGACCCATGTTTCGGCACAGGCCCCCGCACCCATCCGCGATCACTCGTCGTTTTGGTGAGTAGGGTGCGCTGGAAGTCGGATGATCAGAGTGTCTGGATGACGTCAGTGTCATCAGCTTGCTGGGATTCCGGCGGTGTATCCCAAGCTACCCATAGGACGGAACAATGAATTCCAAGATTCGACTATTTGCCTTACTGGCCGTGATAGCGTTGATCGTTGCTGCATGTGGAGATGGTTCCTCGACGGACACCACCGAAGCTGCCGGCGACGCCGCTACCACTGTCGGTGGCGATGGGGCAGGCGTATCCGATATTGAATTCTGGGTTGCCTTCTCTGATGAGGCTCGATTGGGCTTCGCTCAGGAAAAAGCGGCCGATTTCAATGCCGCTCACCCCGATTACAACATCGATGTTGTGTCTTTCGCCTCGTATAACGACGTGTTTGACGCGGCTGTGCTCGCCGTGGATAGTGGTGACCCACCTGGGCTGATCCATTTCTTCGAGGCTGCAACTCGACAGGCTCTCGACGCTGTCGATGCCGGAGGAAACCCGATCTTCGCGTCGGTAACCGAGGCCATCGCTGGTCGTACCGAGATTCTCGGAGTGCCGGTGGTTCTCGATTCGGTGGTTGACGCCGCTCGGAACTACTACACAGTGGATGGCTCGTTCTACTCGATGCCCTGGAACACATCCTCGGCGATCATGTTCTCCAACTCGGACATTCTCGACGCCGCCGGGGTGACCGAGATTCCTGACACATGGGACGAAGTAGAGGCTGCTTGCGAGAAGATCGCAGCGCTGGCAGACGGACCCTCTGCCTGTATGACCTGGCCGAACCACGGCTGGTTCGTCGAGCAGAGTCTCGGACAGCAGGGCGCGTTGCTGGCCAACGCCGACAACGGCCGAACCGGCCGGGCGACCGAAGTGTTCCTCGACTCAAACGCAATGGTCGACTACATCGGCTGGTGGAAGGACATGGCCGACAAGGGCCACTACGTCTACACCGGTGCACAGCGTGACTGGGACGGAACAGCCAACGCTTTCTACGCCCAGGAAGTTGCCATGCTGATTTACTCGAGTTCGGACGCGACTCTCCTCACAGAGGGCGGAGCAGACGCCGGGTTCGGCGTCGAAGCCAGCTTCATGCCACACAATGGAGATGTCGACTACGTCGGCAACCTCATCGGTGGCGCGACGATCTGGATGCTCGACGGCATGGACGACGTGACACAGGATGGCGCTCTGGCGTTTCTCAACTTCTTCTCCAATGCCGCCAACGCAGCGGAGTGGCACCAGATCACCGGCTACATCCCGATCACACAGGATGCGGTGGATCTGCTGGAGACAGAGGGTTGGTACGCCGAGAGCCCGAACAGTCTGGTGGCCTCGGATCAACTCGCAGCCGCGGAGAACACTCCGGCATCGCTTGGTGCGTTGCTTGGCAACTTCGTTGCAATTCGCGATGTGATCACTCTCGCCATCGAAGACATCCTGGTGAACGACCTGGATGTGGCTGAGCGCATGGGCGCGGCCAACGAAGAAGCCAACAAGATCCTGACTGAGTACGAAACCCTCTTCGGAGGCTGACAGAAGACAGAAAGTGGGGTAGCGGTTTTCGCTACCCCACCTTCTCTAACGAAACTGACCACCTGATTGTGAATCGTCGTATAGCTGCATGCTGATAATCGGTCTCGTCATTGCTGCGGTGTTGGGACCTCTCTATTTGGCGAGGACTCCCCGATACCGGACCCCTCGGCGACTGGGTATCGGAACCACCGCATCGGTCGCGGGTGCTGCTGTCACCCCTCTGGCAATGGGCCAATGCGGTTTTGCACCAGAAACCTCCGGTGTCGACCACCTATTGGCCTACGGGCTCATGGCGGGTGGCTCTTGGCTGGCTCTCATCGTTGCCAAGGCCTTCTATGACCGCGCCGACGGTGAGAGGTCCGACGAGTCGGGGATGACCGGGGAGATCAGGTCGGGGGGATTCAATCTCGGCTGGTGGGTGCCCTGGGCCCTTCTTTCTCCCACTCTGATCATTCTCGCGGTGTTTCTCTACACACCGGCAGCGCAGACATTCACACTCTCGACGAAGCTGGCGCGTCTCGGCGCCCCAAAGTCTCTGGACGTTTGCTTCGGCAACTTCACCGAACTCCTCATCACCGACCCGGTCAAGCTGGTGGCGATTCCCCTCATCTCGATCGGCGCTATCTACGGGGCGAGATGGTGGCGCCGCTCCGCCTCGCCGGGATCGCTGGGTCATCGAGGAGCGGAACTCGCTTCCTTGGCTGCGGCACTTTCGGTGTTCGTAGCGCTCTATGCGATCTTCTCCCCTGGTGGCGATGGTCAAGTCGCCTACCGGCCGGTCTACCTGAACACAGTCATCATCACTGTCGGGATCGTGGCTGTGGGGATGATCGGTGGCCTGGGTATCGCCTACCTTGCGTTCCGAAAGATTCGCGGTGGGGGAATATATCGGACCCTGCTCATCTGGCCTTACGCCATCTCACCTGCTGTCGCAGGAATCTTGTTCTTCATGATCTTTGATCCCACCGCGGGGATCTTCAATTACGTAATGGAAAACTGGTTCGGCATCGACGCCCCCAACTATCGGGAGAGCGCGGTTCTCGCCCAGGCCGCCATCATCATGGCCAGCGGTTGGAAGATCCTCGGGTACAACGTTCTCTTCTATCTGGCCGGTCTGCAAACGGTCTCCATCATTCAGATCGAGGCTTCGATACTCGATGGCGCGTCCGCCTGGAAGCGTTTTACCAAGATCGTGATCCCTGCCCTGTCACCGATCACGTTCTTCCTTCTTGTCACCAACCTCACATATGCCTTCTTTGACATCTACGCCACCATCGATTTCATGACCAAGGGCGCCCCTGCCGGCAAGACGTCGGTGGCGATCTACGAGATCATTCGCATTGGTGTCAACAACGGTGATCTGGGTCGTGGCGCCGCACAGTCTGTCCTGCTGTTCGCCGCGGTTATCGGTGTCACCCTCTGGCAGTTCCGCACCAGTGGCGAGCGCGTCAGCTACGGGGGGGCCTGAGTTGGCCGGGTTATCAGCCGGAGTTCAGCACAAGGGATTTGTGCGCGGCAGGCAATGGCCTTTCCACATCGCCCTCACAGCCACGGTTCTGGTCCTGGCCTTCCCGCTTCTCTACGCCATGCTGATTGCGACCCAAACCAACGGGGAGATCTTCTCTTTCCAGTTCACACCGGGCAGCGCATTGGCATCGAACTTCGATGACGTTTGGGTGAAACGAAACTTCAGCACTGCGATGTGGAACTCGCTCCAGCAGTCGCTGTGGGTGACTATCGGCAAGACAATCCTGTCGCTGCTCGCCGGGCTTGCCTTCGTCTACTTCAAGTTTCGGGGCAAGTGGATCGTCTTCTTCTTTGTTCTCGTCACTCTCATGATGCCGACCGAGGTGATGATCCTCGCCATGTTCCGACTGGTGGCGGGTTTTGGATGGCAGGACACCATGGCTGCCATCACGGTGCCGTTCCTCGCATCGGCGACCGGTGCGTTTCTGTTCCGTCAGCATTTCGCCAACATGCCGTCCGAATTGCTCGAAGCGTCTCAGATCGACGGAGCCTCACCGTACAAGTTCTTGACCAAGGTCCTGATTCCGCTGTCCTGGAACATCATCGCAGCGCTCTTCGTCATCCAATTCGTCTATACGTGGAACATGTTCCTCTGGCCGAGCTTGATCATCCGCGACGATGACGCGCAGGTGGTTCAGGTCGCGATGCAGACGCTGCTGAATGTTGGCGGCTCGCTTACCTTCGGCCCTTTGATGTTGGCCGCGATCATCGCGTCGATCCCTCCGGCAATAGTGTTCATCGCGATGCAGAAGCCGTTCATGAGCGGATTCGTCATCTCCCAGGACAAGTAGGCGGACTTGCTCCGCAACATTCAACCCCGGGCGGAGAAACCCTATGCAGGTAGGGAAAGCATCAGTCGGTGACTCTGCGAAGCACCAGCATCGCCAGGATTCGTGACGGCTCATTCGATGCCCTGGTCATAGGTGGCGGGATCAACGGAGCCGTCTCCGCAGCGGTACTGGCCGGCCGAGGCGCCGAGGTTGCCCTTGTCGATCGCGGGGATTTTGGCGGATTCACCAGCCAGACCTCCTCGAACCTGGTGTGGGGAGGCTTCAAATACCTGGAGGGATTCGAGCTGCTTTTGGTTCGCAAGCTTTGTCTATCTCGAAACAGGCTGGTGCGGGCCTACCCGGACAATGTCAAGCCCATCAGTTTTCTCGCCACGCTCGACGACGCCTCTCCTTACCCACCGTGGCTGGCCGGCCTTGGCTCAGTGGCCTATTGGGTGATCGGAGGCTTCAAGACCCATCGACCGCGACTGCTCACCCCGAAGAGGATCGAGCAGATAGAACCCATCATCGACACCAGCCGGGCTCGCGGTGGGATCGAGTACTACGACGCCTATCTGTCGGACAACGATTCGAGGTTTGTCTTTGGCTTCGTGAGATCGGCTCTCGATGCCGGAGCAAAAGCTGTCAACTATGTCGAAATGGTGGATGCCGACTATCAGGGTGGGCGCTGGCTGGTGACGCTACGCGATGTCGAAACGGGGGAGGATCCATTCTCCTGTACCTGTCGCGTCCTGATCAACGCGACTGGCCCTTTCGTCGGTGAGCTCAACGATCAGTTCGCTGTGAGCACTGAGCATCGGGTGGTTTTCTCCAAAGGCATCCATCTCATCGTTCCTCAGCTCACACCAAGAGACAGGGTTCTTGCTTTCTATGACGACACCAAGCGGCTGTTCTACGTGATCCCAATGGGCATGCGGTCGGTGATCGGTACAACCGACACCCGGGTCGATTCGCCATTCACGAAAGTCACGGATGAGGACCGTGACTTTCTGCTGGAGCAGATCAACCGACGGCTAGACCTTGCATCACCGCTGACCCCGTCAGATGTCATCGCCGACCGCAGTGGTGTCCGTTCCCTGGTGGTGAGAGTCGACAGCTCCGTCGGTGAGGATGTCGACTGGACCAAGCTCTCGCGGAAGCACGAGGTCGAGACAGACACCAAGCGAAGCGTTATCACGATCTTCGGGGGGAAGCTCACCGACTGTCTGAACGTCGGCGAAGAGGTCGCCGACGCGGTTGAGGCTCTAGGCGTTCCCCTGGAGCCAGACACCCACAACTGGTATGGAGAGCCGGTTAGCCACACGCGAACGGAGTTCTTTCGTCAGGCCCGGCTGATGCATCTTGACGATCTTCGGTCGACCGAGGGTCTCGAAGCCCTCTCCGAGCGGTTGTGGCGTCGATACGGCCGCCGCGCCTTTGGGATGCTCGATGAGATCCGCAAGGACCCGGCGATGGGTGAGGACATCATCGAAAGCGCCGACTACGTCCGGGTCGAGTTGCATCTGGCCGCGGACACCGAGATGGTCACCAAGCTGGAGGACTTTCTTCGCAGACGCTCCAAAATCACCCAAGTCATACCCGACAGTGACGTCATCGAGTCCCCCGGCCTCGACGAAGCCGTCAGGATCCTTTTCGGCGACCAGGCCGAGGAGAAACTCGCCGAGTTTCTCCGCGATCGGGAGATCCCGGTGGCCACATGAGGAGGGCTGCCCCGACCGGTTGGCAATCGAACGGATAGTGTGCCCTGACTGCACTGCCAGGAGGATCGATGGATAACCCGCGGGGCATGCTCGAGATTGAAGATCTCGAGCAAAGAGTCGAGACAGACGAGATCGACACCGTTGTCGTTGCCTTCACCGATCACTACGGGCGGGTTCTCGGTAAGAGATTCGACGCGGGACATTTCATCGACGTAGGGCTCGAGCACGGCACTCATGGTTCTGACTATCTGCTCACAGCCGACATGGAGATGGAGCCCGTTCCCGGCTATGAATACGCCAACTGGGAGTTGGGTTACGGCGACTTCCATATGGTTCCAGACCTCACAACACTTCGTCTGGCGACCTGGTTGGATCGCAGCGCGCTTGTTTTGTGCGATCTTCGGGATCCCCATTCCGATGAACTGGTACCGGTGGCTCCCCGCACCATGCTCCGACGCCAAGTCGAGAAGGCGGCCCAGTCGGGGTACGTCGCGAAGGGTGCATCCGAGCTCGAGTACTTTTTGTTCCAGGACTCCTACCGGCAAGCAGCCGAGAAGAACTATCAGGATCTGACGGCCGCGGGCTGGTACATCGAGGACTATCACCTGCTTCAGGGAACCCGTGAGGAGTTCTACAACGGCGAGGTACGGCGTCATCTGGCAGGCTCGGGGATCCCCGTGGAGAACTCGAAAGGGGAGTGGGGCCGGGGCCAGCACGAGATGAACATCCGCTACTCCGAGATCTTGGAGATGGCAGATCGTCATACCGTCATGAAACAGGCGATGAAGGAGATAGCGGACGGCATGGGAGCCTCGGTCACCTTCATGGCCAAGCCGTCGGCGGACGAGGCAGGATCTTCATGTCACCTCCATGTGAGCTTGTGGGAAGGGGACAAAAGTGCTTTTCCGGGTGAGCATCCAATCGGCCCAGTTCACGGCAGCGACATCTTCCGCTGGTTCCTCGGCGGTTGGATGGCCCACGCTCCTGACCTGATGGTGTTCATGGCTCCCACGGTCAACTCCTACAAGCGCTACCAGGATGGTTCATGGGCGCCCACCCGACTGGCGTGGAGCTACGACAACCGAACCGCCGGTTTTCGCGTGGTTGGACGGGATCAGAGCCTGCGCATCGAGTGTCGGATCCCGGGCGCCGACGTCAACCCCTACCTGGCGTTTGCAGGGGTGTTGGCGGCCGGGATGGACGGCATCGTCAACCACATCGAACCGCCCGACATCTTCGAAGGAGACGTCTATCAGGCCGACGAGCTTTCCGTGGTCCCCAAGACCCTCCGGGACGCCATCGATCTGTTCGCCAACTCCGAGTTCGTCCGTGGGGTATTCGGAGCCGACGTCCAGGCCCATTATTCTCACTTTTTTCGCACCGAGCAGAGTGCCTATGACAACGCTGTCACTGATTGGGAACGAGTCCGCTACTTCGAGCGAATATGACGGGCAGGCTGGGCCAGAAGGTTGCGCTGATCACCGGCGCCGGCTCGGGAATCGGGCGCGAGACGACGCTGCTTTTCTGCTCCGAGGGGGCTTCTGTTGTCGCAGCGGATATCAACGAGGAAGCAGCCATGGAGACGGTGGAGATGGTCGGTGCCGCGGGAGGGAGCGCGACGGCCCAAGTGGCCGATGTGTCGTCGGCCGGCGACTGTGAGGAGATGGTGGCCTCGGCGGAGAGTTTGTACGGCCGATTGGACATCATGTTCAACAACGCGGGCATCATGCATCCCGCAGACGATGATGCGATGTCAACAGCAGAGGACACCTGGGACTTCACAATGGGAGTCAACGCCAGGGGCGTCTTTCTTGGCTGCAAGTATGGGATCCCGGCTCTTCGTCGAGCGGGAGGAGGGTCGATCATCAACACGGCCTCATTCGTGGCCCTTCTCGGCGCGGCAACCCCTCAAATCGCTTACACCGCGTCCAAAGGGGCAGTTCTCGCCATGACCCGGGAGTTGGCCGTGGTCCATGCGAGAGAGAACATCAGGGTCAACGCATTGTGCCCCGGCCCGTTGAAGACCGGGCTGTTGATGAAATTCCTCGACACCGAGGAGAAGAGACAGAGACGGTTGGTTCACATTCCCATGGGGCGGTTCGGGGAGGCCGCCGAGATGGCAAAGGCTGCGCTCTACCTCGCCTCGGACGAGTCGTCTTATGTAACCGGAACCGAGTTCGTGGTCGACGGTGGGATCACCGCCGCATACGTGACGCCCGAGTGAAATCACCAACCGATTCCGACATGAGGGTGGGGCTTCTGGTCTGCGACCATGTGTCACCTGACCTGGCGGGGATCTCAGGGGACAATGACGTGATGTTTCGGAGGCTGCTGGCCGGTCACCCGGAGGTGGAGCTGGTTGTTTACGACGCGGTCAGCGGCGAGATTCCGTGGAGTCCTGCCGAATGTGATGCTTGGCTCATTACGGGATCTCGACACTCGGTGAATGACGACTTCGAGTGGATCCGTCGCTTGGAGGAGTTCATACGCAAGACGGCGACAGGAGGTGTTCCTCTTGTCGGAGTCTGTTTCGGGCATCAGCTCCTGGCCAAGTCACTCGGTGGCACGGTCGTCAGGGCGGATAGAGGTTGGGGGGTTGGCGTCAAGACGGTTCAACTAGCCGACGGTCTGGGCTTCGTGCCTGATGGTGTTGATTCGTTCCGTCTCATCAACAGCCATCAAGACCAGATTGAGAAGTTGCCGGTGGGGGGAAGAATCATCGGCTGGAACGATCACTGCCCGGTTTCGGCGATGACTGTGGGGTCCTCCATGCTCGGCATCCAGGGTCACCCTGAGATGGATCTCGACTTCGCACGCAGCCTCTTCGAACTTCGACGTGGAACGACTTTTCCGTCTGAAACCGCAGACGACGGTGTCGCCTCATTGGACATCGAGCCAGACTCTTCTTTGGTGGCCGATTTTCTTGTCGAATTTCTCAGCCGGAATACTGTCGATTCATCGCGAAGGTAGCGGCGCCTAGTGGTCTGTCGCCCAAATAGCTACGCGGTCTCACCGGCCCTCGACGCCCCTGGCGGCGTCCTCCGCCTTGACGCAGCTAAGGCTGCGTCTTCGTTGTGCGTCCTTGCCAGATGACGCAGATGACTCGGTGACACCGCGGCATCAATTGAGCGACAGACCACTGGGGCACCTGCCTCGGTCTGGCGAGGAGCGCTTGACAGGGCAGGCCTTTCGACCCGGGAAAAGGGCCCAACGCCGGCCTCGGGGTGGCCTAAGGAGTACCTTCCAGGGCCACTAACTTCGAGTTCGGAGCAAAACCCTGGCGAACCGGCGCCCATTCCTGATACTCGGGACTGGAATACCAGGCAAGGAGTTGGTCCATGGAGGGGAACTCGATGACCACCATTCGCTCAGGCTCCCAATCACCCTCCAGCACAATTGTCTCACCGCCCCGAGCCCTGTAGACCCCACCGTGAGCCTTCGCAGTAGCAACCGCAGCTTCAGGATATCCACTCGCTCTGTAGGCCTCGATATCTTCGGGTAGTACGTCTGCAATCAGGTAAGCCGCCATTGGTTGCTCCTCCTATCTCGGTGCCTTGTTTGAAGATAATGCTTCGGCTTAGTGCTCTCCAACATGAGTACGGTCGCGGTACGCTACTCACCAGCAGGTTCCGCGGTCCGGTTACTCTCGGATCATCGTTCCAACACCGTCGCCAGCTGCAACACAGTGACTTCTCTTCTCTCCACGACAATCGCCGGGAGTCTTCCCAAACCAGGATGGTTGAGCACGCCTGACCAGATCTGGGCCGACTGGTTGGCGGAGGGCGAATTGCTGGATGAGGCGAGACATGACGCTGTCCGACTCGCAGTAGCTGACCAGCAGGCAGCAGGACTGGATGTCATCACGGACGGCGAGCAAACGAGACAACACTTCGTCACGACGTTCATCGAAGGTCTTGAAGGTGTCGACTCGGACAATCGTGCTGACATCACCATCAGACAGCGTTATGAGGCGTCTGTGCCGAGAGTGGTTGGTCCGGTGTCCCGTAGCCGGGGTGTCTATGTGGAAGACGCCAAGTTCTTGAGATCGCTGACCGAACAGCCCATCAAATACCAGTTGCCCGGTCCGATGACCATGTCAGACACTCTCGCCGACGACTTCTATGGCGATCGTGAGGAGTTGGCCATGGTGTTTGCTGAGATCCTCAACGAGGAGGCCAGGGAGCTCGAGATGGCCGGGGTGGACCTGATCCAGTTCGATGAGCCGGCTTTCAACGTCTTTCTCGATGATGTGGCTGGCTGGGGCATCGAAGCTTTGGAGCGAGCGGCTGAGGGACTGAGTGTCACTACGGCCGTTCACATCTGTTACGGATACGGTATCAAGGCGAATATCGAGTGGAAGCGAAGTCTCGGAGACGAGTGGCGTCAGTACGAGTCGACCTTCCCGGTGCTGGCTGAGTCTTCGATCGACCAAATATCGATAGAAGTCGCCAACTCCAATGTCCCGCTCGCACTTCTGGACATGCTGGACGGTAAGGAAGTGCTGGCCGGAGTGATCGACGTTGCCACCGACGCCGTGGAAACACCCGAGCAGGTCGCAGAGACGATCCGCGCAGTCTTGGAGCACATTGCGCCTGAGAAGCTCTACCCGTGTACCAACTGTGGAATGGTTCCACTGTCGCGGCCAGTCGCTCAGGCCAAAATGAATGCTCTTGCAGAGGGCGCTGCAATCGTCCGAAGGGAACTAGGAGAGGTCGTCTAGCGACTCTCGCAGATATCCCTCGGGGCACCAAGCAGTGATCACCTCCGGTTCTGCCCTGTTGGATACCACTGGGAGCGACTCAGTACTTGGCCAACTCCTGGGCATTCTCCACGATGTCCTCGGGGGTCAGATAGAGCTTGTGTTCGAGGGAGCCGGCGTAGGGCATGATCGGAACGTCAGGAAGGGCAAGACGTTTTACGGGCGCATCGAGCCACTCGAATGTCTTGTCGGCGATCTGAGCGGCGATCTCGGCACCGTAGCCGAGAAACTCGTTGTCCTCATGAACGATCAGGGCACGTGACGTCTTCTGAATAGACGTCTCGATGGTCGCCCAGTCAAGAGGCTTGAGACTGCGAAGGTCGATGACCTCAGGGCTGATCCCTAGTTCTTCCAGCACGGGGATGGCCTCCATTGCAAAGTGAGCCATAGCACCGTACGCAATGATGGTCAGGTCGGAGCCAGCGTGCCGGACAGCCGCTTTGCCCAGGGGGATCCTGTGCTCCCCTTCCGGGAACGGGCCCTTCGCCAATCGGTACAGCTTCTTCGGCTCGAGGAATATCACAGGGTCTGGGTCTTCGACAGCCGTGTGAAGTAGGCCCTTTACGTCGGCGGGAGTCGACGGCACGACGACTTTCAGGCCTGGAACATGGGCGTAGAAAGACTCGACCGATTGAGAGTGATAGAGGGCGCCGTGAATTCCGGCTCCATACGGGGCCCGGATCACGATCGGGACGGTCCATCGTCCATCGGAGCGGAAACTGACCCTGGCCGCTTCCGACACGATCTGGTTGAAAGCCGGGTGGATGTAGTCGGCGAACTGGATCTCCGGGATCACCTTGAATCCAACCGCCGACATGCCTATCGCGCAGCCGATGATTGATGATTCCGCGATGGGAGCGTTGAAACACCGCTCTGCCCCGAAACGCTCGGTGAGCCCCTGGGTGGCCTTGAACACACCACCCTTCTCGCGAGCGACATCCTCTCCAAACACGACGGTGTCCGGATGAGCTTCGAAGATTTCGTGGAGAGTTCGGTTCACTGCCGTTATCAGGTTGATGCGGTCCCCATCGGGAAGGATCTCCGGCTCGGTCACGGCGGGACCCGGGTCGATGCCCTTGGCGTAGACACGGGAGGTGGGCTCGTCAGGGTCGGGGGCGCTCTCGGCCTCTTTGACCGCGACGGCGAGCTCTTCCACGACACTCGAGTCGAGTTCGGCGTCCTCAGCCTCGCTGAGCATCCGGTTCTCGATCAAGTACTGCTGGAGACGGGCCACAGGGTCCTTTTTGCGCCACGTCTCTACTTCCTCACGCGAGCGGTAGAGATTGTCGTTGTCGTCGGAGGTATGGGCGTAGTACCGGTAGGTCTCGGCCTCGATCAGGGTTGGTCCTTCCCCCGCCCGAGCCCTCGCCACCGCACGCTGCATGGTGGCCACGACCTCGAGCGGACCGTTGCCGTCGATGGCGAAACCGGGGAAGCCGTAACCTGCGGCACGGTCGGCGATCCGGCCGGCGACCTCCTCCTCTGAAGGGACTGAGATGGCGTAGTGGTTGTTCTCGATGACGAATATCAACGGGAGCTCGTGAATCCCGGCCCAGTTCATTGCTTCGTGCCAGTCACCTTCAGATGTCGCCCCTTCGCCGCCATAAACGACGACAACGGCGTCCGAGCCTCGATTCTTGATGCCGTGAGCGATTCCGGCCGCGTGGGGAAACTGCGTTCCGATCACCGATGACTGGGTGAAGACTCGCTTATCCGGATCAGACCAGTGGCTGGGGAGTTGACGGCCACCCGACATCGGGTCTCCTCTCTTGGCGAAGACTCCGAGGAAGATGTCCCTGGGCGAAAAGCCCCAAGCGAGACCAACACCCATGTCGCGGTAGTAGGGGAGAATCCAATCCTTCTCTTTGTCGAGTGCAAACACCGAGGCCACCTGAATGGCTTCGTGTCCCGAGGACCCCAACACGAATGCCGCCCGCCCCTGTCTCTGCAGAGCCCACATTCGGTCGTCGACGCGTCGGGCCATGAGCATGAGCCGGTACATCTCGACCAACTGATCGTCTGAGAGTCCGAGATCCCGGTGGTCCAGTTGGATTCTGACGGTCTGCACGGTCAGTTGCGGTCGTCCCCGCTCCGCCGGAACCGCCGGAGATCCCCTATGTTGCGGATTCGGTCCTCAGCGACCTTCATCGCCGCGTCGTTTGGGTTGATGTCGTGCTTCTCGGCGGTATCGAGGATCGTCATGGTTGCGTCGAAAATGGAGTCGACGCGGTGAAGAGCTCGGGTCTTGGAAAAGCCCAGTAGTTCGTCATACACGTTGATGAGTCCTCCGGCATTCACGACGAAATCGGGGGCGTAGAGGATGTCCCGATCCGCCAACCGCTCTGCGTCCTTGTCGACGGCGAGCTGATTGTTGGCACTGCCCACAACTGCGGCACAGTTGAGCTCGGGGATGGTCGTCTCGTTGAGACCTGCACCCATCGCACATGGTGAGAAGAAGTCGCACTCGACCTTGTGGATCTCGCCAGGGTCGGCGGCTTCTACGTCATAGTGCTCCACGGCGGCCCAGATCGCAGGCTCGTAGGCGTCGGTGACGACCACCTCCGCCCGGGCTTCCACCAGCAGTTGAACATATGCAGAGCCAACCTTGCCTACTCCTTGTACGGCAAACTTGCGTCCAGCGATGTCCGAGTCGCCCCATAGCTTCTGGGCGACCGCACGGGTGGCGGCATACAAGCCCCTGGCGGTCACCGGCGATGGGTCGCCTGACCCGCCGAGTGCCACCGAGTTTCCCAGGGCCCAACGGGTCTCACGACGAACCATGTCCATGTCCGCCGGGGTGGTACCGATGTCTTCGGCGGTGATGTAGCGACCTCTCAGTGAGTCGACAATGCGCCCGTAGGCCCGAAAAAGGCGTTCGCTCTTGTCAGTACGCGGGTCGCCGATGATGACGGCCTTTCCTCCTCCAAGATCGAGTCCTGCGGTAGCAGCCTTGTAGCTCATCCCCTTGGAGAGCCGGAGGACATCCTCGAGGGCGTCGTCCTCGGATTCGTACGGGAAATAACGAGTCCCGCCTAAAGCGGGACCGAGAGCCGTGCTGTGTATGGCAATAATCGTCTTGAGACCAGATACCTTGTCGTATCCGTAGAGGATCTGCTCGTGACCCTCTTTGGCTACTTCATCGAAAACGAACAAGGCTCGGACCTCCTCTGAAACTCGGGATGCAACCTTCTCCGATACTACCGCCGCCTTGAGCCTCGCGCTTCCGGGTCGTCCGGCCCGGCGGTGTGCAAGGATGGGCGGATGACGAAAGCGGCGTACCTCAAGGTCTATTCGCCTGAGACAGCCGACTCGCGAGATCCGGTGCCGGGTTTCGTTCGTTCCTACGGGATGCTCTCCGAGGCCGAGGGAGATGATCACTGGACGGTCGAATGGGAGGGTCGACGTTTGATCTGCCCTCGAAATCTCCGACTACGAGTACTCGAATCGACAATCGCCTTCGCCAGCGCCTTCCGAGGCCTGGGGGTGGGTCTGATACCCGAGGATGCGGCCCGGGCGGCCGACCGTGAGCTACGCGTCTATCACACCCAGAACCCGTCGCACCGTTCTCACGTGCTCACCTCGCCATGGCATGTGCCGGTGAGATGGTTCACCGCATTCGAACCGTCGGAGAAGCTGTTGTACGAGGTACCGGAAGGGCCACGTCTTCGCTACCGCACCAGCATCGACGACGCCCGCCAGAGGGTGGCTCGCGCCCATGGCGTCCTAGAGAAGATCGGAGTGTTCCGGGGCCCGGCCGAGGAACTGGGACAGCTCGTGGGCTGGCTGGAGCCATTTCCGGAGGGCTCGATGGTGGAGCTCGACTACGCGGACGTCTCCGACCTCTTTGACCCTCAGGAATTGGTGTTCGACGAGTCGTGTGAACTGATCCAGGAGTCGATTGAGGCTCTCGACGCCGGTGACATGCTGCGTGCCGGCGAGAACTACGGGAAAGTGGTCACCCGCTGGGCCCCCGCCTTCAGTGTCACCTTCTCCAACTAGACCAATGCCTTGGATTGATGCGCCACACGAGGACGACTGGGACGACAGTTTCAATGAGCTGAGAGCACAGGTCACTGATCGGGCCTTTCAGCGTGTCGACTGGGTCATGCGGATTCACGCCCTCGACGCCGGGAGCATGGACGCCCACAATGTTCTATACCGGCAGGCGATGAAGGGGACCGCCACGTTGCGCAAGGTCGAGCGGGAGATGGTTGCCCTCGTGGTCTCCAAAACCAACGGGTGTCACTACTGACTAACCCATCATCGGCGTGGTCTACGTCGACTACTCAGAGACGATGACCTGGCTCGGCGTATCGAAACCGACTTCGAATCCGCCGGCCTTTCGGACAAGCGTCTCGCCATGCTGAGGTATGCCGTGAAATTGACGAATGTTCCGGGATCAATGGTGGAGTCCGATATCGAGGCTATACGCCGGCAGGGCTTCAGTGACACCGACATCCTTCACATCGCCGAGGTCACCGGCTACTACGCATATGCCAACCGGATAGCGGCAGGGCTTGGCATTCCGTTGGAGAACTGGATCCCGGAGGACTAGGCCGGCTTGTGGGCAATGCAGTCGATTTCGACGGCGGCATTGAGGGCGAGATCGACGCCACCTACGGTGATCCGGGCGGGTGGCGAAGCGCCAAACACCTCGAGGTATGCGTTGTTCATCTCATTGAAGGCCGCCATGTCAGAAACGTAAACGTTGATCTTTACGACATCGTCGAGAGACGCACCACTGGCATGAAGGATGGTCTCGATGTTGCTGAGTGTCTGGGTCGTCTCCGGACCGGCGCCACCGGGGATCAACTCCATCGAGTCGGGCAGCGTGCCCAATGAGCCCGACACATAGATGGTGTCTCCGGCGACAACTGCATGACTGAACGAAGGAAGGCGGGCGAGCCCTTCGACGACGATTTTCTCCACTGCATGGCCTCCTGGTCGATACTGTCCGGTCAGTGAGGCTAGTGCTCCGACCACAAACGTTTTCCGCGTTCAGGGCGGCCAGTAACCCCCCTGCCTCGGCCTTGACATCGCCAACGTCTATGGCCAGAGCACTAGGCATCCCATGAACGAGCAGCGACCAACCGGATGGCCCGGCGACCCTGTCGAAGCTCCCGGCATCGAGGCGATCGAGGCAGCGGCCCGCCGGCTCGACGGAACCATTGTCCGGACGCCGCTTCTCCCGCTGGTCAGCCACGAGGGCAACACCGAGATTTATCTGAAACCGGAGACCCTTCAGCCGATCGGCTCGTTCAAGGTGCGAGGCGTCGGTAACTGGGCTCTGAGTCTTTCCGAGGAGGAGGCAGCCAAGGGGCTTTCGACGACAAGTGCCGGCAACACGGCCCAGGCCATCGGCTATATGGCACGAGAGTTGGGGGTGCCTTCACGCTCGCTGGTTCCGGAGACTCTTCACGAGGGAAAACGGCGGGCGATCGAGGCATATGGCACAGAACTTGTCGGGGTGTCGATGACCGATCTGATGATCTACATGTTCGAGGAAAACTGGCGACAGGAGCCGTACTGCTATCTCAATCCCTGGGGCGAACCGTTGATGATCTCCGGGCACGGGACTATCGGTCTCGAGATTCACCAGGATCTCCCGCAAGTCGACTCGGTGTTCGTACCCGTGGGCGGGGGCGCCCTGCTCTCCGGTGTGGCAGCAGCGCTCAAGACTCTCGAGCCGTCGGTGCGGGTCTACGCGGTTCAAGCCGAGGTGAACTCGGCCCTCGCCGCCGCCTTCACCGCGGGCGGTCCGGTGTGGATCGACTGGCATGACACAATCGTCGAAGGCGCCTCCACTCCAGTGATAACACACAACATGTATCCGATGCTTCAGGATCTGGTCGACGAGGTGGTTCTGGTCTCCGAAAGCGAGGTCAAAGGGGCGATGCGACGTCTGGCGTTGAGCGACAAACTGGTGACCGAAGGCGCGGGCGCGGCCAGCCTCGCTGCCGCTCTGAAAGTGCCCTTGTCGGAGAGGGGGTCTTCGGTTTGCGTGGTGAGTGGAGGGAGTGTTGACCCCCTCCTCCTCGCTGAGTTGGTCGCTTCTGAGTGACTTTTCTCTACTTCGCATATGGCTCAAACCTCTGGCCGCCGCAACTTTGCGGCAGATGCCCATCGGCACGTGAGATCGGCTCGGCCGTTCTTCAAGGGTGGGCGCCGGTCTACTCAAAACCCTCGGTGGACGGTTCATCGAAGCTGAGCATCGTGGAGAGGAAAGACGCCGAGGTCCACGGGGCGCTGTATGAGATCGACGAGGCAGAGCGTTCTGCGCTCGATCAGGCGGAGCCGGGCTATCAGCCTGTTGTTGTCAGCGTGATCCGGAGATCGGGCGAACTGTCGAATGTGTTGACCTATCAATGGACGGATGCTCCTGTCCTTCGGGCCCCGTATGACTGGTATCTGTCGATGGTGCTGATGGGTGCTCGTCACCATCAGCTTCCGGATGAGTACGTGGCGTCGTGCCTTGCTGTCATCACAGAGAGAGATCCTCTGGCCGGGGACATCCGTCCGGCGACATCCGATGACTTTCCATTGATGCAGCAGGTTCTGGCGTGCGCGCTGGCCCAAGATGGGGGTCGCTACCCGCCTCACCCGGGCGAGCTTGGCTGGTGGATGTTTCACGGTGATCCCCGCTACCCCGACCACCTCACCTTCTGGCTCCAGGGTGAGCGAGGGGTTCTCGTCATCGACTCCAGACGCCCCGAGATCAACGCATTTGGGGTGCCCGGTCATCCGGTGACACCTCTCATCGAGTGGGCGCAGCGCCGACTGGGGGGCAAAGGCGAAGTGGGCTGGGTGTCCGACGAGAACGCCGCGCTCGTGTCCTACCTTCAAGCCAACGGCTATGAGCCCGTGGCGACCGGATCCGACGATGTCGAAGCTGTTCGCCGGTGGGCTCTTCCGGAGAACAAGAGAGGGCAGCCTTAGTGCTCTCCAACATACGACCGTACTTATGTTGGAGGGCACCTAGGTCAAGTCAGCCCGTCAGAGTGCCGATATCACTCATTGAACCCTGACCATTTTCGGCATGCTCGAACACTGGGACGTCGCCAGTCGGTCGGGGCTGTTCGTCGACTGGAAGTGGTCAGAGAACATGTTGAATCAGAATGAGCCGACTCCGGGCGTGTCCGGGGAGCCGTCGGCTGAGGAGAACTCAGCCGCCAAGGAAGGCGCCGGCAGCCTGTTACAAACCTCGGCTGAGTCGACAGCTTGGTCTGGATTCCGCATTCGAGGTGCTCTCGCAACTCTGGTCATATGCGTCGCCCTGGGTCTCTGGTGGGGCTGGATCGGCGGATTCGTCCTTGCGGGTCTCGCTGCGATCACCATTGCTGACGCAGACTCGCGTCGGCGAAGTGGTTCGGTCCGCCTGACCAGATCGATATTCCTTGACATGACGCTGATCGGTGTGGCCATCGTCTTTGCCGATCTGGAACCGGCGGGTGTCGGAGCCGCCTATGTCTACATGATGGCCGTGCCGCTCCTTCTTCTATCAGCGACTCGCGCTGTTTGGGTCATGGCATACGGAACTGTTTGGGCGGTGCTTGCCATGTCACCGATTTCACTATTTCCGGTTCCACCGGAAGTGAGTCGCTCGGTGACCACGGCTTTCGCCTATGTGATATTCACCGGTTTGCTGCTTTCCCTGATTGCTGTTCTCGCCCGATCGCTTCGGCGCACTCAGAAGACGACGGAGCGACGACTGAAGAGCGAGGTCGCCATGGCCGTTGCCGGCCAACAACTGCTCTCCGAAGCCGATGATGACGCCTTGACCGAAGCTCTCAAGGCGATACGAGAGGCTACCGGTGCCGATATTGCGTTTGTGGCCGAGAACAGCGGAGATCGCCGAACCGGCCCCGCCGCGGTGGTGAGACAGGTGTCGGGAGCTCCAGATTCGATCTCGCATTCCACTTCGATGCGCTGGACCCTGCCCTACATGCAGCATCGGGAGCCTGCGGCTGCTTTGGCGGCCGGCAAGGCCGTCCGAATGGACGAGACTCTTGCGATCGTTCTCGGCCGCGACCCGGACATAGTTTTTGCACTGGCCGTGCCTATCTCGGTTGGCGGGGAGTGGGCGGGGTTCTTGGGAATCGCGCATGACACATCAGATGGGTCGACGCCTGACCCTGATCTTCCTGCCTTGGAGACGATCGCGGCAATGATCGGCGCTTTCCTCGAGCGGGAGCAGTCCTATTCTCGACTCGAGCAGTTGGTCCGGTCGAAGGACCGCTTCCTCGCCAGCGTGAGTCACGAGATACGCACCCCTCTCACCTCGGTGGTTGGCTTCGCCTCCGTACTCCGAGACGACGCTGACCAACTCAGTTCCGTGGAGCGCAACGAGCTCATCGAACTCATGCTTCAGCAGTCACTTGAGGTATCTGATCTTGTTGAGGATCTCCTTCTGGCAGCTCGCGCGGAGATCGACGCTGTCACCGTCACCAAAGAGCCGGTGCATCTTGGTCAGGAGATCGAGAGTGTGCTCGCTGCGCGACTCTGGACGGATGAGAAGGACATCTTTGTGGCGGCAGCCCCGAGCCACCAGGCCTTTGCCGATCCGAACCGAGTCCGTCAGATCATCCGCAATCTTGTGACAAATGCTCTGCGTTATGGCGGCGATGAGATCACGATCACAACTCACCGGGACGGACCTGACGTCACCCTTGTCTTCTCCGACAACGGCGAGGGGATTCCGAACGAGTTTCGACGTCGAATCTTTGACCCGTATTACCGGGGCGGGTCGGGGGTCGATCAGCCTGATTCCATAGGACTCGGCCTTGCTGTGTCACGTCAGTTGGCGCGTTTGATGGATGGTGATCTCACTCTTAGGTCCGATCTCGGTCCGGCGACCTTCCAATTGACTCTCCCGATGGCGCCGAAGAACGACGAACAGGATGCACTTGACGCTCCCCCGGATGGCGCGGTGATGGTGGGGGAAGAGTCCCGGTAGGTCACAGTCGGCGCCGGTGTTCCCCTTTAGACGATCCTTTTGTTTCAGTCGCCGAGACCGAGAGCACGGGCGATGAACGACGCCATCTCGTCTCGGTGCACCCCGTCAAACGGGCAATAGCTCAACGGGTCGGTGCTACACCCCAAGGTGATCTGGTCGGCATAGATTTGTTCGACCGCCAAGGCGAACCACTCGGTGGTCGGCACATCGATGAAGACTCCCGTTGGCGATATGACCGAGCCTGAGCCAAATGCCAGAAAGAGGAACTTCGCCATCTCCGCCCGGGTGACACTGGCCTGTGGACGGTAGGTCCCATCCGGGTACCCGTCGGTGATTCCACGATTGGCCAATGCTTCGACGTACGGGGTGTACCACTCGTCCACTGCCACGTCGGAGAAGGTTCCTTGGAACCCTGGCATCTGATTCTCCAGACCCAAAGCCCGGATCAGGAAAGCAGCCATCTCAGCCCTGGTAACCAGCCGATCGGGGCAGAAGAGATCGTTCACTGGCGGGTTACACCCGTTGGTGATACCGGCCCCGGCGATCAACTCGATGTTGGCCTCGTGAATGTTGCCGGCTATGTCTCCGAAGGTGCTCACGACCTCTCCGAAGACCTCTGGCGGAGGCGGAGGCGGAGGCGGAGGCGGAGGAGGCGGCGGCGGCGGCGGGGTAGTGGTGTAGGTGGCGGTGAAGGTGACAGGACCGTCAGGGGCGGTGATGTTGTGGGATTGGGCTCCGCCGTCGGACCAGGAGGAGAAGAACCAGGTCTCTCCTGCGAAGTTTTGGGGTGTGGGAGCGGCGATGGTGAACACGGAGTTGACGATCACCGTTTCGGTGATTGAAGCGGTTTCTGTTGTTCCGCCTATGGCGAGTTCGAGGCCTGCCGGGTTTGTATCGAAGGTCAGGTCTACGGGTTTTGGGTTGAGATCGAGTGACGTCGTATTGGACGCGCCGTATTGGTCGGTGGCGGTGAGAACCAGTTCTAGCCATGACGGGTATTCGTGATCTGGTGTGGTGAACCTTCCGGAGCCCACTCCGTTGTAGGTCTGGATGCCGTGGGCGTGACAGGTCTCATCATCCGCGCAGTGGTGGATGATGAGGTCCCATTTGAGTGAGTTCTCGGGGAGTTGACCCTGATCTGGATCGTCGGCATGGCCAGAGAAGTCGATCGTGTCTCCAACACGCCACAATATGCCGGAGGATTGGATTGGCGTGTCGATCACCGCGGTCGGAGCGCCGTTGGACACCTGAATGTTCACCGAGTTAGTGGCTGACTCACCGCGAGCGTCGGTGACTTGGAGCCAAGCCATGTAGCTGCCAGGTGAATCATATGTCCACTGGGAGATAAGTCCGGTTCCATCGTCAAACTGTCCATCGTCGTCGAAATCCCACGCGAACGCCAAAGGGTCGTTGTCCGGGTCCGATGATCCAGACCCGTCGAAATCGACGGTGAGAGGGGCGTCCCCTGACGTCGGGACGGCGGAGAGGACCGCGTTTGGCGGGGTGTTGTCACCGACGAAACGGAGACGATGGACCTCTCCGACCCCACCGAAATTTATGTCGACGTAGAAGATGTCCCCACCCGGTCCTGCTTCGAGGTCGACCGGGTTGGCCGCCTGGTACTGGAACACCTCGATGGTGGACGGATTGGGGTCACCGGAACCGTCCGGGTACATCACCCAAATACAGTCGCGGCTGTAATCCGCCCCGAACAACGCTCCGTTGTAGGTGCCGGGATAGCCTCCACCCTCATAGAAGGCGAGACCGGCAATCGACGAACTGGTTCCCTGAGGTGGATTGGCCGGCGGGCAAGGATCGGAGCCGGAGATGTCTGCGTTGTGATGGTAGGCGAAGAGTGGTGCTGTGACCTCTCCCGAAGTCAGCTCCTCACAAATGGTGAGGTTGGCGGCGTCATAACCACCCTGACGCAACGAGACCCACGAGCCATCTTCCGAGCCACCCTCGTAACAGGGCCAACCGAAGTTACGAACCACCTGGGTCGGGTTGGGGTGATAGTTGACCTCTTCCCATAGACCCCAACCCACATCTCCGATGTAAAGGTCGTTGGTGCCCGGTTTGACAGCGATCCGAAATGGGTTGCGTAGACCGTCGGCGACGATCCGTTGTGCATTCAGATCCGTATGCCTTATCGACGGATTATCGGACATCGCCAACCCGGAGATCGGATCGATTCGAAGGATGGTTCCGTCGAGACTCACCGGGTCCCCGCCGGTCCGCATATCCTGGGAACGCAACGCTCCACCCTCAGCACTCGGAGCCGTCTGGTTGCCCCCAACACCCGAAGGCGGGTCGCCACAAGGGTTCGTCGGCGAACCACGCTGCCCGTAGTCGACGAAGCCAAAGGAAGCCCCATCACCACCCGAGACATAGAGGGCACCATCGGACCCGAACTCGAGATCCCCGACCGAGTGACTCGGATACTGTTGACACCAGTCGTTGATCAGTACCACCTCCGACCCTGTCATCGGATTTCCCGAGGCCTCCAAACGTGACACACGTCCGGACACCACACAACCATCCGTTGTCGACCCTGGAGGGTCGGGACAAGTATCACCCCACGTCGGAGACGAACCCCCGATCGGAGCGTCATAGGTGTAGAGGACATACACGTAAGGCGTAGACGGAAAGTCGGGGTGGATAGCGAGCCCGAGCATCCCCCGGTCCCAGAAACTGTGAACATCAGCACCAAGATCGGCAAACACATCGCAGTCGTCGACGTCGAGAACCACGCCCTGAGGACTCAAAGAGTCACAGACCAACACCCGCCCGCCTTTTTCAGTGATGAAGATCTGTCCGTTCGGGGCGAATTCGATGTTGGTCGGCTGGTTGAGCCCAGTGATTACCACCTCATCGACGAAATCGGCCGTCAGGGCTTGGGCCGGCGGTGCGCCGGTTAGGCCAAGGATGAGCGTCATGGCGACGACGGGCGCAAGTCTCCCAAATTTCTTCAACGCTTTACCCCTGAATAGCCCGATCGACGTCCCACGTCGAGGGTGCCCATTCTAAGAGAACTCGGTTTGATGTCCAGATCGAAACCCTCACTCTTGGTGGCGGTAATATGCGTTGAGTGGTCGTCCGGCAGTCAGGACGTTGAGGTTTCGGTCGGCCGCAGTCACTCGGGCCCCTTCAAGACGACGCTGTCGATGGCCGGCCCGGACTATGTCCACCGGCGAACTACCGGATCGGACCCGATATTCTCCGTCCTGTGTCCAAGGAACTCACCGAGCAGCGAGCCCGGCAGCTTGTCGATCAGATCATGCGAGATGCTCGGGCCAACGATCACAAGGCGCTGCTGGCGATCGACGGCGATCCAGAAACGGCAGCGCTTCTCGACCTTCTTCCCGAGACAGCAACCGACGACGCCAATGCTCATCTGCATTGGGCGCGTCTCTGGCGCGCTCGGCAGAACAAGAAGGCGCAGGGCAAGCTTGACGCCGTCCAGACCGTTCTCGACGGACTCGACATTTCCCTGGCCAAAGGCCTTCTTCGAAAGATCGACTCGAGCGTTCTGGGTTACGAGGAGCTGACTCGGCTTGACGAACTGCTGCTGGCCGTCGAAGCCCGAGCTCTCGAACTCGAAGACATCCAGAGCCGAGTCCCTCCATCGTCACCCGGCAAGAAGAAGAGACGGTTCCGGAGGGGCTGAGTCCACGAAGCCGTCGACACCTCAGGCTGGAGCTAGTGGCCAAGTGCCGTTATTGCGGTCTCTTGTCGCTGGATGTCGATCTAATGAGCCGCCGTTGCATGCTCGATCTGACTAAACGAACACTCCCCGCGAATAGTGCGACGACTATTGCAGTGATGATGAAGTGTCCGGGGGAAGGTGGTAGTTCTCGTCGTGTCCTCGTCGGAAAAGGGTGGTTCTAGACTTTTTCAGTCTTGGCTTTCTGGCCACAGGAGTAGGCCGAGTGTCTCGTTGGTGACTCTTCAGACTGGTGGTGGGCTGGAGCATGATTTAGCCTTGTTGTATGAGGCGATGGGTGCAGATTCTTGGGTGGACGCTTGTTTGGAGTGGTCTATTCGGGATCGGCTTTGTTGGGTGGCAGGTTTTCGGAACTGATGTTGCGAATGGGCGGGTGCAGGCAGCGGCTGGAATTCAGCTAGATCAAAGTTTCGTCCAAACGAGACAGGATCTTCCCGAGGTTGAGGTAGTGCCGGTCCTCGAGGTAGGGGAGGTCGTTGTTGAGGATGCTGCGCCGGAGAGCGCCCCCGATGTTGTTGACTATTATGCCGAGGATCAGCCGGAGGAGGACACCGAGTTTGCCTACCTGTCCATCCCGAGCCTCGACCTGGAAGCGGTTGTTTTCGAAGGGGTGACCGTCGAAACGTTGA